>NZ_DASSWQ010000053.1:0-67929 GCF_035704835.1 Marivirga sp. | reverse complement strand
TAGTAGACAGATTTAATCCTTTCCTTTCGTTTTTAATTTTAGCTAATTTACAGAAATCTAAAATTGTACTTTAGCTTGATGGTGTAAATATATGAGTAGACGGCCGTGAGCCATAAGCCCACGGTGCGCCTCTCACACCACAGTACGTACGGGTCTCGTATACAGCGGTTCGTCAAGCATAATATAGCCGCTCTTTACACCACCTATACCTCGATTCTACTTTTGAGATAGGGCTAGCAGAGCCTCCCTACCGAATTTTCGAATTACCAGACGTTCCGTCCTTCATCATTTTGTAAGTCCTCCGTAGCTCTTACGGCTCGTTACCCATGACTACTATGACTTCTGCTGACTTCTTGGCTCATAGAAACCGAATCTATTCCAAGATCTCCCCAGGTATGGACATATTCCTTCCTCCGATTCCTGCGGCATCTACCTAATAGAGATTGTTGGTTACGGGCTTTGCAAAGATGTGCTTGCTCACCCTCTCTATCTGGCCTCCGTATGCCGTTCCTGTTTGTCAGTACCGGATTTTGTAGTCCCGCTTTTTTCCCTGCATTCCTCACGGAAAACCAGCTTGCGGCTTACTAACAGGCTTCACCAACTTGCCTGTAAGGGACTTGCACCCTCTGGAATAATCTGGTATCTTCGATACCAGATGTGCCCATACTGGGCACACACACTAGGCTATAGCCAATGTGGGCTGTGCGTTAAAAATGAGTATTTTAGCATTTATCAAAGTTTCGTGCGGGCGGACAGCGAATTGCTCCGAAATCCCGCACTACGCTTATACTTAACGCTGCCATACATTACCAATTAATACTAGTAAAAAGACTTATCGCAATTATAATAGCTCTAAATGGAAAATCGTTTATTAACAAAACCTGCTAAAAATCTGATAATTCCATGAAACAAACAACCTTACTACTATCAATCATTTACCTTTTAGTCTCCTGCACAGAAAGAGAAATCCAACAAATTGACTTTTTAACAGACTATAAATACACTTATGAGATAGAGGAGCAAATATTAAATGATACCATTCCATGGAAATATCAAATCTCAGCAGCTGACTTTGCTAAAAAAGGCGATTATAAAAATGCCTTAATTCATTGGGATTTAGGGCTGCAAACCCAAAATAGGGGCTACACCAAAAACCAAATAGATTCCATCAACTCAAATTATTCTATTGTAAATGCTGCTGATTATATTATTAAAGAAGCTCAGAAAAATCAGGTAGTGATGATTAATGAAGCGCACCATAATTCCATGCACAGAGCTTTTACAAAATCATTACTTCAAAGACTATTCGATAATGGATACAAAAATTTGGGATTGGAAGCTTTAGATAATGGGGAGAATTTAGATTCAGCACTCAACAGTCGTGGATATCCTATTCAAAAGACTGGATATTACACGCAAGACCCTCAGTTTGGCAATTTAATAAGAGAGGCAATTGAGATTGGGTATGAAGTATTTGCCTATGAAAGAATTGGAACTGATTTTGGAAAAAACAGAGAAATCGAACAGGCAAAAAATATACAGAAAGTTATTGAATCCAGACCGAATGAAAAATTTCTAATTCATTGTGGATTTGATCATCTGATGGAAGGAAATTATAGTGGATGGGAAAAAGCGATGGCAGGAAGACTTACAGAATATGCCGGAATAGATCCATTGACTATTAATCAAGATGAATATAGCGAAAGAAGTAAAACTGAATTTAATCATCCTCTTCTGAAGGCACTTGATATCAACGAACCTTGCATTTTGATAGATGAATATAATAATCCTTTAAAGTATAAACGAGACGAAGCTTGGGCAGACATTGCAGTTTTGCATCCAAATACTAAATATGATGATACCAGACCTAATTGGTTATTTGAAAATGGAAACAAAAACATTTCACTTAAATTAAATGATATTCCAATTGAGTTTCCGGTTATGGTTTTGGCTTTCAAAAAAGGAGAAGATATTAATGTAGCGATTCCTATTGACATAACAGAAATAGAAAATAAAAAAGAAAGCTGCCATCTTGCTTTAAAAGAGGGGACTTACGAAATTGTAGTGACCAATAAAAGCAAATCATTCAAATTTGAAAAAACAGTAAATTAGCTAATTCAACTATGCTTAAACTAAAACTATCTATTCTAATTCTCTTTTTTTGCTCTAATTTGTTCGGGCAGAAAATAGAAAAGGTATATCTCGATAAAAGCGACTCTTCTAAAAATTGCTACACCATAATGTACCCTGAAGAGCAAGATTTGAAAGGATATATTGTAATTCTTCCAGGCTTTGGGCAAAATGCGGAACGAGTTTTAGAACAAACCGATTTACCAAAATTAACTGCCCAAAATGGGTTGCTTACCATTATCCCAACTTTGCAAGATGGTATATTCTCTTTTGGTGTGGATAATTCAAGCCAAGAGTCACTGGATAATATAATTAAGGATATTAAAAGCAAACACCATCTTGAAGAACAAAATTTTTATTTAGGAGGATTCTCAATTGGAGGAAGTGCAGCTATTAAGTATGCACAAAATGCACGAGTAAAACCCAAGGCAGTTTTCGGAATTGACCCACCTCTAGATTTTGAGCGATTCTATAATTCTAGCAAAAGAGATATTAGACTTTCCGTAAACAAAGAACCCAGTCAGGAAAATGTTTATATGGTAAAAAGAATAGAGGAAGTATTCGGTGGAACACCAGAAACAACATTATCCAATTTCCATAAAATTTCTCCATACTCTTTTTCGGATACCACTCAATCGGCAGTTAAAAAATTTGGAAATATACCTTTGAGAATTTATTCTGAACCGGATGTTCAATGGTGGCTACAAGAAAGAGATGCAGATTTTACAAGTATGAATGTTACTGAATGTTCAGCTATGATTAACGAGCTCAATAGGCTAGGTAACGATAAAGCGGAACTTATCCTAACGGAAAACAAAGGTTATAGGAAACCATATAATTCAAGACACCCACACTCCTGGAGCATAGTTGATAATGATGATCTGATTAAATGGTTGTTGAAGCAAAATTGATTTATTAGAATCAGTCACAATTCATAATAAATAATCCCTTAACTACTCAATATTTTTTGCAGACATTACATTAAAATATTGAATGATGCTTATGGGTTTTCCAGTTTCAGTAAAACCTTCCACTTCAATTTGAAATTCACCTTCCAAATCATTTGTCATAAACTCAACATTTAAACTATCATTTTCTACATTATTAAAAGGGGACCATAATAGCTGATCATTTCTCAACGGAATATTATCCTTCATAATTTCTGACTTTTGAGATGCTGTAAATCTACTTAAAGGCTTTATTTCTACCTTTTCAGCATTGTTAGGTTTAAAATCAGATAAATTAGAATCGAAAGAAATAAATTCCACTACACCATTAAAAACTTTATCATAAACAAATATTAAATCTCTTCGCGTTCGAATGGCTTTGATTTTTAATGGATTTATTTCTAAGATTTGCTTGGAAGAAACAGGTATACCATCTAATAATATCAAGGAAGTAGTAGACAAAGATTCTTGACCACCAACCTGTGTTATTTTTATTTCGTCATTACGTACTCTTACTCCGAGAACATATTCGATTAAATGCTCTTCTATTGTTCTAAATTTCTTGTAATTCTCTAAAACATATTCGTATTCAAAATTTATTAATGTTTTATCCCACGGAACGTAACTAAAATTTAAGCTGTCCTCAAGCTGTGATTGATAAATATCTTGAATTTGTACATTGATGCTTCTTTCCTCTATTTCTTTTAGCTCTTCTTCAGTAAGACTTACTTCTGCGTAATCAAAGTCTAATTCTGAGCCTATAAATTGTGGTTTTAATTCATAAGAAAATGTTTGATCATTCTCAAAAAGACCTATGTACGCATTTGAATTCCTACTTGGCGCTACAAAATGAAGGAGGAAATTTCCTTCTTTATTTACCTCACTACTCACGATTTGATAGTTTTTCCCTGCAAATGATAAAAATACAGACTCGATACTATCTCTATTTTCACCGATTACTTTTCCTTCTAATAATTCATTTCTCGATTCTGGCAATAATTTTATCTGGTTGAAATCTGCTCTTTCAAATAGGTAGTTATTCTCTTTGCTATTATTAAAAAGAGGCTTTATATTGAATGCGACTTCATTATTTACAGAATGGAATGGACTTCTTTCGCTATGTTCATAACTTTTTTTTACGGATACTGAATACGTTCCTTGTGGAATTGGAAATGAAAGTGAAACATTGGTTCTCGTATCGAATTTTTCAGAAATAGTTTCTTTTTCCTGTAAGCTTTCCTTTTCATTTATATACCAAGCCTGATCAATCAGAGTATTATGATAGAACAATTCAAGTAATATGAATCCTGTAGGTATTTCATTATTTCGGATTGCAAAAGAATTTCCAGTTCTTAAATTATAGCTAGAAATAATTTCTTGACCGGTTCCAACTTTTAATTGGTAGTCCTCATTTGAATTTCTGTTTGAAACTATTTCTATTTCATGACGATTTGGAAAGTCATTTACCTTTAAAAAACTTTTATCTTTAGCTATGACAATTATATTACTGAAATACCTTCTACCACTTGAATCTGCTAATATTATTCTGTAATCTTTTTCGGACTCTGGTGTAAATGTAAAATGATCAATACCACTTTCGTCAAATGAAAGTGATTGTAGAATTTCTCCATTTCCATCAACTAGATCAGCTGAGTATGCGGTAAATGATTCTACATTTAATAGTTTGACATTTATCTCGTTTTCAATACCAATAATGATCTCATTTTTATCAAACTTGCTTATTGCTTCTACTGTGGGCTCTAAAATTATAGATTCCTGCTGTTTTTCTTCTGGTCGTTTATATGGATTAATGATAGTGATGGGGACAGTTAAGAAATCATTGAAATTTCGCATCCACCTGGTGTAGGCTACTAAATTGTAGTTTCCAGATGGAATAGAAGAATTTATAAAAAATGATCCGGCTCCTAAACCATCTACTAATGCAACTTTTTGTTGATCTTCAATTCCATTTTCTCCAATAATTTCAACATAAAGTATTCGGCTGTTGTCAGTCAGTTTCTTGGTTAAATCACTGCGTAAAAAAGCGGAAAATAATAAGCGCTCACCAGAAACTAAAAATCGTTTATTAGTATGCAAATACAAAGATTCTCTTAAATCCTTTTTTTGACCAATTGCTACTAGAGGTAAAAGTATTAAGATCAAAAAGTATAATGTAGATTTCAAGTTATTCTGCTTCATCAATCCAAAATTCAGGTTTTTCACTATCGGCATACCAGGTACAGTCAGAACAGCCTCTACTACTAAGGCGAATTTCTTCATCATTTATTGGAATAGAAACAACACTTATTATTCTATAAAAACCTTGATCCATATAGTATGAAAGGCTGTCGTTGGAAACAGTCATTATTTCATCAATTCCACAGAAATATCTGAAGTCAGGTACTTCGAAATTTTCTCCATAATCTTCTGGATCAAAAAATGCTCTTTTTCTACTTACTCCTGCGACTTCAAAGTTTCCCAATACCAACTCTTCTTCATCAGATAGACTTTTGATATTACCTCTTACACTACCAAGTTGCTGGTCGAAAAGGGTTCCGGTATCCTCATCCAATTTCTTTATTCTTTGGTAATAATTATAATCATCCGCACTTATTGCGTATTGTGTAACTTCAATTGAATATCTGTTTCTTAAATAATCTGATGTATTACGGTTCGGACCTAATGCCACAAAATTAACGGGAACTTCCGTTAACTGATTATTAGCATTTGAATTTGTATTCCCCAAAATTATTTCATCTGAATAATTTGTTTGATAACATACATCTATTTTATTTTCCCTTAAGAAATAATCACCAGTTTGTGGATTGTAATCAAATTGTGACTTGAATGGTGTTATAACTTTAAAGGTCTCTGACCATTCATATCTAAAATAAATTTGCTCTTCATTTTCTGGTTTTGAATCGATATAGAATTGAACACCTGGAGCAGTTCTATTTAAATCAGTAAGAAGTTTGAACGTAAGTTCTGGATATATTGAACCTATAGATGGAGAGCTTATTAACTCTGTTTCAGTAGATATATATTCATTTCCATCTATGGTTGAGATTTGAAGCGTATAAGATTTTCCTGGCATAGCACGAAACGCTATTTCGGACACATAATTTCCATTCGATGTTTCTATATAACTATAAATGTTTCCATCAGAATCTAGAATTGAAACCTGAGCGCCACTTACTGGAGGACTACTATTTTCATCATCAGAATTTATCGGTGAAGTATAGGTCAATCTAACATGATGTTGTTTTAATTCATCAGTTAGAATGCCATCTACAACTAGAAGCTTGTCGTATGTTAAGCCAGTCAATTCAAATTCATTTATACAAGAAAAACTAACGCCCACCAATATCAATAGGCTTAATAATTTTATTTTCATAAAAACCGTAAATTAAAGGTTAATGTAGGGATAGGACGATTGAATACAGAAAGTTCATATCCTTGCAATTCATTGTTCTGATAGTCAAAATAAACAGAATAAATGTTATCTCTTCCCAATAAGTTATAGATAGATAATGACCAAGATGAATGAAGGTTTTTGGTTAATTTGTGACCTTCCTCCAAATTAATACCAAAATCAATTCTAAAGTAATCAGGTATTCTAAATGCATTTCTATTTCCATAATGAATCACTTTTTTGCCTCGATAAGTATATTCTCCTGTTGGGTATGTGATAGGCCTACCTGTTTTATAGGATCCGTTCATTGATAAACTAACACGTTGCGTTAATTTATAGTTTGCTACTAAATTGACAGCATGGGGTTGATCATAATTCGTTCTGAAATACTGACCTTGATTAATGGTTTCTTCAACAAAATCACCATCTAGTTTGATAAAGGCTCTTGAGTATGTATAATTAAACCACCCATTTAGATCGCCAGATTTTTTTATAGAAAATTCTGCTCCATAAGATCTTCCAGGACCTTGAAGTACGACTTGCTCCACATTTTCATTTAATATAAAGTTTGAACCGGTTTTAAAATCAATAAGGTTTTGCATGAACTTATAGTAGAGGTCAATGCTGGTTTCATATTTATTGTCATCTAAGTTTTTATAAAAACCTATTGCAAACTGATTTGAAATCTGTGGCTTGATGTAAGTGTTTGATAATACCCAAATGTCCGTTGGTGAAAGCGAAGCAGAGTTGGATAAACTATGAATATATTGTGTGGTTTTATTAAAAGAGGCTTTGAAAGAATTTTTTTTATTCAGAAGATAACTAAGCGATAGCCTGTAATCTAATTCCCAATAATCTTTAACAATTTCATTTGGACCATAACTGATAGAATCGATAATATTATCAGAATTATAAAGTGCATCATCTAAATAAATGGGGACATTTCGTGCGCCAAGCATCATAAAATTAGAGAATCTTAAGCCTAAATCTAATTTTAAACTTTTAACTGGTGAATAAGTAGAACTTGCGAATAATGCAGATTCTATCCCCTTATCACTTTGGATATTAACGGCTGATACTTCGGAACTATCATTCAGTGCAGTTTTGGTTCCAGGATTAATATTGTAAAGTTTTGATTCTAGACCAAATTTGAAATTACCATTGCTTTTATAATAGTGAGAAAAAGTGAATTTTGTGTTAAGTTCTTGCAAACCATATGTTTGTTCAAACGCATTTACGTCAGACTCTGCGTTTTGCAATTGATAGTTGTAACCTGTATAACCTACCCTAAATTCAGATTCGTTATACTCATCAAATGTATGATTCCATTTAACAGATGCTAAATTGTTTTGGTATCGGAAATCAGAGAAGTTTAATAATGTATCCGTTGCAATATTAAAGTAATCATTACTATTATATAATGACAATTTAACAGAATTATCTTTATCTAATTGATGAGCATAAACCGCACTAAAATCACTAAATGAAACCCGGTTTTGATTAAATTGAACATTTTGTAATCTCTTCAAAATCCAGTTGGAGTAAGTTGCTCTGAAACCTAGCATAAGCCCTGCCTTGTTTTCAATTATTGGGATTTCGGTTTTGAGTTTAGCAGTGATAGGAGAAACACCAAGTTCAAAATTAAAATCTTTCATGCTCGGTGTCTTCGTATTTATATCAAAAATGGATGACAATCTACCCCCAAATTCAGCAGGAATACTGCTTGTATAAATATCTAATGATTGAAGAAGATCACTATTAAATGCTGAGAAGAATCCAAAGAAATGATTGATGTTGTAAACCGTATTCCCATCGTAAAGTATTAAATTTTGATCTGATTTCCCGCCCCTCACATTAAAACCAGCTGCGGCTTCTCCACTTTTCTGAATTCCGGGATAAGTGGTCGCAACATTAATAATATCCTTTTCTCCGAGAATAACAGGCACGTTTTTAACATCTTCAATATTCATTTTATTTACCCCCATCATCGGGTCAGAAACGTTTCTTCTCATTCCACCTAGAACCGAAACCTCATTAAGCGTAATAATATCGTCACTCATTACAAAATCGAGTTGACCATCTGAATATACTACCACGCTGGCGTTAACAGGTATGTATCCCATTCTTTGTACTCTTAATGAAACTTTTCCGGAAGACACAGAAAGTAAAAAATTACCTGAATCATCACTTGTTGTGCTTGAATTCATGTCTTTCGTATAGATGATAGCATCTTTAATTGGATTATTATAGATATCAGTTACTTTTCCAGAAATGAGGGACTTTGTATTTTCTTTAAAATTTGCTTGTTTACCAACCGTTATTACTCGACCTCTATAAAGGGAGTCACTTTTAATAACATAATCATTTTTGAACATCAAGCCGGCAGGAGGGACACCTTGTTCGTCTGCTTTAATGGCTTCTTCTATTAATGGAAATTTGGAAACGATTTTTTTGTCAGAAGTAATGTAAATCCCAGACGCATCAATGAAGCTGAATAACTCTAAAGGCGTTAAAACAACGGATAGTACCTGTTCTATTGAAGCATTTTGAAGGTCTGCAGTGGTATACTTTCCTTCTAGCCAGTTTGTTTTGTAATAAATTTGAAAGCCAGATTTGTCCTCTATTTGTTTTAAGGCATTGACTGTAAGTAAGCTGTCAAATTTAAAATTATATTTTTGATCAGGGACTTGTGCCTTTAATATTTCTAAAGTTGAAATAAACACAAGGAGTAGAAGTAAAACTTTTTTCATAATTGATTGGTAATACTAGCTAAGATTTGTAGCTTATTTTTAGATGCTTTTCTTAAAAACAAAATACCTTCATTTCTAAAGAAAGATGAAAGATCTTTTTTGTTTTCAGGGAAAAGCTTTTTAAGGTCTCTTTTCCTTTTTATTCTGTAATAGTTGTTATTTTTAACATCTTCCAGCCAAATTTCTTGTCCATCATAATATTGGCTTACGCCATTTTGTATTCGCAGCTTTCTAAAGTTGAAATAATAAAGGCTGGTTTGCCGACCTTTGTAAATAACCTCCAGAAACTTAGATTTTTCACCTTCAATTTTTGGAACCTCATGTCTTTCATACACGATGTCATTAAATTTAAACCAATCTATCTGGCTCTTATTCAGTTTTATAGGATAAAAAGTACTAGTATTTTTTGTAAATAAGCGGTTTTCGTATAAATCGAAAAGTAATTGAGTGTTTTGGAAAACTTCATTCCTGTATTGCACATCGCCCCGGAACCACCTACCTCTATTAATGAAAGGGGATGTTTTTTTAGCTTTGACAACTATTTTCTCTCCAACTCCAACGGTAATTGCATTTTTTTCATCTCCAATTTGAGAATCAAACCAAAGCTTGTTATTTTCTGAAATTTGCAAACCATCAGTAGAAATTTGACAAAAGCAATTCGTAGAAAAGAATATTAAAATTAGAATTTTGTACTTCATAGTCTGTTTAACACTAATTCATAAAATTGATAAATAACTTTATATGTAATTTCACAAAACCGTTAAATCTTACAAACAAATACATCAGCGGATTAATATCAATATAAAGAACACATACTTTAGTTCAATTCTTGAGATTTGAATTAAATCAGATAAAGTAAACAAAACACAGGGCTTTTGGATTCACATCTTTTTTCACAGGAAATATAATAGCTGGTATTTTTACTTTTTTCGTTTCAACCTCACATAGACAATCTTCAAATTATTTTTGTGCCCAACTCTTTCCTCAATTTCAAAGTCGTTAATAGATTTGATAAGAGGAGTTAGTTTTGCAAACCCATAATTTCTAGAATCAAAATTAGGTTGTTTCTTTTGGAGCAAGTTTCCGACATCTCCTAAAAATGCCCATCCATCATCATCCGCCAGATCAGAAATAGTGCTGGCAATTAATTTGATGTCTTTCGGAGTGACTTTATCGACTGCGGGTTTTGACTTTGATTTTGTGTCTTCTCTTTCCTCGGTTTGATTATTCAGAATTTCTATATAAATAAATTTATCACACGCCACTATAAAAGGATTGGGGGTTTTCTTTTCTCCTATTCCATATACTTTCATACCAGCTTCCCGAAGCCGGGTGGCTAAACGTGTAAAATCACTGTCGCTCGAAACCAGACAGAAACCGTGGACTTTCTCGGAGTATAAAATATCCATTGCATCAATAATCATGGCTGAATCAGTAGCATTTTTCCCAGTGGTATAGCCGTATTGTTGAATAGGAGTGATGGCATTTTCAAGCAATAGATTTTTCCATTTACTGAGATTGGGTTTAGTCCAATCTCCATAAATTCTTTTGATAGTGGGATTTCCATATTTGGCTATCTCTTCCATCATTTCCTTCACATTGGCAGAGGGAATATTATCGCCATCAATTAATACTGCTAAATTTATCTCCATTTTTAGTGTTGTTTTACTGATTGCTGCAATTTCGGGTTATTTTTGTGAAAAGCGATACTCTCTAGTTAAAGTTTTAATGCTTCACCCTCAATCCTTCCCCAAAGGAAAAGGTTGATTGTTTTTAAACAAGCCTAACAATCCCAAGAGGGGTCCAATTGCCAAAATGACATATAAAAAGACTGGATTAATTTCTAATCGGAGGATATTTAAAAGCTGAATACTGATAATGGTAACGGTAAAACCAATGGAATTGACAATCGTCAATGCGGTGCCTTTTGCTTCTGCAGGTGCATGAGTGGCAACTAAAGTTGAAAAAAGTGGAGAATCAGCTATTACTACTATTCCCCAAAAAATCAAGAATACAATAAATATTTCTACAGGAGCGTAAAAGAATATCAATGGAGATATTACACAGCATAAGCCTGAGAGGAAAAGGAAGGTGCCAGCGGTTTTTTTTGGTCCATATATTTCTGAAATATAACCACCGGCTATACAAGACAAGCTTCCAATTCCTATTATGATAAATGATAAAAGCGGAATATTAAATTCTGCAATAGAATGAAGTTCTTGATACGATATTAAAACTACAGGAGCAAATGCCCAAAAAGCGTATAATTCCCACATATGGCCAAAATAACCAAAAGCAGATGCCCTAAATTCCTTTTTCTTGAAAACTTGGAAGAAAGCTGAAAAATTAGGTTTTGAGCTTCTCTTCTGAAAAGGACCATCAGGGACCAAGACTAACAATAAGATTCCGCCTATACTTGCTAAAGCAGAAGTGATATAGATAACCAAGTGCCAATCTATATTTTGGGTTATTTGTTTCAGAAGATGTGGAAAGGCGGTTCCTAAAACCAAAGCGCCCACCAAAAACCCCAAAGATTTACCCAAGCCTTTTTCAAAATAATCAGATGCTATTTTCATGCCTACAGGATAAATACCAGCTAGGAAAAAACCAGTTGCAAAACGGAAACTGATCAAGCTCCATAACGTATTTCCTTCCCAAACTGCTCCTAGATTAAAAGCTGCTCCAATCATGGCACAAAAGAAAAAAACTTTGGAAGGAGAAAACCTATCTGCTATAGATAGAATGGCAAAAACCAAAGTTCCGATAATAAACCCAAACTGAACAGCGGAAGTCAAACTGCCTAAAGCAGTGGGTGCCAAACTAAAATCGAAAAGCAAATTAGGCATCACTGCATTTCCAGCGAACCAAAGTGAGGTACAGCAAAATTGAGAAAATACGATGATGGGAAGAATTCGGGAAGGTGGGTTCATGAAATTTCTAATACATTTTGAACCTTAAAGATATTATTTACTTTCGCTTAAATCTATTTGAACTGAATCTGTTACTAATTCAACATCAGATAATTCACCACCTGACAAATATAATTTTACCTGAAAGCTATATTTTCCAGATTTAATTGGTGGTTCAATTGGATGTAAAAGTAAGTAATCTGGGAATGGAGAATTAATCTCTAGATAATCATTTATAGTTCCCATGAAGTTATCAGTAATTATATTAAACTTATTTGTTATATCATCTTCTTCGGCATATCCTAATGCATATATCTCAATTGATTGTATAGAATCTGCTGCTTGAAATACAGGTGAACAAGCATAAGCTGCAGACAATCCAAAACTGGCATTCTTTTCATTTATTGCTTGTTTTGTAGAAACGGTAAAGAGTGTTATACCTAATTCATTGAAATCAATGGTAGAATTCACTGGTAATTCCATATAAGAATCAGGATCTTGATTGTTATCAATTTTTTGAACAAGAGACACATCTAAGTCTTCAATGAAAAATTTACCTCCTAAATCGCCACAATCATCCGTATCACAGGAGTTAAGTGAAAATAAAATTGGTGCAATTAGTAAAACAAGCAGGCTGAATGACTTTTTATGCATGAATACTTTTTAGTTTTATGAAGGTAATACTAAAGTTTAATTCCACCAAAGGTTCATCTATGACTTTAGATATGATAAAAATTTTAAAATCCTTCCACCATTTTCTCGCTTTCTTCCCAAAGTCTATTTCTTGCAGCTTTACTATTGGCTATGGGCGAGGCTTTCTTTATTTTCTTATCCTTAAAATATTCTCCATTTTTATCTGTTGCCAAATCATTAGTTGCCAAATATATGGAAGTGGAGGCACCTTCACGTGTGGTTTTCATAAAGGGTTTTCCCAATTTCCACATCAATTTGAAAAAGCCGGGCAATGAATCTCCGAAACCAGAATCAATTACTCCTGGGTGAAGTGCGTAAGAGGTTAGTCCTTTATCAGCTAATGATTTTGTGAAAAGGACATTGTATAATTTGGCATTTCCATAGCCTATAATTGTGGAATATTTTTTCTTTAAATTCAAATCAGACCAGTTAGGATTTCCTGCTCTGTGAGCTTCAGAGCTGACATTAATGACTTTAGTATCACTTTTCTCCAACAGAGGCATCAATATTTTGGTGAGTAAAAAATGACCTAAGTGGTTTACTGCAAAATGTAATTCAAAGCCATCTTTGCTTTCCAATCGCTCATTGAAAGTGCCCCCAGCATTATTGATGAGTACGTCCAATTGATTGGTTTTTTGCAATAATTCTTCTCCAGCTTTTCTAACAGATTTAAGGTCAGCCAAATCGCAATGGATAATAATAACATTTTCTCTTTTGTTCCAATTGGTGATAACCTCTTGAGCTTTTTCAGTGTTGCGGACCAAAAAGATCAAACGATGTCCTTTTTCTAACAATGCTTCCGATGTGGCCAATCCAATTCCTGAAGTGGCTCCTGTAATGGCGATGGTTTTTGATTTGCTCATATTAATACTCCAACTTATTTTTCGAGAAATGGTTGAAGAATTTTTAGGCTGTATTTTTATTTTACTTTCTGAAAGTAGTTATCGGGACCATCCAGAGGAGAACCATTAAAAAGCATAAAATCTTCGTAAAAATAGATGGTTCCGAACGTATTTGAAATCAATTCTTCTGTTTCCAGATGAAGGCTTTCCTCGTTTTGGTCGTTAAATTCCCAATACTGTGTTTGCTCAAGCGTACTATTTTTAAAAACCTTCACGCTATCCTGCTCAAATTGTAAAACAAAAAAGTCTTCTTCTACTGATTTCCAACCTCTGTTTTCTGACATCGGACAGCAATAGGTGTATATTAGCATCCATCTACCTTGTAAGTGTTCTTTTGCAGTTTCTTTCGTCCAGTTTGCAGCTTCATGGTTTTCGTAAAATTTTGAATTATCAAAAGGGAAGTCTACCTCTTCTTGTTTGTTGCATGCAGAAACAATCAGAGATAATAAAAAAAGGAGGATAAAGTTCTTCACAGTATTTAGCGGTTTGGTTCATTTGTAAACTATAGACACTTTAATATTAGAAAAGGTTGACTTGGGGAAGTTTATAAGTTTTTTATTGTTTTCTTAAGATAGTAAAGGAACATTTGAATGGACGTGGAGTTTGTTCTTTAAACATTTAGAAGATTTTAGTAATTTAAATAATGATTATAATTATCGGAGCAGGATTGTCAGGATTGGTGACAGCATATAGACTTAAGCAGGCAAAAATACCATTCTTAATACTAGAAGCTAAAGACAGGACTGGAGGCAGAATTTTTACGAAAACGACAGATAATCAAACTCCGATTGAAATGGGAGCAACTTGGTTCGGAAAACAACATCAAAATCTTATTGGGTTACTCAATGAACTCAAAGTAACTGCTTTTCCTCAGTATCAAGGTGACTATTATTATTACGATGATCCTGATTCCCCACATCATGGCAAATATAAGCTCCCACCTCAAGAAGTCAATTATCGTATTGAAGGTGGCAGCAAAAATTTGATAAATAAATTATTTGAAAAACTAGAGAAAGACGATATTCGCTTTAGTTCAAGAGTTGAAGAAATAAGAAAGGAAAAAAAAGAATTAATAATTAAAACAGAGAATAATAATGAATTTGTGTCAGAGCAAATAATACTGGCGGTACCACCCAAAATATGGGCTCATCAAATCACTTTCATTCCATCTCTTCCCCAGGATTTATTGCAAATTGCCAAAAATACGCAAACCTGGATGGAAGATTCCATAAAAGCAGCCGTAGAATTTGAAAAGCCTTTTTGGAGGGAAAACAGTCAACCAGCTACTATCATGAGTAATTCTGAACCTTTTACCGAATGCTATGATCATACTAATCAGAAAGAAGATAAGTTTGCATTATGTGGGTTTTTAAATCCAGGACTTAAAAATATAGAAGCGCCAAAAAGAAAAGATCTTGTACTTAAACAACTAGCAAATATACTAGGAGAGCAGGCACTTCATGGTACAAGCTATCATGAATATATTTGGTCAGAAGATGATTATGTCAAATGGCCAAAAGATAGTTTCATGCATCCACATCAAAACAATGGACATCCTATTTTCAGACAGTGCTTTTTAAATAATCAATTAATAATAGCCAGTTCAGAAAGTGCTGCTACTTTCCCTGGCTATATGGATGGAGCAGTTGAAGCAGGAGAAAGAGCTTTTGATGTAGTAAATCAAAATTTTGAAAGGCTTAAAGGTCATTAGTTAAAATTATACGATAAGCGTAACTTAGTTTGGTTATTACAAGTATGCGCTATAAATAAAACTTCGGGTTAAAAGAAGCTAGTAATTGTTAGGGTTGAATTCTGAATCAAAAGAAAAACCAATCGTTATGATCCAAAATCAACCTCATGCCTAAATGACCTGGAAATATTCAGCCATTCATCTCCAACTTTTACTTTGTCTTTTTGAAAAGCACGTATTTTATCTTGATTGACAATGAATGAGCGGTGGATTTGAGTAAAGTTTTCAGGTAATTGCTCCAAAATAGATTTTAAAGTCATTTTACTGAGTAGCGGTTTATCCTCTTCAATTAAGAATCTTAAATAATCCCCTCTAGATTCAATATAAAGGATGTTTTCTAAAAGCACCCTCTGTTGTTGGCGATCAATAGAAATAAATAAATGCTTTGCACTCTGAGCGGACTCAGTGGTTTTGGTATCCATTTCATTTACTGATTTCAAAAAACGTTCGAATGAAATCGGTTTGAGCAGATAATCCAGTGCTTTCACCTCAAAAGCTTCTACTGCGTATTTTCGATGTGCGGTAATAAAAATCACTTTTGGTTGAACATGGTAACTTTTTATAAAAGTTAATCCATCCAGGCCAGGCATTTCAATATCTATAAATAATAAATCGACCGAATTTTTTTGTAGGAAATCCCGTACTTCCCAGGCATTGGTAAAAACTCCTTTTAACTCCAAAAAAGGAACTTTAGCGACATAATCGCTTATTAATTCTCGAGCTAGTGGCTCATCATCCGCTATGATACATTTCCATATCTTCATCTTACTGGAATATAAATCTCGATTTTAAATATGCCGTTCTCGTGAGTTTTATGTAATTCATAATTTTCTTTATAAATATAAGACAATTGACTTTCAATGTTTTTTAGACCTATGGCTTTTGGGTTGTGCTCTGTATGGATAAAATTATTAGAAAATTGAATTTTTAATTTATCATCTTTTTCCTGAAGTGAATAGTTGATGAACAATTTTTCAGTATTATTTTTCCCGCCATGCTTAAAGCAATTTTCCATTAAAGTAATCAAAAGTAAAGGAGGGAGTTTAATGAATTGCGTGTTTTGAATTTGAATATCTTTCTCAATAACTAATCTATCGCCAAAGCGAAAACTTTCCACATAAATGTAATCTTCCAGTGTGCTGATTTCATCGGATAAATTGATGAGGTCTTTTTTGCTATTTTCTAGAATGTACTCTAATAAAGCGCTGAGTCTTAAAATCAATTCAGGTGCTTTATCGGATTTTTTTAAAGACAAAGCATATAAATTATTCATGGTATTAAATAAAAAATGCGGATTTAGCTGACTTTTTAGAAACCTAAGCTCTGCCTCTGCCATATTTTTAAGAGCCTCGTTTTTTTCATTTTCTGTAGTTCTCCATTTTTCAATACTGCTGATGGCCACAAAAAGAAAGACAATCAAAAATAAAACTGTATTTAAAATGGCAATATCCCGAGTAGCAGGAGGCATCATTTTAAATTGATAATCTGCAATCACTATTAAAACCACTGTATTGATAAGTAGCGTCAAAAAAATGGCAGCAATAATAAGATAAATGACATAAAGCACAAATTTTAGCTTTTTGCCTTTCAGTAAATATGTAGGAATGAGATAATCAGAAATGAGATAAGCCGAAGCAATGGTAATGGGTAAATAAGTAAGGGATAGAAGCAGTGCCTCTATCCAATTATTGTCATAGCTGAGCAGGAAAGAGCAAAGCACAAAGGACAGGAGCCAAAAAACAATATGATAGAAATATTTCTGCTGCATTAGGAGGTAAATTTAAGCAACTTCAGAGGAGAAGCATTTATTATCGACTAATTACTGCTTTAGGTAGGCAGAATGCAAAATATACCTTCTGATGCTGGTTTTATGTTCTCTATCTTTATAGGACAGTCAATCATCGATAATTAAAAATAAGTAGCAGAAAAGGTGATAGCATTGTACATCACCAAAAAACAAAAATTATGAACTTTATTGAAATACACGTTGAGGGAGGAATTTTATTCATGGGAATATTATTGCTTCTTTTGGTTGCTGTCATTACAACTTCCGCTTTTGTAATCAAGCATAAAGAAGATATTGCAAAAGCCAGTAAATGGTTAAAAATATCTCAAGAGCTTGCACTCTTTGCACTGGTTTTCGGTATACTAGGTCAGTTAATTGGACTTTTAGATGCGTTTAGTGCTATTGAAAAAATGGGGGAAGTTTCTCAGGAAATTTTAGCTGGTGGATTAAAGGTATCTTCCTACACAACGGTTTACGGATTCTTTATTTTTCTTCTGGCGAGGCTATTTAAAATCGGTTTCAAGTTGTGGAAAGGATAAATTTTAGTTTGTTTAATGTAGTTGAAGTTAAAAAGCACGTGTTTCATTATACGTGCTTTTTTAGGTTATGGGATATTTTATCGATTAAAGCGCAGTTATCTCCATTTCCAATCGGACGCTTGAGAAAGTGAGTACTGTAGTAAGTAGAATTGCTAAGGTGGAAGTATCAGATTGTTTTATATTGCTAATGCTCCTCCAAAACGTCTTTCACCCTCCCCACTTCACCGGTCTCCAACATCACTTTTATGCCATGTGGATGAAAGGAAGATTTAGTCAAAATCTTTTTAACAAATCCAGCAGTTAAATCTCCAGTTCTCTGGTCTTGTTTTTGAACAATCTCTACCTCTTGACCAATTTTGATGTCATTTCTGTTTCTTCCGTCAGCCATATTAATTTCTTTTAATTTCTAAATTCAATTTAAGATTTAATGCTTAAAACTACTTTCTATGTTTCGTATTTTTTGTCATAAAATTAATTTTTACTTATCAAGTGTAGAGCATATTTGCATGGTGAGCTTAAACATAAAACAGGTACATTTTTCAGTTACACTTATGCTAATATTTATGTAATATTTTAAAATAATTGTGTAACAGGCAGTTTGGTTAAAAATTACAAATTTACACCACAATAACTCATTTACACTTTAAATAAAAAAACTATGAAAACCGAAGAAAAAAAAGAAAGCCCGAAAAGAAAGGAAAACCAACCACTTGATAAATTAAATCAAGGTTCTGGTAAAAAGGATAATCCAAATAAATCTGATAAGGATGAAAAGCAGCGCGAGGCGATTAAAAAAGATAAGGATAAAAAGGATTTGACGGCAAAGAAGACTAGTGGCAAATCTGAAGAAAAGAAATCAAAGTAATAATTAAAGAAGTTCCTTTTGCTAGCCTGTTATTCACCCGATTGAACTAAAGGTGAATTGAGGTATTCTCGGCTGAATTTAATTTGGTTACTAGATTTTGTGGAGGCCAGAAAGCAAAAGGATCATTTTTTATCAAATAACTCGTGATTAAAAAAAGTAGCATTCCCAATATTGCAAAGATTCGGTTCTGTTGGTGATTATACCTATCTGCAATTAGTTCACTATTTAAAAAGCTAAACCTGCGCCAGCTACAATCGACAGCAAATACGTATTAAAAGGATTATAATATTTTAAATTTAACCTCTAATTTAATTCCGAAGTATGAAAAAAAGTAGCAAAACGGATAAGCCCCGAAAAGTTTCTCAGGTAGTGGTAATTGGAACTTCAGCAGGCGGATTGGAGGCACTTAAAAAGCTACTTAGTCAACTTCCCAAAGACTTCCCTTTATCGGTTTTGATTGTCAGCCATATTTCTCCTGATGCTACTGGAAATATATTTTTAGATCAATTGAATAAATTAGATACCTTAAAATTTGAGCATGCTAAAAGCGGAAACGACTTGAAGCCCGCAATTGGATATTTGGCCCCATCAGATCATCACCTCTTGATAAGTAAAAACTGTAAAATGCTGATTACCAAAGGAGCTCACGAAAACAGGTCGCGGCCTGCGATTGACCCTTTATTTCGTTCTGCTGCGGTAGCTTTTGGGGCTGGTGTCATCGGCATTTTGCTAACAGGCTATCTTGATGATGGAACATCAGGAATGAAAGCGATTAAAAAATGTGGAGGTATTTGTATTGTTCAAGATCCGGAAGAAGCAGAGTATCCGGATATGCCAAGAAACGCTTTGAATAACATAAAGGTAGATTATTGCCTGCCTATAGCTGAAATGGGTTCATTGCTCAGTAAAATAATTCCAAAAAGATTATCCCAAATAGATAAGAAGGGGAATAAAGGTAAAAAAGCTATTCCAGATGATGTTTTAACGGAGGCTAAAATTGCTGAACGTGTGCTAAGTGATTTGTCCTCAGCAAATAAATTAGGAGATCAGGTTCCTTTTAACTGTCCGGGCTGTGGTGGAGTTTTATGGAAAGTAGGAAAGGATGATGATTTACGTTTTCGTTGTCATACTGGCCACGCTTATACTTCCGCTTTTCTGTTAGCCGAGCAAACCAATAAAATTGAAGAAACGATGTGGACGGCTCTTCGAATGTTTGAAGAAAATAAAAACCTGCTAACTGAAATGGTTCGTGGAAAACAAGGAGTTGGCTCCAAAACCGCTAAAGAAAGAGTCAAAACGACTCAAGTCCATATTGATCGAATTAGAGCGATTTTGAAAACAGGCGAAAATGTTGGAGGAGATGATATGCCTACCTGATAAAATTATGTTAATTGAAATTGGTCCAACTCTAAAAGCTCTAATAGCGCAAGAGTCCATTTGTGCCTGTGGGCAAACCCCCGTTCCCGCCATGCTCTGCATGGTGGTCAATCCACCGTAGGCACGCCTCTCGCATGTGTCTAGTCCACTCAGTTAGCATTGCACTACAAAATTTTAATTAAGCAAGAATTCACTTGTGCCTTTTGTCATTCAAATTAAACCAATTAAGTTTTTAATTCGACTTTCCTTTATTAATTTCATTTTTCAATTAATGTGGCTTCTTAAGGCTTCAATCTGATGCTCTAACTGCAACAAATGCTTACTTCACATATCAAAGATAATTAAGTATGAGATTCGGTAATATTGTATTAATTTGTATTCTTCTATTCATTTTCTCTTGTTCCTCCAAGCAAGAAAAGACAGAGAGTAAATCACTAAAAAAAGAGAAAAAACAAACTGTTCAAAAAGTTGAATCCAGGAAACCCGATTCGTATCAAAAACAATCTGAATCAAAAGCAGAGACTGAAGAAGAACGCTCTCAAAACAACTGCGATGAGTATTTTAAAAAAAGGTTTCCGAAAGACTCTGTTAAAGCACTAATAATTGATCAAATAATCTCCCGTAATTCAGATAGCTTATCTCCAAGTAATTTGAAGTTTCTAAAGGCACTAAAAACTCAGGAAAAGGATTTAGCTTTTAAGCATGCCCTTAATCCTGTTTTTAGACTTAATGAAGACGAGCTTGGTATAGTTTTTTATCCACAGTACAAGCGCACTGAAACTTCTTTAATCTCATTATCCAAAGAACCAGAATTGATTGAAAAGCATGATACAATTGATAGTGAAACGCTCTTTTTTATGAATGAAATGCGATTTCACCCTCAAATTTTAGATTCAATATATGCTGATCAAGAAAAACCACAGATATACTATTATACTCCAAATAGAATGGACTCTGCTCGCATCAAGGATTTGGGTAAATTTTATGGTGAATGCCAATACTACTATGAATATTCAATACAAGATAGCCTACTTGATAGTCACGACTCTTTACTAATTGCTAGCTCTTTAAAACTTAAATTAGAATTTGAAGGAGACTCGAAAGTAGATTCCCTAATTGCGGAATCTTTTAATGAGTCTTGTCTCGACTGCCCTTCCAGCGAATATCTTTTAAAATCATTTGCGCGCCTTAAAGGTGTTGATAATCTTTATTTCAGTTATGCTGATACATTCCCAATCAATGATGAATTGGAAACCCCGGCAAGAGCTTTAATTTATGTTCAAGAAAATGAGTTTATTTATCTGTGGTATTCAGAAGTGGACTTATTTGGGTGCAGCTGTTTGTAATGAGTAAAAAGTCTAATTACTTACCCTGCTGGCACTTGTAATTTTGACCTAATTGTATTCTTTTAAGGCACAATGAAATTTACTCAACCCCACCACAAATCCTCACAAACTCCCTAAGTTTGCACCTCAATGTCAGCAAAAACAGTTTTAGCCATAGGGATTTTAGCACATATAGATACCGAAAAAACCTAATTGACGGATTATATGCCTCCTATGTGAAACTCGCCTTTCGCGTTCAACCATTCAATGCTACTGTTAAAAAAATAGTGCTGCTTTTAGCACCCAATTAAACTATCACAACCCCAACCCCAATCATCTCCAACAAATATGGGTTATGGTCAATGACCAAAATATCGTTGGATTCCCCCAATTCTTTTAAAATAACATAAAGCAAATCAATATCAGCGTAATGTAACCCAGTGCTGGGTTCATCTAAAATAAAGAGTGTATTTGTAGGTTGGTCTTGTAGCCAGCTTAATAACAGTAACCTTTGCTTTTCACCTGAGGAAAGGGATTGTACAGGCTGGTCTAAGCAAATATGCGCTAATCCAATTTCTTTTAGTTGATTTATCAAATGAAGACTTTTTGCTGATGGATTTTCCTCCTCCAACCAATCTTTTAACTTTATAATATTCAGAGCAAGGACCTCTCCAATAGTTACAGAATGAACTCTGTGTTCTAAAATATGCTTTTGATATCGTTGTCCTTTACAAACTTCGCATTTTTCAATGGCATTAGCAGCTACATCCAAGCTGGTTTCCAAAAAGCCTTTACCTTTGCAATTCGGGCACTGACTGCTTTTTGTTTTATAGGAAAAGTCCTGAGGTTTTAGGCCTGTTTCCGTTGCAAAAACCTTGGTGATTTCTTTCAGTAAATCTAAATAATCAACCAATAAAGTAGCGGAATAAGTTCTTAGCTTTTTAGACTCAAAATAGTGCAGTTCTTCATACTTTTTAGGAAACTTAATGCTTCTACAATTTACTGGCTTCCCATGCTGAATGCTTGGAATCAAGATGTCTTTTACCAAAGTGGTTTTCCCTATTCCTGATTTTCCTGAAATGGCCGTAATTCCACCAACCGGTACGGTCAATTCATCTTTCACAAGGGTATGTTTAGACAATTTACTGATAGCAACATGTTCTTTACCATCTGAAAGTTGAATGGCTTTTGATGGCTCTTTCAAAAAGGGATGACATTCTTGTTCTTTCAAGAAATCTTGCGGGCTTCCCTGATAGCTAATATATCCGCCCAACTTTCCGGCTTTAGGTCCGAGTTGCACCAACTGATCAGCCGCCAATATGATTTCTTTATTGTGCTCAATTACTATGACTGTATTGCCTTTTTCAATGAGGTGTTTTAGAATTTGAATCAAATCCGGGATATTATCATTGGACAGACCTGCGGAAGGTTCATCCAACAAATAGGTAATGCCTTTTAGCGGACTGTTCAATTGTTTAATAAGCGCTACCCGTTGATTTTCCCCACCGGAAAGCGTGGTAGATTTTCGGTTAAGTTGAAGATGGTCAATGTGTAATTGTTTGGCTCTTTTGATAGTATTGATTAAATGTGGCTCAATTTTTTCAATGAGTTTTTGGTCTACCTCCTCCTTAATATTATTTGTAGAAAACCATTTTTCCAAGCTTTTAAAATCCATTAATTTGATTTCGTGAATGGACTTTCCTGCAATTTTTAGATTTAATCTTTCTGGCTTCAATCCGCTGCCATCGCAATGGCTGCATTCCGCAGGAGCAAAAAGTGATGTGAGATGAGCTATGTTTTTATTTTTTCGGGTCTTATAATATTCCGCTTTTAAATAGTGGAATAACCCTTCCCATTTCATACTGATGGCTTGTGTTCCTTGATTTGTTTTGGTTTTATAAATCCAGTTAGTTTTCCAAATTTTTTCGCCTGCACCAAAGAAAACAAGATCCTTTTGTTGATTAGTCAACTTCTTAAAAGGCGTTTCCAGACTAAAACCATTTTCTTGACCTACTTCTTTTAGGATGGCCATATATTGACTGTTCGCCTGGCCATAATATTCAAGTGCTCTGTTGTGTTCAAATAATCCTGATGCAATGCTTTTCTCTTCATCTAAGACTATTTTTTTCAAATCAGGAAGTAATTCCTCTCCATACCCATCACAAACCGCACATTTTCCCAGTTCATGATTATTGGAAAAATGACTGGCCGATAATTCTTCTCCTTCATACTGTGCTTTTCTGGAAAAAGCAAAGCGCAAAATTTTATCAATACCGGTTTGTTTGGCGATATCGGAACGCTCAGAAAAACTTTTTTCCTTGCGAGTGATGCAAATCGTAGGAGTCAATCCTTCAATATGATCCACTTCAAACTGGAAATTTACCCCAACTCTAGATTGTTGGTAGCTAGAAAACTGTTTGGTCATTTCCTGCAATCCGTAACCATGAAGTGTATCAATTACCAAAGAAGATTTACCCGAACCCGAAATTCCTGTCACTACAGATAATTGATTTTTGGGCAGCTTGATATTCAAATCTTTGAGATGGTGCGTTTGGGTACCTTTAATAGAAATTTGATCCGTCTTCTGATCTGCTGATTCTTTTAAATCAATGGGTGTGGGTTTCAATGCATTATCTACCAATATATCGCATTCTGACTGAAAAAGCGGATGGTTTTCAAAGCAAATAATTCCCGCTGTTTGCTTTTTCAATACATGCAATGCTGCAAGTAGCTGCCTCACATTTTGTTGATGCAATCCAATACTTGGTTCTTCCAGCAATAAAGGTGTCTTTTTTGATTGCTTGGCGAAATGCTTGGACAATTTAATACGTTGCGCTTCACCACCAGATAAAGTATTGGAAGGTTGACCTAGTTTGATATAGCCAAGTCCCAATTGCAGCATTAAAGAGAGAATAGCGCTGAGTTGTTTTTCCTCAGAAAAGAACTCATAAGCCTCCTCTATGCTCAAGTTATAGATGTCCGCAATATTTTTATCGTTCCAATGCACTCGCAGTACCTCTGGCTTGAAACGCTTTCCATTACAGACCGGGCAAACCTGGTTAATCGAACCCATCACATTCATGGAAAGGGTGATGACACCCGCGCCCTCGCAGTTTCCACATCTCCCGCTTTTGTTATTGAAAGAAAAAGCTCCTTTTCCTAATTTAAAGGATTTTGCCTCTGGTGTTTTCGCAAGTAGATCACGTATTTTATCGGCCAAGCCTGTATAAGTGGAAGGATTGCTTCGAGGCGTTTTACCAATCGGTTGATCCGATACCTTGAGTAAGTTCAACTCTTCCTTTTCACAATAATTGCTGATATTTTCAACAAACTGAGGCGTCTTTCTACTCACCACAGTCAGCGCTTTTCGTTTTGGTTGAAAGGCAGCTGCCGATTCTTTTTTAGGCTGTTTAGTAGATGCTGTTTTGGCAGCTTTTAGTTCACTTAATGTTGGACTGGAAATATCTTCCGATTTTAAAAATTCTTGGATTGGTCCATTGAAAACTATTTCGCCTCCATGAATTCCAGCACCTGGCCCCAATTCAACTATCCAATCAGCAGACTGGATAAAATTGAGGTCGTGTTCCACTACCATCACCGTATTGCCTCGGCTAATCAATCTTTTCAGAATATGGCGCAAATAGATTTGATATTCTGGTGATAAACCTATGGAAGGTTCATCAAAAACATATAAAATACCTTGCAGGCTGCTGTTTACTTGCTTGATTAATTTAATGCGCTGTGCATCACCTGATGAGATATCAGTGCTGGCCGTGCTCAGCTTATATTCCCCCATTCCCAATCTAATCAGATCATACAATTGAATGCAAATCTTATCGGCCAATACTTTTTCACCTGTGGATAAGTGTTGATTTTTCAGTTTATCATATAGCTCTTTCAAGGGGATTTCCATCCACGCTTGAAAGTTCAGGCCTTTCCATTGATAATTGAGATGCTCTGACTTAATTCGTGCTCCCATACAATCGGGGCAAGTTTCAGAGCTGACAAATTTGAGAATGTTTTTGTTTCTATCCCGTTTTAGAATGTCGGTCATTATAGAAATTATGCCTTTATAATGCCATTCTTCACGAGGCTTTGCTTTGAAGCCTTCCCATCTGAGCCTTGATTCCAAATCATGTTTCCCATAAAAGACTTTGATGCGGTCGCTTCCATTTAAAATTACATCTTTTTGTTCATCTGTGAGGTCTTTCCATGGAATATCCACACTAAATCCGTGCGCATTGCAGACTTTGTTTAATTCCTCTACGGTAACTTGAGAATAGACAATGTATCCACTGGGTAAGGTAGTCGTGATGGCACCTTCTCTTAAGGTTTTGTTTTCATCTCCAATAAGTTTATTAATGTCAATATATTCTGCCTGACCGATTCCATGGCAGCGTTCGCAAGCTCCTTTTGGATGGTTGAAAGAAAAGAGCGACTTGCTCATAGTTTCATCAGCCGAATAGCGGGCAAATATAATTCTGAAGATAGCTGTTAACTCTGAGAGCGTACCAAAAGTAGCATTGATAGATTGAAAGCGTTTCGATTGTTCCACCTTAATCACAGGAGGCAAATCCTGAATGTCATCTACTTCCGCTGTGGGTATTAATTGCCCATTCTGTTGTCCGTAGGCAGGCAGACTCTCCAGGAAATAACGGTATCCTTCATTGGCAATCACGCCCATCGCCAAAGATGATTTTCCAGAGCCCGATAAACCTGTCACCACAATTAATTGGTTTTCAGGTATTGTTAAAGAAATGTTTTTGAGGTTATTTTGGTGGGCGTTTGTTATGCGCATTTGATTTAATTTGGTGATGATCATGTGGCAGAGACGCAATACATTGCGTCTTTACATTCATTGTGTCTCCACAAATTTTTTACGAAATTACAATTTAAAATTTTGGTAACACAAACGATTCAACCATCCCTGACAAATTCAAAAACAAATACCGAATAGAATCTGCGAGATTAAAAAATTGGGATTACGGCAGCAATCCAAAAATTTGGGGTCGATTATTCGGGGTTTTAAATCGGTCGTGACCGTTGGTGCACGATTAATTAATCCTGATTTCGGATGGCAGGGGCGTTTTCATGACCATATTATTCGCGATAAAAAATCATTTCATCGTATTTCAGAATAGATTAAAAATAACCCACGGAATTGGCAGGATGATACATTTCATTAATTGCATGCCATAACCGAAACCGCATTGCTCGTACCTGAACCTCCAATATTAACCACTAATCCAGTTTGGGCATCCTTTACCTGATGTCCCCAGGCTTGTTGCATCAATTGTTTGTAAATATAGGCATGCATTCCAACTCCTGTTGCGCCAATAGGGTGGCCTTTTGCCTTTAATCCTCCTGATAAATTTACTGGTAATTCGCCATCAGGAAATACTTTTCCGCTTTCTAAGGCTTCAAACTCCCGACCTGCAGGTGCAATTCCCATGGCACTGTACAGTAAAAGTTCAGTTATAGTAAAGCAATCATGCACTTCTGCCAGATTGATATCTTCAATTGAAATTCCTGCACCTTTTAGAGCTTTATCAACAGCAAAGGCAGCTCCTTCCAGAAAGTAGTCTGATTTATGCTTACCAAAACTATCCAAATAATCAGCTGCACTATAAAAGCTTTTGATGGCTACAGCATTTCTATTACTTAAACTGGCATCTTCCAAAACTAAAGAGGCAGCACCATCCGAAACCAATGAGCAATCATGCAATCGAAGTGGCTTATAAATGATAGGATTCTTTTCATCAGACAAAGACAATATATCTTCTGCTGATTTAGCTTTTTGCAACTGAGCGAGCGGATTTTCCGCAGCATTGGAATACGCTTTTGCAGAAATTTTTGCCAACCAGGGACGGAGCTGTTCTTCAGAATAATTGTATTTTCTCATCCATCCTTTAGCCAAATCAGCAAACATGCAAGGAGCTGTTACTGATTTGCTTCCTTCTTCAGGCCAGTAAGTGGCTAGAGCTAAAGCTTCCGTGACTCCAGCAATATCCAAATCCGTCATTTTTTCTAATCCGACCACTAAAACGCGCTTCATCATGCCTGATTTTATCGCCATAATAGCCATATGAATAGCTGAAGAACCGGAAGAACAAGCTGTTTCGGTTCTATACATCGGCTTATGACGCAATTCAGGAATAGCGTTGACACCATAAGAAGCGATATTTTCTTGGCGGTTGAATGCTCCTCCACTATAATTCCCCACAAATACCCCATCAATAGCAGTCGCTTCGATTTCTGCATCATGCAAAGCACCTTTAGCTGCTTTTTCATAAAGCGTATATAAAGTCTCGCCTTCCAATTTACCAAATGAAGAATGATAAGCTCCGATTATATTTACACCTAAATCCATTTTATTCTTTTATCTCAAGTTAATAAAAGTGTGGAAGAAATATTGACTTCTGATGTCAATATTCAGTGAATTAATTTTTACAGGCTTTGTTTGCTAGTCCTCGTTTTTAACGATGATTCTATAGTAGTCGAGTTTAAAACTCAAATAGCCAGATGCTGATTAAAGAAAATAATATCATTTCGCATTACAAATGCGGAAATTTAGTCATCCTCGCTATAAACGAGGACGAGAAGAGATACAAAAAAACCAATTTATTTAATTTCACGTAAAAAATTAGTATACTTGTACGTAAATCTTTTTTATGGATAAAAAGCTCACCTTAAGTTTGAATGATAAAATTATTGAGACCGCAAAAATTTATGCGAAGTCAAATAATACAAGTTTATCCAAATTAATAGAATCCTATTTGAGTACCTTGACAAAAACCACAACAAAAGAAAAGGAGATTACTCCTTTGGTAAAAAGCTTAAGTGGTATTATTTCTTTAGAAGATGATTTTGATGTTAAAGATTCTTATGCACAGTATTTAATCGAGAAGTACAAATGACAAGCTTACTAATCGACACCAACATAGTGATAGATTTATTGGCTAAAAGAAAGGAGTTTTATGCTGATTCAGCAGCATTATTTTCATTATCAGATAAAAAAGAATTGAAACTGGCAATTTCATCCTTAACATTTGCCAATACTAATTACATACTCCGTAAATTAAAATCAGCACATGAAGCCAGAGTGATTCTAAGAAAATTTAAGGTTTTGGTAGAAGTTCTAAGTTTGGATGATAAAATTACGGAACTCGCTTTAAGTGACGAAAGCTTTCCGGATTTTGAAGATGGATTGCAATATTACTCCGCAATTGAAAATCACGTGGATATCATCATCAGCAGGAATAAGAAAGACTTTAAAAATTCGAAGTTACCAGTTTTAACGGCAAAGGAATTTTTAGCAAGTGCTGATTTTTAATGCTTAAAAAAATCGATTAGCTATTCCTCGTTTGTCCCTTAGGGAAAACGAGAATTTATTCCATTTCTATCAACCTCTTCTCTAAAAATCTATAATTATATTCCGCAGTAAAATCCAATCCTTCACTCTTCCGTTAGGATAAAACTAAAGATGTCCTTAAAATTGTGCATTAGAAATAAATTTGAAGAAAACAGGCAAAATCATATTAATCATTTTGGGGAGCATTATATTGCTCTTAGTTGTAGCTATACTTTCTCTCCGATTGCCTGTAGTTCAGCAGAAAATTACCAATTACGCCACCAACTTTGTAAGTGACAAAACGCAGACCAAATTTGAAATCGAGCGTCTTTACATCACTTTCCTAGGGGAAGCCCAAATCGAAGGAGTCTATGCTGAAGACACAAATGAAGACACTTTATTATATGCATCTTCTATTTTAGCAGATGTGGCTTGGAAACCACTTTTGGATGGGAATGTGGATGTAAAAAACCTGGAGCTAAAAGGTATCACAGGAAAAGTTCATAATAATTCCGCAGACAGCAGTTTTAACTATCAGTTTTTAATCGATGCTTTTGCAAATGCAGACTCAACTAGCACCCAAGAAGAACCAGAAAAAGCAGATACCACTTCCTCTACTACCATTAATGTTCGTCATATTCTTTTAGAAGATATTGATTTGAGTTTTCGAGATATTGGTGTGGAAATGAATACCAATTTGAAGCTGCAAGAACTTGATCTTTCTTTTGATACCTTCGATTTGGATAGTATGCATTTTAATATTGAAGAATTTATCCTTCAAAATGTGAAAGCAAACTATTCTCAAGGATTAGCTTTTCCACCTTCAGAAGAAGACTCCACTGAAAGCACTTTGCCAAAAATTCAGATTCAAAAGCTGAGCTTGAATGCCATTGATTTAAAATATGAAACGCTTTTTGACAGTCTGCAATTATCAACCCTCATTGATTTATTAAATATCCGAAATGCGAATGTTGATTTAGCTAAAAATGACATAGTACTGGATAATTTTGAAAATAAAATAAGTCATTTTAGAATGACGCTACCAGTTGCTTCCGATTCTGCTCAACAGGAAAGTGAAAGTAAACCAAGTCCATTTGAGTTTCCAGATTATAGCATAAAACTAAACACAGTTAATTTTGAGTTGGCCAATTTGGATATAAAATCCGCAGGAAAAATTAAGCAAACAGCAGGATTCAATCCTGACAATATGCAGTTTCAGGATATCAAACTCAATTTAGAAAATGCCCAATATCTTGCAGAAGATTTAACTATTAAAAACTTATATTTCACAGCTCAAGACAGCAAAAATTTCCAATTGCAGGAACTAAGTGGGGGGATAAACTTCAAAGCTAATTCAGCTTCTTTAGAAAATTTAAAAGTAGAAACCGCTAACTCCATCTTGAATTCTAATGCGAGTATTAAATTTGCCTCTATCGATTCCCTAATGGCTGGAAGCTTCTACCAAACGCAATTCAATCTGGTATTGAAATTGCCTACTACTTTAAATATAAAAGATGCTTTCTACTTTTCTCCTGAATTAAAAGAAGATACGATCATAGTGGCACTATCAAAATACCCTGCCAAGTTTTACGGTAAAATTAATGGAAATGAAAGGGATATTAATTTTCAACAATTCCGTCTTTTGTATGGAAAGAAAACTTCCTTAGCGCTAAAAGCGAAACTCAAAAACTGGCAGGATTTTGAAAATTTAACCGCTTCAATAGAAGCCTTGGAATTGAAAAGCAATGTGTCTGATTTCCAATATTTCATGCCAAATGGTTATCCTGAATATTACCCTCAAAAAATTAATTTAAGCGGAACTGGAAGCTATAATAAAGGAAAGATTAAAGCAGACTTGTCAGCCGTTCTTGATGATATTAGCCAAATCAAAATCGATGGAAACTTTAATTCTAATGAACCCGAAAGCTATCAGGCAGATATCAAATTGTCAGATTTACAAATAGCAAAATGGCTACAAGACAGCTTAAGTTTCAATACTGCAGACGTTGACATCGCCATCAATGGAAAAGGATTACAGCCCGAAGAAATGAACACGCAAGCTGAAATCAGTTTAAGGAATTTCAGTTATATGGCGAATCCATTAGATACTATTAACATGTATGCCTCTTTGGTGAAAAGTCAGTTGGACTTTAGCAGTAATTATTCGGATTCCATAGCCGAGTTTAATTTGTCAGCCACAGGAACTATTGATTCCATTCAGCAAAACATGGATCTTAATGCTGATATCAATAAACTTGATTTATTGGCACTCAATATTTCAGACAGCGCAGTTTGGGCATCTACAAAAGCTAAGATAAATGTTGAATTAGATAGTTTAAATCAATATTTTAAGGTCTACCTATCAGAAACTAATCTGACCAGTCCTGTAGAAAGTATTTCATTTAGTCCATTAGCCTTAGAAGCTTACAATTCCGAAGATAGTGCGAATGTCCAATTGGATTGGGAAAATATTATCTTCAAACTAAATATGAATCATGGGTTTGATAAACTCGCTTTGGCAGATTTGGAGGCTTCAAAGCTTCAAAAGGCTAAAATTTTTGAAGTAGATACTACCGAAAGACCAATGCAGCTTTCCTTTTCATTATCGGCAAAAGAAAGCCAAAACTTAATGGATTTTCTTCCTCTGGATATCAGTTTTAAACCTATTAGTGCTGAAGGAAAATACAATAGCGCAGAGGAAATAGTTGATTTTCAACTTAAAATTCCAGAATTTCATTATCAAGACATCAACTTAGACAGCTTAAATCTGAATATTAATAATTCAGAGGAAGAATTCCATGTCAACACTAATTTTCAGCGGATTACCTCTGGAGATGTCAGCATTTATCCAACCATATTGAGAGCTGATATTACCCCTAAAAGATCGCTCTTTAATTTCTTCGTAGAAGATGCGGATGCAGACAGTCTTTTCCATGTAGATGCCATTGCGGAACGGAAACAGGACTCACTATTTTGGTCTTTGGAACCTAAAAACCTAATCCTTAATGGAAAATCGTGGAATATGCATCCTGAAAACAGGATTTATTTTGATACGGCTACTCTACAAGTTCAAAACATGATTTTTGAGCGAAACAAGCAGTTATTTGAAGTGAAAACCGCAATGCAAGATAATATCAATTCCCTTCAATTAAATTTCGAAAATTTTAGACTTGAAAACTTTTTTGCCATCATCAATGCAGAGGAAAGTCCTGCAGAAGGAATTATAAAAGGTGGAATTAAATTGGAAAATCTAGAAAACCTAATGGCTTTTTCAGCTTCGCTAAAAATTGACAGCTTAAATGTCTTTAATGAAGATGTGGGTAATTTAAGCCTAAATGCAGAGCAGGAATCTGAAAACCGCTATGCATTTAATATTTCTTCAAAAGGTGAGGTAAGTATAAGAAGTAAAGGATGGTTTGATAATAATCCTGAAATCCCCGAATTTGATTTTGAATTAGATATGGACAGTGTTTCACTTTCGTTTTTAACAAGCTTTTCAGATGGTTTAATTAAAGAAGCAAGCGGTAATTTGGCCGGTCACTTTGATTTCAGTGGAAATACGGAGGATTTTATTTACGAGGGTAGACTTAATTTTCAAGATGCTTCACTCTTTTTTCCATATCTTAACATGACTTATAAACTGCCAGACGAAGTAATTAATTTAAAGAGTGAGGAAATAAAGCTTAATAATTTCACTCTTTTAGATGAGCAAAAAAACAAAATGCAGCTCAATGGAAAAATCACTACCCAAGATTTACTCAATCCAAGATTCGATTTAAGTCTGACAGCGAATAATTTTCAATTGTTAAATACAACTAAAGACGACAGTGATTTATTTTTTGGTAAAGCCTTCTTCAATGCCAATATCCAGTGGAAAGGAAGCCTTGATCAGCCTAAAGTGCAAGCTAGAGTTGGTTTAAATGAAAAAACTGATTTGACTTATGTGATTCCTGAAACACAAGTAGATGTAGTGGAACAAGAAGGAATCGTAAGATTCAAACAGCCCTATGAAGCTTCTGATACTATTCCTTCATCCGAGTCGGAGTTATCGAGGACTGCAGATATTGATGGAATTGATTTAAATGCAATTATCAACACCGATAAAAACGCAAAATTTAAAGTGATAGTAGATGAGAAAAGAGGTGATTATTTAACTGTGTCAGGTGATACGGATTTGAATTTTACGATGAGAAAAAACGGAGCCATCAGCCTTACTGGAAACGTAGAAGTAAATAATGGATATTATCAATTAAGTTTATATGATTTGGTAAAAAGGAGATTTGAAATCGAATCAGGTAGTAGAATTAGTTGGTCAGGAGATCCTTATGAGGCCGCGTTGGATATTACTGCTTTCTATCGAACGGAAACCCCGGTTAATACTTTAATGGAGGACCAAATTTCATCTGCTTCCTCACAAGTTCAAACTCAATATCGTCAGAAATTGCCGTTTTTAGTCCAGCTTTTTGTAGATGGTAATTTGAGTCAACCTGAGATTTCCTTTGGTTTGGAAATGCCTGAAAATAGCCGAGGTGCCCTAGGAGGCAATATCTATCAGCAAATACAATCAATCAATTCAGATGAGAGCCGGCTTAACAAACAAGTGTTTTCTCTTTTGGTTTTAAATCAATTTTTTCCAAGCGGTAATAGCAGTGGAGGACCAACCTCAGAGGCTATTGCTAGAAATAGTGCAAGTCAGATTTTAAGCAATCAACTTAATAAATTGAGTAATCAATATGTGAAGGGTGTTAATTTAAATCTAGACTTAAATTCTTATGAAGATTACCAAAGTGGCACAGCCCAAGATCGAACTCAATTAGATGTGAGCTTAAGCAAAAATCTATTTAATGATCGTTTTAGAGTAGAGGTAGGTAGTCAAGTTGACTTGGAAGGTCAGCAGAGCCAACAACAACAAGCAACCGATATTATTGGAAATATTATGGTTGAATATTTATTAACGGAAGATGGTCGCTTTAAACTGAGAGCCTATCGAAAGAATGAATATGAAGGCTTAATTGATGGACAGGTAGTCGTTACAGGAATTTCAATTCAGTTCAGCAAAGAATTTGAAAAATTCAATGAGCTGTGGCAAAACACAGAGGAGGACAAAGAGTGAAAAAGATTTTACTACATATCATTTTGATTAGCATTTTGGGTGGAGCTTTTTCTTCCTGCAAAACCACAAAATACTTGCCGGAAGGCGAAAGATTGTATCTGGGAGGAAAGCTCGAAATTAAGGATGCAGAAAAAATTAAGTACAAAAATGAATTAATTCGTGATTTGGAAGAGGTAAATAAACCCAAGCCAAATGAAAAATTAGCCGGGATGCGTATAGGTCTGTGGGCGTATCAAAAGGTGGAAAGTGGCGAGGCAGGTTTTTATGCAAAATGGGTAAATAAAAAAATTGGAGAGCCACCTGTTTTACTAGGAAAAGTAAATACGAATAATGTTAAAAAATTGATGAAAAACCGAATGGAAAATTTAGGTTATTTCAATAGTTATATAAAGCATGAAGTGGTAGAAAATAAGAATACGGGATTTATTAAATTTGAAATTGATCCAGGTAATCGCCTACACATAGATTCTACTCATTACGAAAAAGTAGGTGAATTTAAAGTTGATAGCCTAATTCTGGATTATTTGGATACTGAAAACCCGATAAAAAAAGGAGAACCATTTTCCCTTGAAAAATTAACTTCAACAAGAACAAAAATAGCTGAATACTTAAAAAAACAAGGATATTATTATTTCACTTCCAATAACCTGATTTTTATAGCAGACACCCTAAGCACTGAAGAGGATAATCAGGCCATATTGCAGATTTCAATAAAAGATAATGCCTCTGAACTTGCTTTGGTACCTTTTGTAATCAAAGAAATTCATGTGTTTCCAAAATATTCGCTGGGTACTTCTGAGGGAGGTGAAGCTTTGGATACCACTGTTTTAAATGAAGTGGAATTTATTCAATCCGAAAAATTTTTCCGTCCCGACCGACTTTATCCTTATTTATTTATGCAGGAAGGTGAATTCTTCAATCCTGAAAATGAAAGCTACACCAACAAAAGGCTAAATTCGCTGAAAACATATCGCTTTGTGAACATTCGATATGTTGAGGATAGTACGCTTGAAAATGGTAGGGGGCAATTAACAGCTAATATTTATTTATCTCCTTTAAGCAAACGCTCCTTTCGATCTGAACTGCAAATGGTCAGTAAATCTAATAATTTTGTTGGGCCTGCCTTAAGTTTTGAATATTTAAATAGAAACTTATTTAAAGGGGGAGAGGCTTTAAGTATATCAACTAAAATTGGCTATGAAGCCCAACTCAATAGCGGTAATATTTCTACTGGTTTAAACAGTATTGAGACTGGAGTAGCGGCAGAGCTGATTGTTCCTAGAATGGTTACGCCATTTTCTATAGAAGAGAAATTCCGTTATTCCATTCCTAAGACAAAATTCAAATTATCTTATGATTTGCTAAGCCGATCTCAGTGGTTTAACCTTAACTCCTTTTTGGCGGTTTATGGTTTCGAATGGAATCCCAATATTTTTGTATCTCACAACTTAAATCCTATATCCATCAACTATATCAATATCAGAAATAAAAGTGAAGCATTCGAAATTCTGTTGGCAGGAAATCCTTTTCTAGCCCGAAGTTTTGAGCAGCAATTTATTCCTGGCTTGTCTTATAGTTTTCAATGGAGTCAACTAGTGAGAAATATAAAAAGAAATCGTTTTTTCTTTTCTTTTAATGCTGATTTTGCAGGAAATGCTTTGGCTTTGGCTCAAAATATAGGAGGGGTGACAGGCGAAAACAAGAAATTCTGGGGACAAAGTTATGCCCAATTTTCACGATTTGATTTTGACCTTCGGAATTATCAAGATATTGGAAAAGAAAGCCGATTGGTCAGTCGTATTTTTATGGGAATTGGTTTGCCTTATGGCAATTCTGTAAGTCTTCCATATTCCAAGCAATATTTTTCTGGTGGCCCCAACTCAGTTAGAGCTTTCCGTATTAGGAGCTTAGGGCCTGGTAGTTATCAACCGGAAGGGCAACCTGATGGGACAAGCTTTTTTGATCAAGCAGGCGATATAAAATTAGAAGCCAACTTAGAATATCGTTTTCCTCTAATTTCCTTTTTGAAAGGGGCTGTTTTCACGGATGCAGGAAATGTATGGCTTAGAAATTCTGATAGTAGAAACGGTAAATTCACTTCTAATTGGATTAATGAAATGGCAATTGGAACAGGTGTTGGTTTAAGAGTCGATATTGATTTTTTTGTAGTCCGTTTGGATGTAGCAGCAAAAGTACGCAAGCCCGGTGAAGACGGTTTCGAATGGCAAGACAGTTTCGAATTAGGGAGCAAAAACTGGAGACAAGAAAACATCAACTGGAATTTCGGGATAGGGTATCCTTTTTAGGTGGACAAGTTTGCAGGTTTTTGAGTCGAGAGGTTAAAGTCGGTATTTTAGACCAGACTAGAAGCTGTTCGAAATAAGCTTAATATATCTTTAAATATAAGCGGATATTTTCCTAGTAATTTGTACTTCTTATCTTATACTTTAGCTTAATACCTAAAACTTATAGCTTAATACTCGTTAATAAAATCTTACTATTCCATACTAACCACACACTATTCAGCTATGAAAGCAATAATCATCAAAAATCCAGGAGGGCCAGAAGTGCTTGAATTAGAAGAAAGGGAAAGTCCTAAGCCAAATGCAAATGAAGTTTTAATAGAAGTGAAAGCGGCAGGTGTTAATAGGCCTGATGTGTTCCAAAGAATGGGCGGCTATCCTGCTCCAGAAGGAGCACCTGATGATATTCCAGGATTGGAAGTGGCAGGTATTATAAAAGAGATTGGAACAAATGTAAAGCAATGGAAAATTGGAGATAGGGTTTGTGCCCTGGTGGCAGGAGGAGGTTATGCTTCTGAAGCAGTTGCCCCTGCAACACAATGTTTGCCAATTCCCCAAGGATTGAGTTTTGTAGAAGGAGCCTCTCTTCCTGAAACATTTTTTACTGTTTGGTCTAATGTATTTGACCGAGGACAATTTCGAAAAGGAGAAAATTTTTTGGTGCATGGAGGATCTTCAGGGATTGGCGTAACAGCAATTCAAATGGTGAAAAGCATGGGGGGGAAAGTTTTTATAACGGCAGGAACACAGGAAAAATGCGATTTTACTAAAAAGTTAGGCGCTGATTTGGCAATCAATTATAAAACTCAGGATTTTGAAGAATATCTGAAAGAAAGGAATGAAGGAGTAGATGTCATTTTGGATATGGTTGGAGGAGATTACACCGCCAAAAACATCAACATATTGAATCCTGATGGCAGATTGGTAATCATAAATGCTATGAAGGATCCAGAATCTACCATCAATATGAAAAGAGTGATGGTGAAAAGACTGACCATTACAGGGTCTACTTTGAGAGCCCGCTCTCCTGAATTTAAAGGAGCTATCGCTGAAAACCTCAAAAGGCACATCTGGCCAAAAATTGAAACAGGAGAGATTAAGCCTATTATTTATAAAACCTTTCCATTGGTAGAAGCTTCCAAAGCTCATATGCTAATGGAAAGCAGCGAGCATATAGGGAAAATTATTTTAACCATTGAATAAATATCTTTTAAGGAATTAACATTCTAAGCTTAGATGGTTTGGATTTACATTTTTTAAAGCTTTATGTAGGTTTTAACTTTAACCCTCGTTACTTCTAATATATGAAAGAAAGATTCATCTCCACTTTTCAGTCTTATTGGGAAAACATCCTTGAGAGGACCCCTGAAATCACTTTAGGCTTTGTCTTATTGTTGTTCTTCATCTTTATTGGGGTTTTTATAAGGAAGTTAATTGAAAATCGGCTTAAGAAAAAAGTGCAGGACAGAATACTTCTGGTGTTTATAGGCAGGGCTGTATTACTCATATTTTCTATTATAGGAATAGTAGTTTTCCTAAAACAAGTGGGCTTGGGAAGTGCTGCCGGCGGCCTACTTGCTGGTGCAGGGGTTTCTGCCTTAATCTTAGGATTTGCTTTTAAAGATCTGGGTGAAAATTTTCTTGCCGGTTTCTTTTTGGCATTTAGCAGGCCTTTTAGCAGTGGTGATATTATCGAAATAAACACTTTAGTTGGCAGAGTGAAGGAAATGACGCTACGGAATACGCATATTCGCACTTTTGATGGCCGCGATATTTACGTACCTAATGCTTTATTAATCAAAAATCCATTGACTAATTATACTAAAGATGGATTGATGCGCCACGAATTTGTAATTGGTATGGATTATAATATAAATATTAATGAGGCAACTAAACTAATACTTACTACCCTAAATGCACAAGAAAATATCACTTCAGGAGAAAGTTTAAATCCTTTCGTAACCATTGAAAAGTTTGCTTCCAGTACCATCAATCTCAAAATATTTTTTTGGATTAATACCCATGATTTTCTTGGATCAATATATGAACTGAAAAGTAAGGTGATGCAAGCAGTTGTGGAAGCTCTTATAGCTAAAGGATTCGGTATGCCTGCAGATATATTCGAACTTAAAATTTACCAAGAAAACAATCCGATTCCGATTAGTATCAAAAACTTTGATTCAATGATGGATTTTAATAATAGAAAGTTATGAAAGAGTGGATAGCAGATTTTCAAAAGCTATATCTAAGAATAATTAATAGCATAGCATTTTACCCAACGCTCCTATCCATTTTATTTCTGATTATATCCTTGATTATCATCCAAGTCGAATATTCCGAATATCTTATTGGCTTAAAAGAGAAACTATCAATCTATTTAGTAAACAACTCAGAAAATGCCAGGCTAATTCTTGGGACCATTGTCGGTAGTATAATCTCATTAATGGTATTTAGCTTTTCCATGGTGATGGTAGTGCTCAATAGAGCAACGGCTACATTATCTCCAAGAGTGCTGCCTGGCTTGATTTCCAATCGCTTCCATCAAATAGTTTTAGGGGTCTACTTAGGTACTATTATCTTTAGCTTACTACTGATTGTTAATATTGATGCACCTGATAGAGAATTTCAAGTTCCTTCCTTAGGGATTTTAATCAGCATGATATTGTCAATTAGTTGCTTAGGTCTTTTCGTCTATTTTATACACTCTATCTCTGAAAAAATTCAGGTGGATAATATATTGAATGAGCTTAAAAAAAGTACTTATAACACGATTAAAGAATTTGACATAAAAGATGATAAAAAGAGAAAATCGCAATTTGATCCAAAGCCTAATTTTGAAGGTTGGTTTAAACAAAAAGCAAACAAATCAGGCTTTCTTAAAAGAATCTCATATAAAAGTTTAGCAGCTTTTTGTCAAAAAAATGAAGTAAGAGTGAAGATGCAAATTAAAACAGGAACCTATTTAGTGGAACATTATCCTTATGCCCTTACAGACAAAGAATTAGATAAGAAACAAAATAAAGAACTGCTGGCTTGTTTTACGCTCTACACGGAAGAGCATATTAGCGATCATTTTTCTTTTGGCTTTGGTCAAATATCTGAAATAGCCGTGAAAGCATTAAGCACAGGTATAAATGATCCAGGTATAGCCATTAGAGCTATTGATTTATTATCTGAATTATTTATTCAACTTATACTCATAGAGCAACAAGTTTACATAAAAGATAAGGATGATAATATTTCTGTTTACTTAAAGCCTATAACTTTTGAAGATATACTTTTTCAAAATTTTACTCCAATAAGAAATTATGGAAAAGGAGATGTTCTAGTAATGTTACAAATATTAGCAAGCTTGGAGAAAATGCTAGAAGTTGATTATGAAAAGAAATTATATTTTAAAGAAATCTACAATTTTTTAAGGAGTAGCATAAAGTGTTGTGAAGAACAATTTGATGATAATTTGGATCGAGAGCAACTCAACAAAATCATTAATCGGATCAATTTAAAACTTACAAATAACCAAGAATTTCAGTTGCTATAACAGCATAAATTTAATTTGGCCTAATATTAATTATAATAAAAATTATTTTTTTATTATAAATCGTTCAGTTGTAATCTCATTGCCCGAAGTAAATTGAATAAAGTATAGTCCAGAAGCTAAGTCACTAATGAGAATTTGATTGGAGTCAGAATCAAGTTTTCCACTTGATTTAACTAAGCCTTTTAAATCAATAATTTTATAGAGTGCTCCTGAGAAGTCAGAATTATCCATCCCTATATTAATGTAATTCTGTGCAGGATTCGGATATACTTTTATTGAAGATTTATGGTCGAACTTTTCATCTAGAGCCGTGACTTTTGAAGCTAATTGATTATAATTATTCAAAACTTGATTCTCGCCTTCTTTAACTCGGTAAGTACGAATTTTATCACTGTTTGGAAATTCTTCTCTTCCATTTTCCACATCATTAATTCCAAATTTGAATTCAATGGCTAAACCAATAGTGATATCTGCTAAAGCAAGCGTGTATATTCCATCACCATCTTCATCATTTAATGTTTGTTCTTCCGTACCCATCGCATTTTCGCTTGAAATTAAGATAACGGATTCTGAATCTGTATTGAAGCCTTCTTGCTCGATTAATTCATTCATATCCACCATTAATTCAACCGATGTGGTGGTTTGTTCAGCTGTCATCAGCTTATAAATATGGGTTGCATGAGTTTCCATTTCTGGAATTTCCAAATTAAAGCCTCCAGCAGAACGGATAGTCAAACTCACTTGATTTCCGCTGAGTAAATCTACCAATTGATAATTTCCGGGAATTAAATTAGAGCTTGATAAATTTAATGAGACGTTGTTTTTTACAGCATTTGTTAAATTGGCAGCTACAATAATTTGCGCTTCATTTTCTTGTCTGATAAAGCTAAATATTGAATTATCAGAGGAAGGAATAGTGCGGTAATTCCCTGTTCTTAATGCTTTTTGTGTATTTCTCGTTGAAATTACTTCTTGATAGGCTGTCCAAAGAGATTGAGGTTCTGTTTGTTGGTCAGCTATATTCTTTTCTTGATAATCTGGTTTTGGTGCACGCCAAGGACTACCAGTGGTGAATCCGGCATTTGAAGCATCGCTCCATTGCATCGGTAATCTTATATCTTCATCAGGCTTTTGACCTAACATCCCGATTTCTTCTCCATAATAGAGATAAGGAATTCCTGGTAAAGTCAAGAGCAATTCTGCCGCTTGCTTGGCTTTGGCTTGGTCACTGTTCAGAACATTCATCACTCTATCCATATCATGATTGGTCAAGAAGGTGCCAAACTGCAAATATGGATAGCTACCCATCACTTCCTGTGATTTTGCAACTAAGCCGTCAGCATTTCCATTATTGACGGCTGCAATAATATTTCCCGCAAGGTCAAATTCAAAAACATAATCCAAGCCATCATTTCCCACATATTCTCTTGCTTTATCGGTGGAAGACCATGCTTCCCCAACGGAAAACGAATTGGGATTTATGGATTTATAGTGAGCGCGGAAATCTTTCCAAAACTGGAAAGTTTCAGGAACATCTTCTAAGCCTTCTTCCGTTTCATAAATATATTTTACCGCATCCAATCTGAACCCATCAACATTCATTTCCTCTAACCAGAAAGTAGAAATATCGAACATCTCCTCTTTCACGCCTGGAGTTTCATAATTTATATCTGGCATTCCGCCCCAAAAGAGTCCGTAATAATAATCACCATTGCTTTGGTGCCAAACATTTTGACCCCAAGGACCACTTCCACCTGGATTATTATCTGACCAAAGGTACCAATCTCTTTTTTCATGAGTTGGGTTTTTAGAATCTCGAAACCATTGGTGTTCGCTGGAACTATGATTCATTACATAATCGATAATTACTTTTATGCCGCGCTCATGAGCTGCAGCTATGAATTCCTTAAAATCTTCATTGGTGCCATAATCGCTTTCGATTTCTCTGTAATCCGTCACATCATAACCATGATAACTGGGCGATTGATGGATAGGCATTAACCAAATACCATTTACGCCCAAATCATGATGCGTTGCGGGATTTCCATCATTTAGGTAATCCAGTTTTTCAATTAATCCTTGGAAATCACCAATTCCATCTCCATCAGAATCATAAAAACTACGGACAAATATTTCATAGAATACTGCCTCATTCCACCAATAAGTATCGGTATTTCCTATGGTAATAAAATTTTCAAAAATCTTAGTTTCGATTTCCCCATCGGCATTTTGAATACTCAGGCTAACATCAAAACTCCCCTCATTGGCATAGCTGATTACGGGATTCTGTTCTGTGCTAGAAGCGGGTGTCCCGCCAATAAAACTCCATTCCCATGAAGTAGGGTTGCCGTTGGATAAATCGGTGAATTGAATAGCTTCTCCTTGAATTGCAAAATTTGAAGAAGTGCTTATGTTTACTTGAAGAACATCATTAGGAACTTCGTCATTATACCAAAATTCTATGACATCATTTTCAGCAATGGTGAAAGAACGGTTTGAACCACCATTTGGAAATTCCTCGGTTCCATCCCAGCTTCCATTAATCCTGGCTTTCAATTCAATTTGCTGACCAACAGTAAAAGTTTCTGTTGCAATATAAATTCCATCACTATCATCATCACTTAAGACTAATGCGGAGGCTCCCCAATCATTAAATGAGCCTGCGATATCAACAAAATCAGAATTAGGGTCAAAAATTCCCTGCGTGATTTGCTCATTCATGTTTACTTGAAACTCAACATTAGTAGTTTGAGATAATACAAGCGAGGGTAGTATGATTAAAAAGAATAAAAAAGTAGATTTCAATAATGTCATAATTCAAATTTACTAAAATCTGATTCAATAGAAGATGCATAGGCCTAAAATAATGGATAGGCGCCACCCCTTCTGAAAGCGGAAGTATTCAAATGAATTTTTTCACCACCCTTCATATATTTTTTCTTGGCCATATGAAATAGCTGGTTAATCATGTTTGCTTCAGCTCCTTGCCCTTTCATTCTGTGTCCCCAATTGGAATCATTTACCTTCCCTTCATGGAGATTTTGAATTTGATGCCAAACTTTTTCACATCTGTCAGGAAAATAATTCTCCAGCCATTTTTTGAAAATTTCCGCTATCCTGCCATTCAATCGAACAACGGTATAGCCAGCATCCGTAGCTCCATTTTCAGCTGCTCGTTTTATGATTTCAGGAATCTCACTATGGTTTAATCCTGGAATAATAGGCGCATTCATTATGGAAACTGGAATTCCTTTTTCACTTAAAATCTTTATGGCTTCTAGTTTTTTAATAGAGGAAGCTGTTCTTGGCTCCAAAACGGACCTTAGCTTTTCATCTAAACTGGTGATTGATAAAATGACCCGAACTAAATTGTCCTTTGCCAAATCTTCCAGAACATCCAAATCCTCTAAAAAGCCAGTGTTTTTGGTAATGATTCCTACAGGATGGCGATATTTTGCCATTACTTTCAGTAAACTTCTGGTAATTCTTAGCTTTCTTTCCAGAGGTTGGTAGCAATCCGTATTGCCAGAAAGCACAATGGGTTTTACCTTCCATTTAGGATTCAGAAGTTCTTTTTCGAGTAATTCAGCAGCATTCTTTTTGACAATGATTTTTGATTCGAAATCCAAACCTGCATCCCAACCCCAATATTCGTGTGAGTTTCGGGCATAACAATACACACAACCGTGCTCACATCCCTGATAAGGATTTATGGAATATTCCATTCCCACATCTGGACTGCTGACTTTATTAATGATTTTTTTCGGATGTTCGTAAAATATTTGAGTAGTAGGTTTATCCAAATGAGTATATTCATCCACCCCTTCATCCCATTCCGTTGTGTATTCTTGTTTGGAAAATGAATTGGAAAGATGTTGTTGGGCTCCCCTGCCTTTGATATTTTGATTAGAATTCACAAAGACAAAAATACTAATAAATTTAGGATTGTACTAAAAATACAATCTTTAAATTTCAGTAAAATATTCTCTAAAACGATGATTGAATCGTAACTTAGAGCTTTGAAATACAGTAAATATATACCATGAAATGAGCATAAATTTTAGAATCCTCAATATGTTTTACCGAGGATGAATAAAATTTATTGAATTCCATCCCGATGAATACGGGACAAGTTGTGACCATTGAAAAAAAACTAATACACATGAAAACTATATACTTATCCATCATAGCATTGTTTTTAGCTACGAGTCTTTTTGCACAGGATGAAATCCCTTCTAGACCTAATCCTCCTAAGCTTGTAAATGATTTAACACAGACCTTAACAGCAAGCGAGCAACAGCAATTAGAACAAAAGCTAGTAGCTTATAATGACAGTACCTCAACTCAAGTTGTGATTTTAATCGTGCCCACTTACGGTCAATATGAACCAAATCAGTTTGGTGTGGAAGTTTTTGATAAATGGAAAATCGGTCAGGCCGATAAGGACAACGGATTATTGATAACCGTTGCCATGCAAGACAAAGAAATGTTTATTAATACGGGCTATGGTCTGGAAAGTGTAGTTCCTGATGGAGCAGCCAGCACCATCATCAATGAATATATGAAACCTGCTTTCAGAAACGGCAATTATTACAAAGGTTTGGATGAGGCCACTACTATAATTTTTGATTTGGCCGCTGGGAAATATACAGCAGATAAAATAGCAAGTAATGATGCAGGTAAAGGAATTGGATTAGGCGCATTTCTATTTTTCTTTTTTATCATCATAACCATTATATCCCGAATTAGAAGAGTGAGAAATCACCACATGGGTGGTGGAGGCATGGGAATGCTCACCATGATGATGCTAATGGGCGGTGGTGGAAGAAGCCATGGTGGTTCTTTTGGTGACTTCAACTCAGGCGGAGGTGGTTTTGGAGGCTTCGGTGGCGGTATGACCGGTGGTGGTGGTGCTGGAGGAAGTTGGTAAATTAGAGCAACTCTCCTTAATTTTTATAGTTACAAATCTAAGAGTCACAACTTATAGAATTTATGCGCTTATTTTTACCTCTCACTATAATTTTCTTTATTTTTTCAAATCCTCTCTGGTCTCAAGAAATTGAAAATGACTCCATACTTGATGTGGTGACCGTTACCGGTTTCAATAAAGGAGAACAAATCAATAAACAATCTGCACCAATTGCCTATTTAAGTTCTAAGGAATTAGATAGATTCTCTCCTCTTAATCCTGTCATGGCATGGAACACATTGCCTGGAGTTAATCTAGAACAAAGGGCCATTGCCAGTTATAGAGTAAGCATTAGAGGAAGTTCGATTCGCTCGCCTTTCGGAGTGCGAGATGTGAAAGTGTATTGGAATGGCTTGCCTTTTACGGAAGCGAATGGCTCAACAGCCTTAAATTTATTGAGCAATACGCAAATGCAAGAGTTGGAAGTGGTTAAAGGTCCTGCAGGAAGTTTGTTTGGCGCAGGATTGGGTGGCGTAATGCAAATCAGCAATTTTCCTTCCCAACAGGAAAGCCCATTACAAATTCAACTATCAGGCGGAAGCTTCAATCAATTGAATGCTGGAATTAAAGGCCAAGTTGAATCAGGAAAATGGACAACTTTTTATGCGGTGGATCATCAGCAAAACGATGGATACAGAAATCATAATGAGTTGGACAGACAGAATTACCAGCTTTCTTCTCGTTATCAAATTAATGAAAATCATCAATTGGATTTCCATGTTTTATATAATGATTTGTTTTATGAAATCCCTGGGGGATTAAATGCAGAGCAATTTGCGGAAGATCCAACACAAGCCCGTGCTGGAAGTGCACCCCAAAATTCATCAATTGATCAAAGAACTCTTTTTTATGGAGTGGGCTATACTAGTTTTTTTGGAGAAAACTTAAGCCAAAGCACACATATCGCAGGAACTTATACCGAGTTTGAAAACCCTTTTATTTTGGATTATAAAGAAGACCAAAACAGAGAAATTGCCTTGCGCCATCAATGGACTTATGACATGAATTTGCAAAATGTAGACTGGCAGTGGGATGCTGGTTTGGAATGGCAATACGCCAATAACTCCGCTAATAATTATGGGAATGTTGACGGACAAAAAGACACGATTCGCTTTGCTGATATCTTGAAAATTGACAGAAAACTATTCTTCCTGCAAACTCAAGTCGGTTTTCAAAAATGGCAATTGACTCTAGGTCTAAGCAGTAATTTATTGGAATATGATGTGAACAGAAGAGTAAATGCTTTTGCAGAACCTTTTGAGTTCAATAGAGATTTTGATAATGAATTGATTCCCAGGGTTGCCTTAAAATATCAATGGTCGGAAAGCAATATGACATTCGCTTCCTTAAGCGAAGGTTTTTCCAGCCCAACCTTAGATGAAATCAGAACTAATGAAGGCAGTATCAATAGAAATCTGCAAGCCGAAAAAGGTAGGACTTATGAAATGGGTCATAAATATTATGGAAAAAGAGTGCAGTTGGATGCTACCTTTTTTTATTCCGCCTTAAGGGAAACCATCACAACTTATACCAATGAAGATGGGGTAGTGCTTTTTCAAAATGCGGGTGCCACCAATCAAATAGGGACCGAATGGGGATTGAATGCGAACTGGTATAATAATCAGCAGGGATTTGTCAATCAAATTAACAGCCGAACAAGCTATAATTTCTACCAATTTATTTTTGATGATTATCAAAAAGAAGGGGAGGATTATTCTGGAAACCTGATAACCGGGGTTCCGCAGCATACGTTTAACCAGACATTAAACTTAGCAATGACTAAAAGACTGAATTTAAATCTTCACTATCGATTTGTAAGTGAAACTCCCTTGACTGATGACAATGAAATATTTGCTGACCCATATCATTTATTAAATGCTAATATTGATTTTGAAGTACCAGGCTCCTTAAAAATTAATTTCTTTGGCGGAATGGAGAATATTTTCAATACTACCTACAGTTTGGGTAATGATCTAAATGCCTTCGGGGGAAGATTTTATCAGCCAGCACCAGGTAGAAACTTCTATTTGGGCGCGAAGTGGAGATTATAAATTAATTGATATTTGAATTAAAGCGATTCTTAATAATTATCTTATTTACTTAATTCGCAAAGCTTCAAAACTGTTTTCCAATTTCTTGTTGTAGCTTTTACTTTCAGTTTCTTTTCAAAGAAATCATTGGTCAATTTAGATTTATGGTAACTATCTTCGCAATAAATAAAAGCATTTTGACCTATGATTTTAAATTGATCAGGTGCATAATCCAAAGATTCAATATGCACTCGTTTATCTTGATCAGGCACTTCGTTTAAAAAGGTAAGATGTAATTTGTTTATATCAGCATCAGCTTTATAAAAGGGGTTTTTTGCAATAGCATTTTTTATTTCTTCTAATGACATTACTATTACAGGAACTTCCAAATCGAATTGTTTCAAAATAGCTTTCTCAATGTTCTCACCTATTTCTTTATTAGGAAGTTTTTCCACCGTATTGAAGATAACATTCCCACTTTGAATATAAGTTTGAATATTGTGGTAATCCAAGTTTCCCATTAGCTCTTTTAAATCAGCCATGAGAATTTTCCTTTTACCCCCAACATTTATCCCTCTCAAAATGGCAATTTTAGTGTTCATGGACTTAAAAATTTAATTTCAAGATAAATAGAAATGCTTTTTCTCAGTTCTTTTACTTTGAATGTGTATTCTCAAAAGTGAATAGTAATCAATTAAATTTTAGCACTTGTACATATAGAATTCTAAAAAGCTATTTCTCTCCTATAAATTCCCTTAAATTTGCTTTCCAATTTACATGAGATATTTTTTCACCATAGCATATAAAGGAACTAACTATCATGGGTGGCAAAAACAGCCCAATGCCATGGGAGTTCAGCAGAAAGTAGAAGAGGTATTCTCTACCATCTTAAATCATACTGTGGAAATTGTTGGAAGTGGCAGAACGGATAGTGGAGTTCATGCGACTGCGCAGGTTTTTCATGTTGATTTTTCGAATCTGGTGGAAGCTGAACAATTAATATATAAAGCCAATAAAATGTTGCCTCATGACATAGCATTAAAGCAAGTCAGAAAAGTACAAAGCGAAGCACATTCTCGATTTGATGCCTTTAGTAGAGCTTATCAATATCATATTACCATCGAGAAAAATCCTTTTGCAATAGACCAGGCATATTTTTTCACGCAGGAATTATCATTAGTGAAAATGAATGAAGCAGCAGAAAAACTCTTGAATTATAAAGACTTTGAATGTTTTAGTAAAGTGAAAACTGATGTTTATACATTCAATTGTGATATATTTGAAGCCTATTGGAAACAAGAGGATGTTTCTATGGTTTTCCACATTAAAGCCAACCGATTTTTACGTGGTATGGTAAGAGCCATTGTGGGAACATTGCTGGATGTTGGGCAAAACAAAATTAGTATAGAGGATTTTGAAAATATCATAAAATCAAAGGATAGAAATGCGGCTGGCAGATCTGTTCCGGCTCAAGGATTATTTTTAACCGAAGTACGTTATCCAGATAATATTTATTTATAAAAGCAGGAAGTGAAGAAAGAGGATATTAAAAGCGGAAATATAATTGATACCAGCGTGCTAAAACGCTTGTACAAATTTGTAAAGCCCTATCAAGGTCGTTTCTATTTCTTAGTTTTTCTAACAGTTACATTAGCGGTTTTAGCTCCTGCAAGACCTTTTGTTATTCAAAAAGCAATAGATAATCAAATTGCGGAAGGCGACTTTCAAGGGTTGATAAATATGACCATCATTTTAGTGGGTCTATTAGTTCTTCAAGCAATAGTGCAATACGGTCATACGTATCTTTCAGGTTGGCTAGGGCAATATATCATTCGTGATATCCGGATAAAATTGTATCGACATTTATTAAACTTAAGGCTGAAGTTTTTTGATAAAACGCCTATCGGAAGATTAGTAACTAGAAATGTCTCTGATGTGGAATCCCTTTCCGATGTTTTTAGTCAGGGACTAGCTGCCATGATTGGAGATATTCTACAAATTTTATTTATACTGGGGATGATGTTTGCCATGAGTTGGAAACTTACTTTGGTTTCTTTAGCAACGCTTCCATTGCTTTTTATAAGCACTTATGTTTTTAAGGAGAAGGTAAAAGTAGCCTTTAATGAAGTAAGAAATGCAGTTTCTAATCTAAACTCATTTGTGCAAGAGCATGTGACAGGAATGTCTATCGTTCAAATTTTTACAGCTGAGAAAAGAGAATATGAGGCATTCAAAAACATTAATAACGAACATAGAAGATCCAACATTCGGTCGGTTTTATATTATTCAATTTACTTTCCAGTTGCGGAAGTAATTCAGGCGACTGGAATAGGTTTATTGGTTTGGTATGGTGCAAAGGGTGTTGTAAATGAGGCGGAATCAGGTATAACCTTAGGAATGTTAATTGCATTCATCCTTTATATCCAAATGTTTTTTAGGCCAATTAGATTGATTGCCGATCGCTTTAATACTTTGCAAATGGGTATTGTAAGTTCTTCCCGAATCCTAAATTTATTGGATAATAAAGAAAATATACCCAATAATGGAGATTATAAACCTGAACAGATTAAAGGAAATATTTCGTTTCAGAATATAGAATTCGCTTATAACGAAGGAGATGTTGTATTGAAAGATATTTCTTTTTCTGTAGAAGAAGGACAGTCTGTAGCTTTGGTAGGAGCTACTGGCGCAGGAAAATCATCAGTAATTAATCTTTTAAGTCGGTTTTACGATATTCAAAAAGGAGAAATAACACTTGATGGGCGAGATATAAAAGAATATGATCTGTATGCTTTACGGCAAAATATAGGTGTGGTTCTGCAAGATGTTTTTCTATTTTCAGATACAATTTTTTATAATATCACGCTGGGTAATCCAAATATAAGTTTGCAGCAAGTAAAGGATGCAGCAGATCTAGTAGGAGCAAGAAAATTTATAGAGCGTTTACCTGGTGGATATGATTATAATGTGATGGAAAGAGGAGCAACGCTTTCAGTAGGTCAGCGACAATTAATCTCTTTCGTTAGAGCAGTGGTTTATAATCCAAAGATTATTGTTTTAGATGAAGCTACTTCCTCAGTAGATACAGAAACGGAACAGCTAATTCAAAATGCAATTGAAAAAATGATGAAAGGTCGTACAAGTATTGTGATAGCACATAGGCTTTCCACTATTCAAGAAGCGGATAAAATTATTGTTCTTGATAAAGGAGAAATAATGGAAACAGGAACGCATCAGGAACTTTTAGATCAAGAAGGGTTTTATCATCAGCTCCATAATATGCAATATAAAGAAATGACCAACTAAATTATTTTTTCTTATCTAAATCTTCAAAATAATCTCGTTCTCTATAGGGGTGTTCAATTCCAAATGAAGTGATCAAAAATGTTTCTAGCGCAGGTCCTAGCCAAATTAATATAACACCAGTAATTCCTAGTATAATAGATTCAAGATAAAGAGCATCCATATTCTGAATCCAGAATAAAGCATGCAAAATGCTTGTTATAACCCTCAGTCCAAGCGTCCATTTTTTTCTCCAAGTAATAATTATTAGTGTATTTTGTAATATGATGAGCAATGCAAATACTAAGACATAGTCATTGAAAAACCAATTTAAAAATAGGTTTTCAAATACAGTACGTTTCGTGGCTTCGTTGAAAAAGGGCTCAAACAAAAAAAGTAATTGATAAACTCCATAAAACAATAAAACTTGCAATAGACTAATGGAGAGACCTACAAAAATTCTTTTCTTGAGCATTTTAATCCAGTATTAATAATAGTTGTAAAAGCACCCATGATTACTTACTATCTAAAATTAGTGATTTATAGATAAAACTTAAGTGCTTTTATTATATCCAGTGTTCTATAAAAATCAAAAGATACGAAAAGGTAGGAAAAGGACAAAAAAATGATTTTTGTACATGGTTAATCTCCCACTTAAACTTATCCATTTTAGAAATCGTTAATGTAATATGGCAAAAAAAGAACAAAGTAAAGATCTCGTTAAGGAAAAATTTAAACCATTAAAAGAAAATAAAAAATTCTCAAAAAAAGATGATAGCCAAGAGGAGGAGGAAAGAAATGGCATTATTCCAGAAGATACGGACCTCAAAAAATTTTTAGGCTGTGGGGGTTAGTTGTTTTGGCCAAAAGACAATAAAAAAGGCTATCTAATTTGAATTTTAGATAGCCCTTTTGTTATTTAAACGAATATAATATTTCTATTTATTTCCACCTGCTCTAATCATCGCACAACGGAAACCAATAGTTGATGTGGATGAATCTTGCTCAATAAATCTTCTAGTTCCTGGGGATAACCAATAAGCAACGTCTGCCCAAGATCCACCTTTATAAACTCTAATATTGTCATTGATTAAAGAATTAATAATATTAGGATCGTTTGCTCCATTTACATATTTATCTTGAGGATCCAATGTTCCATCTCTTCGAACAGGATTTAGATCTTCAAAATCTTGGAATGAGAGAGGACGATATAAATCCCAAACCCATTCGTTTACATTTCCAGCCATATTGTAAAGACCATAATCGTTAGGAGGGAAGTTGTAAATGTAATCGGTTACAAATGCACCATCATTTAATTTACCAGCAATACCACCGTAATCACCACGACCCCTCTTAAAGTTTGCTAGGAAATAACCCATTTCTTTTCCATAAGGATTTCTCAAAGAATGTCCATCCCAGGGATAAATTCTTTTGTAAAGTTGAACCTCATCAACCCATTGAGTACCAATCATTGCAGTTGCTGCATATTCCCATTCTGCTTCAGTAGGTAATCTATATTCTGGTAATACTACACCAGTTTCTAATGGAATACGGCCACCTGATTCTGCTGGAACTTCAATTCCTGCCTCTTCAGCTAGTTTGTAGTTAACCATTATTGAACGCCATTTAGCATATTCATTAGCCTGTTCCCAGCTAACTCCCACCACAGGATAGTATCGGAAACCTGGATATCTTAAATAATGTTCTCGATACGGATCGTTGTAAGCTAAGTCTTTAGACCATACTGTAGTGTCTGGCAATACAGACTCATAGTAATCTCTTGTAGAATCTAATTTTACATAATGTAAAAATTCTAGCCAGTGAATGTTAGCAACTTCAGTTTCATCCATGTAGAATGAAGAGACGGTAACTGTTCTTTCGATATTGTCTCTTGTATGAAGGATGTCTTCTTCAAACGAACCCAAAACGGTTCTTCCACCCTCTATGTAAACTAAATTTGGACCATCAGGCTGACCGCGAAATTCAGCCACCTGAAAGCCTTCTTCGCTATTATATTCTAAACCTGTAGTGGTACTTAATACACCCGGACCTTTGGCTGTCGGATTGCTGCTTCCGCACGCGAACAGTAAAGATACTGCTACAGCAAGCATGGCATGTTGGACTCTAAACACAAACTTTTTCATAACCTGTTATTGTATTCGTTTAATAAACACTGTTTAATCACTTATATATCAATGCAATATATAAATAATTGGTAAATATAACTTTACCAAACACTAAATTCAACTATTAAAATGAAATTTTAAAGTATTTTAATACAAATTCGACCAATATGTAATAATTTTAAATCAGTTACAGTAAAACGTCTATGGGATTTGCTTTATTGTTTCACTCTTCTGTCCAAACTTTAGTGCCTTCAGTACAATTCGTGCAAATATCGATTTCGCTTCTTGATTTTAAAAGTTTATTTCTAAAATCTTCGTATATTTTTCCATTCCAGATATTCTTAAAAGATTCTTGATTTAGATTTCCTAACTGATGAGAAGCGTCCTTATCAAAACAACACGGCACCACTCTGCCATCCCAAGTTATTACACAACTATGCCACATTTTCCAACATTGGTTCAGCAACTTATTTTTAATGGCGTAAATGCCATTAGTCAATATTTTGTATCGACTATATTTTGGATTATCGGGGATTAAAGGGGAACCCTTTTCATAATTATAAATTTGTGCAGTTTTTAATTTTACTTCATCAACACCAAGTTCATGGGCTAATTCATAGATTTGAGGTATATCTTGTTCATTTGGTTTTACCACTAGAAATTGAAAAATAATATGCGGAGTATTTGATTTCAACTCTTTTTTCCATTTCACTACGTTTCGTGTTCCTTCCAAAACCTTTTCCAACTTGCCGCCAATTCTGTACGATTCATAAGTTTCCTGACTTGCACCATCAATAGATATAATTAATCTATCTAATCCGCTCTCCACTGTTTTTCTGGCAACTTGATTATCTAAAAAGTGAGCATTTGTTGATGTTGCAGTGTAGATTTTATGTTTAGAAGCTATTTTTACCAAATCGAGGAAATTTTTATTTATGTAGGGTTCTCCTTGAAAATAAAATAACATATAAATTAAATGCTCTTTTAGTTGTAAAAGCATATTTTCAAATGTTTCAGCTTTTAGCATCCCGACTGGTCGGGAAAAAGAGCGTAGGCCGCTAGGGCATTCAGGACACCTTAAATTGCAAGAAGTGGTGGGTTCAATTGCGATTGAAATAGGCATACCCTTTATTTTCGAAACCCCAACATTTTTAGACTGATGATAGCTCCGCCAAAGTGAAAATGCGTTCAATGCTTTTTTAAATGTTATCTTTTTAAGTAGATTAAGGCTATCTTTAAGATGCATATATTGGTTAAGGCGCTTGATGCGAAAACGAACTTACTAAATCCTCATGAACTTTAAAGCAATCATTCGATTAATTCCTTGGATAATTTTAAGTATTGTCTTGGTGTTTCTGTGGTTTAAAAGATTAGCAAATTTTACTACTCCTGAGCGCACTCAAATTGAAAACACATTGGTGTTGCAGGAAATAGAAAAACTCGGAAAATTGGAGCTGGTAAAATACAATTACAAAGAAGTGGTTGAAATGGAAAACATAGCCAAACGCTACTTGGATTTAGGTTATTTTTATATTCCGGGAGGTCAGGATCAAAAAGCTGTTTTAATAGCCCAAGGAGAAGCGGTTGCCTGCATTGATTTACAAAAAATAAAAAAAGAAGATATAGAAGTCAAACAAGACACCATTATTATAAATTTACCACAACCCGAAATTTGCTATTATAAAGTGAATTTGGAGAATAGTAAATTTTATGATTTAAAGACCAGTTCAGATAATAAAAAGGCATCAAAGTTTGTGGATGAGGTATATGCCACAGCCGAAGCAAAAATTAAAGAAGCAGCTTTACAGTCAGGAATTTTAGAAGACGCAAAAAGGATGAGTGGAACCGTTTTAAAACCTTTTTTAGAAAACATTACTGGGGTAACAGTAGTTCTTAAATTCTCTGAAAAGCCCGAACTTATCCAGTTTGAGTTGGATTAGCTTGTTATTGGACCCAATCTTTCTTCTTTCTAGTTGATTATTTCTCTAAAAACTCACCCAACAAAGAACCCCCTTCTTTTCTCGAGTTTTTGCTGTAAGGTGCTATGGCTTGTATCAATTTCCTGATAGGCATCGATTGCAACCAAACTTTTCCAGTACCTCTTAATGTTGCTAAGAATATTCCTTCACCACCAAAAAGCATGGATTTTATGCCACCACTAGATTGAATGTCGAAGTCTAATGACGATTCGTATGCCACTACACAGCCAGTGTCTACTTTTAATGTTTGATTATTTAATTGCTTTTCAATAACAGTTCCTCCCGCATGAACAAAAGCTTTTCCGCTTCCCTGTAATTTCTGTAAAATAAAACCTTCACCACCTAACAAACCAGAACCGATTTTTCTATTCAATGTAATGGAAACTTTAGTTCCCTTAGCGGCACATAAAAAGCCATCTTTTTGTACAATGACTTCATTATTGTAATGATTTTTTAAATCAAGGGCAATGACTGTTCCAGGATAAGGTCCAGCAAAGGCTACATGGGCTTTTCCATGACCACGATGCGTGAAATGAGTCATAAAAAGAGATTCCCCTGTAAAAATCCGACTACCAGCAGACATTAATTTACCTAAAAAGCCTTCATTAGGATCTGAACCATCGCCCATCTTAGTTTCAAATAAAATGGAATCATCCATATAGACCATTGCTCCTGCTTCAGCAATCACAGTTTCTTGTGGGTCTAGTTCGATTTCTACTAATTGAACGCCATCACCTATAATTCTATAATCTACTTCATGTGACTGTGGATGCATTATCTTTCTTTTTTATTTGAAGAGGAAATATACTAAAAATCTTGCTTTTAGCATATAATTCTTAATGGACTTTTAGACATGTTTTAAAAGTAAACTGATTTGTCAATTTAGCTTAAGCGCAAATGAGTTTACAGAGGGAATCTAATTTGATATCGGTTAATTGAAAAACATAAATAATATATGAAAGATGCAATTGAGGCTACTTTATGGTGATTAAACATGCCTGAATTAGGCTTTTAACCTTATTTTAGCTAAATTAATGATTTATTAGACAGAGTGCATTTTATTTTTCCTATACTCAATGCAATTTTTCAGCATGCTATTTTATTGAAATAGTTATAAGAATGTCCTCATTATTCTTAATTATTTATCATCATAAATTAACAAACATGTCAAACATTATTTCAAAAGTAGCAAAAGGAGTAAAAGGTGGATTAAAAGGAGCAATCGATGGATCTGCTGATTTAGGAAGCTCTGTAGTGGGTTCTGTTAAGAATCTGGTAGTTAATACAGCAAAAGGAGCAGGTGAATTAGTTGTAAAGGGCATACAAGTTCCAGCATCAATCGTTCAAGGTGCTTTTGAAAGCCTTGGAGAAATTGGAAGTAGTAGTATAAAATTAGTGAAAGGAATTATTGATGGTGCTGTTCAGGGCGCTATGGAAACTGGCGTAAGTCAGGAAGATGCTGTAAAAGGCACAGTTTCTCAGGCAGTCCACAGTGCAAAAGAAATGGGAGGCGATATTGCAGCCATAGCTGTAGAAGCAGTAAAAGGATCAATCAGTGCAGTAAAACAAGTAGGTGGCGATACTGTTGATGCTACGAAAATATCCGTTATTGCAGCTCTTGAGGCAGCCGAAAGTATAGGAGGAGAAACAGCTGATACTGTAAAAAAAGCAGTAAGCCAAGGAGTAGAAGGCGCAAAAGGTGTCTTAGATGAAATAAAAAAATAAACAATCTAGAAACAGAGACCACGAGTTTTTGTTAGTATTCTAATTGCCTAGTTGCAAAAAAGCTGGGCATTTTTTTAACTCTTAAATTCAGCTTATGTTAAATTTTACAAAACACATTATTACAATTCTATTATTATCAATATTCATTTCTTGTGGTCCTAATGAAGAATCACAAGAAGTTACAAATGAAATTCAATACGATACCATTCAAGTGACTGCAACAGCTTACAATTCCGTTGAGGCACAAACTAAAAAAGGAAATCCAGCATTGGCGGCTTGGGGAGACACCTTAGAGCCGGGAATGAAAGCAATTGCTATTTCTAGGGACTTTCTGAAAGAAGACATTTTAGAGCACAATTCAGAAGTTAAAATTGAAGGCTTAGAAGGTACCTTTAAAGTATTGGATAAAATGAACAAAAGATGGGAACGGAAAATTGATATTTATATGGGACTTGACGAGCAAGCCGCCAGAGAATGGGGTAAACAGCAAGTTGAGATTTACATTCCTATTGAGCCAGAGTCTGAAATGGAATCAGATATGGTAAAATAAGATAATAAAAAAACAGGTGCTTACATTATTAATGCGGCACCTGTTTTTTTCTATTTAATTTATATAAAGATTTATTCCTCTTCGTCTTTATTTTTTATACCCTTTATGTCTTTCCTATCTTTTAGCTTTTTATCCTCAACTTCTTTGTTGAGAAATTGGTTGATTCTGTCTATATCAAAGCTTGTTTGAATTTCACCAAAGGAATCAATTTTTACATCAAATCCTTCCAATTTAGGATTAACACTGGGTTTCTTTTCTTTTTTATTATCGTCTTTATTTTTAGGCATTATTCAGAAATTTGATCCTTTAGTTTATCTAACGCTAAACGAATCCTTTCTGTTATTTCTTCCTTGCCTAATATTTCAATAATGTCCATTAAATCTGGTCCGCCTGCCTCTCCAGTGATACTGACTCTTAGTGATTGCATCACTTTTCCCATTCCAATTCCTTCTTGCTCTAAAACAGCAGCAAAAGTTGCCTTAGCATTTCCTGCATCTAAATGATCTACTTTGTCCAATGCATCAGCATATAAACTTAAAGCTTTATCAACTTCAGCATTCCATTTCTTTTTCACCACTTTTTCATCGTAGCTGTCAGGCTTGCTGAAAAAATAGTGACCTTGCGTCCAAAATTCAGTTGGGAAAGTCACTCTTTCTTTCAAGGCATGGACTATTCGCTCCAATTTTTCCTGAGAAACTTCTAATCCATTCGCTTCAACATCTTTTTTAAGATATTCTGCTAATTCTGAATTTGATTTGTTTTTTAGGTATTGCTCATTGAACCATTTGGCTTTTTGTATATCAAACTTGGCTCCTGCTTTTCCAATTCTTTCCAGGGAGAAAGCCTTGATAAGCTCGTCATCGCTAAAGATTTCCTTTTCATCACCTGGGTTCCAGCCCAAAAATGCCAAGAAATTCAATAGAGCATCCGGAAGATAGCCCTCTTCTTTAAAACCAGCTAGTAATTCACCTGAAGCAGGGTCTTTCCATTCCATAGGGAAAATTGGGAAACCGTGCTTCTCTGCATCACGCTTACTTAATTTTCCATTGCCATCTGGCTTTAATAATAAAGGCAAATGCGCAAATTCTGGCATAGTGTCTTCCCAACCAAAGAACTGATAAAGCAACACATGCAGAGGTGCTGATGGCAACCATTCTTCTCCACGGATTACATGGGTGATTCCCATCAAATGGTCATCTACCACATTCGCCAAATGGTAAGTTGGCATTCCATCCGACTTCATTAAAATTTTATCATCTATCTGGGTTGAGTGTACCATTACCCAGCCTCTTACTTTATCATTTAAGCGAACCTCTTCTTTTCTAGGTACTTTCAAACGAATTACATAAGGTTCGCCAGCATCCAGTTTTGCTTTGACTTCTTCCTGGGATAAAGTCAAAGAGTTTTTCATTTGTAACCGTGTAATGGCATTGTACTGTGGCGTGTCTACTCTTGCTGCTTTCAGTCGTTCACGCATTTCGTCCAATTCCTCAGAAGTATCAAAAGCATAATAGGCCTTATCATCATCTAATAATTGCTGTGCGTATTTGCCATAAACTTCTTTACGCTCGCTTTGTCTGTATGGACCAAATTCACCAGCATCATTCCATGGGCTTTCATCAGGGGAAATACCTAACCACTCTAAAGTTCTTTTGATGTAATCCTCGGCTCCATCTACATAGCGGTTTTGGTCGGTATCTTCAATTCTTAAGATAAATTGACCACCTTCTTTTTTGGCAAATAGGTAATTATATAAAGCCGTTCTGACTCCTCCAATGTGGAGTGGACCCGTAGGACTTGGGGCAAAACGTACACGTACAGCTTGACTCATGAGATTATTTTTTTATTGCAATTTGGGCTGCAAAATTAATCAATTAAGTTTAAAATTTGCACAATATGCAAGTTATTCAATGATAGGAAAATTATGTGTTCTAAAAGTTAGACTAATATCTGTAATTCATTAAATATCTTTTATACTGAAAAATAACCTGGTTATTTTTCTTTTGTGTTCTCTTGTGGTCGGAATTCACTACCGATAGTACAGATTAACAATCTTTACTTTTAAACTACAATAGATACAATAGAAAACAAAAGGATTTTCCTTAAAGCGAAAAACTTTTCAATGAAAAATTTCTAAACTTATTGACATAGGAAAATCATTGATTTTCTTTTTGCCGAACCCATTCAATATAATCCGTTTTAGGAATATCTGCAATTCCGAGTTGACGCATCATCATAATTATTTGTCCTCGGTGGTAGCTGCCGTGATTGAAAACTGTTTGAGCGATTTCTCGGAAAGGAATGGAATAACTTTCTTCTTTATGTTCAAAATGAAGTTTTTCTTCCAAATCTGCACTTTCTACAAAGCTTTTAAAAGCATTGGAGGTTTTTTGCCATGATTTGAATAGCTCATGAGCAGTGCCTGAAAAATTGGTAATTTCTGATACTTTCCATCCTTTACCTTCGAGCCGAGAAAGCCAACCCAATTCAGCCATCCAAAGGTGGGAAACCGTTTTTATTATGCTTGGAAAACTAGCCTCAATTTTTTGGTTGAGCAATTCTTCATCTACATTGGACAGCGCATCTATAATTAGATTGTTAGCCCAAATATTATAGTCTCCATAATCGATATATCTTTGATTTTCCATTTGGGTTTCTATTGTTTCACTTGAAAATTATAATGCAATGAAAACGGTAATTGTATTTTGCAATAATTGCTGTTAATCGTCTGTTCCATTATGCAAACTTGCACTCGAAGATTTTCTTTCCAAACATAACCCAGCCCTCCATAAAGACGATTTTTGTCAAAGTATTCTATGTTTCCCATTTTTTCTCCATTGATCAAAATTTCATTGTAAATGGGAATGTAAAAATGTCCCTCGGCTAATTTTTTTGTCTGATATCGGGATGCTGATTTATAGTTCATATGGCAAACGGGTTCGGAAATCTTGATTATCCACGAAACGCTTTTCATATTTGAGGCGATGATTTAATGAAGCGATTGAACCATCTTGATTCAATAAATCTTCTTGATAAATCCTGTTTTCAAATTCAAAGCCTCCCAAGTACATGTGCCAAGCCTCTAAATCAGGTTCATCTTGAGCAAAGGAGCATGCAAAAGAAAAAAAAATTAAAATTGCTGCAATTCTAAAAATCATGATGGCTTATTTGAGAAGTTAAAAAATCAATTCACAATTAAGGACCTGATTTCATTCTTCAAAATGTTTTCAACGAACTGCTTTCACATTAGTTTTAACGCGGTATAATGAGTGTGATGCCGTTACAAATAGTTGGTCAAAGTTTTCGCCTCCAAAACAAATATTGGCAGTCCAATCTTCAGGAATTTCTAGTTGTTGGATAAATTCTCCTTCTTTATCATAAATATCTGCTCCGTTTCCAGTTAAATACAAATTGCTTTCTGAATCTACGGTCATGCCATCAGAGCCTTGCTCAACAAAAAGCCGTTTATTTTCCAGCTCACCTTTTGTATTAATTCTGTAGCGATAAGTTTTACCAGCACCAATATCTGTAACAAACAATAAATTCTCTTTTGAAATACCAACGACTCCATTGGCTTGAACTAAGGTAGAGTCTAATAAAATAGCTTCTCCATTTTTCAATAAATAGATGGATTGGTACCCAACTGTATCATGTTCATTATCCCAATAAGGTCTTTGGTAAATAGGGTCTGTAAAATACACATTTCCATTTTTATGAACCCAGACATCATTAGGGCCATTGAAAGCCACATCTCCTGATGGATTTAAAATGATTTCTTTACTCCCATCCAAAGAAAATTTCCACAATTGATTTTTAGCATCAGCGCAAGCCCAAAGATTCTGATTATGGTCAATATACAATCCATTAGACCTTCCGGAGCTATCTGTGAAAACACTTAACTCATCATCTACGTCATACTTATAAATGCGATTATTAGGTTGGTCCGTGAAATAAATATTTCCTATGCTATCGGCTGTTGGTCCTTCAGTAAAATCAAAACCATCAGCTATTTTTATGATTTCAGCATTTTCTGAAATAGGCAATTGAGGCTGCTAATTACATGCGAAAAATAAAAAAGTACTTAGAATTAGCAGTTGAATAGTTCTATTTTCAATCATTTTATAACATTTTGCTTAATTTAAGCTTTTTAACATAAAGCATTGACTGCTTAAAAAAAAACAAGGCTATGAAATTCTCTTTAAAATATCTTTCTGCAATACTTTTTATTTTTGTAGCGGCTTGCAATTCAACTCCTAAAAAGGAAGAAAAAACAGCTGAAAAGGAAGTTAAAGAAAAAACTACTGAAAAAGAGGAGCAAAAAAATAATATCATTTTTTTTGGTAACAGTCTTACAGCGGGCTATGGAGTAGAAGCCGAAGAAGCTTTTCCTGGCTTAATTCAAAAAAGATTAGATTCTTTGGGCTATGACTATAATGTAATCAATGCCGGAGTAAGTGGTGAAACCACTGCCAGCGGCTTATCCCGTGTAGAATGGGTAGTAAAACGCCAACCAGTAGAAATATTTATCTTAGAATTGGGAGGAAATGATGGCTTAAGAGGAATTAAGCCAGAAGAAACCAACAAAAATTTAACAGCAATTATTGATAAAGTAAGGGAGATTCATCCTAAAGTTAAAATTCTACTTGCGGGTATGTTGGTTCCACCGAATATGGGGCAAGCCTATGCTTCTGAATTTCAAAAATTGTTTCCCAAAATAGCAGAGGAAAAAAATGTTAATCTTATTCCATTTTTATTGAAAGATGTTGGTGGGGAAGCAAATTTAAACCAACCCGATGGAATTCATCCAACTCCGGAAGGCCATAAAATTGTAGCGGAAACCGTTTGGGAATATTTGAAACCGATGCTTTAATTTGCTATTTATCCTGAGTTGATAAGCAATAAAATTATAGTTAGTGAGGTTAAAATAAAAATTGATAGAACAAATCGCCTTCTTGCTTTTACCTTCCTTTTTGCCGAGTAAGGATTATCCTTCATGGGTTTCTTTTTGCTTCCTAGCGCACGGTTTCGCTTCCACGAATCGCTCCTATGTCTACTAAATCCAATACCTCCTTTCATAATAACTAATTATTAATAGGTTCACTTTTGGCATAAACATAATTGAAATTATAAAATTTTTATAAGAAAAATTACAAAAGAAAATTAATTGATCGAACTTGTTTGAAAAACAATCCAAAGATACAATGCTGAATTAATCGCTTCGTTTTGATGACCGAAAGGATGAAATTTCTTATTTTCGCCTCTATTATTAAAAATACAACTTTCTATGACATCTTACTCAAAGATTAATAACATTAGTGGCTGGATTATTTTTCTAATTGCTTCTGCCGTTTATATCTTCACTTTAGAACCGGTTGCCAGTTTTTGGGATTGCGCAGAGTTTATAGCCAGTGCTTATAAGTTGCAAGTTCCTCACCCTGCAGGGGCACCATTCTTTCTGCTGATTGGCAGGATGTTCTCTATGTTTGCCAGCAGCGATGTAGAATCAGTAGGTTTCGCAGTGAATTTAGTTTCTGCTCTAAGTAGTGGATTTACCATTCTATTTATGTTTTGGTCTATCAACTTGCTTTCTCACAAAATCTTAAAAATTAAAGTTGGGGAAGCTAATAAAGCTCAAACTATTAAAATAATTGCTGCTGGAGCCATTGGTAGTTTGGCTTTTACTTTTTCAGATTCTTTTTGGTGGTCAGCTGTTGAAGCGGAAGTTTATGCGATGTCATCATTTCTAATTGCCCTTGTATTTTGGGCTATGTTGAAATGGGATGTAATAGAAGATGAGTCTACTGAAAACCGATGGTTAATTTTGATAGCTTATATCATTGGGATTTCAATAGGAGTTCACTTATTAAATATAGTAGCGCTACCAGCTTTAGGCTTGATTTATTATTTCAAGAAATATAAAAACGTCACTTTTAAAGGAATTTTCTTTGCACTTTTAATCAGTAGTGCGATTCTTATATTTATTTGGCAGTTTATCATTTTAGGAGTTCCAAATTTGATTGGTAAATTTGAAATTTTCTTTATTAACTCCATAAACCTACCGTTTGGTTCAGGAGCCTTAATTTTTGGGTTGTTACTAATTGGCGGTCTTGTTTACGGCATTAATTATGCAATCAAAAAGGATAAAGTTACCCTACATACCTGTTTATTAGCATTCTCTTTTATTCTGATCGGATATTCATCGTATTTTATTGTTTTAATCAGATCAAATTATAACCCACCAATTGATCAAAATAATCCTGAAAACGTGATGAACTTGATTTCATATTTAAATAGAGATCAATATGGTTCTAGACCACTTTTACATGGACAGTATTTTGATGCAGAAATAGTGTCTCAGGATAAGGGAGATGCTGTTTACAGTAAAGGGGAAGAGGAATATGTAATTACGGATTATAAAATTACCACTCAATATGATCCAAGTAAGACTACTATCTTTCCCAGAATGTATAGTAATGCACCAGGTCACGCAGAAGAATATAGAAGATGGACAGGCCTGCGTCCTAATGAACAACCAAATTTCGTAGACAATATTAAGTTTTTGTTCCGCTACCAATTAGGGCATATGTATTTCCGTTATTTGATGTGGAATTTTGCTGGAAGAGAAGGTGATGTGGAAGGAGCAGGTTGGAAAACCATGTTTCAAGACGAAAGCGAATTGCCAGAATTAATGAGAGAGAACGAAGCAAGAAATAATTTCTATATGCTTCCTTTTATACTCGGTTTGATTGGAATATTTTTTCAATACAAAAAGGATCATAAAGGGTTTAGCGTAGTGGGAATGTTATTTTTCCTTACAGGGATAGCTTTAATTCTATACTTAAACTCCCCAGCAACAGAGCCGCGAGAAAGAGATTATATTTATGCAGGTTCTTATTATGCATTTGCTTTTTGGATTGGATTTGGAGTGTTAGGAATAGCTTCTCTTTTAGAAAGAGCAGTGAAAAAACCAAAAGTGGCAGGAGTCTTAGCGGGTGTTATTTGCTTAATTGTTCCAGGAATTATGGCTTCAGAAGGTTGGGATGATCACGATCGTTCTGACCGATATTTCTCAGTAGATGCTGCGCGAAATTATTTGGCTTCCTGTGAACCTAATGCAATCTTATTTACAGGTGGAGATAACGATACCTTCCCTCTATGGTTTGTGCAGGAGGTAGAAGGCTTTAGAACTGATGTTAGAGTAATAGTTTTAAGTTACTTCAATACAGATTGGTATATAAATCAGATGCGACAAAACGCTTATGATTCTGAACCATTGCCATTCAGTTTAAGTGAAAGTCAAGTAGCGCAAGGCGGAAAAAATGATTATTTACCATATATGGCAAGTGCGGGTATTTCAGGACCAATTTCCGTTGAACAATATCTAAATTTAATAAGAAGCGACAATAAAGGACTTGAAGTTCCAACCTCTATAGGGAGTTATAATATGTTGCCGTCTAAAACATTAAGTTTAAATGTTGATACTTCACATGTAAAAAGCCTTAATATTATTCCAGAAGGTAAGCAAAACATGTTGGTGGATGAGATGGTGTGGACTGTGAAAGGAAATGGCTTGGAGAAGAAAGATTTAATGATTTTAGACATTATGAATGAAAATAATTGGAAGCGTCCAATTTATTTCAACACTACTTCATTAAGTGGGGTAAAGATGGATTTAAGAAAATATGTAATTCAGGAAGGCTTAACCTACAGATTGTTGCCATTAGAAAGAAAAGATTTGCAGTCTGAATTTGTGAATATAGAAGTGATGTATGATAACTTAATGAATGAGTTTCATTTCACAAATACAATAGATCCAAATGTTTACTATAATGAAAACTATAGAAACTTTTTCTTGAATCATCGCTCGGTTTATACGGCTCTATCAAAAGCATTATTAAATGATGGTGATGAGAAAAGGGCAATAGAAGTACTAGAATTTATTCTTGAGAAAATACCAAACGAAGTAGTTCCTTTTGACATGACTGCTTTGGATTATATTCAAATCTATTTGGCAACGGGTAATGAGGAAAAAGCTAATGATATCATTAGCACATTATGGAACCAAAATTTTGAGCTGTTCAGTTATTTGGTAGACCATGAGATGATTTATATGGGTAGAGAAAGACAAATTAGTATTGCTATACTAAGTCAAATTATCCAAATTATGAGACAATATGGCTTGAACGAAAAGGCGTTGGAGTATCAAGAACAGCTTAGGGTAGTTTACGAAAAAATGTAAAATACTATAGTTCTTAAAAGAATAGCTCACATGAAATTGTGGGCTATTTTTTTGCGTGCTTTTTTTAAAAAAACTAGAAAATTAGCTTTTCCGATATAAGATTTAGAATTTTGCGCATTAATTTAAAAAATATGGCAGGATTTCAGAATAAACCTAAACTTAACGATAAAGACTATATTTTCGGTACACGTGCCGTGATTGAAGCAATTCACTCCGGAAAGGAAATGGATAATATTTATATCGAAAAGGATGTTCGCAATGAACTAGTTTCGGAATTAATGCAATTATGCAAAGACCAGAAAATACCATTCACAAAAGTGCCGATTGAAAAGCTGAATCGCATTACAATGAAAAACCATCAGGGAGTTATTGCGATGGTTTCAGCGGTCAGTTATGCTTCTTTGGATAATGTGATAAATGAAGCTTTTGGAAAAGGGAAAGATCCATTAATTCTGATTTTAGATAGAATCACAGATGTTCGAAATTTCGGAGCTATTGCCCGTTCAGCCGAATGTGCTGGAGTAGACGCTATTGTGATTCCATTTAAAGGAAGTGCGCAAATCAATTCTGATGCGGTAAAAACTTCTGCTGGAGCTTTGCATTATATTCCTGTTTGTAGGGAAAATAGTTTGAAGAATACAGTTGAATATTTGCAAAAAAGCGGGATTCAAGCCGTAGCTTGTACTGAAAAAGGGACTGATTTAATTTATGATGTTCCGATGACCCAGCCTTTAGCAATCATCCTAGGTTCTGAGGAAGATGGAATAAGCAATGATCTGATAAGAATAGCAGATTATTTAGCTAAAATCCCGATGACAGGAAAAATCTCCTCATTGAATGTATCTGTTTCTGGAGCAATAGCAATTTTTGAAGCGGTAAGACAAAGAAGCTTATAATTATTCGAATTTGTATGTGAATTTCCTATATTTCCCATATGGAAAACCAGAAACATTTTTTTAATCTTCCCGAGAATATTCATTATTTGAATGGAGCCTATATGTCTCCTAATCTGCTTACTGTGGAGCAGGCAGGTATTCAGGGTGTCAAGAGAAAAACCAATCCCACATCCATTAAAGAGCAAGATTTTTTTCAACCAGCCGAAGAGGTGAAATCACTATTTGGGAAGTTGATTAATGCTTCTTCTAAACAAATAGCACTTATTCCGTCAGCTTCTTACGGACTGATGAATGCCATCCGAAATGTACCAGTAAATAAAGGTCAGCATGCCATCACAGTCAATGAAGAATTTCCGAGCGACCATTTAACGTTAAGAAAATTTTGTGAAGAGCATGAAGCAGAATTAAGAGTGATTAAGCCGCCTAGATTAATTTTAGGCAGAACACAAGCATGGTCGGAAAAGATAATTGAGAGCATCAATGCTGATACAGCAGTGGTGGTGATGTCCTCTATTCATTGGATGGAAGGATTGAAATTTGACCTGAAAGCCATAGGCGAGAAATGCAGAGCTACTAACACCTATTTTATAGTAGACGGCACGCAATCTGTTGGCGCATTGCCGATGGATGTGGAGGCTTTCAAAATAGATGCTTTGATATGCGCTTCTTATAAATGGTTGCTGGGTCCTTATTCTTCTGGTTTAGCTTATTACAGTGAGAAATTTAATAATGGTGAACCAATAGAATTTTCCTGGATGACTCGAAAGGACAGCCATGATTTCAGTAAGTTAACTACTTATCCTGAAAAATTTGCTTCAGATGAAATGCGATTCAACGTAGGGGAGTTTAGCAATTTTATTGCTTTACCTATGCTGAAAGCAGCCTTAGAACAGATCATAAGCTGGAAACCAGAAAATATTCAAACTTATTGCTTTGAATTACTAAAACCGCTCAGAGATTTTCTGCAAGAAAAAGAGATTGAAAAGGATGATGATAAACTGGTTAGTGCGCATTTATACGGCTTATTTGTTCCTGCATCTGTTGATTTAAACAAACTTAAAGAGGATTTTCATGCTCAAAATATTCACCTTTCGATACGGAAAAACTCATTAAGAATTTCTCCTCATGTTTATAATGATACTAAGGATGTTGCTGCATTGATTGAGGTTTTAGACAAACATCTTTAAATTCTTCTTTGGAATATTAAACTCGTAATCAATTTCTATCAAAATAAATGGCTAAACAATTAATCTACACCGTTAAAGAAGGAAAAGCCAGGGGAGCCAAATATTGCGCTATGCAAGATAGAACTCAACAACAAGTAAGAGATAAGCTTTATGATTGGGGTCTTTATGGCGATGAAGTGGAGGAAGTAATAGCCTGGCTGATATCGGAAGATTTTGTAAACGAAGAGCGTTTTGCACAAAGCTATGTGAGGGGTCATTTTAATCTGAAAAAATGGGGGCGTATTAAAATTAAGCAAGGCTTAGAGCAGAAAAAGATTTCCGAATACTGCATCAAAAAAGGAATGAAGGAAATTGATGATGAAGAGTATCAAAATACTATCAATTCCTTAGTAGAGAAAAAATGGAAAACACTTAAGGAGGCGAATATTTATATTAAAAAGCAAAAGGCAGTTCGATATTTATTGCAAAAAGGCTATGAAGGTGATTTGGTATGGAATTCAGTAAATAAGTTAGCTGATTGAGTTTCTCTTGGGTTTCAAATAAAGGGAGGAATTAGAAACATATCGAAGTCACATTAATTTATTAGCACCAGAGAGCTGCTGATTAGGAATAGGAAATTAAGCCTTTTCCAAAATCGCAAAACTTTAGAAAAGGCTTAATTTATTTAATTTAAGGTGATTGAAACATTATTTGAATAATACCAAGTTGCATCATTACTGTTATAGGTTTCCCAATAATTAAAGTAAAAAGTAATGCTTCCATTATTATTCAATTCGTAATAATCTTCATTGAAATAAAAACTATAATTATCTGAGTCTAAATTATACCAATCAAATCCTCCACTATTATTTAAATAATAATAAGCATCATCTGTTTCTCCATTTCGATAGGTTAATTCCATACTTTCATTTTGCCCAAAAGAAATTGTGCTTATAGGCATTATATTGTCTACATTTGAATCGGCAGTAAAATCAGAAACAACCCATGTTGATTTGCTCAGTAAGAGCAAAGTGATTGGATTCACATTAAAGTTAACATAGTCCTTGTCATAAGGATCAACATAGGAGTAGTTACTATATAATATGTGATCTTCATTATACATCACTACTAAATAGTCGACCCTTAAAAACTAATTAATACATTGATTATCAATTATTTAATTAATAAAAAGCTTTGATTTTTTTGCAAGTTTTCGTATTTTCCTGACAGAAACCTTGCAAATATTGATGCATGAAACCCATTAAAAAAGCTCA
>NZ_DASSWQ010000044.1:0-27314 GCF_035704835.1 Marivirga sp. | reverse complement strand
CAACACCGTATCTAGGACAATTCAAAACCATTATCAAACAATCCTGAATTTCTTTGAAAGAAGAAGCACCAATGCAGCAGCTGAATCATTCAATGCCAAGATAAAAGCTTTTCGCTCCCAATTCAGAGGTGTGAAAAACGTCTCCTTTTCCCTTTACAGACTCTCTAAAATATATGCTTGAAAAATACTTCTCCCCAGATTTTCAGATTGATCCTAAAAAATGGCAAACCAACATCGCACCGCTACGACCGCCTACCCTTGCTACCTTCCGGTCCTGGGGGAGTTCAGCAGGAGCTGGTCGTGCCGATTTGCCGATGCAAAGGTAGGAAGAAGGATTGGATTTGTAAACCCTGAATTGTGAAAAATATAAAATAAATATTGAAGGGGTTGGAGGAGAGGGCGTTAGTTGCTCTTTTAAAGATTTTAAAATCCTTGTAAAATTGACTCAATAAAAAGAAAGTGAAAGCTAATTTCTTCCAAGTCATCTTCTTTAAAAATATTCTAGATATACTTACTAATGGTTTGCTTTATAAAAAAAATTGAATTCCTGTTGAGTGCGCTAGATGGTTTCATCTTCCGATAATACATTTACTCTCCTGTTTGGAAAATAGCTAAGAAATTTGGTTTGGTAAGGGATAAGGTTGTTTTCCCTTATTACCTCAGAACAGCATATTTATTTACGACAATTACTTACATCTGTAATTTTTGGGTTAATAACTGCACTTATACCATTTTTACACGGTGTATCTTTAACTTATTAGAATGTTGCCTTCACCCAATTTAATATATGAAAAATACTATAGAAAGTTTATCGAAGAAGGACAGATTATCTAGTTACAAACTAATTACTTATTTTTTTAAAGTACAATTCTTAAAATTCAATGAAAAAGTAAAAATCGTTTCAGTATTGTTCATAATACTAATGCCGCTTTTTTCTTATTCCCAGGATGGTAGTTCCTCAAATCCATATACAAGTCTCGGAATGGCAAGGCACGTTACAACAGCAGGAAATTATTACTTCAATTTGTCAGGTACAACATTCAGTACCTATGTTAATAACAGCGGTTGGGTTCAGGTGGCTATCGACTTTGCCAATTCCACAGGAAATCTTCCTGCTGGCACCTCATTAACCAATACCACACGTGGAATTTTAAATTCAACAGTTTTGAGTAAACTAACAAGCTCAACCGAAGTGAGGATATCGTCAAGTACCGGTAATTTGGATGTAATAACGAACAATAGCACCATTATTTCAAGAGTAACATCGAATACAGCTCTTTCAAGAGGGTCTGTTGATAATGGTATTAATGATTTTTGGACAGGCACAAATTCAATTTACCTTACCGGTAATGCCACTTGTTCATCCTCCTCAAATAATAGCCTTCATCAACGAGTTTTTCATTCTGCATGTAATGCTAGGGGTTTCCATTGGATACCTATTGGTGATTTGCGAAGGGAAGATCATAGTGCCGGAGAAATTCCTGCAGGTAATTACTTCCAATTATGGGTAAGGGCTGAAGAAACAACACTTCCAATTTCGTTAATGTCTTTTACTGTTAAATGCAAAGCGGAAAATCTGGTTGCCATTAATTGGAGTACTGCAAGTGAGATCAACAATCAGCATTTTGAGATACAACAATCTTCTGATGGTGTAGAATGGAAAACTGTTAAAACTGTTCCCGCAGCGGGCAATTCAAGCACTGCCATTAATTACTCAGTAGATTATACTAATACATTAAGCGGCATCAATTATTACAGGTTAAAGCAAGTTGATTTTGATGGAAGGTCTAAGCTTTTTTCAATAGTAGCAGCAAATTGCACAAGTAATAAGAATCTATCAGTTCTAATAGCTTACCCGAATCCAAGCAAGGGAATTTTTTATTTACATTTTGACAATAATCTAGTGAAGCAGGATGCAGAAATTATAATCCATGACTCAAAAGGCATAACTGTCTATTCAAAAAGAGTTTCGCTTCAAAAAGGTAAAAACACATTCCCCATAGAAGACATGGTAGATGCAACCGGAATACATTATGTTACGATAAAAAGTAATGCTTTTATTTCAAATACCGTAAAAGTCAGTTTGAATGGTCAGGGAGGGAATTAAATTTATAGTAAACTTAATTGCTGTTTTGTTTTATTATTTTGAAAATTAGGAGTTTTTCGTGCTTTTACTAGCACGTTGGATGGTGGCTTTTTTGTATTCCTCATCACTATGATATCGGTTCCGAGCTAAATCTTTTGTTTTTTCACGATAATCAGGATCAGAGTGATACTTATTTCGATAAGTGTTTTTTACCTTTTCTCTGAACTCCTGGTCTTCGGCATATTTCTTTTTAAGCTTCTGAAGAATTTTTTCTTTATTTTTTTCGTACCATGTTTTTGTCATATTTGATCGATTGATTTAGCAGCAAAGTAAAATTATATTCCATTATATGCAATTAAACTACTTAATAAAAATTCTTAAGGTTTTGAGTCACATATTAAATCTATTAAAATTTACATATCTAAATGTTAAATTAAACATGTAAATTATAGAAGTATGATGAGATTCATGAATTAAATCGTATTTTTGTAGTCCTTCAAACGGAGGGAGTTATAAATTGACATATGGGGTTGACCGGTATTGACGGTAAGTGTGAATTATGTATCAGCATGCAGGGTGGAGAATGTACATCCTCAAGTAATTCATTCCAACTATAATTGGCGAATCTAATTACGCCATGGCTGCATAATCCTAATTTTTTAGGATCAAGCTTTAAGGGTTGAGTCCCCAAAAGGATTCCCCAGCCACATTCCTCGTTCCTTCGTTTGTCCGGGAGCGATCAAGGAGTGTCGACAGGAGAAACTAGCGTGGTGATGCTATTAAGCCATTGCGAAACTCAAATAGCTAAGGCCTGCAACAGGACTGTTACTTTCCATAACAGGCTCGAAAACCTAATTAGTAACTAAGCATGTAGAAGATGCATCGTTTCCTTATCCGGACGAGGGTTCGAATCCCTCCAACTCCACAATTAACACTTTAAAAATACCTCTATACTATTTATAGGGGTGTTTCTTGTTTTTTATTTTCAAATGTTGAACATACGTAGAACATTCAGGAAAATGAAATAACTCATACAAGTGCATTTTTTCTATTTTTTTACTGTTAATCAATGATGTAAAGGAAGCTTCGAGGTTTTGACCTGCGTAGCCTCTACCATATAGGAGCTTTTTTAGCGTGCATGGCTTTAAAAAGGCTTTCTGAGCTACTTTACTCTAATATTTGCTAGCTTTGGCTTAGTTCTACTTAACTGGAAGAATCGATGTAAATAGGTGGTTTTATTGTAATGCTTTCCTTTTGTTTTTACTGAAGATCAAATGACTTTTTGTTTCATTTAGTTCCACCTCGGAAAACAAGTTGTTATCTCTATGCTCCTTAAAGGTCTTAACCAATTCTTTTTGCTTATTGGTTGTTATATTTGTTGCTGACCTACGACCTGTTTTTGGATGAATAAATAATAGAAAAATGTCTTGGTCTTGAATAAATAACCAAAAGTATAATCTATAACCGCTACTTTTTCCAGAGCTTTCAGATTCTACTCTTTTCCTCAAAAAAGGTGACTTATCAGGATGTCCGCCAAGTCTTTTTGTTCCAATGCTCTTAATTTCATCAATTTTCTGCTTGAAAATTGAATTTATTAAATCTATCTCACACTCGGAATGATCGTTATTTTTTGAAATTGATTTTACTTCTGAAAGGAATTCTTCGGTAACAAATACTCTCATTAAGAAACTTTATATGGAGTTCATTAAATCATTGAACTCATTATCTTTTCTGAGGTCAAAAAATATTTGTTGCACTTCATGGAATGACTCTTCAAAATCATCTAAAGCGTTTTTGTAACTACTAATTTCTTTCCTACAAATATTGTCCTTCCAAAAACTATTTTTTATGGAAACAAAGTCTCTAATTCTGAAATCATGGAATGACTTTGCTTCAGTGATGAGGTTTTTTAACAGCTCTTCCTCTTCTTGATCTTGAATCTCGAACCAAGTCAATTTAGAAAATAACCCGTCCAGCATTTTAATTTTTTCTGTCCGTCCAATTAAATCTTTCCTGACATTATTAATCCTGTCGAGAAAGCTATTAATCTTCTCTTCTTCAGTAAGTTTTGAGGATTCTGACTTACTGCTAGAAATCAATTGATTAATTTCTTCACCTATATTTGAAATGGTATCTGTAGAAGACATAATTTAACTTAAGACAATTCTCAAATGTAATTGATTAATTCTGTTAGTCAAAATATTTTATTTTTAAGTAAATATTTCTTTGTAACTGCACTAATCTTTAAAATTAGATTAATTTTTCAATAAGTTCGGCATTACTTTTAGAATAGTAGCAGAATGAATTGAAAATGGAGTAGGTGCTCCACAAAATCATCATTTGATTATGTTTTATTACGATTAACGCTGAGGCTTTGTTTTAGGTTCATTTAATCGATTTGCAATCTTGCATATCCTCATCTTTCATCATGCCTCTAAGCCATTTGTTAATTTGTGCATCGTAAAGTGGTATGTCCTCATGTCTCTTATCAATGTCTTCAAATAGGTTTATTTCTGGTAAATGAAGGTTTACAATGTCTCGCTGTAGCTCCTCATCTGAAATATTGATTGGCTTGCTTTCTTCTTTTTTTATTTTTTATTAAGTATTTGGAATAAACATATCCTTCTAAATTATGTCTAGTCCTGAAATAACACAAAAAGTGAATTTATAAAATAAAAAGCCACCCTAATTTTCATCAAGGTGGCTCAACCAATATAAACTATTAAAAATTAAACTTCCACTTCTTCCTCCGTTTTAGGATAATCCGTATAGCCTTTATGGCCTGGAGTGTAGAAGGTATCTTCATCCCATTCCGCTAATTCTGCATTTTCTGCAAAACGCTCTACCAAATCAGGATTTGATATATATGGTTTGCCGTATGCTACCATATCGACATCTCCATTTTTAATTACTTTATTGCCTTTCTCCCGGTCAAAATGCGCATTGATTATCAAATTTCCTTCGTAAACAGGACGATATCTTTTGGCAATTTCCGTTTCAGCATGCTCAACATCAGACACATCATTAAATGGCTCTGAAAGATGTAAATAAGCTAAATCATAATTATTTAATTTTTCTATGATATGGTCGAAAGTCGGAATTGTATCTTCATTCAAAGTCATTCCAAAAATTTCATGTAAAGAAGGATTCAGCCTTAGACCGATTCTATTTTCGGGCATCACCGTTTTGATTTCATCTATGATTTCAAAAAGGATTCTAGCCCTGTTTTGTTTGTAACCACCATAAATATCTTTTCTTTTGTTGGAAGTGGAGCTAAAGAATTGGTGCAATAAATATCCGTTTGAGGAATGGATTTCTACTCCATCAAAACCTGCTTCCCAAGCATTTTTTGCTGCATTTTTGAAGTCCTGAATGGTTTGTTTGATATCCTCCAGCGTCATTTCCTTTGGAGTGACTGTATCCTTAAATCCATCAGGAGTATAAGATTTTGCTTCCGGATTTATAGCAGAGGGCGCATGTGGTAAATCACCATTATGAAAATCTGGATGCGATATTCTTCCTACATGCCAAAGCTGTATAAATATTTTCCCACCTTTTTCATGCACCATTTTGGTTACTTCTTTCCAGCCTTCTGTTTGTTCTTTGGTGTGAATTCCTGGCGTGTTCACATAACCTACTGCTTTTTCAGAAACTTGAGAGCCTTCCGTAATGATTAGACCTGCAGAAGCTCTTTGCTGATAATATTTGCCCTGTAAATCAGCGGTAGGTACTTTGCCTGAATTATCGGCACGACTTCTGGTCATGGGAGCCATTATGACTCTATTTTTCAAAGTTAAGTCTCCTAATTGTATTGGTTCTAATAGTGATTGATTATTATCCATAAGTTTATATTTTCTATTTTAAGTATTATCTATACTTAATAAGACTACTTGTTTAAACTTATAGTTACGGCAAATGGAGATTATCTAAAGGAATGTAAATCCAATGTGCTATTCCTCCCAACCCCAAGGAGCTGCAGGTGCTTCCACTTCTTCTGTTAAATCAAATTCTACTTTTATAGGTTTACCGCTGCTCACTCTTCTTAAATTATAGGTAAAAGTAGTATCTGAAATGCTTACCCACCATACATTTCCTGCGGCATAAGGAATTAAGTCAGCTGTTTCCTGATCTGCAGGGAAATACTGTAAATTTGCAAATCCAGTATTAGGGCTTGTTCCACCATACATTGTAATGTCATCAGGACTTCCGTCTTCGTGTCTGTGGTCATGCTTTAGTTGGATACTATTACTATTTAAGGTAAAAATCCATGTTCGTGAACGGTTTTCACCTACCACAAAAGGAATCTTAACTTCATTTTCATCACAGGAAATCACATGCATGATTAACTTCTGGCCTTGAAAATCCTTCGGAACAGGTTCAGAAACCATTTTTCCAGCATAGGCTTTTCCGCAATGTTGCTTTAAATTTTCCCAAAACTGAAGATGATTGGATTTTTCTTCTTGGGCAATTGAAAGATAACTAAATGAGAATAAAAGGATACTTAGACTAAAAATGACTTTCATATTAATGGATTTAAGGGAAAGTTGGTAAGATACTTCTTTGCGGGACTTCCTCCATATTTAATTAAGTAAAAAAACTAAGTAGAAACTTTTAATAGAAAAATATAAATTATGTTAATTGCTATGAAGAGAATTAATACGACCACTTCCGAGGAACTCGGAAAATCGGGAGGCAGGAAAGTTTAGCGGGCCTGCTTGGGCAGACAAGCCAGCGTAAGCCTTGAGGGTTGAAGCATTAAACTTTCTAGAATTTTTGTTTCTTTTTGTTCATGCAAAAAGAAAGGTAGTTAAATTTTAGCACTTCAATAATATTTAGAAAAACAAGGATAATTAAATCTGATTCGAATAATTTTTTTATAAGTTAATGATTATCAATCAAATAAATCATTAATGTTATATTTCTTAAAATAAATTTAATTTCTCTGTAACTTTCACTCTACTTGTGCATCTCCTAATTGAAATGAGCGAAGAAAACTACTTTAAAAACATCTACCTGAGCCAAAAGAATAAGCTTTTCCGCTTTGGTTTCTTCTTTTTGAAAGAGGAGGAGGAGGCTAAAGATGCGACTCAAGAGGCTTTGATTAAGATTTGGGATAAGAGAGCTGATTGGGAGTCTGTAGAAAACCCAGAGGCTTGGGGAATGCAAATTGTTAAGAATATTTGCTTAGATAGATTAAGGAAGAAAAAGACGGTTCAGAAGCATCAGGATTCGCTTAAATTAGAGAAAACTTTTGGACAAGACCCTGGTACAATTTCCCTTTGGCAAGACCAATGGAAAATTATGCAGGAAGTGATGGAGCAGTTGAGCGAAAAGCAAAAAACGGTCTTCATTTTAAGAGAGGTGGAAGGGAATAGTTATCAGGAAATAGCAGAGACTTTGGAAATAACTGAAGCTCAAGTGAAATCTGACCTTTTTCGCTCCAGAAAATTTTTGAAAGAAAGTATGCAAAAAATAAATGACCATGGCATTAGAAAAACTAGAACAATGGCTTGAAAAATACTGGCTTGGTGAGCTCAGTCAAGTAGAAGAAATGCAGTTCAAAAGTGAACTGAAAGCCAATAAGGACAGCCTTAAAGGGGAGTTGAAGCAAATGGCTGAATGGTTTGAAAGCCATGAAGAAGCAAAACAAAACCTTAGGCTGGAAGACAGCTTTGATGATAACATTATGGCCACAATTCAGAAGAAGTCAAAACCAGTTGATAAATGGAACTGGATGAAAGTGGCAGCTTCCATTTTGGTAGTCTTTGCATTGGGTTTCTTCGCTTGGTGGATGCCTCAGCAGCAAGAACAAAAACTATTAGCTGAGCAGGAAGAAAAAGCCTACAAAGAAGCAAAAGCAACTTTGGAGTTGATGGCTTCTATGATGATCCATGGAAAAAAACATTTAAGCTCTCTTGAAATGATAAATACAGCTCAAGAGAAAGTTAAAAATACCTTTCAACCCGATAGAAAAGTGAAGAAAGAAGGACAAGACGGATGATTAGATAGAATCGAGAGTCTAGAGTCTAGAATCTAGTCAGGTGATTAAATCTTATAGTCTTAATTCTTAAATCTAAGTACCTAATACTTATTACTTAATACTTAAAACTCAAATAGAAATGAAAAAGATAGGATTAATAGTTGCATTAGCTTTAGTAAGCATAGCAGCACAAGCACAGAATACAGAATTCATGAAATTTTATAATAAATACTCAACTGATGAGACATTTACCATAGTTTCAGTGAATCAGCGAATGATAGAATTATTCTCCAATTTTGAAGTAGAAGGAGAAGATGAGGAAGCCATGAAAAAAGCAATTTCAGGATTGAAAGGCATAAAATTAATTGCTAATAGTAATACCAATCAAGGTCCAGCCTTATTTTCAGAGGCGAATACTGCTTTTGCCAAAGGTTATGATGAATTGATGACCGTAAGAGATGGAGATTCTGATATTAGATTTTTAATTCAAGAAAAAGGTGGAATAGTCAGTGAATTGGTAATGTTGGTAGGAAGTGACAGCAGTTTTGTAGCCGCAAGCATCTTTGGAGATATTGATTTAAAGCAAATGTCTAAAATGGCCAAAGGCTTAAATATTTCAGGAATGGAAAACCTGGAACAGCTCGAAAATATGGAAGATGACCAAGAATAATCTAAAAAAATAAACCTAATTTTAGCAAGGCGAGCAATAACTCACCTTGCTTTTTTCATTTAAACTATTAGAACCATGAGAATCATAATTCTATCTATTTTCACCCTATTTATATTTTCTGCCTGCGAGAAAAAAATTGAAGATCCATTGAAGAGTCTTCAAGAAAAGAAAATTCACACTTTAAACCTCAACCTCTATCCAAGTAATTTGGAAATGATTAATTCCAACAATGATCCCGAATTTAAAGAGGCGACTAAAGACATCAAAAAGCTTCATATTTTACAGATAAATCTTGATGAGGAATCGAAAAAAGTAGAATATGCAGAATGGAAGAGTAATCAAGATTTTACAGAATGGGAATCAATTTTCACCGCAAGAATTGATAATGCAGATATTGAAATAAAAGCTCCGGAAGGTCGAGAAGATATTTTGTATGCTTCTGCTGATACGAAGGATGGTCTTTTTGTTGCCTTTTTGGAAGGAAAATTTGATATTTCGCAGCTTCCTCGACTCATGAAATCAGATTTGAATTTAGGTCCTATTGGTGACTTTCTTCAAGATAAGGAGGAGAAAGAAGAACAAAGAGAGAAGATGAGAAAATTGCGAGAAGGGATGAAAGATACCACAGTAGTAACATCGGATAGCATTGAAGATTAAATTTTATGACTGAAAATATATTAGAAATTTCAGGACTGAATAAGCGTTACGGAAATATTCAGGCAGTAAATAACTTAGAACTAAAAGTTGAAAAAGGAACCGTTTTTGGTCTTTTAGGTCCAAATGGAAGTGGAAAAAGTACCACCTTAGGAATTTTATTAGGAGTTGTACAAAAGGACTCTGGCCTATATAAGTGGTTTGGCGAAGAACCCACTGCAATTCAAAGAAGAAGATTAGGAGCCATACTGGAAAGCCCTACATTTTATCCCTATCTATCAGCTATTCAAAACTTGAAAATCGTCTGCAAGATTAAGGAAGTACCTGAAAGTAGGATTATGGAAGTTTTAGACCAAGTTGGTTTAGGGCCACGAGCAAAATCCCCTTTTAAAACTTATTCACTGGGTATGAAGCAAAGGTTGGCGATAGCATCTGCGTTACTCTCTGATCCAGAAATTCTTATTTTAGATGAACCAACCAATGGCTTGGATCCACAAGGAATTGCTGAAATAAGAGAATTAATTATTAAAATAGCAGAGCAAGGGAAAACCATCATTTTAGCGAGTCATTTACTGGATGAAGTTCAAAAAGTATGTACTCATTTTGCAGTTTTAAAGCAGGGAGAAAAGATATTTCAAGGTACAGTAGCGGAAAGTCTGTTAGGTAATGAGGGCGTTGAATTATTGGCTGATGATTTAGAAGGATTGAAAAAAACGGTGGGTAGTTTCTCTGCTTTTTCAGGAATGAAAATTAATAATCTAGGAAGATTAGAAGTTCAACTAGCACAGGAAGCCTCTATCCAAGATTTCCACAAGTTCTTGATTGAAAAAGGAATAGTGTTGACACATTTAGCTTATATCAACAAATCACTGGAGAAACAATTTTTACAACTATTATCCGCAAAGTCATGATATTGAGATATTTACAAATAGAATGGTTGAAGCTTAAGAACTATAAGACGTTTATTCGATTGGCGTTACTTTACTTTTTGCTATTACTTTTGATTTTAAGTAGTGTGAAACTACTATTATCCTGGATGGCAGATTCAGGCGCAGAGTTTGAAGGCATCAGTCCAGATATTATTCCATTTTATAATTTTCCGGATGTTTGGCAGAATTTGACTTATTTGGCTTCATACATAAAGTTTTTCTTAGCTTTCATAGTGATTATTTCTGTCACTAATGAGTATTCTTATCGAACTATTCGCCAGAACATCATAGATGGTATGTCGCCAACGGAGTTTTTATTGGCTAAGCAAAGCATGATTTTCGGATTTAGCCTATTCAATATGGTTGTAATTGGGATAGCTGGAACTTTGATGGGTTTATTTTATGGTTCATCATTTAGTTTCGGAATGTATTTCACGGATATGGAATTTTTATTAGCCCACTTTTTGGAGCTGGTAACCTTCTTAAATTTGGCTATGTTAATCTCGATTCTATTGAAAAAGGCTGGGTTTGCTATTATTGCGCTATGTTTTTATGCTATCTTTTTGGAGCCAGCTTTAGTAGCTTTCCTAAACTATAAATTTGATGATCACTGGTTAATCACCATTTTCCCAATTCATGCCGTGAATAATTTGATTGAAGTTCCATTTCAACGATATGTATTTATGGAAATTCAGGATTACGTGAAGATAAGTAGTGCCTTAATTGCAATTGCCTGGTTGACAATTAGTATTGCCTTAAATTATGTATTGATTGCGAAACGGGATGTTGGCTGATAAATGAACAATTTACTCTGTGAGATTAGAAATTGTAAAAATTGTATTGCTGAACTCCCATTTGGAGCCAATCCTGTTGTGCAAGCATCAGCTCAGAGTAAAATTGTGATTATCGGGCAAGCTCCTGGCATTGCTGTACATCAGTCAGGTATTCCTTGGGATGACAAGAGTGGAGATAATTTGAGAAATTGGTTAGGAGTAGATAAAGAGATTTTTTACAATGACAATATCTTCGCTTTAATTCCTATGGGCTTTTGCTATCCTGGAACTGGTAAATCAGGTGATTTACCTCCTATGAAGATTTGTGCTCCGCTCTGGCACCAAAAATTATTTCAAATGATGCCTAATATAAAACTCACTTTACTGTTGGGGCTTTATGCACAGCGTTATTATTTAGGCAATAAGGCTCAAAAATCACTAACAAAAACGGTTCAGTTATTTCGAGCTTATAGTCCCGAATTTTTGCCATTACCTCATCCATCTCCCAGAAACAATATCTGGCAAAGCAAAAATCCGTGGTTTAAAGAAGAGGTTATTCCTTTCTTAAAATCACGGATTTCAGCTATATTGTAGTTCTACTTTTAATATTAGATCATGCCACAGCAGAGACAGGAGCAGTTTCCATTTTCTGCACTTTCCTATCGTAGCTACCAGTCCCCAATTGATTTAAAAGAGTAAAATGGCTTTTCAGTGCCACACCAAAAGATTTATGATGGTGATAAGGAATGCCATATTCCTCAGCTGTTTGCTTTACTGTTGGCGCTATTTTATCATAATGAATATGACAAATATTGGGGAATAAATGGTGTTCAATCTGATGATTTAATCCACCTACTATCCATGAAAACCATTTGGAAGAGTTTGCAAAATTAGAAGTGGTTCGCATCTGGTGAATTGCCCAGTTATTTTCTACGCTACCATTATCATCTACTTTGTAAAAATCAGTTTCGGTTATAACATGAGCAGGTTGAAACACTAATGCCAATATCAATCCACTTAAAAACTGCATCAATAAAAAGGCTAAAACTACTTGCCACCAAACAATTCCAGTGATTAAGATTGGAGCTACTAGAGTTAAAGCTACATACCAAGCCTTATTAAATAACATTAAACTTAAACCTTTTTTAAATGTCAATCCTTGACCTTTGAGGAGATTTCTTTTATTGTACCGAATGAGTTGGTCAATATCTTTGGCAATCAACCAGTAGAATGTCATCAGACCGTATAATATAGGTGCGTAATAAGCCTGAAATTTGAATATACTTTTTCTTTCTTGATGCGGTGAAAATCTAATAATTCCTTTTTTATCTATGTCTTCATCATATTCATCAATATTGGTAAAGGAATGGTGAAGTACATTATGTTGGATTTTCCAATTGATGTGGTAAGCGCCAAGAAAATTTGCCGTAAAACCTAACATTTTGTTAATCTTATTATTTTTAGAATAAACACCATGATTCGCATCGTGCATTACGCAAAGACCAATACCAGCCATTCCAAAGCCCATTATAATGAAAAGTGGAAATGCTACAGCAAAGCTGCTAATCATACCACTTAATAGGAAAGCTAAAGGAACAAAATACAACAAAAGCATGAAGGCTGTTTTCACTCTCATAGCATTATTGGCATATTTTGAAATATTATTATCCTTGAAATATTGACTAACTCTTTTTCTTAGTGTGCTTACAAATTCTGGGTTATCGTTGGCGTTAAATGTTACTGTGTTCTTATTCATAAAATTAATTTAATTATACAAGGTAGCTTAATTTCAAGCGAATCTGTTATAGAATCCCCATGTTTTGAACTAATGTATTTATTTTAGACGAATTCATTTTTTTTTAAAGACGAAATATTAGAAAAATACATTTTTTAATATTACCAATGTTTAATTTTTTTAAGTTTTTGAAGAAATGGTTTTATATATTCTCTTAGTACAAATTTAAATTTGAAACTAAATTATTATGTTTAAATCAAATTAAAGCATTTATAAGAAATATTATATTTTTTCTATTTCACAACTTTAACATAATTTAGTTTTTTCATCTTGCCAAAAAAAAGACATTAAATCTTTGAAAAATCCACTATTGTTTAATTTTTTACCAAATACAATAAACATAAATTCAACAATAGTGAAAAGTAGTTCAAATAAGTATTGATGTATTTACGGAAATGGATTGACGTAATTCTTTCAACAAGTATCGAGAAAAAAGCCATGTCTGATTAGTAGACATGGCTGTAGAAATAGTATGTTTTTGAAAGTTTTACTCTTTTTCGTCTTTGTAGATAAATACCTTAGGAGAGCTTTTTTCATTCATATAACCACGATACATTCCAGAAGTATTGAATGGCATCGATATGTTTCCAGCTCGGTCTAAAGCTATAAAACCTCCTGAACCACCAAAGTCAACCAATTCTTCATATACGATTTTATTTGATGCTTCTTCCAAACTCATTCCTGCATATTTCATTTTGGCTGCTACATCGTAAGCTACAACAGCGCGAATAAAATATTCACCATGACCTGTTGCTGAAACGCCACAGGTTTCATTGTCTGCATAAGTTCCTGCTGCAATGATTGGTGCATCCCCAATTCTTCCATACCTTTTATTAGTCATCCCACCAGTGGACGTTCCTGCTGCGATATTTCCGTCTTTATCCAAAGCTACGCAACCTACTGTTCCAAATTTGCTATCAGGAAATTCAAATAATGCTGCACTTCTTCCATCTTCTTCTTCTCTTTGCTTGACTCTTTGTAAAGCATCATATCGATTTTGCGTAAAGAAATATGCTGGGTCAACAATTTCTAAACCTTGCTCTGCTGCAAATTGTTCAGCACCCTTTCCTGACATCATCACATGTGGACTGTTTTCCATTACAGAAAGTGCGGCTAAAATTGGGCTTTTAATCGTGGAAACACCAGCAACAGCACCAGCATTTCTCGTTTTCCCCTCCATTACGGCCGCGTCCAGCTCATTTTTACCTTCATTTGTAAATACGGCTCCAACCCCAGCATTGAAAAGAGGTGATTCTTCCATAATCTGAATAGCAGCGATTACGGCATCCATTGCAGGAGCACCTGATTCTAATTTGGCATATCCTGCTTCTAAAGCTTCTGATAATTTGGCTCTATATTCAGCATCCTGCTCATCAGTCATATTTTCACGCTTGATAGTTCCAGCACCTCCATGAATTACTAAACTGATAGGACCTTGCTTTACTTCTTTTTCTTCTGTTTTTATTTCTTTTTCTTCTGTGGCATCTTTAGTAGTTGAATCACACGCTGTGAAAACAAAGAAGAATAAAATAGCTAAGTAGTATTGGTAAGTCTTTTTCATAATTTTTATGGGATATTTAAATTTGAATCCAATATACTCAACTGAACCTCTTTTACCAAGATGAATAACTAAAGCGGTTATTTTCTTCCATAAGCGCCAAAAATTCAATAATTTTCGTCAATCTTTTTAAATCATTGATTTATGCTGAAATTCTACAAGAATATATTGACAGTCATTTTCGTTTTTTGTTCACTTTTTGCTTTTTCACAGGCGGAGCAGAGTTTGTATTTTGTGCAGACTTATGATAATTCAGGACAGCCTTTGCAACAAGGAACGGCTATTATCTTAGATGCTCAAGGAACGGGAGCCACGCACCAAAACTTATTCATTGGAGCTACTAGTGCAAAAGTTTTTACGCAAGACAGCACGGTGCACAATATTTCTACTTTTAATGCCCATGACCCCGCCAGTGGATTAGTGAAATTTGCAGTGGACAATAATTTGAGCACCAAATTTCAAAAGGTCTCCATCAAAGCTGGCGAATTTGAAGAAGGAAGCTCTCTAAGATTATTAAAGACTACAGATATTCAAAAAACAGAAAGCAGTGATGTCCAAATTTCTACATCAGCGGAAATTGAAGGCTACGGTCAGTTTTCCACAATTCCCGGTAATTTAAGTAAATCAGCTATTGGGGCCGTGGTTCTGTCAGGAAATGATATGACCGGATTAATTCTTAATGAAGCTTTTGGAGTTAATGGTGCAGTAGTAATCGACTTAGGCCGATTGGAGAAAGCGAATTCTATCACCAACGGATTTTCAAATTTCACCCAAAGGATTAGTGCAAACGGACATCTACTATCTGCTTTGAATGCTTATGCAAATGAAGAGTGGTCTACTGCTTTAAATGCTTTTGAAGAATTCACCAACAAAAACCCTAAAGATGAATTTGCTTGGAAAATGGCTGGATTTTCTGCCTTTGAAGCCGATAATTACGATAAAACCATCAGTAATTTAACGAACGCCTTTAAAATAAAATCGAGTCCCAGAGCTTATTCCATTAGAGCATTTGCCTATTACGAACAGAAAAAATATACAGAAGCAATCAATGATTTCGCGCAAGGACAAGAGGAAAAAGTAAATGAAGCCAAATGGCATGCATATAAAGGAATTGCACATTATGAACTAGACCAATTGGGTCAGGCTATTCCAGATTTGGAGAAAGCTGTGGAATTGAAATATGAAGACCCGCAGGTCAGCTACTATTTGGGAAATGCACATTTTAAAAATAATGCTTATGCTGAAGCGATAGCCGCTTATGACCAAGCAGAAAAATTGGGTTATGAATCAGAAATACTTTTCAACAATAGAGGTAAAGCCAAATTCCTGACAGAAAAATTTGAAGCTGCAATTGAAGATTATACGACTTCTTTAGGTTTAAAAGCCGATTATCAAACGGCTCTGGAAAATAGGGGGGCAGCTTATTTCAAAACTGAAGATTGGGAGAACGCTATTACGGATTTTGAAAAAGCTATACAAGCGGGTACAAATGATGCAGATATCTTTTTGCAATTAGCAGAAGCTCATTTTAATACCGAAAATTATTCATCTGCCATTACGAATTTTGATAAAGCCATAAATGCAGGTAAAAATGAAGCGGAAGTTTACAAGAAAAGAGGAATTTCTCATTTGGAGGTGAGTAATAAGGATAAGGCTATCGCTGATTTTAATGCAGCCGTACAAAGAGGAGCGAATGATGGTGAAATATTCCAATTATTAGGAACTGCTCAATTTGAAAAAGGTACTTATGAGGATGCTTTGCAAAATCTGGAACGAGCAATTTCATTTGAAGTGACTGACAGCAGCCTTTTCAAAAATGCAGCTCTTGCTAGCCAAAAGTTAAGTAGGAATGAAGGCGCAATAGCCTATTTCAAAAAAGCCATTGCTGCGGGAGCGAAATCTCCTGATGTTTTCGAGCAATATGCGGTTCTTTTATATGAGGCAGGAAATACGCAAGAAGCTAAAATCAATATTGAAAGAGCTATGTCGGCAGGTGCATCTGGAGACAAATTATTTCTCTATAAAGGATATCTTGCTGTAGCAGATAAAAATTGGGACGGAGCCATTTCATCTTTACAAAAAGCCAAAGATGCAGGAGTGAAAGAAGCTGGATTATACGCAGCCTTAGGAAAAGCTTATTATAATAAAAGTGATTTTAATTCTGCCATTGAAAACATCCAGCAGGCATTACAGGCAGGAGATAGGTCTGGGGAGAACTATGAGTTAATTGGGCAATCTTATTTTCAGGTAGAGAATTACGAAGAAGCTTCAAGAGCGCTTAATTCAGCTATTCAAGGTGGCATTATTAATCAATCAGTTTATTTTGCTTTAGGCCAATCCCAATTTGAACTAGGTAATTTCAAAAATGCGGTAGATGCCTTAACCAAGGCAGAAGAGCAAGGAGAGAACAGTCTTGCATTATATGAAAAGAGAGGACTGGCACATCATGAATTGAAATCTGCGGAGCAAGCAATAGCCGATTTATCAAAAGCAACGGAAAAAGGAAGTGAGAATATTAGTGTCTATTCTACCTTGGGGGATTTATATTTTAGGGCGCAAAACCTTTTAAAAGCAGTAGAGTCCTATGACAAAGCAATCAGCTTAGGTGCTAAAGATGCAGTAATTTATAACAACAGGGGTAAGGCTAAATTTCTTCAGGAAAAAATTTCAGAAGCAATTGCCGATTACAACTTGGCTTTAACTGAAAAGCCCGATTATGACCAAGCCTTATTGAATAGAGGAACAGCCTATTACCAACAGGAAAATTATGTTTCAGCTATTTCGGATTTGGGAAAAACAGAGAAGAAAAGCCCCGAAGTTGCTGAAATGTTAGGTTTAGCTTATTACAAAACTGAACAATATGATAAAGCATTGGCAAATATGGAAGCTGCTATAAGTGGAGGAATCAAAAATGCGGAGCTTTATTATTTCAAAGGGAATATTTTATATGAAAAAGAGGACTATCGACAAGCAGTAAGTGATTTTCAAAAAGCAGAAGAGGGAGGAATAAATGAAGGCGATTTATATGCCAAAATGGGGAATGCCTTTTTTAAACTTGAGAATTTCAAGCAATCAGCGGAGCAATTGACCAAGGCAGTTGATAAAGGTGTTTCTGATAAAGCAGTAATTGAGAACTTAGGAAATGCGCTTTACGAAGGAAAGCAATATGAGGAGGCAGCTAAATTTCTACAGAGGGCAATAGGATTTGGTACTCAAAATCCGAAAACCCATTATCATTATGCCAATATATTATTTCGAGAAGATAGATTTAAGGATGCCATAAAATCTTATGACGAAGCAATTGCTCTGGGTCAGAAAGATGAAGTGATTTATAATAACCGAGGAAAAGCTAAGGCTAAATTAGAGCAATTTGAACAAGCCATTCAAGATTATAACCAATCACTTGCTGTTGATGAAAATTATGGACAAGCCATTTTGAATAGAGGAAATGCGCATTTTGAAATGGAATCTTATCAAGAAGCATTGGATGATTTTGTTCGCTCAGTTGCATTGGCTCAAACTGATAACAATACATTCGTGAGGATGGGATTGTCGTATTACAATCTGGATAATTTTGAAAAAACGATTGAACTGATGAATCAGGCTTATCAGACTGGAAACCAATCTTCGGATGTTTTTTATGGAAGAGGGAATGCTTATTATCAATTGGGAGAATTGGATAAAGCATACAGTGACTTGAGTCAGGCGGTTACCATTGGAGATAAGCATCCTGAAACATATTATCACAGAGGAGAAATTAATGTTCAAAAAGAAGAATATGAACTGGCATTAGCGGATTTTAACAAAGCAGATGAATTGGGCAGCAAGGCAGAGCAACTGTATTTCTTAAGAGCCAAAACCAATTATGCTTTAGATAACTGGCAAAAAGCATTAGAAGATTTCAATTTGGCCATTTCAGCCGATAAAGAATTATTTGAGGCGTATGCTTTGAGAGGAAATACTAAATTCCGTTTGGATGACCTAACTGGAGCTATAAACGATTATAATATTGCTATAGCTGGTGGAATAAATGAAGCGATATATTATAATAATAGAGGGAAAGCAAAACAACTCAGTGGTAATATTGAGCAGGCATTGGAGGATTATGATAAAGCCATTGCAACGGATGGTGAATATGGTAAAGCATATGAAAACAGGGCTATTGCAAGATATGAAATGAAAAACTATGCTGGAGTGATTGAAGATGTAGAGAAATTAGAAGGTTTGGGTGAAGCAAATCCTAATGCATTCTATATCAAAGCGGAATCATATTATGCATTGGAAGATTGGGTAGGAGCCGTTTCTTATTTTGAAAGAGCTATCCAAGGAGAAGTCATAAAATCGGATTCCTATTTCAAGAGAGGTAGGGCTTATTTGGAGTTAGAAGATTATCAAGCCGCATTGAATGATTTCAACCGTGCAGCAGAAGCCGAACCTTCCAATTCAATTATCTATTTATATAGGGCACAATGTTACCTTTTTTTAGGAGATGTTCGCTTTGCTGCAGAGGATTATTCTAAAGCCATTACACTTGACCCTGATAATACAGACGCTTATTACAATAGAGCTATTCTCCGCGAAGAAATCGAAGATTGGGAAGGTGCATTGCAAGATTATGATAAGGTTGTACAGTTAAATCCTGAAGATGCATCCGCATATTATTACAGAGGAAATGTAAAAGCTGTTTTGGAAAATTATGAACCAGCTTTAAAGGATCTTAATAAAGCAATAGAGCTCAAAGCAGACGATGCTTCTTATTACAAGCTTAGAGGAAATATTAATTATCAACTTCAAAATGAAGTGGAAGCTTGTGAAGATTGGAAAAGAGCCAAGAATATGGGAGATCAAAGTGTTGATTATTATATAAGACAGTATTGTGAATAGAAAATCAAGAGTCTAGAATTGGGTTTGAAGATAGTCAATCATTTTAGACATTCAGGATTGAATAATTATATATTCATCTGTTAAAGGCTTGTCGACTTTTCTAAAAGATTGTTTTAATCTACAAATGTCGGATAGAGATATTCCGTATTAAATAGATTCTTGCTTAGGATTATTACTGAAACTATATTTGTAATTGATTGAGGTTTTTTATTACTTAGAGTTTTGAACTAAATTTATAAGCTTTATGGTCATCCTTAACTTTACTAATTTCCTTAGAATTCTATTTGGCTTTCTTGGAATAGCCTATTTGATAACATTTATATATTCTATTATTTCTAACATTAATGCTCCAGCTGCATATGAACTTGGTGAAGCAGTTGGCTTTAATTTAGGATTTGTCAGTGTTAATTTGGGTTTAATCGCATTAGTATTCACATTCTTTTTTATTATTAATGTACTAGTGAATAGGTTGAAATATCGTGTAAAGTAATCGCGTATTTAGTCAGTCACTGTTTTACATATAAGTTGTGCCTAGCCTTAAAGGCTTCTTACCTTGGCATTCTAACTGGTCAGTCAATAATCTGACTGGATTTAGAGTATCTAACATTCAGTACACCACCTCAGTCAGCCAACTTTTAAACTATGCCTCATTTCGTGCGTTAACTTTATGTATTTTATCCATTAAATAGAGTCTATGTTAAATTCCGAGCAATTTTCACAAAATCCTAATCTTTACATATTTTTACCTCTTTATTATACGCTTTGGGAAGATTTCAATCTTTCTAAAAGTGATATTGAGGTAATGAATAGGCTGGTTGATAGTCAATCTTGGCTAAAGGATGAAGAAAGTGATTTATTGAAGGAATATCTAAATCCAAATCAAAAACCATCAGCTCAAGAGCTAAAAAATTGGAGAAATCATATCCAGTTTATAAAGCCTCAAAATCTTAAAAATCTTACAACACTCGGATTAGAATTGGTGAAAACCCATCAAAATGGGCACGATTTCAAAATCACTGAGAGTGATAAGGAGGCTTTTGAGATTGCAGAAAAAGAACTAGGCTTAATATTTAATGAAGCAGCCTACCGTTTTCAAGATGGACATTCCACTATTACTTCAAAGCAGGAATCCAAATCTTCTTTTGATCCGAAACTCATGCAAGAGATTTTGGATGGCTCAAAAATGGAATTGATTCAAAAAGTAAAGGATACGTTAAGCAAGCCAGAATTTGACTATCATCAGCATGAAAATATTTCTGACCAAAGAGAGCAAGTTTTAGAATGGTGTAAAATTTTAGCAAAAGAAGGCTATGGTTCATGGGCTTTCCCTAGGGACTATGGGGGAAGGGGTGATATGGAAGGGTATTTCACCATCATGGAAACCTTGAGTTACCATGATTTAAGCCTGGTTATAAAATTTGGAGTGCAGTTTGGGCTATGGGGAATGAGTGTGTATTTCTTAGGAACCGAAAAGCACCATCAAAAGTATTTGAAGGATATTGGTTCATTAGAATTGCCAGGATGCTTTGCCATGACAGAAACAAATCACGGTTCTAATGTGAGAGGATTAGAAACCACTGCTACCTACAATCATCAAGATAAAACATTTACAATCCATACCCCTCATGAAAAAGCCAGAAAAGAATATATAGGAAATGCGGCTTTGCATGGACAAAAAGCTACCGTTTTCGCAAAGTTAATTATTGATGGAGAAGATTATGGAGTTAATACTTTTGTAGTGCCTTTAAGAAATAAAGAAGGTGAATTACACCCCGGAGTGGAGATTGAAGATTGTGGCCACAAAATGGGATTAAATGGAGTAGATAACGGATTAATTGCTTTTAATAAGGTGATTATTCCTAAAGAAGATATGCTTGATAAATTTGCATCTGTGGATGAAGATGGGAATTTCAAAAGCACCATTTCTTCTGATAATAAGCGATTTTTTACCATGCTAGGAACCTTAGTGGGAGGCAGAATTGGAATTCCTCGTTCTGGCCTATCAGCCGCAAAATCAGGCTTAACGATTGCGATTCGATATGCCAATCAGCGGAAACAATTTGGCCCTGAAGGTGGAGGAGAGGTTCCTATTTTAAATTACAGAATGCATCAAAGAAGGCTAATGCCATTATTAGCAAAAAGCTATGCCTTGCATTTTGCTCTAAAATATTTGACCAATCGCTTTCTAACAAAATCTGAAGAAGAAGGACAGGAAATTGAAGCGCTTGCAGCAGGAATGAAGGCTTATGGAACATGGTTTACTACTACAGCACTTCAAGAATGTAGAGAAGCCTGTGGAGGAAAAGGATATTTGTCAGAAAATAGAATTGATGATTTAAAGAATGACACAGATGTTTATACCACTTTTGAAGGAGATAATACTGTCCTGATGCAGCTAGTGGCCAAAAGTAGATTGACTGAATTTAAAAAGGAAATGGGAGATATGAATGTCACTACCATTTTCAATTATTTAACTAAGCAAGCTAAAACCACTTTTTCGGAAAAGAATCCCATTATTGTAAGAAGCACAGATGAAAAGCATCTGTTGGATTTCGAATTCCATTTAAATGCTTTTAAATATCGTGAAAGAGCAATAGTGGCTTCTGCAGGACAACGCATTAAAAGGCTTGTTGATGAAGGAATGGATTCATTTGATGCCGTAAATGTGGCACAACATCATCTGGTAAATGTTGGGCAGTCTTACATAGAGCGAAAAGTTTTAGAGCAATTTCAGCTAGCTGTCGAAACCACTCAAAATGAAGCGTGCAAAAATTCCCTAAAGCAATTATGTTCATTATATGCACTCCATACTATCGAACAAAATAAAGGTTGGTATTTGGAACAAGGCTATTTGGAAGGTGTAAAAACTAAAGCTATCCGTAAAATGGTAAATCAATTATGTTGGGAAACCAGGCAAGATGCCAAAGGCTTAACCGATGCTTTCGGGATTCCAGATAATCTACTTTCAGCTCCGATCGCCTTTTTAGATTAAAAAGCTGAAGTCTTCAGAGAAAAGGAGAAATATCAAAATATGTTTCTCTTTTTTATTGAATATGATATTGAATTCTACCAAAAGAAAGGTCAGAAGTGCCCTTTGAGGTCTAATTTAATTTCTTTCCCCAAAAATTTTGCTTCCAATTCTCACCATGGTGCTACCTTCTTCTATGGCGATTTCATAATCTCCACTCATGCCCATTGACAATTCCTTGAGATTTAGTTTTTCATCATTATATTTTTCAGCAGTTTTATCAAATAAGGCTTTTAGGCTTTTAAATTCTCTTCTTATTTTTTCAGTATCATCAGTGAAAGTTGCCATTCCCATAAGACCTTGAATTTCTACATGATTCATTTCTCCAAATTCCTCAGAGGAGAGCAATTCATGTAATTCTTGTTCATCTAAACCATATTTATTTTCCTCTTCGGCAATATGAATTTGTAATAAAACAGGCACAATTCTATCTATTTTTTTACCTTGTTTATTGATTTCTTTCAATAAACGAACACTATCTACAGAGTGAATTAAATGCACAAAAGGTGCAATATACTTCACCTTATTTCTCTGTAAATGTCCAATCATATGCCACTCAATATCTTTTGGCAAAGCTTCGGCTTTATCGGTTAATTCCTGAACTTTATTTTCTCCTAATGCTCTTTGACCAGCCTCGTAAGCCTCCATCAGATCTGCATTAGGTTTGGTCTTGCTTACTGCTACCAAATGACAATTGCCTAAAGATTCTTTAACTTCTGATAAATTCTCCGCTATACCCATTGAAATTGTTTTTTGATTTTGTTTACTAAATGAAAATGCTAACTTTTTGATAAAGTTATTTTTATATATTTGTCTATCGGACTATTTATTAATAATTAATTTCAAAGTTAAAGGTTTAAGTATTTACATTGTTTAAATTTTCAACTTTTGATTATCAACCACAATATTAATGACACTTTTAGGTAATCTAATTAAGCAAGGGATACGAATTCGAGAGAGTTTGGATCAAGATTATACACCACCATTTGAGCTACAAAAAACAGAATTTCGGAAATTGATTATTGGCTCTCGAAATACTCAATTTGGAAAGGCTTATGATTTTCCAGGGATTTTACAAACTCTAAAAACTCAAGATAATAGACGTTTTTATGAAGATTTTAAAGCACAGGTGCCCGTACATGATTATAATAAAATGTATGAAGATTGGTGGCATAAATGTTTAGAAGGTGAAAAAGATGTCACTTGGCACGGAGCCATCAAATATTTTGCTTTAAGCTCTGGTACTTCAGGTGCTTCTTCGAAGCATATTCCAGTTTCATTGGAAATGGTTAAAGCCATACAAAAAACCAGTGTACGTCAAATATTATCCCTTTCCCGTTATAAAGGACTACCGTCTTCTGTTTTTGAAGGGGGAACTTTAATGGTAGGGGGCAGCACCGATTTGCAAGATAATGGTAATTATGCCGAAGGTGATTTAAGTGGGATTACCACTTCTCGAATTCCATTTTGGTTTCAGCGGTTCTACAAACCGGGTAAGACTATTTCACGAAAAAAAGACTGGGAAGATAAGCTAGAGCAAATGACGCTTAAAGCAAAAGACTGGAATATCACTATAATTGCAGGAGTTCCAGCTTGGATTACTATTCTATTAGAGAAGATCATAAAGCACTATAATCTCAAAAATATTCATGAAATATGGCCGAATTTTGAGATTTATGTCCATGGCGGTGTGGCTTTTGAGCCTTATAAACAAGGATTTCAGCGATTATTGGGTCGAGATATAAATTATATCGATACTTATTTGGCCTCCGAAGGATTTATTGCTTTTCAGGCTGATCAAGGAGTAAACAGTATGCGTCTTGTTCTTAATAATGGCATTTTTTATGAATTTATTCCTTTCACGGAAAAGAATTTTGATGAGGATGGAAATATGGTTGAGAATCCCGAAACATTCATGATAAATGAGGTGGAGGAAAATGTGGAGTACGCATTATTAATTTCAACTTGCTCTGGCGCATGGCGCTATTTGATAGGTGATACTATCAAGTTTGTTTCCAAAGCGGACTCACAAATTGTGATTACGGGTAGAACAAAACATTTTTTAAGCCTTTGTGGTGAACATCTTTCTGTGGATAATATGAATAGAGCCTTATCAGATGTTTCTGTTGATATGGGATTTATTTTAAAAGAATTTACAGTTATGGGAGTTAAACATGGGTTTCTATTTGGACATGATTGGTACATTGGTACTGACAGTATTGATGTTGATGAAGCTATTTTGAAAAATAAGCTTGACAATCGTCTTAGGGAACTCAATGATGATTATAAGGTCGAAAGAATTGCTGCTTTGAAAGATATAAGAGTGAAAGTACTGCCTAATCAAACATTTATAGAATTTATGGAACACATTGGAAAAGTAGGTGGTCAAAATAAATTCCCTCGAGTTTTGAAAGGAGATAAACAAAAAGCATGGTTAGATTACCTGGCAGAAAGAAATCAGAATTGAGCAATTTTATAATATTATTGGCAAAAGAATAGCTTTTGGGTATTTTTTATCTAGTAGCGATTTATTTTTGTGATCTTTTTAACAACCTAATTTATAGAATGATTTCAGTTATCACCAATGGTGTATTGTTTGGTCTACTGTTAGCCGTAATGCTTGGACCAGTGTTTTTTGCGCTTATTCAGAACAGCATAATAAAAGGTTTTAAGGCAGGCATTTACATGGCTTCAGGCATTGCAGTTGCTGATACGGCCTATATCTTCTTAATGTATTTCAGTGTTAGGTTATTTCGAAATAATGATACAGTTTCACTTTTGTTGGGCGCTGTAGGTGGATTAATTATCTTTATTACGGGCATCATAAGCTTGAGAAAAAAGGCTGAAAAATTAGAAGAACATCAAGTAAAAACCCAAAAATATAATTTTTTCAAGCAGTTTGCGAAAGGGTTTTTATTGAATGGTATTAATCCATTTGTATTGCTTTATTGGTTGGGAGTTATGACGCTTGTAACGAAAAGTTACGAGTATAATCATAACGAAGTGGTCGTATTTTTCTCCTCTATAATCGGAACTTTGCTTATTACAGACTTTTCAAAAGTGGCGCTTTCTCACAAATTAAGAGCATGGGTAACGGCTAAAAGGATAAATATTATGAACAAAATTGTGGGAGTAGCACTTATACTATTTTCACTGAGATTATTTTATCATGCCTTTGAGCATTATAATTAGAATCTGACAGGTTTTAATTTAACAAATTTTAAAATTTCATAATCATGCAGAAGTTTTTCCTCACTCTCCTTTTAACTGCATTTCTATTCAGTTTTGATGGCTTTGCACAAGATTTATCTCCAGCTAATGCCTATGAAAAAAATGTAAAAATTAAAAAGACAGGTATGGCAATATTGGGTACCTGGGCAGTTGGAAATATAGTGTCAGGTGCTATAGGTCGTAGCCAAACCTCTGGCCAAGCAGCCTATTTTCATGAAATGAATTTGATATGGAATGTAGTAAATTTAGGAATAGCAGGAGCTGGATATTATTTTACAGCAACGGGAGATATGCCAGAAAGCACTTCAGCTTTATTAAACGATCAAGTCAGTTTCCAAAAAACTTTGCTTTTCAATGCAGGCCTAGATTTAGCCTACATAGCGGGCGGATTTTATTTGATGGAAAGATCCAAAAACACCACGAATAAACCAGAAAGATTAAAAGGCTATGGTAAATCTGTGATTTTGCAAGGGAGTTTTCTATTTGTTTTTGATATTATACTGCATACTGTCCATAGCAAACAAAGCAGTCAGATTTCAGATTTCTTATCGCATGTTCATTTAGGGCCGAATCAGGTTGGGCTTGTCTTGGGGTTGTAAATAAATTATTTCCTTAAGTTTATGGTCTATGAGTAATTCCATTTTTATTGAACTCAATAAAAAATGATTTTTCTGATTCAAATGTTTTAAGTATCTCAATATTTTTTTCAAATATTTCAATCAGTAATTGATTTGAAATATTACCCAAATTTATTTTAAGAAGTTTTCTTCGAGTATTTTTGACTCTGTGAGAATCTTCGAAATCATAATCTTTAGTAATTACAGCATAATCTTTCTCATCAGCGAATCTACAAATATCAGAATCTTTGGTTTCAGATTTATTTAGAACTTCATTGACATGAATAGCTTCAAATCCTAATGATGTTAAAGTGTTGACTATTTTATATGATATGTGGACATCACATAAAAATTTCATTAGGCAACATCCTTTATTGTCTGTCCCTTCAAATAAAGATTTACAAAATTTAAGCTAGCTAAGATGTCTTCTTTCTCTAGCTCAGGGTGGTCTTCTAATATTTCCTCATTTGCCATCCCAGACCCCAACATATCAATGATAACCTCAACCGGCCATCTCATTCCTCTAATGCAAGGTTTTCCATGACAAATTTCTTGATCAATTGTAATCCTTTTTAATAACTCCTTCATGATAATGAAAATCAAATTCTAATAATTAAACTAATTGAAAATTAATTAAGTTGCAATCTGACAGAACTATCTTTCTATTATTACATTTTTTCTATCTTCTTTAACTTCAAGCCAGTCCCTTTAAATACAAATTAAACTCTAATGCAGAAATTGGTTTGAATTCATCCACTTCCAAATCTTCTTTGATGTCTTCATCAAATTGCATTTTGGTTTTTTCCAGCTTCTTATCAGGATGAACAATTAATTCAAGCCCACTGAAATCTAATGGGTTGACTTGCACTAACACCATATAATCTTCAAAAACTCTTTTGTAATATTCGTGGACTACTGCACTGCTCTTCATAATTATTGATTGTTTTTAATGATTTTGGCACAAGCGAGATGTGGCTGTTGCACAACTACCTTTTATAAAAGTTAAAATTACGACTCATTTCTGGATAATTTCTGTTTTGAAGTCCTGTTATAGATAGAGACTTCCGATACACTGAAAAAACAGATAAGAATTGACTTATTTTATTGTT
>NZ_DASSWQ010000041.1:0-60335 GCF_035704835.1 Marivirga sp. | reverse complement strand
GTTCAACCCTTCTTCTAAAACTGATCTAACAATCTGTTCTTTTTGATCAATACTGAATTTGTTCCTTTTTCTCTTTTTCATAAAAAACCCCAAAGGTTATGTCTAACTTTTGGGGTTCACTTCATCTCTGCAAGGCTTTTTTATTTTCAATTAATAGAATTCATAAATTAACTTTTCTAATACTTCTCCTTTCAATAGTCTTACTGACCAAAATGTTAATTCTAAGGCCACATTTTCTAAAAGATTAAAATATATTACACCAACCAATAACATTCTTCCTTTACAGCAGTAATAATTTGCTTTCTATTTGACTAATTATTGACTATCTTAAATGATATTTATATGGATATAGTTCTATTATATAATGAAAATAAGATTTCTATATATCGCTATCGCAATATTCATGAGTTTTTCATCTGATTTGATGTCTTATTCCAAAACGGATAGCCTTAGAAGAAAATTATTAAAAGTAGAAGGTCAAAAAAAAATCGATGTCCTACACCAATTAATTTTTGAAAATTGGTTAAACCGTCCTGATTCCGCACTAAAATATGGAGAACAAGCACTTCTACTAGCAAAAAAACTTAATAACCCTATCAACATATCAAAATCATTAAGATTATTAGGAGGTACTTATCATTATAAAGGAGAGTTTGAAAGTTCTCTGGAATATAACATTCAAGCGATGGAAATCGCAAATCAACTGAATGATTCGGTCCTCATGCATAATGCATTAAACAATATTGGATTCGTTTATATCAGCCTAGGCAACTATCAAAATGCATTGGAATACCTTATCCGTTCTTACGAGATAAAAAGAAAATTGGGTGTCAAATATGGATTAGAACATACATTAAATAATATAGGACTAGTTTATGTTCAAGCACATATGTATGACAGTGCTCATCGCTACTTACAAAAAGGATTAGAGGTGGCAAAAGATAATAATGAGCTCGACCTCATCATTTATTCTCAAAATAACATTGGGAATACTCATCTTGCACAATCAGAAAGTGAAAAGGCAAGTCATTACTTTACTGAGTCTTTAAAAATCACTGAATATTTCGAAAACAAAAATTGGGAAGCCGTAGCATTACAAGGCATGGGGCAGGTAATGCTGCAATCTCAAAAATATGATTCTGCACTCTATTATTTCAACAATTCATTCTCAATTCGAGCGTCTATCAAAGACCAAAAGGGTATGAGCGAAATTTACCTTTGGCTTGCCAGATTATCCTTAATAGAAAATCAAGCAGAGAAATCATTACGCTTATTAGCTAAAAGCGATTCCTTAGCCACTAAGATCAAAGCAAATAATCTCCTAATTGATATTTGTGAGGTGAAAGCAAAGGTTTATCAAAAACTGGGGGATTTAAAAAAAGCAAATGCAATGCTTGAAATGAACCTCATGCTGAAAGATTCTTTATACGTAAATGTGCTGGGCCGAAATCTAAGTTTGATTCCCTTAAAACTAGAAGAAAATGAAAATAGAATGCTTTTACAGAAAAGTGAAATAGCGCTTAAAGAGCAAGAATTTCAAAATCTGGTATATCTTTCTATTCTAATCTTAATTATTCCTTTTTCAATACTGCTTTTCTTAATTTTTCAACGAAATAAAAAAATAAATAAAACTCTCACGAAACAGAATGATAAAGTAGAAGCGCAAAAAGAAGAAATAGAATCTCAGAAAGAATATTTAGAGCTGAACCTCAAAGAGCTTGAGAGAGCGAAAAATGTGATCAGTAGCCAAAAAGAAGAATTAGAAATCCTTAATGAAAAACTAGCAGGTACAGTTGATAAACGAAACATTGAATTAAAAACTGTAAATGAAAGATTAAGAACTACCAGTTTGGAGCTAGATAATTTCATTTATAAATCTTCGCATGATATTAAAGGACCTATCGTCCGACTTATGGGTATTTGTAACTTGGCACTACGCGATGTTGAGGATACCAAAGCTTTAAACTACTTTAGTATGTTAGATAAAGCTGCTCTTAGATTAAACGTTATTATTGAAGAGCTGAAATTAATAAGTGAATTGAACGATAAAACGATAGAAAATAGCCAAATCGATTTTAGAAGCATTATCCAAGAGTCATTCAATGAAGTGGTTTATATTGAAAATATTAAAAACTTTGACTTGATCATTACTATTGAACGGAATTTAGTCTTTTATTCGGATGCATCTTTGATCAGACTCATCGCTTTCAATTTATTGCAAAACTCGGTACAGTTTATGAAAAGTGAAAATATCACACACTACAAGATTGAATTTGCATTAGCCCCTCATAGCAAAAGCATTAGTATGATTTTCAAATTATTTGACCTTCGACTTATTGATGAAGAAAGTAACAAGCTTATCAATGGTTTCTCAAAGGCACAAAATCAGTTTGAAAATATTAGCATTGGTCTTTATACCGTAAAGCAATGTATACAGAAATTAAATGGCAGCTTCCATATTCAATCAAACGCTCAGAAAAACACTATTTTTGAAATAGAGTTGCCCATGAGCATTTAAAATCCTATTCATCATTATCAACATTTACGGAAACATTTCCTCCTAAAGTAGTTGCTATCCCTATTCTTAATCCCCAACCTTTATATTGCATATTTTCGTACTGCGTAGCTACTTCTATTCGGAAAAATCTCACAATTCCATCTAGAGAATATCCTAATTCAGTGTAATTATTGCTGTCAGGCGTGTAAAGATAATTTAGGAAAATTCCCTCTTTAAGTCCCATGAATCGAGTTACTGGAATTTGTGTAATAAATAATTTTCTGAATCGATGAAATATAAAAGCTTGTGAATAGTACTGATCAGTACTGAATCTGTAGTAATCTAAAAGCCTGAAGGATTCTACTGGGTCTTTTTGCGTAATAAACGCTCTATTTCCCGGAAAATGAGCATAATCCATAAAGCCTAAACTTTCATTATTTAGAAACGCACCAAATTTAGTGTTCAGATAGGTTCTACCCTTGGCTCCAAAATCGAATTCATCTCGATAGCCTACTTCTATCCTGTCGAAATCAACATCACTTCCTGCTAAGTTTTTAAAACCTTTATAATATTCTAATGAAAAACGTGCGTCTCGTTGTATCACGGGTCTTTTAACACCATTCCGAATCACATACTTGATAAAAGGTTGGTATTCAATTTTTACATTCGCAGTTAAGGCATGCTGTCCATCAAAATCATTAACTGGATTTATATTAACAGGATAGTTTGGTGTGAATTCTCTGTCCCAATCTACGATACTGAAATCTGCATTATTATTTAAACGTCTTCTTTCTTGGTACTCTATGGCTGCTGACAATTTCGTTTTCACAGAAAATTTTCTAGTAAAATTCAATTTCATAAAATCTTTCTCATAGATTTTCATGAAATTTTGTTCCCATAAGGTAGTAAAGCTTGTGTTGAGTAATGGCTCCACAGCTGGATCATCATTAAACTGTTGGATGTATCGGCCAACTCTAAATTCAACATCACCCGTTTTAAATTGGTACTTGGTTAATATCTTTCCAATTACCTTATTTCTGGCAACTGAATATCGTGCTGTTGGTTTTATTAAAGCATATGACTCTCTGTTAAAATAAGTTCTATCAACGGCACCCCTACCCCCAGTAGTATCATATTTTATGGAAATAAATCTTTTTAACCCTAAACTATAATCAATATTTAAGCCTTCTACCGTATTATACTGTATATTTAAAAATGGATTATAAATCTTAAAATCTAATCTATTGGCACTGTCTATTCTATAATCTCCACCCACCAAAATATCAGTAAACTGGAACGTTTTTTTCTTTACATTTTTAACAGAATCCTCTGAATCTGCAACTTGCTTAATCACATTCAGGCTATCAATCTTAGCATAACCTCTAGTTTCATCAGTTGAAAGTGGAATAGGTCTTATTTGTGCCCAAAAATTAGAATCTTGGTTATAAGCTCCAGAATCTACTTCAAAATCATAAACTCCAATCACATCTTGTCTGGCTAAAGAATCTTTTTGCGTTTCCCCGTATTCTTTCATGATTTTGGATAAATCCTCCGCTTTAACAGCAATTTGTTTCTGATTTCCAGCAGCATTTAATTCACTAGCCTTTTCAATAATTTCCGGAGAATTTACACTGAGTTCAGCATCTTCTTTATCAATAATTTTTATACTTTTTGGCAGCGCTGGATTTAACTCCAAGGTGTAATCATTCATTGAAGCCAAATATTTTGCTTCAAAACCAAATCCCATCGGCTCACCATTTACATCAAATTGATGGGTTATTGGCATCCAGGCTAAATCTTCAATTTTTTGATACTCCTGGCAAATTCTTACTTTTATTCCAAGCTCAACTTGTGCGTTCAAATCGACTCTAAATAATGCCCAATCATCCTCTACTAACTGAATTTCACCTTCAAATACATTAGGTGCTGCTACTTTCGGAACAACTTTAATCTTATTGATTAAAATGTCTCCATCCATAAATGCTCCCAAATGTTTAAATTCATAATAGCGAAAAGCTTTGGAAGAAAGAGGAGAAATCACTGAAGCAATTTCATCTTGATAAAAGCTGCCAGCAATAAATCGCATTGGATTGGCATTTACATCGGTTTTTTTCGATGCATAAATAGAAATAACCTTTTCTGAAAACTGATTGGGTCTTTTATAACTTACTTCGCTAACTGATTCAGTGATAATAATTGTTTCATCATCTATCCCTTCCTTCTTCATTATACTAGTCATGTAAAAAGGAATAGCTGTAATTTCTATTTTTCCTTTTACATACACAGTTGCTGAATAGGAATCGATCTGCTGACGATGATAGCTACTTTTTGCAATTGCTTTTCTCATCATCCAATTAGCAGGATCTGTTGCTTTGGCAGTGGTAGTTACTTCATCTAGCAATAGGGTCTGCTTTGGTAATTGTACATCCAACTGAATAAACTTGTCGTTGACGGAAATCTCCTTTATGACCGTTTCGTAACCAACAAATTTAAATTGAATGGTATAATTACCTTCTTTTAATTGTAACTCATAATAGGCTTCCTGATTAGTAGAAGTACCTGAACCTGTTTCTTGTACATATATAGTTGCAAATGGGAGCGTTTCTCCATCAACTCCAGTTACTGTGCCTCGAACTCCCTGTGCATTTAATTCAACAAAAGAGGATAATATTAAAAAGAAGGTAAATAATTTTCTCATAGATTAGGTTCAAATATCGTTCAAGATATTAAAGTTAAGATTGAAAGATGAGACTAAGGAGAAAAAGTTAACTATAAAGTTTTTTTCCTTTAATCCTATCTAAAACCGCATCTGGAACCAAATATTTCACTGAACGATTCTTTTTTATGGATTTCCTGATGAAAGTGGCCGATATATCCATCATGGGTGCCTCCACAAAACGAACGTTATGATGAGCTTCTAAATCAGATTTTTTTGCTTCTGGGCGCGGATAAACAAGCAAACCATAATCGCTTAAAATCACATCACTATTTTTCCATTTAGGAAAGCTTTTCAAATTATCTTGTCCAATAATTAATTTGAAGTTGTGATTTGGATGCTGATCAGTTAAGTAGGCTAAAGTATCTGCAGTATAACTAGGTTTAGGCATTTTAAATTCAATATCCGACACTTTCATATGGAAATGATCTCCTATTGCAGCTTGTACTAAATCATATCGGTCAAATTCGTGCGCTAAAGATTTCTGAGTTTTGAATGGGCTTTGAGGGGAAACAACGAACCAAACTTCATCAATGTCGGGTTCCTCCAGCATAGTGTTAGCAATAATCAAATGGCCAACGTGAATGGGGTTAAAGGAACCAAAAAAAAGACCTACGTTTTTATTCATGACCTTATCTTTAATCTACTAACAAGTTTTTCACTAAAGCGAAAAACCTATTGTTTTATTTTCAATCTTTTTGTGGTACAGAGGAATGCTAGCTTTTTATATTAACAGTTGAACATTTCCACCACAAAAGTAACAAAAGAACATAAAAGAAAGTACCCGTGGCTATTTTTCAGGATATATTTAAAAATGTGGCTTAAATTCTTAAAAGAATAGGATTGGCGGGTTGAAGGGGAGCATCCAAAGTTTTATAAAAAACACATATTTTATGTAAGAAAGTACTAGATACTTTAAGCTTTCCCAATAAAGCCAGCTACCATATCTTCTGCTTTCTTCAAAGAGGTTTCCAAATCTTCATTCACTAAAGTGACATCAAACTCTTTTTCAAAAGTCATTTCAAATTTGGCCTTGTATAATCGTTGAGATAAACTAGATGATGATTCGGAATTTCGATTAGTTAATCTTTGTTCTAAAACCTCCAACGAAGGGACTTTCACAAAAACAGCTAAGGCATCTTCCTCGAAATATTTTTTAAGCTTTAACCCACCTTTTACATCTACATCAAAAATGACGGTTTTACCCAAATCCCAAATTCTTTGAACTTCCTTTTTTAAGGTGCCATAAAAATTGCCTTCATAAACTTCTTCCCATTCAACGAACTCGTCTTTATCGATACGTTTTTTAAATTCTTCAACGGTAAGAAAATAATAATCTACACCATCAACTTCAATTCTTCCTCTTTTATCTCGAGTACAAGCAGAAATGGAGAATCCTAATTCAGGATGTTTATCTAATAAATGTTGGACTATGGTAGTTTTTCCCGCACCAGATGGAGCTGAAAAGATTATCGCTTTACCGTTTTTCTTCATTTTAAGGAAGCAGTTTCGAGAATTTTACTTTGGATGGTGTTAGCCAAACCGTTGGGCGATTGATTAGGTTTGATGTGATTTTTAATACTTTCTGTTATGCTTTTGCTAAGCAAATATTCTTCTCTGCAATTTTCGCACTCTTCAAGATGCTGCTTTAGTTCTTGTTGTTGCTTTTGAGTTGCTTGTCCATCTATTACAAGTTGTAATAATTCTGTACATGCTTGGTTTTGCTCAACTTCCATGGTTTGATCGTTCATTAAAAAATTTTGGCAATTGCCTTTATTGTGCAAATATGACCAATGTTTTCCTTACGTAAAAATCTCTTTCAATTATTTTCGTTTATCCTTATAACCTAAGGAATTGGCATATAGCTTTAGTTTTTCTTTTAATAAATTTCTCGCTCTGTGCAATCTACTTCTTACGGTGCCAATAGGAATGTCCAAAATCTTAGCCATTTCCTCGTAAGTGAATCCTTCTAAATCACACAAAATAATTACGGTTCTAAAATCCACATCTAATGCATTGAGCGCATTAGTGATTTCATCACCTATTAAATGTTGAACAGTTTCAACTCTAAGGTCAGTTGTAATATTTTCATTAACTGAATCAGAATTATAAAAAGATTCTACTTCTTGGTAATCAACCTTATTAGGCTGCTTACTTTTCTTTCTATAATTATTGATAAAACTATTCTTCAAGATCCGAAACAGCCATGCTTTCGCATTGGTTCCCGTCTCAAAAGAATTAATGAACCTAAAAGCTTTCATAAAAGTCTCTTGCACCAAATCTTTGGCATCATCTTCATCCAAAGTAAGCCGATAGGCGAAATTATACATCGCATCAATATGCGGCATAAATTCTTGATTGAATACTCTTTGTTTATCTTTGCTTTCGTATGACATGCGCTCTCCCACAGACTAGTTTAATTATTGTATATAACCGAAAATTGGAGAGAAGGTTATAACAAGTAATTCTTTAATATACTTAAATTTAATTATGAATATTCTTATTCTTTGTGCACAAGGTGGTGTGGCCGGTTCCACTTACAGTATTTCATATTTGGCCAACGGACTAGCAAAGAGAAATCATAATGTTTTTTTAGGATTGAGAAAAGATACTTTTCTTGAAAGTCTCATTGATAATTCTAAGGTTAAAACAGTTTACATGCCTTTCAATGGTAAAACTGATAAAATCACTCGCACCCTACTTAAAGAATTAATTGAAAAAGAAAATATCCAAATTATTAATGCTCAATCATCGAACGATAGATACGTTGGCCCCATAGTTAACTTTCTTTATAGAAAAAAAGTGAGAATTGTTCAAACCAGAAGGCAGAATCCTAAGAAAATGATAGGGCTGAATAAATTTTTTCAAAATATTTTCAATAATTACTTCTGTGATAAGATTGTGGTAGTTAGTGAGGCTTTAAAAGAAATTTTTATTGAAAGAGGAATACACAAAAACAAACTTCAGGTAATTCATAATGGAACCCCTACTGAGCAATATCAGCCAAATTTAGAAGTAAGAAAAAAATTACAGAAAGAACTAGGCTATACGGATGAAGATATTGTAATAGGATGTGTGGCCCGCTATAAAAATCAACCACAATTCGTAAAAGCTTTACAATTTCTCCCAAAAGAATGGAAAATCCTTTATGTTGGCTTGGATGAAGAAAGCTACAGAAACCGATTTCCTGATGAACCAGATATTCATGATGTACCGCAAGACGTACAATGCATAGGACTAGTAAATGATAAAGCTACTGTAATTCAGTACTACACGCTAATGACTGTTAATGTACTCCCTTCCACTATGGATGGATTTGGACTCACTCTAGTTGAAAGTATGGCAATGGGAACACCAGTAGTCGCTACGGCCTTTGCAGGCATTCCTGACGTTGTTCAACATGAAGAAAATGGCCTTTTATATGAAAATGAAAATTATCAGGAATTTGCCAATCAAATCAAAAGAGCAGTAGAAAATCAGGAATTAAGATCCACGCTTTTGAAAAATGGTAAAAAAACTGCATTTGAGACTTTCTCCATAGAAAACACTATTAACAAATACGAGACCTTTTTTAAGGGAATTTTATAAAGTGAGGATCAGATTTGCTAACTAAACGTTTTCATCATTTCCATTCCAAAATCAAAATCTTTTCGGACGGCTACACTATCGCCTTTTACCCTTTTAATTTCAAAGCCATTTTCCGAGAAATATTGCTCTGCATTGGAATATTCTTCATCACCCAAATGACGGCTTTCAAATACAATTACCTTCGGTTTATTTTGAGTCAAATCATATAATTTAATCACCTCAAAATCAAAGCCTTCTACATCAATTTGCAAAACATCCACTTCCTGTATTTGATATTTTGCCCGTAGAAACTCGAATGTTTTGGATTCCACCTTAACCTGGTCAATATAATCCTTTTTATCTGCAGGTACTTTTATACCTTTTCGCTTCGCTATTAGATCAACATCTCCTCTCTCAACTTTATCTTGTAATGTAGGCTTATGAAATGTAGTAAGTCCAGTTGCCCATCTTTCTCTGGTAAAACTGATTTTATACATATCCATCAAGCTGATTTTATCGCTTATGGCAATATTCTCCATAAAAACACCTTCATCTCTCTGATAAAGCGGGAAAAGTTGGTATCGAAATACGTCAGGTTGAGGCTCAATTAATAATCCTTTCCACTTATCGCGTTTTACGAATTTATGAATTGGATCATGATTTATGCCGTCATTGGCTCCCACTTGAATCACAAATATTTGGTCTAATTTTTTGGAAATCTGATTATAAAAATAGCCCAAACTTCCTTTTTTAGGATTAAAAAAGTATGTATAAAATATGGTGAAAATTATAGAATTGCGTGCTGATAGCTTGAAGACAAATTTTTTATAAGCTTGAGTAAAGTATTTTTTCATTCGAAAAGGAATTTTTTAAACTAAGAAGGCACAATAATACGAAGAATCGAGTTCGAGAAAGAAAAATTAGTCAATAATTAATTCCTAGGTTAGGATTTGCTTGTTTCATTAAATTAATTTGAGAGCAAATCATCATAAAATTGTTCATATTCTTCCACCGTTTTACTGGTATGAAAAACAGTTTGAATTCTATTTTGGGCTGCTTTTCCGTATTTTTTTATTAGCTCAGGATTATAAATATATTCTTTCATCCCTTCTGCTAGCGCTTTTGCATCTGCCTTTGGAACCACAATGCCTGACTCGCCCGAAACTACCAACTTCTTATTTCCTGGGATATCAGTAATCAATGGAGCTTTGCCCAAGGCCATTGCCTCTATTGCGGCTTTTGTGATGGACTCACCATAGAGAGAAGCCAATACAAACACATCGCAATTATTTTCAACCTCCAAAATATCATTCCTGAAACCCAAAATATGAATTCTATCTTTTACCGGACTCTCCTCAATCAACTTCAAAAATTCAGGCCTATCCATATTTCTTCCCGCTAAAAACAATTCAAAAGGAGCATCCTCCTTTAGGTGATGTGTCGCTTCTAAAAGGTATTTCACTCCCTTCATTTTCCGGTCATTCGCAGTACATATAAATTTCACATGATCTTTACGTTGTGTATATGCTGACAAATCAGCATTTTCCTTCACTTGATACCACGAAATATCATGCCCCTTATTGATAGTTTTAAAAATTATCCTCTTACCAAAATAGTTCTTTTCAAAAAGCTCTTCTATTGCTTTAACATTACAGATGACTGCATCAACAATTTTATTAAAGTACTTTAAGTACATAAACGGATCATACCAAGCGATATTACCAGTATAACCTCTGTACAAAATCACCTTCACGGGCAGACCCTTGGCGGCAGGGATTCCATTTAAATATGCCAAACTATTATACATTTGAAGAACATCATATTCACCTTTAATTAATTCTTCTCTTATAAAATTGATACTTTCCTTATCTCTTTTCTTAGTAGGATGGAAAGGAATAACTCTAATTCCATGTTCTTCAAAACGAGGAATATAAGAAGCTCCTTCGTACGTCATAATAGTAATTTCATGTCCTTTTTTGGCCAACCCGATGAATATCTCAGCTTCTGGTCTCACCGTCACAATGGATTTATAATTACTAATGACTAATATTTTCATACAAATAATTTTAATACCTTCAATACAAGAAGAGAATGAGGATTCAACCAAAATTTTCATGAAAAATTGGATGTTTCCGCTATCCTACTTACAATTATCTGTCAAATTTAGGAATTACGCCTGCAAAACACATATTTTTGACAATAACTATTAGAATTACCCATTAAATGAAGCTATCGGTCACGATTATAACCTACAACGAGGAAAAAAATATACAAGCATGCATTGAATCCGTTTTGGATGTGGCAGATGAAATAATTGTGGTAGATAGTTTTTCAAAAGACAAAACTGCTGAAATTTGTCAAGCTTTTTCAAAAGTAAAATTTATGGAAAATCCATTTTCAGGGCATGTAGAACAAAAGAATTTTGCTATTAGCCAAAGCAATCATGAATTTGTTCTTTCTCTGGATGCTGATGAACGCCTAAGTGAAAAATTAAAGGAAGAAATTCTTGAATGGAAAAATAATGAAAATCCTGTTACCGATGCTTTTAGCATGCCAAGGTTAAATAATTACTGCGGAAAATGGATTAGACATAGCGGCTGGTATCCTGATCGAAAAGTAAGACTTTGGAATAAAAACAAAGGCAAATGGGGAGGTAGTAATCCGCATGACAAAGTAATCTTGAATGAAAATAGTAATTCCCAAAATCTAAAAGGTCAAATTCTACATTATACGTATCAGAATACAACACAGCATGATGAACAAATTGAAAAATTTACTTCAATTGCTGCCCAAGAATCATTTAGAAAAAACAAAAAAGTGTTTATCCTACCCCATTTGATTCTTTATCCATTTTATTCCTTTATAAAAGTCTATTTTGTAAAATTGGGAATTCTTGATGGTTATTATGGTTTAGTCCTGAGTTTAAAACATTCCAGATACAAGTACTTAAAATATTTTAAACTTTACCAGCTTAAAAAAGGGGCTAATTCTTAATAGCTTTCACTATCATTGTTTCCCCAAATAATAATGGCGTTTTAAAAAGAGTTGAAAGAATCCGTTTATTGTTTTTTCGTTGCCCTTTATCTTTCTCTTCTTTATTGTAAACCCAATTTGTAAAAATCCAACTGAAAGGAATGAATAGTACGTAGACCCAGCTTATGAATTTCACACGATTGGTTTTCACTTGCGCAATTTCAAAGCCGCTTGTATGCAATATATATCTCATCCTTTGATAGGACATCATATTAATATGATGCAGAGGAGTTGGGTTTTCTTCGTTTAAAGGGACTTTACATTTATTATGATGACCCGTCCAGAACCATCTCCAGCGAGACCTGAATGAGTTAATGTTGGGTGTAGAAATAATTACTTGACCTCCTTTTTTTATCACTCTGCTGCATTCTCTGATAAAAAAGAAAGGATTCTCTAAATGCTCAATTCCATCAATGCATACCACACTATCAAAAAAACCATCATTGTAAGGAAGAATCTCATTCATGTCAGCCACTGCAAAATTCGGGTTTTCTACCTGCATAATATTTTCAATATCAGCTGAATACACTGATTTATCATGCTTGATCAGCCTGTTGGTAAAAGCCCCTGCTCCAGAAGGAATATCCAACACTTTACCAGGGTTTTTGGAATCGTTTAATAATTCAAATACTATATTATGTGTGTTTTTAGAGGTATTCTCAGGAATATTTTGATGCATTGCAATTAATTTTGCTTCAAAGATAAAAGTTTAACTTTGTAAAAATTTGAAAAAGATGAATGTTTTACATTTAAGTTCTGAGTCTACTTGGAGAGGCGGTGAGCAGCAAATTGCTTACCTGATTGAAGAATTGGAAAATATGGGCCTCAAACCGATTGTTGCGTGCAGACCAGAATCAGTTTTCGAATCTTTCTGTATCGAAAAAGGCTGGGAATATCATCACCTGGAAATGAAAAGCTCTTTGGATGTGAAATCTGGCTTAGCCCTGAAAAAACTATGTCAAAAGCTTTCCATTGACATAATGCATGCTCATAGTTCACATTCTCATGGCACTGCGTATTTATCATATTTATTGGGAAATAAAACTTCCGTTATCTTAACCAGAAGAGTAGATTTTGAGCTAAAAAATAATTTCATTTCTAGGCATAAATACACCTTTCCCAAAATCAAAAAAATAGTTTGCGTATCGGATGCGATCAAAGAAATTGTATTGAGAACTGTTAAAAAGCAAGATAAATGTACCACCATTTACAGCAGCATCAATCATAAAAAGTTTGAGCCATACATTGGGAAGGACTATTTACGGGAAAAATATGGCATCGGACAAGAAATCACTTTAATAGGTAATACGAGCGCAATTGCTCCCCACAAAGACTATTTTACCTTTGTGGATAGCGCACATCACTATATCAAAAATTTCGATCAAAAAGTAAAGTTCTTCATAATAGGAAAAGGGGAACTTGAAAATGAAATTAAAGACTATATCAAAAAACTTGAGATTGAAAATTACTTCATTTTTACTGGTTTTGTAACTAATATTGAAGAAGTATTACCCTCTTTGGATATATTTTTTATAAGTTCTAAAACAGAGGGATTAGGTACTAGCGTTATTGATGCTTTTGCTTCAAAAGTGCCAGTAGTGGCTACAAAAGCAGGCGGTATTCCTGAATTGGTCAAAAATTTAGAAACGGGCTTGATTTCAGAAGTAAAAGACTATAGAAGCTTAGCGGAAAATCTTTTTGAATTGAAACAGAATAAAAATCTACAAGAACAACTTATTACAACTGCATTTAATTATTCCTTGCAGTTTAACACTAAAATAATGGCAGAAAAATATTTGAAGTTGTATCAGGAAATCATAATCGGAAAATGAAAAAAGCCTCCATTATCATATCTTTTTACAATCGAGTTGACCAATTGAAATTAATTCTGGCCGCATTGGAAAGGCAAACCGTTTCAGAATTCGAAGTAATCATTTCAGATGATGGTTCCAAGGAAGAAGCCGTAAATCAAATAAATGAAATCATTGAAAAATCTACCCTAACTATCCAGCATATTTGGCATCCTGATACTGGATTTAACAAAACCAAAATCCTCAATAAATCTATTCTCGCCTCTAATTCACCCTATATTATTTTTATAGATGGTGACTGTATTCCTGAAATTCATTTTATTGAGGACCATTTGAAATATGCAACAGAAAATAGAGTAGTAGTTGGCAGAAGAGTGGAACTTTCAAATTCTCTGAGTAAAGAAATCACAAGAGAATACATTTACTCTAAATCATTCGATAATCTATGGTTCAAGGCGTTAATCAATAGTTTTAAACGCGAAACACGCAAAGCGGAGGAAGGAATCAGATTATCAAGCAAATGGCTCAATGAAAAGTTTGGAACCACCAAGAAAGGAATACTAGGTTGTAATTTCTCTCTCCATAAAAAAGTATTAATCAAACTAAATGGATTTGATGAACGCTATATTTATCCTGGCGTGGGAGAAGATACTGAAATCAAAGAGAGATTAAAAAATGGCGGATATGAGATTTTCAAACCCAAATATGCTTTAGTTCAATATCATTTATGGCATAAAAAGCAGTCCAGAGAAGGAGAAAAAGAAGGCTTTAAACTTCTGGACGAAACTATAAAAAACAATTACATCCAAACTCCCTACGGAATTAATAAACTATGAAAATACTTTTTATAGGAAGTAGCAAGTATGATTATCTGCAGGACATTCTTTTTTCAGGTCTGTATAAAATTCTGGGAAGTGAAAATTTGAAAACGGTCAATTTTCATAAAAACTATTTTCTCCCTTTAAAAGACTACCCGAAAAACTTAGGCTTTAACAAAAAATCAATTCTTACTTTTCAACCATTTGGCTTAAATCTACAAGAATTTAGTGCCGTTGTAGTTGGGTCATCAAAACCTGATACATTCAGAACTTTTAAAAAATTACTACCTAAAATTCCTCCACATTGTAAAATAATATACGTAGATGGCGGTGATGAACCTGAAATTGGGGGAGATTTAAAAAGATTAAATGTTGCTCATCTTTATCCAAATAAAACGGAAAGACCTTTTGATCACATTTTTAAAAGAGAATATCTATTAAATAAAGATTATAATCAGAATGTTCACCCTTTACCTTTTGGTTTTAATTTTGACAGACTAAATAAGAATGAAAGGTTAAATTTTAAATATGATGTTTCATTTTGGGCTGTTGAATCTGATCCGATTCGATCGAAAGCTTTAAAAATGATTGAAAACGAATTTGATTGTTCGAAGAACGGGACGAAACTCACTCAGAACTTTTCAGATTATAATAGGAAAGGCAATTTTTATCTGGAAGAATTAAATCGTTGCAAAATCACACTAAATTTTCGTGGTGGTGGATGGGACACACTTCGCTATTGGGAAGTTCCCGCTATGGGCAGGTTTATGATAAGCCAAAAGCCCGGCATTCTAATTCCAAATGATTTCAAGGAAGGACAACACATCATCCACCCCAAAAAGGATTTATCAGATTTAGTGGAGATTTGTAATTACTATCTAGAAAATGAAAATGAAAGGGAAAAAATTGCGAAATCAGCTGAAGAGCATACCAAGAAATACCATTCGGATATTGTTAGAGCCCAATATTTAATTGATATCATTACTAAATAAAAAAGAGGCTTCTTTCAAATTCATAAAGAATTAAAAAAAGCCTCTATCTCAATAATTATCATTAATATCTGTAATACTCTGGCTTGTATGGTCCTTCAACCGTAACACCAATATATTCTGCTTGATCCTCTGATAAAGTATCTAATTCCACACCGATTTTCATTAAGTGTAAAGCCGCTACTTTTTCATCCAAATGCTTAGGCAAGGTATAAACAGCATTTTCATATTTATCTCTATGCTTCCACAATTCAATTTGAGCCAATGTTTGATTGGTAAATGAGTTCGACATCACAAATGAAGGGTGACCTGTAGCACAACCTAAGTTCACTAATCTACCCTCAGCCAATAATATAATTTGCTTACCAGATTTCATAGTAATCAAATCAACTTGAGGCTTGATATTGTCCCATTCTGCATTGTCATGCAACCAGGCTACATCAATTTCATTATCGAAGTGACCGATATTACAAAGGATAGCTTTATCTTTCATCAAGTCGAACATTTCATCTCTGATAATGTCTTTATTACCCGTTGCCGTTACAATGATATCAGCTTCAGGTAAAGCATTCTTCATTTTCTTTACTTCAAAACCATCCATTGCCGCTTGAAGCGCACAAATTGGATCAATCTCAGTAACAATAACCCTAACTCCAGCACCTCTTAAAGAAGCTGCAGAACCTTTTCCAACATCACCATACCCACCTACAACAGCAACTTTTCCAGCCATCATAACATCAGTAGCTCTTCTAATAGAATCCACTAATGATTCTTTACAGCCATATTTATTATCAAACTTAGATTTAGTTACTGAATCATTCACGTTGATTGCAGGCATTGGAAGCGTACCTTTCTTCATTCTCTCGTACAGTCTATGAACACCGGTAGTGGTTTCTTCAGAAAGCCCGTTGATGCCTTCAGCAAGCTCAGGATAGTTATCTAACACCATATTGGTTAAATCTCCACCATCATCTAAAATCATGTTCAATGGTTTTTTATCTGCACCGAAGAAAAGGGTTTGCTCAATACACCAGTTGAATTCTTCTTCTGTCATCCCTTTCCAGGCATAAACAGGAATACCAGCAGCAGCAATTGCAGCAGCAGCTTGATCTTGAGTAGAAAAGATGTTACATGAACTCCAAGTTACTTCAGCACCTAAAGCCACTAAAGTTTCAATCAAAACAGCAGTTTGGATGGTCATGTGCAAACAACCAGCAATTCTAGCGCCTCTTAAAGGCTGTTCTTTGCCGTATTCTTCTCTAAGTGCCATCAAACCTGGCATTTCTGCTTCGGCTAGTGTGATTTCTTTTCTTCCCCAAGCTGCTAGGGAAATGTCTTTTACTTTGTAATTTTCTGTATCTGTCATTTTAACTTTTTTTCTTCTTTCTAAATGCATTTAATCTGATTTCCATCAATATTCTTGGCGTCATGCCAGAAAATCAAGACTTATTTTTTCAAAAGTCTTAATTTATCCCGTATCTCTTGTTGATTGCGATGATGAGATATTGGATGATTATCAACACAAAATTACCACATTAGTTTTAATAATTAAAGTGAGTAGGTGTTTATTGGAGGAAATGTGGTTATTTTGATAGTAAGCGAACTTCTTTGAATTGGTATTTTTTAAAAACACCGCTTGCATCTTCTATTTCTAATACCCCATCTGCATTTACTTTCCGAATAATACCATTGAATTTACCAGTTGAATCTTCATAGAAAGCAACTTTGCCTTTCAGATATAATTTTGATTCATACAATTCATGAATAAACTGAAAATCTCCACTTCTTAAAATCAAATAATAATGCTCGAGCCGTTGGATAATTTCTAGTAAAATTTTATCCAAATCAAATTCCTTTTTAAATTCTCGAGATAAAGAGGTGGCTGTTGATAGCAAATCGTCTAATTGATTTACGTTTAGTCCTATCCCAATAATGCTTTCAGAAATCCCATTTTGATTAATGGAGTTTTCAATTAAAATCCCGGCAACTTTCTTTTTATTTAAAATGAGGTCATTGGGCCATTTGACGAAAACTTTAGCTTCCGAAGATAAATTTCTTATCACATCTACCAGGGCTAAGGAAACCATTCTGTTCAACTCAAACTGTTGAGCTGCTTTTAAGAACTGAGGCTTTAAAAATACCGAAAAAGTTAAATTCTTTCCCTCTGGAGAATTCCATTGATTCCCTCTTTGCCCCTTCCCTTTCGTCTGGTGTTTTGTGTTGATAATTGCACCTTCATAAAGCTGTTTTTTGGCAGACATCTGTGCCATCAAATCATTTGTGGAATGACAGCTTGGCAGAGAAACAACTTGTTTCCCTATAAATAAGGTATTGGCAAAGATTTTATGCAATATTATTTCGTAGATTTACAACAAATAAACATCTTAGATTTGAAACCAAAAAATATTTAATGAATTCAGAAGCTCTAAGTAACTTAGTGGTGCAGGGAATGCAGGAGAGAAAAGCTCAAAACATCACGATTCTAGATTTAACAGAAGTAAAAAATGCAGTGGCTGATTACTTTGTTTTATGTTCAGCATCTTCAGACACACAAGCCGATTCTATCTCTGAATCTATCGAAAAATTTGTGCATAAGGAAGCCAATGAAAAACCTTGGATGACAGAAGGGAAAAATAATAAAGAATGGATTCTTTTAGATTTCTCAAATGTTGTGGCTCACGTATTCAAAAATGACAAAAGAGAACATTATAGCCTCGAAACTTTATGGGGCGATGCAAAGGTTATTGAGATAGAAAACGTTTAAATTTATCATAAACATAATGCTAAGTGCTAACGTTATGCATTCAGCATTGTAATAGTTAAAAATAATGGCAGAAAAACCAAAAGATACCAAAAGGAAAAAAATCATACCAAAACCACCACAAAAACCAAATTACCAGATATGGGTAATTATAATTTTGATTTCGGTGGTTTTCGGAGTTTCATTATTCAGCGGAAGCAGCAACGCCATCAAAATCTCTGAAATGAGATTTGAGAGAATGTATTTGAGTAATGATATTAAAAAAGTTGTTTTACTAAAAAATCAGGGTCTAGTAGAAGTATATCTAAAAGAAGATGCTCTTCAAAATTCCAAATATGTTCAAGAATTAGAAAATAGTAATCCTTGGAATTATCAACAAGGCCCGCATTATTCATTTGAAATCCCAAGTTTAGATATTTTTGATCAAAATTTCTCTGAACTAGAAAGCCAAGTACCCGCAGAAGACAGAATAGGTTATGAGGTAGAAGAGCGTACTCAATGGTCTGAAATGTTTTGGAGCTATGGTTTCTTAATATTCTTACTATTTGGCGTTTGGTTCTTGATGAGAAGGATGTCAGGTCAAGGCGGTCCTGGTGGTCAAATTTTCAATATTGGAAAATCAAAGGCAGCGTTATTTGATGCAGAGAATAAAGTAAAAATCACTTTTAAGGATGTTGCTGGTTTAGATGAGGCTAAAGAAGAAGTAGCTGAGATTGTAGAGTTTTTAAAGAACCCAGGAAAATTCACTACGCTTGGTGGTAAAATTCCGAAAGGTGCTTTATTAGTAGGCCCTCCGGGAACTGGTAAAACTTTATTAGCAAAAGCAGTAGCTGGTGAAGCTGAAGTACCATTTTTCTCATTGTCTGGTTCCGATTTCGTGGAAATGTTCGTGGGTGTTGGCGCGGCTAGAGTAAGAGATTTATTTAAACAAGCGAAGGAGAAAGCTCCTTGTATTGTTTTTATTGATGAGATTGATGCGATAGGACGTTCAAGAGGTGGTGGAAGAATGCCAGGTTCTAATGACGAAAGAGAAAATACATTGAACTCACTTTTAGTAGAGATGGATGGCTTCTCAACGGATTCTGGTGTGATCATTTTAGCCGCTACTAACAGACCTGATGTATTAGATTCAGCCTTAATGAGACCAGGCAGATTCGATAGACAAGTGAGTATTGACAAGCCCGATATTATTGGCAGAGAAGCGATTTTTAAAGTGCATTTAGGACCATTAACAGTGCATGCAGATGTGGATGCTAAAAAATTAGCTGCCCAAACGCCTGGTTTTGCTGGAGCAGAGATAGCTAACGTTTGTAATGAAGCTGCCTTAATTGCTGCGAGACGGAATAAAAAATCAGTAGAAATGCAAGATTTCCAAGATGCTGTAGATAGAGTTATTGGTGGTCTTGAGAAAAAAAATAAAATCATATCTCCTGATGAGAAGAAAATTGTAGCTTATCATGAAGCTGGTCACGCTGTAGCTGGATGGTATTTAGAGCATGCTGACCCTTTAGTGAAAGTAAGTATAGTACCAAGAGGTATTGCGGCTTTAGGTTATGCTCAATATTTGCCAAAAGAACAGTTCCTACATCAAACTGAACAACTTTTTGACGAGATGTGTATGGCACTGGGTGGTCGTGCTGCTGAAGAAATCGTTTTCGGTAAAATCTCTACTGGTGCATTAAGCGATTTAGAAAGAATTACCAAAATGGCTTACAGCATGGTAAGTGTTTACGGTATGAACGAGAAAATTGGTAATGTTTCATACTACGATTCTAAAGATGGTGGCGATTATAAGTTTACTAAACCCTATTCAGAGGACACTGCTAAAGTGATTGACGAAGAGGTAGGTAAATTAATTGCCAAAGCTTATGAAGCTACTAAGAAACTCTTAACCGATAAAAGAGATAAACTAGAAATCTTAGCTCAACAATTACTTGAGAAAGAAATTATATTCCAGTCTGATTTGGAAAAATTAATTGGTAAGAGACCGTTTGCACAACAGACAACTTATGAGGCTTATACTAATGGTAAAAATCAAGAAACACTAGAAAAAGAGAAAAAGGAACAAGAAGAAAAGAAAAATAAATCAGCTGATGAAGAAACTGCAACAGCCGATACTACTTCTCCTGATTCGAATGATAAAGGTGATAAAAAAGAAGATTAAATAAATTTTACTGTCAAATTAAATAGCCGTGCAGAATCTGTAAGGCTATTTTTTTGTGCTAAAATATTTCAATTTGTTCCTTAAGCGATTACTAATTTCTAGAGGTATTGATTCCGTTTCAATAACTTCGCCTTTACTATTTGTTAGGACATAAAATGGAAAGTCTTTTATTTTGAGCTCTTTTTTATAACTACTTTGCCTGAATGCGTTAGATTGTTCAGGCAATAAATGGAAGCCCTCTACTCTATTTTTGTAGATAAATGATTTAGTTTTCTCAGGAGTTTCATATGCATCTATACAAATATGTATGAAGTTATATTCTTCTTTGAAATCTTTCTTTAAGTCTGCTAAAAGATTGAATTCTGTTGAAATGTTACTATTCCATGTAGACCAGAAGACCAGAACATTTTTCCTCTTAGAAGTATCTCGAGCAAAAAATCCCTTTAATGCATTATCAACATCTATTCCGAACAAAAAGTCAATTGATTGATTCTTCGATAAATCATTAACAGCTTGTTTTTGAATTAAGGATTCTGCCAATGTTGCTTCTCGATCATTAAAACTGGTCTTTAAAAATTCGAAATTCTCTTTTAATTCAGCAAGAGGTATTCCAGACCTAAAAAAATGATGAAAGACCAAGAGTTCAGATTCTGGAGAATTGAAATTCTTTTCTATTTCAGACTTAACCTCAGCTTTACTTAAGCCTTTAAATGAATTAACATGAAAGTATTGATAATAAAGTTTATACATAAAATGCCAATAATCTACATAGGCAGGTAATGACGTAATCAATTCTTTTTCAACTTGCATTTCGAAAGTCTCCATCGCAAAATTAAACAGACTTTTAGCAGATCGGTTATCCCAGGTTAAAGTATTGAAAACTGTATCTGCCCTGTAGCGAGCCTCCGAATGGGCTAAATTCCTTAAACTATCTATCGCCATAGAATAATAATTATCTATCTTATGGAGGGTTAATAAAGCAGAGTTTTTCGCGTTCAATTCTTGTGAATTCCACTGCTTTATAGGAATTAAGCCTGTAAATGTTGGTGGTGGATATCTTAAATCAATTACAATTTCTGATGTTGAATCATCCATCCATAAATAATATTCATCAAGGTTAGTGGCTACTAAATAGAGTTGATTTTCAGATCTATCAACCTCAAAAATGGTAGATTCTGAATATCGAAATTTAGGATCAATGTCAAGAATATGAGGATAAACAGCATCTTTTAACTGGACTTCAGTATTAACGTGATGCAAAATTGTGATAGTACTTGCCTGCGTTTGAAAAATAAATCCATGAATAAGGAACGATAGAAAAAAAAACCTGAGGTACATATATTTATATTATTTTAAGCAAAAATATAAATATTAGCCGGTTTACGAGGGACAAAAACAGATTAAAATCAAGAAATATTTAAGACCGCTTAAAGAGCTTTCTATAAATTGGCTTTCTATAGGCAAACTGAAGCCACAAAACTGGGAATAATAAAAAATCCATTAAAATAAATGGGGATTTAAATCGAATGTCGTCAATAATAAAAGAATGATTCTCATCTATTTTCCTAACAATATGATGATGCTTCCAATATTTTAAAAAGAAAGGGAGTTGTGTCCCTTCATCTATAAACTCAAAAATCGAATCAGAGGTATTATCGTAGGTAATGTCGCTAATCCAATCTTGCTTAAAGAAAATAAAATTTAGTTCTAGGTGAACCTTATCTCCTTTCTCGCATCCTCCAAACTCTTTTAACTGCACAGGTGGAAATGGTGGATTCAATGATAAAAATAAATTCTCATTGAATCCCTCTTTTACGGATAGGTAATTCTGATTGACTTTAGTTTTGAGTGTTAAATGCATGGATTCAAAAGCGAATTATTAGCTTATTGTTTTGGATTACTCCTTATATTTTGACCCATAATTATGCGTTACCACTTCCTTATTAGCTAATCTTACCTCAAAAATCTTATCGTATTCATTTTCTTTGATTTCCTCTTGAGGTCTTTCAAGTCCTAAAGCTTCAATTTGTTCGAGTATAGTATTACTATGCCCAATTACCAATATAGTATCTGCTTCCATGTCCTGTAGACTTTTAGCAAACCCGTCAAAATCCAATGCATCATATATGGATAGTTCAAGGTTCTTATCCTCTGCAACAGGCTTAGCCGTTTCACGCATGCGAGTATAGTCAGTAGCAAAAATCGTATCAATCTCAATATCCTTAAACCAACTACTTAAATCAACTGAGCGAATCACGCCATCTGTTGTTAGTGGTGGATTATTTTGAGGTGTTAAATCTTTTTCTGCATGCCGTACCAAGTAAATCACTTTATTCTCATTTTCATTTTTGCAGGACACCATGAATACGGTGATAAGGAATAATCCAATTAAATATTTCATCATTTTCTCATTTTAAATTTAAATCATTGGGAATGTAATAGTGAACTTTGCACCTTTACCTATTACGCTTTCGCACCAAACGTTCCCATTCATCTCTTCAACATATTTTTTTACAATTGACAGCCCTAGGCCGGTGGAAGTTTCATCGCCAGTAGGCTTAGCAGAAAGTGTCATATACTTTGTAAATAGCTTTAATTTGTCCTTGTCGGAAATCCCAGGCCCCTCGTCCTTCACATAAATACTATGAAGCCCTTCCTGGGTGGTTGACCCTACAAAAACATTACTATTGAAATTCGAGAATTTCAATGCGTTACTAAGGAGGTTTTCAAATACTTGTTTCAAAAAAAACGAATCAACCCGTACTAGCTGATTCATTTGAATTTTACTACTATCTATTTTAATATTTTTGGATTTTGCCTTTTCATCAAACTCATCTATAGTTTCTTTCATGACTTCTGCCATATCCACCACATCGAATTTGTAATTCATACTTTTCTTCTGAATTGATTCTAAATCTAATATTCTTTCCACTAATTCTTTTAAATGAGAATGTGAGGATTCAAGCTTTTCAAAAACTTCTAATTCTTCTTTATTCCACTTTTCTGTATTAAAACCCAAAATAGTGATTAGACCACTCATTTGATTAATCGGACTTTTTAAATCATGGGCAACAATTCCAATTAAATCATCTTTTTGTCGATTCAGATCAGTCAATTCTTTATTCTTTCTCTGTAGGAGCTTTCTTTGAAAGGATAATTCACTTTGGCTTTGATTTAATTCAGATAATATCTCCTCTAATTGACCACTTTTTTCTTTTAATAATACATTATCTTTATGTTTCCTCCTATTTAATCGGATAAGCAAAAGAACGATAATAAACACAGACAAAAGACCAAGACTTACCGAAATAATAATAACCCATTGTAGCTCCTTTTCCTTTTCAGCAGCGATGTAACTTTGACTTTGAATTTCCTTCTCTTTAGTTAGGAAAGCTATTTCATCATTTCTGTCATCTGTATTATCTCCAGCTAATCCCCAAATTAATTCTGAATAATCATTCCCAAGATATCTTCTGATAATTTTATCTGCCTCAGCTCTGTATAAATAGCTTTCAAAATACTTCTGAATAGGTTCTTCCCAACCATTATTCTTTTGAAATATAAACCTATAACCATCTCTTTTTACTTGAAAAACGCTATGCCTTTTAACAGGGAATCCTTTACTGATTCCTATCACATAAAAAGGTAAGCCAACAAACCCGACCATATCTTTATTCCGACTCACTAATTTTATAACATCTTCATCGTTAGGCACATCTAAATAATTCAATTCTAAATCAAATTTTTCATTGAGCTTATCTAAATCTTCTTTATATGTGGTATTAAATATAGTTGCAGCATCAAAGCCTTTGATGTTCATTTTCAAGCTTTCTCCATTTTTCAAATAAGGAACTGACAAGTGCGTAATAAAAACACTTACATCTGGCATGTATGAATTTGAGAAACTTACTACTTCCGATCGAGCCTTAGTTTTAGATATCACCGATATTCCAAAGGATGGAATATTAGATTTATTAACATATTCAAAAACACTTTCAAATGTGGGTACTTCTTCCCACTCTACAAAAAGCTTAACTGAGTACTTCTTTTCAACAAAACGTAGAAAAGAATCTATAATCTCCTTTTCAATTCCTAGCAGATTCCCAATTTCATCTTTATAGATAAATGGCTCTATTGGATAGTAATAGACTTTTACTTTCCCCGATCCTTCATTAAGAATTTTTTGAAAAGATTGAGCTGATAAGCTTCCTACTTCAAAAATTAAAAAGAGTAATATGATGGTGATTTTCTTCAAGCTAATAAACACTTCAATTCTTAAAATAAGTAGAAAGCTACCACTTAAAAAAATTATTAGCCTACTATAGCAAATATTTTATACCTCCTATAAAAAGTTAGGATGTAATTTTAGCATTTAAAAATGGGGAAATTGTTAGAAAATTTTACCTAAAAGCGCTCTAATCGTTATTATTGGTGAAATCACCTCTTTTAATAGCTCTAAATATCTCTACCCATGACATAGGGTTGAGGAGAGGATTAATTCTAACAGAATTTTGAGTCTGATTGTAGTACGCCTGTTGTTGAACAAACCATCTATGATTCATTGAGCCATCTGCTGGAAGCGTTTTATACATTTCCTGTAAAGTAGCTGGATCTAAATTTTTGTCAATATTTCGATATTCATCAGGCAAACGAACGGCTAAAACTGCCTTTTTGAAAGCTTCAGCCGTAGGAGGCATATTGTAAACTTGAACTTCATTTAACATTTCCATGTCAGGTTGTAGTTTAAAAATAACTTTCAGTGTTGAAGACTTTATTTGAGGGACTATATAGGTAGATTTTTTAAAGCCAACAGCACTTATAACTAAACTATCGCCTTCCAGAGCTGGCATTGAGAAAAATCCATATTCATTGGTAGAAGTACCTCTTCCGTAAACTGGAGTATAGATGTGAACCCCAGGAATACCTGCACTATCTTCATTTAAGACAATTCCTGTGAACTGAATTATTTTGTTTTCATCTTCTTCTTGCGAAAAACCCAAAAGTGGAATCATCAAAAAGAAGATTAAAAATATGGTAGTTGTCTTTAGCATTCCATACAAATATAATACATTATAATTAATTTCTTGAACATATACGAAAGACCGAAAAATCTTTCAGAAATATTATCAAATTTAATAACGATTGAGTAATTCTTTAGTTTTCATAAAATCAATATTGAGCTATTGTTTCTTTTATATTCAATAGACTTCAATTTTCCTTTCTTACATTTACTTAAAATTCAGAAGGAATATGCGGCTTAAAAACTTCACATTAAATTTCAGTGCACAGTTTTACAAATGTTTATCTGATGACTCACGCTTAAGAGTATTATTTCTAGTGCATCAAAATTTGGAAATGTGTATTTCCGACTTAGAATTAATTTTGGATTTCACTCAAGCGAAAACATCTAGGCATTTAATTTATTTGAAAAATAATGGCGTATTAAATTCAAAAAAAGTAGACCAATGGGTTTTTTATTATGTAAAAGAAGAAGTAAAAGACTTTTTGGCACAAACTTTAAAATTTGTGGAGAAAGACCAGCAATTACAGAAAGATTTGGCAACATTTAAAGTAATGTATTCCAATAGAACATTAGCTTTAAATAAATTGCACAGTAAAAAATGGATAAAATGAATGTATACAAGCACATTTTCTTTGATTTAGACCATACACTTTGGGATTATGAACGGAACTCTAATGAGGCATTGAGCGAATTATTTTTAAAATATCAACTCAGTAGATTAGGAATCACTGACCTTTTACATTTCAATTTAAGTTTTGAGAAAATAAATCAATCTCTTTGGAGTGATTTCAATAAGAATAAAATTTCTAGGGACACCATTCGAGAACAAAGATTTTTAAGGATTTTAGGAGAATTTGAAATTGAAGATAATGATTTGAGTGCAAAGCTATCAGACGAATATCTAATGCTATGCCCCACCAAACCGCATCTTATGCCTTTCACATTTGAGGTGCTCGATTATCTAAAAGAAAATTATAGCCTACATATTTTGACCAATGGTTTTAATGATGTTCAAAATATAAAATTGCAAAACTCAAAATTACATTCCTATTTTTCTACCGTTGTAACTTCAGATAGTGCTGGCTATAAAAAACCAATGTCTTCCATTTTCAAATTTGCCATCGATAAAGCAGAAGCCAGAAAAGAAGAAAGCATCATGATTGGAGATAATTTGCAAACTGACATCATGGGTGCCAGAAATTTTGGTATGGATACGGTTTATTATAATCCTAAAAAAGAAAAACATAAATCAAGTGTTACTCATGAAATTGATTGCTTAAGTCAATTGAAAAATATATTTTAATGTCTACTAAATAATTCCAACTGAAGTAGTTATTTACTCGTATCACTATATTGTTAAATATTTTTTGGAATAATAATTGCTAACCAAATTTCAATAAACCAACTAGCGTTTCATCTGATTAAAACTGATTCATAATGCAGAAGATAATTTTAAGTGCTTTTCTATTATTTTTATATTCTAATCAAATTGATGCTCAAGAAGCCAATCAACCCAAAAATTCTGATTTTGGTGTTGATGCTGATGCTATTATAGTACTAGATAGTGGATACAGTTTCTATAATGAGAATTTTGAATTAATTTTTACTCATACTACCAAAATTGAAATTCTTACAGAAGAAGGACTAAGCTGGGCAAATGTCATGATTCCAAATAGTGAAGTTGATTCTTTGATTTATATTAAAGGGCATACTTATAATCTAGCTCAAAATAATTCATTAATAATTGATAGCCTAGAAACGTCTGAAATCGAAAAAGAAATTCAAAATGGAATAGTAAAAAATTACTTTTCGCTACCAAATGCAAAAGTTGGAAGCATCATTGAATATTCTTATCAAATCCAAATTGCCGATTGGAAGCAATTAAATAGTTGGTATTTTCAAAATGACATCCCCGTTGTAAAATCTATTTACATCACTGAAGTACCTAATTACATTCTTTTTTACAAATACTTGGAGGGCATCAGAAACTTAGATAATTTAGAAAGGAAAACAGTTAAAAAATTAATTGATGACAAACAAACCCAAGTTTTAGTAGAGCAATATAGTATGGACAGTATTCCTGCTTACCTAGCAGAAAATCATATTCCAGGAGATGACTACTTTATATCTAAAATAGAATTCAAACTAGCGGAATATACTCTTCCACGTAGCAGCACTGTATATTTATTGCCCCAAAACTATGAGGAATTAGCCGTTAACTGGGCTGGAGATCCATTTTTCAGACAAGTGTATCAGAACAGTAGTTACTTGCAAAGCACTATTGACAAAATATACCATCCTAAATTGATGAGAATGGATGTTATCAAAGGATATTATTTTTTCATAAGAAATAATTTCACAGTAGACTTAAGCTATAATGATAAAAGCTTGGAAGAAGCCTTCAAAGCCAGAAGAGGTACTCCTCAGCAAATCAATATGCTGCTTACTAAAATATTGAATCAATCTGGCTTTGATGCTTACTTAATTGCCTTAAGTTCAATTGAAAATAGACCAACATATCCTGAAAACCCTTACTTTGAGCTTTTTGACCAGTATGTTGCCATGGTTCGATATAATGGTCAGAACTACTTCCTTGATGCTTCCAATAAAAATTTATTATTCAATATGCTTCCACCTAATTTTATAAATAATGGTGGATTGGTTATTTCACAAAATGCGCCTGGATTTGTTCCGTTAAATTTCAACCATGAAGATAAAGAAATGGTAACCGCTGAATTTGAAATATCAGATACGGCCACTATTAAAGGTAATTATGAAGTAAAAAGAGAAGGATATGCAGTCTATACTTTTGACTCTCGTTTTTTAAATAGTAATAGAACCTACAATGACTATTTCATTGAAACCATATTTGAAAACATGGATTGGAATATCAAAAAACATGAAATTGAGGATGAATTTGATGATAACAAATATTTAAAGGAATATCTCTCATTCGAAAGACCTGCTGATTCGGCTGCAAAAAATTATATGGAAATAAAACCTATTATTTTTAATGAGTTTTCGGAAAATATCCTTCCGGCAAAAGAGAGACAAAATCCTGTAACACTTTATACTCCATTAATAAGAAAAGCGAGCTACACGTACAAAATACCTGAAGGATGGACAATTTTAGAAAAACCTAATGATACAAGCATGGCTTTGAAAGATGGAAAAGGAAAGCTTATGTATCAATTTAATTTAACTGGGCACACTTTCAGAATTGAATACACTATTGATTACGATCAGGTAATTTATATGCCAGAAGAATATCCAATGATTAGAACTTTCATGCAGGAAGTTACCGATGCACTAAACCAAAAAGTTATTCTTGTCCGTTAATTATGAACTTTTAAGTATAACAGACTTTCAGCTACAATATCTCCCATTGATTTACAACTCATGAAATCTCCATGTTTGTAGTGCTCTGACAATTCTTGCTGAAGATTTTTTATATTTTCTGGGGTAGAAATAACATCTTTTCGCATTGATTTCATCAATTCCTTCAAGTTATGGTCTGAAGCCTTCATTCTATTCACAATTAAAGAGCGTTCTTCTTTTTGATATTGCTTGACTGTGGCAGGTGTCATCAACTCTAAACCCAAATCAATTATAGGATTATTTTGCTTAAAATATTGAGGCATATAAACGGCTTTTCTACCTTCGTAAGATTGTTGGTCAAAATCAATCGACTTTATTCTATAGTGTATTTCTTCGAAATCAGGCGTGATATCAATTACAAAATTGCTGGAATGCATATCTCCCAACAAACGGACAAAACATCGTTCTGTAAATTTAACAAATTCTTTAGCCAATCTAATCTTATTTAATTTATCATCATTCATATAATTTCTGATAAACTGATCACCTGGAATTCCCGGAATATGCTCCTCAATTAATGTATTTCCATTCACGATATAACTCATCCTATTGGGAGAGAGCAGATGTTCCAACTCTAATCCATAAATACGCGAGGCATCGGCTTTTTTAATATAGAAGTAATCGAAATTATCGTTTATTTGATTGACAATTCTAACTCTGAAGGGATAAGTGTTGCCGTAGGTACATGCGTCTACTCTATCAACGTAGAGATGTTCCATTACCGATAAATCACCATCTGCTTTTAAAATCGCATAGATATTTTTTAAGCCATAATAAATATGCTTCATATCATCCTGAGGAAAAAACAAGGTCTCCCATAAAGTGTCCTTATCATCAATATCATAAAGTGGGATAGCATTATTCGCCCTCGTTAAATCATCATATTTAATAGGTATATCTAAATGTCTGCCATGCTTTTGAAGATATTTCATCAAATTATTGCTGACAGTAAATATTTTTTTCTTTTTACTGATTAAAGCCATATTCGAATATAAAGCCTTTTCAGTAAATAATTCTTATGCCGTCTTTTTTCGTAAATTTAATTCTTCTGTTTCTGTAGCATTAGGATCGAAATTAATCTTTTGCAGCTTTTTGTGATTGGATTTGAAGCCCGAGGTATCAGCGTAATAAACTAAAGACCAATTACCCTCCTTATCTTCTGCTAATGCACTCATACTTTCAACCCAATCCCCAGAGTTCATATATACTAATCCGTCAATTTCCTTCAAAGCAGGTTGGTGAATATGCCCACAAATAATTCCATCGCAATCTTTAATCTTAGCAATTTCTATCAATTGTTTTTCAAAATCATCAATATAAGAAACCGCAGATTTCACTTTTGATTTCACGATCTGACTTAAGGAGTAATAGGGTAATCCTTTTTTCCTTCTGTATTGATTATATTTTGAATTTACCCATAATAAAAATGTATAGCCCACATCACCTAATTTGGCTACCCATTTTAGGTTTGTGGTAATGGAATCAAAAATATCACCATGCACTACATAAAATTTTTTGCCATTACTTTCAATCATTAAATCTCTGGTGATGGTTAAGTTCCCTACTTTAAATGGAAGAATTTGATCTAAAAAATCATCATGATTGCCCCTCAGATAAATAACCTCTGTTTTGTGCTCCTCAATCATTTTTAATATTCGGTTGAAAAAGCGCGTATGTTTTCTTTTCCAGGTTCCGTATTTCTTAAGTTGCCATCCGTCTATGATATCTCCATTGAGTATTAAGCGGTCGCAACTGCATTGCTTCAGAAATTTGACTAACTCTTTTGCTTTGGAGCCTTTTGTACCAAGATGTACATCCGAAATGACTAATGTTTTGTAGTGTGTTATCATGACCTTTATTGGTTTCCTAAAGGTCATCATTGATTGTTATTCCATGTTTAACGAGCTGTTAAACAATTAAAAAGGATTTGCGATAATTATCAGTTTTAGTAACATTGGTATAAAAATCTATCAACATTAAATTAATAGTAAGTGGCTGAATTCAGAAAAATAGTTTCTATTAGGTTTAAATAGCTGATGAGTCTTAATCAATAACCGATGAATAAAATCATTCGCTTTTTTCTATAACAATACTTTTTCTTTGAATGGAGCTAAATTGAATAAAGCCTAAAGGTTCATTTTCAGGACTTGTTAGATTTTTAATATTGGTAGTAGGATTAACCGGTGGCGAACTAAAAACTCCTCCATCATTAAATAAAAGACTTATAAATTCCTCGTAATATCGATATACATCTTCATTAAGTGTGTAAAGCTCCAAGCCTACTGAATCTTCTTCATCGTAAGAACCTGGGATAGGGAGCGCTTGAAATTCATTCCCAAAAAATTCAGATGTTAAAACAGAATTTGAGAAATCTCCTCTGGAGTTTCTTATCGTATCATTTACGGTAATGTCTAGTTTAAAATATTCAATTCCCTCATTATTTAAACTACCATTTACAAACAAAAAATAGCCATCTCCAAAGGTTGGTTGACCTAGATTTTGCAATTCCTCAGCCGACAAATAATAAATGGAATCTAAAGTGGCATTCTGCAAAATCTTTCCTTCCGCTTGAAGTATCTCATTCTTAGCTTCAATCTGCAAAATATAACTTTTATCAATTTCTAATTCCAAAGGATTTCTAGTCTGGTAGGCGCTATCTTCTGGATTATAGGGGAAATACACCAAAAAATTACCATCCGCATCTAACAATGAGACTAGAGCCTCAGTAAAAGGCTTCATACCTGCTGTGTCATAAAAATTTAAGCTCTCAGAGATTTTAATGCTCTGAAATGAGCGTTGATTAACTAATCGACCTTCTATTACTAATTTTGGGTTTGATTGTTGAAGGTCAATTTCTATAATTTCCTGACATCCCCAACTAAACAAAACTGCTACGAACAGACTTAAAATTTTATATTTATTTGACTGCATTAGTTAAAAGAAAAATTATAGGTTAAGGATGGAATTATACCGAACAAAGAAGTTTTGATGGCAGCTGGTCTTGTGCTGGTTATGGGACCATCTTCCGATTCATTATAAGACGGATTATTATTGTTCACCTGCCTAAATTCAATTGAAAAAGGGTTTTTACGATTATAAACATTATAAAAAGATACACTAATTTCATGATTAAAACGTTGCCATCTACTTTCTAATTGATATGTAAAACCTAAATCCATACGATGAAAATCAGGCATTCTGCTTGTGTTTCTTTTTGAATCATCATAATAAGGAATATTTTGCCCGTTTATAATATATCTACCCTCAGGAAATGATACTGCCGTACCAGTAGCATAAATCCAGTTGCCAGAAAGGGATAATCTTTCTGAAAATTTATGTGACAAAACTAATGCAATATCATGAGGTTTGTCATAACGAGCTAGGTACGGTTCTCCACTAGCTACTCCTTCTATTTGCCTTTGGGTTCTCGAAATTGTATAACTTAGCCAGCCAGTAGTTTTTCCGATGTTTCTTCTTAACATAAATTCCCCACCGTAAGACCACGAAATTCCATCAGCCACTGCTGTTTCAATTCTATCGTTCAACAATACATCCTCCCCGGGCAGAAAATCCACCACATTTTGCAACCATTTATAATATCCTTCAACTGAAATTTCCCAACTATTATTGTTAAGGTTTCTAAAATATCCTAGCGCAACTTGATCTCCAATTACTGGTTTAATATGATAATCTGATGGAATCCATCGATCCGTTGGAAAACCAGCAGAAGCATTTGTGGCTATTTGCAAGTATTGACGCATTCTATTGTAAGAAGCTTTTAAACTTGTTTTGGAATTAATCATATAGCGGATACCTAATCTGGGTTCAAACCCGCCATAATATTTTACTAATTCACCACTTTCATAAACGATCGTTCTTATCTCATTTTCAGGTCTTTTTGGTGTTCCTTCCTCATAAATGGAAACCGAATCAGCCCCCACTTTTGCAAAAGAGGAATAACGAAGCCCATATTCCAAACTCAGTTTATCTGAAAGAGTATGCTGGTTACTTGCGTATAGTGCAGTTTCTACGGCATAGTCGTTTTGTAAATTAAAATCCTGAATATTAGAATCTTCGGCAGTGATTTCTGCTGGAGAGAATACGTGATAAATTGCATTGGCTCCAAAAAAAAGCGTATTGTTGTTATTGAAGAAATAATCAAAATCCAATTTTAGGTTATATTCTTGCAAGCCTGAATTCCAATTAAAGCCTGTGCCTGCTGAATTTACATCAAATCCGTAATCGAAATTACTGAAAAGAAGCGTTGAATTTAAAAATAATTTTTCGTTGAAGAGGTGGTTCCAGCGAGTAGCAACAGTAGCATTTCCCCAGTCAAACCCCAATAAATCATTTAAAGCTGCATAATCACGACCAAAATAACCAGAAACAAATATTTTGTCTTTATTGCTAAATTGGTAATTGAATTTAGCATTGAAATCGTAAAAATAAAGTCTACTATTTCTAATGTTTTCATCTTTTGCAAAAATCGCAAATTCATCTGCATAAGTTCTTCTTCCAGATAAAAGCAAAGATGATTTATCTTTAACAATAGGAATTTCTGTTGTTAATCTACTACTAATAATTCCAAGGCCTCCCGTCATTTTAAATTTCTGATTATTTCCTTCCCTCATTTGAATATCCAAAACCGAAGAAATTCTGCCTCCATATTTTGCAGGAATTCCTCCTTTATATATTTCTACATTCTTTACTGCATCGGGATTGAAAACAGAGAAAAAACCAAACAAATGACTCGCATTATACACTGTTGCTTCATCAAGCAGAATTAAATTTTGATCTGAACTGCCTCCTCTCACGAACATTCCAGAGGTGCCCTCACCAGCAGTGGAAACTCCTGGCAATAACTGTAAACTTTTTATGATATCAACCTCTCCAAAAAGAGCCGGAATTGATTTAATTCTTTCTATTTGAAGCTTCTCTGTACTCATTTTTACTGAGCTCACGTTTTCATCGTTTCTAGTGGCAGACACAACTACTTCATTCAGTCTGGAGGTTTCTTCCTCTAAATTAATATTTAGCGTAATATTTTCAGAAACATTTATCTTAACCTCTTCTGTGCTATATCCTACGTAACTAACCTTTAAAATATGGTCACCTGAAGGCAATTCAAAAGAATAATAACCGTAAATATTAGTAGCCATTCCATTTGATGGGTTATTCTTATCTACTACAGTCGCTCCAATTAATACCTCACCTGATCCTGCATCCTTTACATATCCACTTACAGTAAAATTTTGTGCATACAAATGAGCGCTTGCAAAAAGCAGTAAAAAGACTAGTTTATATTTCATAAAGGTTGATAGTAAAAAGATTTACTGACGAAAAAACGTAGCTCGAGGGCTTTTGTTAGCAAATTCATTAAAACTTAACAATAGCTTTTGTAAATGGAAGATATTCAGAACAAATAAATCCTATGGTTTGAAATTTTAACTTCAATATGTAATCAAGATTACGAAATTAAAAGAATTAAATGGAGCAAAGTGATAAAATTTATCACTTATAGGTAAACAAATCAATCTTTTTTTTCAATAATTATATTTCTTCTTTGCACTGCGCTAAATTGAATATAGCCCAGCGGCTCATTATTAGGATTGGTAAGATTTCTAATGTTTGTTTGGGGATTTACAGGTGGTGGACTAAAAACACCTCCGTCATTAGCGAAAAGATTTCTAAACTCATCAAAATATTGATATACGTCTTCATTTATTGTGTAAAACTCTAAGATTACATTATCGTCTTCTTCGAATGTCCCTGGAATCGGAAGAGCCTGAAATTCTCTACCAAAAAATTCGGAACTTAAAATTGAACTCGTAAAATCATTTTTTCCATTTCGAAAGTATCCGTTCACCGTTATGTCCAGTTTGAAATACTCAATACCTTCATTATTTAGACTACCCGTTACAAACAAAAAATATCCATCACCATACACTGGTTGTCCAATACTTTTTAATTCTTCCGCAGATAAGTAGAAAAGTGAGTCGAGTGTAGCATTTTCTAATATTTCGCCTTTGGCTTCTAAAGTTTCTCCATTCGCTATAATTTGAAGAATATATATTTGCCCAACTATTAATTCTATTGAATCGGTTGTTTTATATAAACTGTCCTCATTAGAATATATAAAAGAATGAATTACGTTATGCTGCTGGTCCATTAAATTGACTCTTGCGTCTTTATGGGGAGCTAAGTCGGTAGTATCGTGAAAGTTTAAACTCTCATATATTTCTATGGTCTGTAGCGAATGCTCATTTAGCAATCTACCTTCTATCACCAATTTGGGTTCAGTTTGAGGAATCTCTAAATCAATAATTTCCACACAACCCCATATCAGAAGAATTACCAAAACGAGAGCCCATATTTTAGTTCTATTTGCGTTCATTAATTAAAAGAAAAGTTGTAGGCGACAGAAGGAATTATACCAAACAATGACCTTTTCACAGCTGCTGGTTTAGTGCTGGTAACTGGTCCATTCTCCGATAATTTATAATAAGGATCGTTGTTATTAACCTCGGTAAATTCTATGGAAAAAGGATTTTTCCGATTATATATATTGTAAAAAGAAAGTGTAATTTCATGGTTATATCGCTCCCATCGACTGTTCAGTTCATATGTTAAGGCTAAATCCATTCGATGGAAATCTGGCATTCTGCTGGAATTTCTTTTACTATCATCATAATAAGTCATACTTTGACCGTTCATTCGATACCTACCTTCAGGAAAAGTTACTGCGGATCCAGTTGAGTATATCCAATTTCCTGAAACTAGTAATCGCTCAGAAAATTTATGTGACAACACTAAAGCAGCATCATGGAGCTTATCATATCTGGCAAAGTATGGTTTCCCACTTGCAACTCCTTCGATTTGCCTTTGCGTCCTCGAAAGAGTATAACTTAACCAGCCTGTAGTTTTTCCAATATTTTTTCTAAGCATAAATTCTGCACCATAGGACCATGCCACACCGTGCGCTACTGCTGTTTCAATTCTATCATTCAAGAGAATGTCTTCACCTGGAAGAAAATCTACAACATTTTGTAGCCATTTGTAATAGCCTTCTATTGACAGCTCCCAAGAATTTCCATTCAGATTTCTGAAATAACCTAAAGCAACTTGGTCGCCTATTACTGGTTTTATGTGATAATCTGCTGGAATCCATCTGTCAGTAGGAAAACCAGCAGTTGCATTGCTTGCCACCTGCAAATATTGCCTCATTCTGTTATAAGAGGCCTTTAAACTAGATTTAGGGTTAATCATATACCTAATCCCCAGTCGAGGTTCAAAACCACCATAATATTTTACGATATCACCACTTTTATAAACATCAGTTCTAATTTCATTTTCTGGCTTTTTGGATTGACCCTCCTCATAAACTGAAACTGAATCGGGACCAATTTTTGCAAAAGATGAATAACGCAAGCCATATTCTAAACTTAATTTATTGGAAATGGTATGTTTGTTACTCACATATAAAGCTACTTCAATAGCGTAATCATTTTCTAAATTAAAATTTTCAATATTCGAATTTTTTAAAGAAATTTTCGCTGGCGCGAATACATGATAAATAGCATTCGCTCCAAAAAAAAGGGTATTATTATTGTTTAGAAAATAATCAAAATCCGTCTTAATACTATACTCTTCCAGTCCTGAATTCCAAATAAAACCCGTTCCCGCAGTGCTAATATCAAAACCAAAATCAAAATTGCTATAAAGCAAAGTGGTATTTAAAAATAATTTATCATTAAAAAGATGATTCCATCGTGTAGAAATTGTCGCATTTCCCCATTCGAAACCTAATAAATCCTGGAAACCTAAATTATCTCGACCGAAATAGCCGGAAATGAAAATTTTGTCTTTATCACTGAATCGATAGTTGAATTTTACGTTGGAGTCGAAGAAATAGAGGATGTTATTTTTGATCGTCTCATCCTTGGCAAAAACTAAAAACATATCAGCATAGGTTCTTCTTCCAGACAATAGCAAGGAGGATTTTCCCTTCACGATTGGGATTTCTGCTGTCAGTCTGCTACTGATGACTCCAACCCCACCAGAAGCTTGAAATTTTTGATTATTCCCTTCCCGCATTTTAACATCAATAATGGAAGAAATTCTGCCCCCATATTTTGCGGGTATACCACCTTTATAAATTTCTACATTTTTAACTGCATCAGGATTAAAAACGGAAAAAAAACCAAGCAAATGACTAGCATTGTAAATAGTGGCATCATCAAATAAAATTAAATTCTGATCTGAACTCCCTCCTCTTACAAACATTCCTGAAGTTCCTTCTCCTAAGGATGAAATGCCTGGTAACAGTTGCAAACTTTTAATTACATCTACTTCACCAAAAATAGTTGGAATTGATTTAATTCTCTTAATGTCTAGTTTTTCTGTACTCATATAAACTGACCTTACATTCTCATCAGTTTTCGAACCTGAAACTACCACCTCCTCTAGGCTGGAAGTCTCATGATTTAAGTTAAAATTGATGGATTTATTTTTGGTAAGATTTATGTTTACCTCTTTGGTAGAGTATCCTACATAACTAACTCTTAATGTATATTCACCTTTGGGTAAATCAAAAGAGTAAAAACCATAATTATTGGAAGCTATTCCAATTCTTGGATGATTCTTATGGACTACTGTTGCTCCAATTAACACTTCTCTAGAACCCTCTTCTTTTATATAACCACTTATGGTATATTTTTGTGCATGTAGATTAGATGCTAATAGTAGCACCGAAAAGAGGATTAAAAACTTCATAAGGGTTGATAGTGGTTCTATTAATTGCCTAACGAAGCTTAATATTTTTTGTTAATATTTGCAATAAATATTACATATATACAATAGTGATTTTTGACTTAAAAATAAAATAAAGTGACAATATTGTAAATTTTAGTTATTATTTTGTAAAAATATTACACAAATATTATTACAAACAGAGGAATTATGAGGCAAATAAAAACCGATGGCGATTAAAATATAACCATCGGTAAGAATTTAACTTTCTTAAGTTGAAATTTTTTATCCAGCAGACTGAATTTTTTCATCAATATATTTCACGGCCTGATTGATTGTCGACAATTTTTCGGCATCCATATCTGGAATTCTGATATTGAAATTTTGTTCAAATTCCATGACCAATTCTGCATAATCCAACGAATCTATACCCAAATCTTTTATAAAACTTGCATCAGCTGTTACTTCTGAACTCGCGATACCGAGTTTTTCTACTAAAATATTTGTAATGGTTTTTTGAATTTCTTCCTTTGGCATTTTGATTATTTTTTCCACAAATATAACTTTTTAAAGGGTAATCACTAAAATTTTAATATAAACTCTGTACCAACCCCTAACGTAGACTGAACTGAAATATTTCCTTGATGTTTTCGCATTATTTCTTTAGATAAACTTAGGCCAATTCCAGAACCATTTTTCTTAGTGGTAAAGAACGGAATAAATATTTTTGTTAAAGCTTCAGGTTCAATTCCTGCTCCATCATCTTTCACCGTAATAACGACTCTCTTTTTAGCATCGAGGTTGGAACTAATCCAGATATTTTTTTCGAGCTGCTCTGAATCGAATGCCTCGGAAGCATTTTTAACCAAATTTATAATAACCTGCTCAACTAATTCTCTATCGATTGAAATCTCAGGAATTCTTTCATCTAATGACTTATGAACAATTATCGATTTTCCCTTTAATTCTTTGCTCATTAATAAACATATACCTTCCAAAAGCATATTTACATTTTCTGTCTTCAGTTTTGGTGTAGGCGTATGTGTTAGATTTCTAAATTCATTCAAGAATCTGATTAAGCCTTCACTTCTGCTTTCGATGGTCTTTAGAGAATTAATTAGATCCTCCATATCTTCTTTTTGGATAGGCACTTCTTTTGCGCCATTCACTTTGTAGTCACTAAGCATTTCTCGAGTAGTTCCCGTTAAAGAAGAAATAGGGGTTACGGAGTTCATGATTTCGTGGGTCAACACTCGGATAAGATTTCGCCAGGCTTCCATTTCTTTCTCATCAAGTTCTGACTGAATATTTTGTAAGGAAACAAGCTTAAACTGCTTATCATGTAATTGCAATTCAATAGCATAAACTGATAATTGCCGACTCTCCTCTCCAATATTTACTTGAATTAATTTACTTCCACCTGTTTTTAGTTCTTTAAAAGTATCCACTAATTCCTCACTTACTTTAGCCAATTGTTGAATATTATTCATTTGATAAGAAGTATTCAATAATTTTTTAGCTGCAAAATTATATAATTGAATTTCACCTAATTTATTAAAAGTGATAATACCAATCCCCACATGCTGCACAATATTTCGAAAGTATTGATACTCTGCTTCCTTCTCTTTTTGCCGATTTTTAATAGTGTTGATAATTGCTGTGTATTGCTGTTTTAAATCTTCATTTTTTTCTTCAGGCTCAAAGTCTATTTCATTATTTTTCAATTGCCTTAAAAAGCGATTGATTGAAATTTCATTTGCTGCCTGTTCTTTATAAAATGCCCTTGCTTGCACTACTACGAGTACTAGCAACAAGATGCCAAGAAATGCTGATTCGCCATGAACGACTAGTATTGCCCACGACAAAATGGTGATCAACAATAAAATCAATCGAATTAAAAACTTCTTTAAAAGTGGATTATTGAAGGTCATATTTACTTAATCTTCTATATAATGAGGCTCTAGTTAGTCCTAACTCATCTGCAGCTTTTGAAATGTTCCCCCCATGAATTTGTATCGCCTTTTGGATGGTTTGTCTTTCTACGTCTTCTAGGTTAAAACTGTCATCCATTGCACCTGATTGTGGAGAGCTTGAATTTCCTCCTTTAGATAAAAAGAAAAAATCATCCGCTTCCAAAATAGATTGGTCTGCCATTATTAAGGAGCGTTCAATTGCATGTTGTAATTCTCTTATATTTCCTGGCCAATGGTACTTCTGCAAAAGTCTTAATGCATTTTGACTGATCTTCATATCGCCTTTTTTATATTTTTTGGCATAAATATTTAGAAAATGGTCTGCCAAAAGCGGGATATCTTCTATTCGTTCTCTCAATGCTGGCAAATGAATTTCGACCGTATTGATTCTATACAATAAATCTTGTCTGAAATCCCCTTCCTTCACCCTCGCATTTATATCTTCATTTGTAGCACAGATTAATCGAGTATCAAATGGAATTGCCTCATTGCTTCCCAAACGAGTAACGGTTCTGCTCTGGAGAACATTTAATAATTTAGCTTGCAGAGGCGCACTCAAATTTCCAATTTCATCCAAAAATATCGTACCCTTATCTGCAATTTCAAATCTACCCGCCCTATCAATTTTGGCATCCGTAAAGGCTCCTTTTTTATGACCGAAGAGTTCGCTTTCAAATAAAGAATCGGTTAAAGCACCCATATCCACGCTGACAAAAGAATGGTCTTTCCTAGTTGATTTCTTATGCAATGCTCTGGCAATCAACTCCTTTCCAGTGCCGTTCTCCCCCAGAATCAGAATATTGGCATCTGTAGCTGCTACTTTATCAATTATAGTGAATACATTCTGTAATGCTTTGCTCTCTCCAATAATTGATTTGAATGGTGCATCAATCGATTCTTCCAACTGTTGTTTTTCCTGTTCCAACCGGCTGACTTGATTGTAAGAATTTTTCAACTGAGCAGCCGCATGAATTGTCGCTACCAATTTCTCGTTTTGCCATGGCTTTAACACAAAATCGGTTGCTCCTTTCTTTAAGGCATTTACGGCAGTTTCTACATCACCAAAGGCGGTTATTAAAATCACGACTGCCTTAGGATCTCTTTCCTTTATTTGTTCCAGCCAATACATCCCTTCTTTTCCACTGGTAGTATCCTGGCTGAAGTTCATATCCAATAGAATTACATCATAGGTTCCCTGATTTAAAAGAAATGGAATTTTTCTAGGGTCTTTCTCAATGATAACTTCTTTTACATGTTTTTTCAACAGCATTTTAGCTGCAAACAACACATCCTCATCATCATCTATAATTAATACTTTACTAATTTCTTTGTCCATTTTAATTGAATTCTATGGTGAATAAGATAAAAACAATGCCAAAGCCAAAAAGTAGCTTTTAAACTTACAATTTAAGAAATCAGCTGATAAAACTGTTCATTTTCGTACATTATTGTTACGTTATCGTACAATTTTAGGATTTAAGTGAGAATATTTTTTCTTTGGGGAATGATAGTGGTAGCTTTGTAGTTTATAAAGCAAATAACAAAAGCAAAAAGTTATGTCAACAGCAAAAAAAGGCGATAAAGTAAAAGTTCACTACACAGGTAAATTATCAGACGGTACCGTATTTGATAGTTCTTTGGAAAGAGAACCGATTGAGTTCGAATTAGGTGCAGGACAGATGATTGCAGGTTTTGACAAAGCGGTAGATGGTATGGCAATTGGAGATAAGAAAACTGCCGATATTCCTAGCGCAGAGGCATATGGTGACAAAAGAGATGATATGATGGTTCCAGTTCCTCATGACAAAGTTCCAGAGGAAATCAAACCAGAGGTAGGCATGCAATTATCAATGCAGCAGCCTGATGGTCAAGCTTTACCTGTTTTAGTGGCAGAAGTAAATGACGACCATATAGTTTTGGATGCTAATCATCCACTAGCTGGAAAAGACTTGAATTTCGAAATAGAATTAGTTGAAATCAGCTAATAAGTTTAAAACTTTAAATTTGAAAGCCCGGCAATTGTCGGGCTTTTTTTGTGGTTTATTTTTCAAATTTAAATACTAATTTATTATTACAGTTAATTGAACAATCTGAAATCAAAAGGAAAGGGATTCGTATTGACTATTTTGATATCTTTAAATTTTTCATGCTTAGGATTTAATATATAATTGTAATCTCCTTTTACTACCACACTAGGCACTTTTAAAACTGCAAATCCATTCTCCGCCACAAATTCATCTCCTATTTTTTGGCTATTGGGTTGACTAGGAATTGCATCCCAAGCATCTGGTAAATCTTTATTTTTTATCTCTTTAATCTTTATAGAAGAAGGAATTTCAATTTCAACCATAAAATAATCTTTGGGTAAGATTCCAATTGGAATATGCACTGCCACCTCACTTGTAGCAAGTGCTCGAGAATCTGAAGTATAAATTACTTCAGTGCCTTTTGAATTCCATCGCTGACCATTTAATGATGCGCCATAGCCAGATAATTTATCTTTATATTTCTTTTTACTAAGGCGGTAAACTTTCATCTATATAAAAATTCCATGCTCAATTCGGTTCAATTCAGCCAAAACCAAATCTTTCCCATAGGAGGTATCAAGTAATTCAATAGGCTTTTCATTTCCCAGTGCTGGAGAAGGGGAGTTTAGCCACAAATTAAAATCCTCTGTACTGTCAAATACCTCCTGACCTATACTTATCACTTCAGCCAATTCAAAAATCCTTTCGCTTTGAATAGGCTTAAATACATGTGACTTTTCACCTTTATATCTTTGAAGAGTCCTGATATTGATATGGAGAAAATTGGACCATTGCTCATCATCAAAAGGAGAGTTTGTTTTGATTTCTTTAAATAAAATGGCTGGAACACCTTTTTTAACTGCATGAGCAACTAATAATTTATCTTGTAGAAATCTCTGGTAGCTTATGTCCTCTGATTTAATCGATTTTCCTCTTAAAAAAGATTTTAGGTAAACCCTTAATTCATCGTTGCTTTTATTTTCAATTTGTGTAATTGACATATTTACGACATTTATACAAAATATAACGACAAAAAAACAAAATAAGTTCTTGAAAGAAAATAATAACTCTAATTTTTATCTCACACTCCTCTTCAAGATCATCTTAGCAAATAACCCTGGAAAAAATCTTTTGAGCAGTACGCCAAATCTTTCTGTTCCGCCTATTACAGTTTCCAATTTATCACTCTCAACAGCACTAATTATTTTCTTTGCACATTCACGTGCAGACATACCATTGGCTTGAGCATTATCCATTTCTCCAGTTGGATTCCCGTCAGAACCCAAGGCATTGACGGAAACATCGGTCTTAATAAAACCTGGGCAAACCATAGTGACCTTTATATTACTTTCATGGAGTTCTGTTCTTAAAGAATCAAAAAAGCCATGAAGCGCATGTTTGGCAGCCGAATAGGATGAACGCCAAGGAGAACCGAATTTACCTACTAAGCTACTGGTCACCACAAAATGTCCTGATTTTTGCTTGACCATATGTGGGGCCACTGCCTTGGTTAAAGCTATGGTCCCGAAATAATCGATTTCCATTATTTTTCTATCCACAGACAAATCAGTTTCCAAAGCCATTCCTCTTTGGCTAATTCCGCCATTATTGAAAAGGATGTCAATCCTGCCAAAATGGGCCAAAACTTCTGCTACTTTCGAATCAAAGGTTTTGATATCAGCTAGGTCTAGTGGAAGAATCATGATATTTTTCGGATTGGAAGATTTAGCTCTTACTTCTTCCAAAACTTCTGCCCTCCTAGCGGAAATCACTACTTTCGCTCCTTTATCTATGAGTTCGTAAACCACTGCCTCTCCTATTCCAGAACTGGCTCCCGTTACCCAAGCAATTTTATCTTTTATTTTTGTCATAATTGGCTTAATTCATCATCTAAGAAGCGAATTTACATTTTATCCACTGCTTTCCTTTAGATTATTGAGAAGAAAATCAAACTATTTATTTAGTAGTTGAAATATTTATTATATCTTCCTGCATTAAAATTATCAAATTAAGAAAATGAAATATCTCTACCTTATACTTGCTACTACTCTTTCGCTTTCTTTCAGCTCTTGTAATCAAGACAACCAAAAAGAAGAATGATCATCAAAAATCACGATATCTATCGATTCTGCAATGGTAGATTCTAAAGGAGAAATCATAGATACTAAATATGGAATATACAGCTTTGGATTTGATGCCGATAAAAAGCACATGTATAAGTTCAACACCAATAATAGACATGGATTAGAGGTGATTGACATGGAAAAAATGGAATTAGTTGAATTTATTCCTTTTGAAGTGGAAGGGCCAAATGGGACTAGTTCGAGAGTCAATTCTGTTCATTATATTTCAGAGGATGAAATAGCTTTAAGCAATTTTCAATCCATATTGATTTTTGATTTTGAAGGTAAGTTAAAGCATAAATACCCCATTAACAGAAATGAATTTGAGGGCGATTCACTACCTGAAGATTTCCAGATGGAGTCTACCGGATTATTTGTTCCAGAGAAAAAGCTATCCTTTCATTTAATTAATAAAGGGTTTGGCAAGACAAGAGGATTTGCCAAATTAGATTTAGAAGAAAATTCTCGTCATTCCTACTGGGTCGATGAACTAAAGAAATTGGATGATTATCAAATCTCTTTGAAAATGGATGGCAAGATGATCATGATGTTAAGAACTTATTTGTACAAGACTTTTCAAGAAGATAAATTCATTTTGAGCCACGACATGGAGAATGAATTATTTTACTATGATTTAAAAACTGATAGCGTCACTCATAAAAAATATGAAAGTAAATTAAGTGCTAATATAAATGAAGCCCCTGGTAAAAAAGAGACTGCCTCAAGAGAAGAGTTAGGGAAAATCGTAACTGAACGAAATAAAGGCATTCGTTTTAAGGATATTGTTTTTGATGCAGAAAGAAATCAATACTACCGCTTTTCAACTGTCTCGACAAGCACTGAATCGGAAGTAGAAAAATGGAATGTCATTCTAACTGTATTTGATGAAAATCTAAATATGATTAATGAAACCGATGAAGTGCCATTAGAAGAAGTGCCAGAAACTTATTTTGTGAAAGATGGGAAAATTTATGTTTATAAAAACATGGAGGATGAACTGGGCTTTTTGATTTTGAGTTTATCCTAACTATTACTTCCTCATTTAACAAACTGTTTACAATCTGAATTAATACATTGTATTGAGATTTGTTAAATCTCTAACTCTCATTTCAGTCGAGCTAAGGCTTATTATTTTCAATTTAGCCACTAATTCATTATCTGAACTTTCTACAGTTAGAATTGAAGTCTCCGGATCAAAATTATAAAATCCATCGGTCAAAAAATGCGCATCATTAGGACTCAACACTAAGTATTCACATTTATTATTATCAAGGAAATTATAAGATGGGTTAAATCTTGAAACCTGAATTCTCTCATCTCCACAAGGATAATAGATATGGAAGCCATTACTTATTTCTGAGAAAACCCAGCACTTTTTTAAGGAATCATTTCCCACTTCATTACAAGCGGAGGTAAGAATGGAGAATAAAAACAGAAAAAGAATAAAATGCTTCATCATTATATAGACACGCTATATCTATTTTTGGTTGAACCGACTATATTTAATATTTAGTTACAAAAGCATCAGGAAAACGATCCGCAATTTTTAACTTTAGTTTATCAGCTTTTTTTCTGTTACCATAATCTCCAAGAATTAGAGCATAAACTGTATCATCATTTAGTTCCTTTACTTCAACAAATAGGGATGCTCTGTAGGACTTTTCTATATTTTCTGAGAGTTTGAGCATATTATCAAATCCTTTGAAACTCCCCACTTGCACTCCATATCCTGATGGATTTTTCCTTTTAACTTTCATTTGAAAGTAAGATTCATTTTCAATATTTTGATCAATCTGCACTGGTCTATTACTGTTTGTTCTGCCATCTCCTGCATCAATCACTTCTATTTGTACGTCAGCTAGTCCTTGGTTAATAAATTTCAATTGCTCTGCAGCTGAACGGGAAAGGTCAATCACCCTCCCTTCCACGAAAGGTCCTCTGTCATTTATTCTTACCTCTACTGATTCTTGATTATCTAAATTAGTCACCTTTACTATAGTTCCGAAAGGCAAAGTCTTATGTGCGGCTGTTAATTTATTATGCTTATATTTCTCTCCACTTGCCGTTTGTTTGCCTTCAAATTTATCGGCATAAAAGGACGCTTTGCCTTTTTGTATCTGCGCATAAGATATTCCAAGGCTTAGAATAAAAAACAGTAGCGTGAATATTGATTTTTTGAGCATTTTAGTCCTTTTTTTTGTGTACATGAATTTAATGTTTGTAAAACTATTTTCACAATAATATTTAAACGCTTATTTTGCCGAAATATAGAAAAATAAAAAATTGATTTCAGAAAAAGGACTTTTACGCCTCACATTATTATTTGCAGTTCTCTGCTGGCTATCATTAGTGCTAGCAGATTTATTTTTGCTTTTTGCTGAAATCAACGGTGCAAATGCAGGAATCACTAAAGAAATCCCTCAGCTTTTACTTACGCTTTATATAATCTTTGCTTATTTATTTTTTAAAATTAGAATACAAAAAGCAGAAAGCATCAATTTTATTGATTTACTATGGCATGTTTTTTCTACAGGCCTAATTGTCTCCCTAGTTCAATTAGCCGTTAGCTTATTCTTCTATTTATTGAGCGACAGTAAATTGATGCAAAATCCCCTCATGGTGAATTTTTTCTACCATATAAATTTGGGGGTAGTCATTATTTTCCTGGTTTCTACTTTCATTGTTTGGAAAAGGTTAATCCTGTATCAGAAAAATAAACGATTACTTATAATTTGGCAAATTTTTGAATATTCATTGCTGGCATCTCTACTTTACAGCTTTTTTCAAATTGGCTCACAGCAATGGCTATTTAATGGCTTATTAGGTGCTTTTGTACTTTATGGATTGGTGTTATCCTTTAATTTGAAATGGATAGCTTATCTGAATTTTAAGCAAAAATGGAGAAGTATTCTTTTACTCGTATTAGTAATTTTATATCTCTACTATTTTATCAACAATCTTTTTGGATTCTCAACAGAGTTCAAACTGGTAATGGATTTACTTGACAATGTCTATATTCTTTCCATCGCAGGATTTATATTTTTATATGCCTTAATTTCAATATTAGTTATTTTATTCAACTTACCTACTTCTTCTGTTTTCGAGCAAAAGATCAGTGAAGTGTTAAATTTCCAGCGATTAAGTCAATCCATTCAAAAAGGAGATAGTGAAAACCAAGTGTATGAAGTGCTTTTGGAAAGTAGTAACAATGCAGTATTCTCCACTAGTGCTTGGTTAGAAATTTATGAAGATGACGATCCAACTGAAATTTTAAAATCTAACATTACCGATATAAAAATTACGCAGGTCCGAAAAAGTATTCAAGACAGTGGAATTTATGCCTACTTAAACAAACACAAAGCAAATAATTTCCAAAAAGAACTGAACCTCAGTAAGCTAACAACCAACATAAATGATCCTGATTATGGTTCGGTTTTAGTAATGCCTTTGATTATCCAAGAACGACAAATTGGCTTACTAGTGGTTCTGAAGGACGTTTCTGATGGCTTTAACAAAGAAATGGTGAATATCATTAGTTCATTTGTGAATCAAGCTTGCATTTCTATTGAAAACTTTGAATTACTAACTGAAGCATTGCAAAATGAACGCTATAAAGAGGAATTAAAAATTGCTTCTCGGGTTCAGAAAAGCCTGCTTCCCCACTCCCTTATTGCGGATAAAGAATTTGAAATGCATGCATTTTATGAATCTGCAGATGAAGTTGGAGGTGATTATTACGATTTTTTCAAAACTGCGGAAAACAAAACAGCAGTAATCATTGGAGATGTTTCGGGAAAAGGAACTTCGGCTTCCTTTAATATGTCTCAGATGAAGGGCGTATTTCACAGCTTAGTTCAGTTTGATTTAGACTCCAAAACATTTTTCACCAAAGCAAATCATGCTTTAAGTCACTGTTTGGAGAAAACTTCTTTCATTACTGCTGCTTATTACATAATTGATTCGAAAGAAAAGAGCATTAGTTTTTCACGTGCGGGCCATTGCCCTGGCTTATTTTACTTCAAAAAAGAAAATCGAGCAGAGTATTTCCAAAACAAAGGAATGGGTTTGGGAATTGTGCGAAACGATAGTTTTGAAAAATTTATTGATATAAGCAAAATTCATTACAATAGCGGAGACATACTTTTCTTATACACTGACGGCATAATTGAAGCTAAAAACGAGCGAGAAGAGGAATTCGGATATGATAGACTTAGTAACTATTTAGAGCGAAATAGCGAAAAAAGCCCAAAGGAAATTCAGGATGGACTCATCAAATATTTGTATGAATTTAGTGGTACAGAGAACTTGGAGGATGATTATACTGCTTTAATAGTAAGATTTTTATAACATGGCAGTCAACCTACTGAAAATAAGCACGTAATAAAGTTTGTATGATTAACATAACAACAACGATAGAGGGGAAAGATCACATCATAATGGTGGAAGGTGATGTTGATGCCAGTTCAAGCATTCATCTGGATGAAGCTTTAACTGAATTGGCGAATGATGATTCAGTAAAATTTATTTTAGTAGATGGGACTCAACTCAATTATATTTCTTCTGCAGGATTAGGCGTTTTCATGTCTTATATTGACGATTTTAAGGAGAAGAATATCAAAATGGTAATTTACGGCTTAAGTGAGAAAGTATTGAATGTATTTCAAATTTTGGGTTTAGACCAATTGATGACAATAGTTACCGACAAGAAGGAAGCGAAGGATAAGTTACATGAAGTTCAATCTTAAAGTATATTGCGAAAAAACACGTCTAAAGGATATTCGGGAATTTATCTCCGAAAAACTAAAGGCTTATGTGCATGATGATTTGGAAATAAACCAAATGGTTTTGGCTGTTGATGAAATATGTGCAAATCTCATCATCCATTCGAATTATTGTAATGCTAATGAAGCCATAAACTTAGAAATACTTGTAAATAAAGATGGGGTCACTTTTGAGATTTCTGATGAAGGAGAAAAATTTGATATTAATAAATACAAAGAACCTTCCATTCAGGAAGTAGTCCATACTAAGAAAAAAGGGGGGATTGGATTAATGCTCGTTAGACGAATTATGGACACTGTTGAGTTTGTAAATAAAGACCAAAGAAACACTTGCATCATGTATAAAAGATTTATTCACGAACCCAAACAATAAATTAATCAATTGTCTGCTTGCCATACATTTTCCTGTATGAATCCATTTGCATAAATTGCCAATCAAAATATACTTTAGCCAAATGCGTAACTTCAAAAGTTTAATAATTCCATTCTTATTCATATTCATTAGCTCTTGTAAAACAACTCCAAAAACCTCAACTATAGAGGTTAAAAAGCCCTTATTTACCATTGATACTGTTGAAGTTTATTCCGATGAGTTTCTTTATGCCTATGAAAAAAGCAATAAAAATAAAGGAGAAATTGAGCCTGTTGAGCAATACTTAGATTTATACATTGACTTCCAACTAAAAGTATTAGAAGCAAAAGCAGAAGGAATAGATACTACAGAAGCGTACCTGAATGAACTGAATGGATATCTGGAAGAAATTAAAAAACCTTACTTGGTTTCAGAAAAAGTTAATAATAAGTTAGTAGAAGAAACCTATAACCGCTTACAACAAGAAATAAATGCGAGTCATATTCTTATTCGCTTAGATAAAGATGCCAATCCTCAAGATACTCTAAAGGCATACCAAAAAATTAGTGCCGTTAAAAGAAAAATTGAATCTGGAGAGAGCTTTGAGGCTTTAGCCAGAGAATATTCCGAAGACCCATCCGCAAAAAGCAATAACGGATTATTAGGATGGTTTACGGCTTTCCAAATGGTTTATCCTTTTGAATCAGCTGCATATCAAACTGAAATAGGTGAAGTTTCTCCAATAATTCGGACTCAATTCGGATATCATATCATTAAAGTAAACGATAAAAGAGAAACTATGGGTAGGATTAAGGTAGCCCATATCATGAAAAGATTTCCTCCGCAAGCATCTGCTGAAGACTCCCTTAATACAGAAAAAGCAATTAGAGCAGTATATGAAAAATTGAAAAATGACGCAAATTGGTTTATTCTAGCCACCAAAGAATCAGAAGATTTAAGCACAAAAGATAATGGCGGAAGCTTACCATGGTTTGGTGCAGGACGCTTGCCAGCAGCTATGGAGACAGTTGCTTTTGAACTAGAAGAAAAAGGGGATATTTCGGAGCCAGTATTAAGCCCATATGGTTGGCACATTTTGAAACTAGAAGACAAAAGAGGAGTCGGCAGCTTGGAAAGCATGAAGGAGAGCCTAAGCATGAGAGTGCAAAGAGACCAAAGGTCACAATTAAAAGAAGATGAAGTCATTAGAAAATTAAAAGAAGAAAATCAATTTAATAAAAATGATGAAGCATATAGTCTTTTAAAATCTGTAAAAAAACCAAGTATAAAGACCTTCAAAAAGAAAGAGTTAGAAATGAATTTATTCACAATCTCAGAGAAAGAATATTCAGTACGTGAATTTTTAGAGCAATTTGATACCACTAAAACAGTAAAAGTAGAACTTGAGAACTTTGAAAAATCAGAACTCCTTCAATATGAAGAAGTTAATTTGGAGATTAAATACCCTGAATACAAGTTCCTGAGACAAGAATATAAAGATGGTTTGCTTCTTTTTGAAATCATGAATCAAAAAGTCTGGAGTAAAATTGGTCAAGATAGCATAGCCCTCCAAAATTTCTATGACAAAAATAGAAGTAACTATAAAACCAGTGGAAAAATTAAAATCGCAAGTATTATCTTCTCAGATACTTCTTCAATAAAACCATTTAAAAACCCAATAAAAGGAGCCTATTTTCCGTTAACCCCACAATTAGAATATAATACATCAAAAAAAATAGCGGAAAAAATTCAGACTGCTGACAGTATTGACGCTAAGGTTTTTATAAGTTTAAAACTTCCTCAAAACATTAGTCAAAATGACTCTTTAAAGCTTTTTGAGGATTTAAATAATACTTTTAATAATATGGAAGTCGTGAACCTTATCTATTCCGATGAAAATAAAATATATTTGCAGTTGCTTTCAGAGGCAAATGATTTTCTGACCTTAAATAACGATAACATAGAATCAGCTTCTACTGAAATAATTGAATTAACCGAAAACTCCAAATGGAATAATAAAAGTGAAGGGGAATATATTAAATCAGTAGCCAAAAGTGGAATGATAGAACTAAACTATATATTGAAAAGCTATCCTGCCAGACAAGAGTCATTTGAAGATGCTAGACCAGAATTGATGGAAGACTATCAAAAACACCTTGAAAAAGAATGGCTGAATGAGTTGAAGCAGAAGTATAAAGTTGTTGTAAACAAAAATATTTTGAATAAAATAAATTCACAAATTGAAGAATAATTATCTTATCATATCACTTTTTATACTCTCCATTAGTTTTTGGGGATGTGAATACATCAATCTTAAAAAGTTGAGCAATGACCAGGAAGAGCCAGGCAAAGTTGAAATTCCAGTGGCAAAAGTTGGTAGCTCTATTTTGTATCAAAAAGATTTAACCGGAATAGTTGGGAAAGACATTAATCCACAAGATAGCGCTAACTTAATTAATCGCTACATCAATTCCTGGGTTAAAAAACAATTACTGATCTCAGAGGCAGCAGAAAAAATAAACTTTGACCAAGCCTCAATTGAAAGAAAAGTGCTGGATTACCGTTATGCACTAATGGTTCATGAATACAAGAAATACTATGTAGATAATAACCTGGATACTGCGGTTAATGACCAAGAAATCGAAACTTATTATCAAGAAAACAAAGATAATTTTGAACTAAAGCAAAATATCATTAGAGGATATTTTATAACAGTCACCAAAGATGCACCAAAAATAGAGCAATTAAAGAAATTGATTAATTCTGATGATGCTAAGGATTTTAAGGAACTTAAATCTTACTGTTTTCGATTTGCTGAAAGCTATTTTTTAGAAGATTCGGTATGGATAAACTTTGATGAAGCAATTAGAAATACTCCTTTTGTAGGTGTAACCAATAAAGTAGATTTTTTACGGTCTAATAAATTTGTAGAGGATGAAAATGAAGAAAATCTATACTTTTTAAGAATCAAGGAATATAAAATTTCGGATCAAATTTCACCCTTGGAGTTTGTAAGGAATGATATCAAACAAATAATACTTAATAAAAGAAAAGTGGCAATAGCCAACCAGTTAGAAGAGCAAGTTTTTGAAAATGCGAAGAGTTCGAATAAATATGAAATTTACAAACCAACAGAGTAAATCATTACTAGTTTCACTGGCATTAATGATCATGCCTTATTTTGCAAGCAGTCAGTCTGAGGAAGCTAAGGTAGCAGATAAGATCATTGCAAAAGTCGATAACTATATCGTATTAGAGTCTGACTTAGCTTTTGCATATAGAGATTATTTATCGAGCGGACAAGTAGTTGAAGGCTCAGAAGCAAGATGTGAGGTATTAGAAAACCTGATTGTAAATAAATTACTATTGGCCAAGGCAGAAATAGATTCTGTTACGGTTGGTGAAGCACAAGTAGATGCTCAACTGGACAATAGAATGAAGATAATGGTTCAACAAATTGGCTCTGAAGAAAAAATTGAGGAATACTATGGTAAAAGTATTGATGAATTTAAGGTTGAAATCAGAGATGATATTAAGCAACAATTGATAATAGGAGAAATGCAAAGAACCATCACCGCTGGCATAGAAGTGACCCCCAGACAGGTTCAAAATTTCTTTAATAATATTCCGAAAGACAGCCTTCCTTTTTATTCAACTCAGGTTCAAGTAGGCCAAATCGTGGTGGAGCCAAAAATGAGTGATGAGGCAAAAAACAACCTAAGAGCACGGTTATCAGGCTTAAGAGAAAGAATATTAGAAGGAGAAAATTTTGAAGATGTTGCCCGCCTTTATTCACAAGAACCTGGTGCAAAATCAACAGGTGGTAATATCGGATTTTTTTCGCGCGGACAATTAGCTCCTGAATATGAAGCTGCAGCTTTACGTCTAAAACCAGGCGAAATTTCTAAACCAGTTGAAACAGATTTTGGATTTCATATTATTGAATTAATCGAGAGAAGGGGAAATGAGTTCAATACAAGACATATCCTTTTGCTTCCCAAGTTCACAGAAAATGACATAAAAAAATCTATTAACTTTTTAGATAGTATTAGAAATTTAATTATTAAAGACAGCATAACATTTGAGGCAGCTGCAGCTGAATATTCAGAAGACATCAACACTTCATCAAGTGGAGGTTATTTTTTAGATTCGGAATTTGGGGGTACAAAAGTACCAGTGGATGAATTAGACCCAAACATCTTTTTTACGATTGATACAATGGCAGTTGGGGATATTACAAAACCACTTACTTTTCGTCAAGAAGATAGGTCAGAAGCAGTTAGAATTATTTATTATAAAGATAGACTTCGACCTCATAGAGCAGACATAAATCTTGACTATCAAAAAATAAAACAAGCAACTTTAAACAAAGTGAAAAGTGAAAAATTGGCAACATGGTTTGAAGAATCAAAAGATGAAGTATTCATCATTTTAGATGACCATTACAAAGATTGTCCAGTTCTTAAATAATTAATATGGAAAAATTTGAAAATGAAGTGGAAGCAGCAAATGCTTTACATAATAAATTTGAAAGCTTAAAAAAAGAAATTTCCAAAGTAATTGTTGGGCAGGAAGAGGTAATTAGACTTGTTATAAGTTCTTTTTTCTGCCATTCTCACAGTCTGTTAGTAGGTGTGCCTGGTTTGGCAAAAACTTTATTGATCAATACCGTAGCTTCTGCTATGAGTTTAAAATTCAATCGTATTCAATTTACACCCGATTTAATGCCTTCTGATATTATTGGTGCAGAAACTTTAGATAAAGATCGTAATTTCAAATTTATCAAAGGACCCATTTTCAATAATATCATTCTGGCTGATGAAATCAATAGAACGCCTCCCAAAACACAGGCCGCATTATTAGAAGCAATGCAAGAAAAAAATGTGACTGTAGCCGGTGAAACTTATGTTTTACCTGATCCATTTTTTGTATTAGCTACCCAAAATCCTATTGAACAAGAAGGTACATATCCCCTTCCGGAAGCGCAACTCGATAGATTTATGTTCAATATTACGCTGGACTATCCTTCTTATGAAGATGAACTGAACATTGTAAAAAATACAGGACAAGAAATTGAAGGAGTTCAGGCTGTAATGACTTCAGAAGAAATTCTCTATTTCCAAAAATTGGTTAATAAAGTACCTGTTCCTGACAATGTGATTGAGTTTGCTGTGAAATTAGTGCATAGCACAAGGCCAAATACTGAAAAAGCCTTTACTATTACCAATGAATATTTAGAATGGGGAGCTGGACCAAGAGCTTCTCAATTTCTGATTAAAGGAGCAAAATGCAATGCTTTATTAAGCGGAAAATATTCTCCCGATATAGAAGATGTAAAAGCGATTGCCGTTCCTGTACTTCGCCACCGATTGGTGAAAAACTTTAAAGCTGATGCAGAAGGAATGAGCATTGAAAAGATCATTGAAGAGCTTATTGTGAAAGTAGAGAACAATTAAATCCAGATCGATTATTCTCTCAGCTTATACAAACCAATTGCCTGGTCATTGCGATGAGTGCTCTCCAAACAATATAATAGTGGTGCTGGCAAAGTTTAAGTCAAATTAAGCTAAGTATTCTTGAAATTTCCTACTGTGCTTTTGTTGATAACTCATAAACATGGAACGTCAGTTCATTTTCATTGTAATTTGGGTTTTTATCATTGTTTGCTGCAATATAAAGACCATCTTTACCTACGAAAGCGTCAGATATTCTGTATATGCTTTGTGGCAAATCAGTTTCTCCAATTATCTCAAATTCATTATTCAATATAAGAACAGAAGGTTTTTTGTCATACCAAGTATTAAAGTTCCCTTCAATATCTTTCAATTCTACGCCTTGTTCAGCAAAACGGTAGTAAACATCCCTCCATTTATCGTATAAAATGCTTTTGTATGAGGGGTTTTGAATGTAATGTTCTTGAGAACCCTTACTTAATTCATTATAAGTCTTCTGGAAAGGTGGGACTTTGTCGAAGTACTTACTTGGCAAGTGGATACTTTTTACGAATTCTTCTCGTCTGACATTATAAATATATAAATTAGGGTCAAAGGTGAGGTTACTTAAAACTAGACCCTTTTCACTATTTAAGGCATAACTATGATTATTGTGAAAACCTCCATAAATTTCATAACCATCAACCAAAGGTGGTTCAAAAAACTGATGATAGTCTTTATTTTTAAAGGAAATACTAGTAAATAATGGATTCTTCCAGTAGTCTCTGTCAAAAGGATGAATGGGACTGGAAGCAGTTATAAAATTGCCTTCAAATTCTGTCATTGGTGCTCGACTAAGAAAAATGGGGTTACTGATTTTTTTCTTTATGATTGTGAAATCCTTGACTTGGCTATTTTTATCAATCATCAAAAAATTAGGCCTATTGTATAAGCCTACATAAACAGAGTCCCAATTTTTTATAAAAAAACCAAACATCTGAGGAAATTTAATATCGTAAGGCCCTGAGGTTGGTAAATTATATTTGTGGATTATTTCAAAATCAAAAAAATCAAAAACTTCAATTGTATAATTGTTTTTATTTCCAATTGCAAGAAATTCCTTGCCCTCTAATATTTTATATTGCATGTATTGTGGTTGATTACTAGAGGAAAAAGGAATTTTAAAATTTACGGTATCAGTAATGGAGATTAAATGGTTGTGTTCTCTCGTACCATTTTTCTTTTCCTCCGTATCGCAAGAAATCAAAAAAGCAAGCAGTAGAATGGTAATAAATAGTGAGTATTTCATGAGTACTAAGATTTTAAATGCTTGCTTCGAAGGAAGCAAGCATTTAAAAAAAAATTAGTTTGGATAACAAATAATTAAACATTGGCCATAACTACTGGCATCACATATTTCTCCAGTCCATTCAGCACTACAGCTTGATGGCTCGGGTTCCTCAAGTACTTGCCCTGTCAAACTTAATGGCAATATAAATGTCATTATTAATAATAATTTACTCAGTTTCTTTTTCATAGCTTTTAATTTTAAGTTACAAAATAATTTAATTTAAAACTAAGTAATTAAGGGGGGGTCCAAGACATTTGGAAAAAATCTTAAAAAGATCTTAAAAATATTGTTCTTTCATCGTTATAGTGCATCTGTATTATCTGTTTGACCATTATCAGTGAATGACATTAAATTTAATGCATTTCAGAAATTTGATAAAGTCCTATTGCCAAGGCATTGACTACATTAATGGAAGAATTCTCCCCAAACATAGGGATATGATAATGGTTTTCGCAAAGCTGAAGCAGTTCTTCTGAAATCCCTTGTCTTTCAGAACCCACTATCAAAACCAATTTTTTGTATTGCTTAGCTTTTACGTTTTGAATGGGAATGCTCCTGTTAGTTATTTCCAGAGCTATAGCTTGATATCCTGAATCCTTTAGTTTTTCAAGTTCCTTTTGCGCACTTAAACCAAATTCATATTTCATGGTCTTATGAGTGTTTCTTGAGGCTCTTTTTACTTTGGTCGTCAGTTCAATGGCATGTTCTCCTACAAAATATATCTTTTCAACCCCAAAAGCTTCTGATAAACGCATTATCATCCCCACATTTTCAGGTGTACGAATATTTTCGGCTATTAAAACAATTTGATGTTCTATTGGAGCACTTTTAAACTCTTGATGTGATAGTTGAATTTCCACTTCACAAAAATATGGATATAATGATGATTAATTCTCCTAAATAATGATAGAATTTGGAACAATAATGAGTTAGCCTTTCTTTTCCGATTTACTGAAAAATCTTTTAACTTTTAAAAATAATCTCTCATTGTTCTCTCCTGGGTCAGTATGCACCTCAGTTCCAATCAATAATGAAACAGGTTTCAAAGGTTCAAAATGGTTACAAAAAACTTTGAAAATAGCCATCATAGGCACCGAAAGGATTAGCCCCGCAATTCCCCATATCAATTGACCTATCATCAGGCTAATAATGACGAATAATACATTCAATTTAAGATTCCCTCCTACTATTTTAGGATTAAGCACATTACTTTCCAGCAGTTGGCTTAGCCAAAATAACCCTGCCACACTAACTGGATAGACCAATGAGTCGTAATTAAATATTGTAAAAAGTAATACAATGCTCGCCCCCATCAATGATCCTATATAGGGAATGATACAAAACAAAGCAGGCAAAAAACCAAAGAACAAAGGGTAATCAATTCCAATTATTAGTAATCCAGTAGTATTTATAGTAGTAAGAATTATAATCAAGAGTAAATTTCCTAATACATAGTTTCTTCCAACTTTCGAAGCTTCAATTATTGCTTTGCCTATATTTTTCTTTGTTTCCTCACTTCTGCCAAAATTTTTAACGGCCTTAAGCAAGCCTTTTCTGTAGTTAAGAAATAAAATAGTGAAGACGAGAAAAAGTAGAATGTTTCCTAATGATTTTAATAAGCTACCAATTACTTGAGGAAGGTATTTATTATTTTCTACAACATCTTTGGCCTTATTCATTACCTCAGGTGTTTTCAGATCTTCCTTCAGATCTAGATTTTTATTGATGGCTTCTACAATTTTGCTAACCGTATCAATTAATTGATTCTGGAAAGACCCGAACTGATCAATTATCTTAATAATCTGATTGGAATATAAAAAAATTACTGTGCCTACTATGCTCAGTAAAGTAAGTATGGTAATTAAAATAGCTAAAAACTTCGGAAATGATTTCTTCTCTAAAAAATTAACAACCGGTAAAAGGATAAATGAAAGTAAGAGACCAGCCGCTAATGGGATAATGACAGGCTTCCCAATCCATAAAATGGAAATGCCTGCTATAATAATAATCATTTTTAATGCTATGGAAGCATAAAAAGTAAGGTCTGAATTTTTGTCTGGTGTTTCAAAAGTACTTATTTTGACGGGAAAAATAAGTATAGGTTACCTAAGTACTAATTTAAAATATCGTTTAACATATTGAATTAACAGCTAATGTCATTAATCTAGACAATTTGCGATTTAGAAATGACAAAATAAAGGTTTTAAGAATTAGCTGCTTATAAAAGCTGCCGAATTCCCATGAAAACATTCTACAAATGTCATAATGTCAGATAAAATGGACGCATTTCTTATTGGCACATCCATTGTTGTGTGAAGAGGAAAATGAGTTTAAAATTTAGAAAAATAAAATAGATCATGGGAAAAATTATTGGAATTGACTTAGGTACTACCAACTCCTGTGTGGCGGTAATGGAGGGTAATGAGCCCGTTGTAATCCCCAACAGTGAGGGTAGAAGGACTACTCCTTCAATTGTAGCGTTTTTGGATGAAGGGAAAGGCGAACGAAAAGTAGGTGATCCTGCAAAACGTCAAGCTATTACCAACCCTGCCAATACAATTGCATCAGTCAAAAGATTTATGGGTAAGAAGTTTTCTGAAATTTCAGAAGAGAAAAAAATTGCTTCTTACAAAGTAGAATCTGGAAATAACGATACAGTAAGAGTTAAAATTGGAGATAGAAATTATACTCCTCAAGAATTATCTGCAATGATTCTTCAGAAAATGAAGTCTACTGCAGAAGATTACTTAGGCCAAGAAGTTACAGAAGCTGTTATCACAGTTCCTGCTTACTTTAATGATGCAGAGCGTCAGGCAACCAAAGAAGCTGGACAAATTGCCGGTTTAGAAGTAAAAAGAATCATTAATGAACCAACTGCTGCGGCTTTGGCTTACGGATTGGATAAAAGAGATAAAGACCAAAATATTGCCGTTTACGATTTAGGTGGTGGTACTTTTGATATCTCTATCCTAGAATTAGGTGATGGTGTATTCGAAGTAAAATCTACTAATGGTGATGTTCACCTAGGTGGTGATGACTTCGACCAAGTTATCATCAACTGGTTAGCAGATGAATTCAAAAATGAGCAAGGCATTGATTTGAAACAAGACCCAATGGCCTTGCAAAGATTGAAAGAAGCTGCTGAGAAAGCTAAGATTGAGTTGTCAAGCTCTACGGAGACTGAGGTCAACTTACCTTATATCATGCCAGTAGATGGCGTGCCAAAACACTTAGTTAGAAAATTGAGTCGTTCGAAATTCGAGCAATTATCTAATGACCTGGTTAAAAGATCAATGGCTCCGGTTAAGAAAGCTTTAGAAGATGCTGGCTTATCTCCTTCAGAAATTGATGAAGTAATCTTGGTAGGTGGTTCAACCCGTATTCCTAGAATTCAGGAAGAAGTAGAGAAATTCTTTGGCAAGAAACCTTCTAAAGGCGTAAACCCTGATGAGGTGGTAGCAATTGGTGCTGCAATCCAAGGTGGTGTATTAACTGGTGAAGTGAAAGACGTTCTTTTATTAGATGTAACACCATTGTCTTTAGGAATTGAAACCATGGGTGGAGTAATGACTAAATTGATTGAATCAAATACTACGATTCCTTCTAAGAAGTCAGAAACATTCAGTACAGCCTCTGAAAACCAGCCTTCTGTGGAAATCCACGTATTACAAGGTGAAAGGTCAATGGCAAAGGATAACCGTTCAATCGGAAGATTCCACCTAGACGGAATTCCACCAGCTCCAAGAGGAGTTCCTCAAATTGAAGTAACATTTGATATTGATGCAAATGGTATCTTGAATGTTTCTGCTAAGGATAAAGGAACAGGAAAAGAGCAAAAAATCAGAATCGAGGCTTCTTCAGGATTATCAGATGCTGAAATCGAGAAAATGAGAAAAGAGGCGGAAGCTAATGCTGAAACTGATAAAAAAGAGAAAGAGAAGATTGATAAAATTAATCAAGCTGATTCTTTGATATTCCAAACTGAGAACCAAATGAAAGAATTTGGCGAAAAGTTATCTGACGGTAATAAAACTGCCATCAACGAGGCTTTAGCTAAATTGAAAGAAGCGCATAGCAGTCAAGATGTTGCAGCAATTGATACTGCAATGGAAGGTTTAAATAGCGCATGGCAAGCGGCTTCTCAGGAAATTTACCAAGCACAGCAAGCTGCTGGTGGTGCTGAAGGAAAGCCAGGCGGAGATGCTGGTCAACAAGCACAAGGCGAAAGCAGTGATGGTGTAGATGATGTAGAATACGAAGAAGTAAATGATGATGATAAAAAAGATTCTAAATAAAAATCAATACATCAAAAATTATAGTGAAAGCCTCTCGGAGAAATCTGAGAGGCTTTTTTATTGAATTATCTCGAAATGAAAATCTACTTACTTTTATGGATGAATAAATTCTCGTAAATTTTATTTATCAAAAAACGGAAAAATGAAATTTATTATAGCAATTCTTCTCAGCTTTATCTTCTTCCAAGCTGAATATCAGCACACATTTCAAAACAAAGATTTTATTATCAAATATAACTTTGAAAAAAAGGATAATAAAACATATATGATTGGGCATATTGTATTTCAAAAAAATAATAAAAATGCTATTAATACTAATTTAATGGTGATTGACCACCAAATTGGAGCAGTTCCGAATGGCTAATTCGGTTCGATTTGTGCCACCCATTTCGGTTTTATAGTGCCAGTGATTTCGGTTCAAACTGTGCCAATATTGCTGCTTTGAGGCTGCGTTAAAACGGTTTGATTTGTGCCAGCTGTCACGGTTCTAATTGCC
>NZ_DASSWQ010000019.1:0-35261 GCF_035704835.1 Marivirga sp. | reverse complement strand
GGCAATTAGAACCGTGACAGCTGGCACAAATCAAACCGTTTTAACGCAGCCTCAAAGCAGCAATATTGGCACAGTTTGAACCGAAATCACTGGCACTATAAAACCGAAATGGGTGGCACAAATCGAACCGAATTAGCCATTTTACGCCCTCAGTTTTAAATTTAAATAGTGGTTTTAAATTTTTATATAAGAGCTTGAAGTAAAATTAGGATTCTTTCAAAGTCAGGTTACGGCTGAATCTAAACCAAAAAAAAGCCTGACTTATTTAAAGTCAGGCTTCACAAATATGTATACGTTTTAATTATTTACTCATCGTCTTCATTGTCTTTCAATAGCGTATAGGCTACAATTCCGCCCACTATCGCTAAACCTCCTACAAAAAGGCCAATGTTTACATTTCTCTGAATTTTTTCCGCTCTTGATAAATAACTAGAGCCAATACCTCTTTTAGCAATAAAGTTTTCTAAATCATGAACTTTATTTTCTAATTCTTTTAGTGTTTTCTCTTTTATTGTTGACATTTTGATTTGGTTTAAATTTTATAAAAAAAACTTAATAACAAATAATTTCACTATAGTATACATGATAAGGAGTGTCATTGTTTCATTTTAGTGTATTTCAATAGGTAGAATTAACCTCGTAATTTAAGATCTCCTCAATTAAGTACTTCTAAAAAGTATTAATTCTTTCTTTCGACTATCCCCGATCCATATTCTTTTTTGATGATTTCATTTGTAGCTCCTTTCACTAATATATTGCCACTTCCATAGATTTCAGCATCCAATTTTTCAGAGACATTCATTTTTATTGATCCTATGCCATATAATTTCGCATTCGCATCCTGAGCTTCAAATTCAAAGGCATCTACACTGCCAGCACCGTAATTTTCAATATCCATATTATCGGTATAACCTTTAATAGTCAAGTTCCCAGGTCCTGCTAATTTCCCTTCCAGTTTTTTAGTTTTTACATCTACTTCCATGCTTCCTGAGCCTGCTACTAATAGGTCAAGATTGTCTGAAGCAATGGAATTCTCCGTAATTAACTTGCCGTTTCCATTTACAGATAAATTTTGAACATCTTTTATTGAAACATAAACCTTGAGTGTTGGCATTAATTTGATATTATCTATTTTTTGCCAAATACTTTTACTGGTTTGGGAATCATCTTTTTTAATATCGATATGCAAGACACCTTCTTTTACTGTAATTTCAGTTAAATCATAAATTTCTTTCTCTGCTGCCACTCTTACTTCTTCCTTATTGGATTGCTTTACATAAACTGTATAGGCTGAATTAACACTGATACTATGAAAATCGACTATGTTCATCACGTCATAGTTATTTACCTGTGCTAAAAGTGAGGGAGAAATTAATAACATCAGTACTCCTAGAATAAAACTTGATTTCTTCATCATCTTAATTTTTGGTGATGATTGTCAAACGAACTTTTAATTAAAATGTTAACTAATGTAATTAATTATGATAAATTCAATAATTTACTCGATTAGTATTTAAATTTGTATTTAAACAAAAAAGGCTTGTCAAAATAACAAGCCTTATAATTTTACAATATTTCGAATTTTAAATCATCTAATTACTCTCTCTGGAAAAACCACTACGGACTCATTTCCATATTTATCCACTGCAGCCACTCCGAAATAGTAATTATCAATTACAATTCCTTCTAAAGTGTGCTCATTCACTTTACCTACATATCGGAAATTATCCCAAGTTGGAGATGTAGTCAATCTCCAATAAATTTTATATCCTACTATATTATCATCATCTACCTCATCCCAAGCTAGTATTGCGGAAGGAGCTACAACTCCGCCAATGCCTACGTTTTGTGGTGCAGGTGGTGCCCAAGCTAATCCTGCTAGTGAGATAGCATTTACTGCGGTCAGTTTTTTAGCATATCCAAAATTCACGCCTTCCACAACATCACCATACTCAATTCCATCTTCAACTCTAATATCTTGATGCTGTCTATTGTAATTTTCATGTGCTTCCATAATTCTGATGCCCGCAAAACCTAAATCATTGAATGGTCTGTGATGCCCGCCCCTACCAAACCTATCCAAGCGATAAATCATCATTGGATTCATTTCTGGCATATAAGTAGTAGTTTGCTTATGCACATAGCGAGCCAACTGTCTTGAAATTCCGTCTACTTCGCCTCCGTAATATCTACGCATAGTGCGTTCTCTTTCTGTTTCAGTTGGAGGAACTGGTTCTGAGAATATTCTGAAAGTACGGTTATCGATTACACCATCTACGCCTTCAATGTTTCCAATCATGTCATTGTTAAGAATGCCGATAATATTCCATTCCTTATCCTGAGCATATTTGGCAAGCCCTGCTCCGCCAAATAATCCTTGTTCTTCACCTGATAGCCCAACATACACAATGCTGTTTTTGAATTTGTATTTTGAAAGCACTCTGGCTGCTTCAATTGTTCCAGCCATTCCAGATGCGTTATCATTAGCTCCTGGTGCATCGATTTCATAATCCATCGTATTGCTCGCTCGTGAATCTATATCTCCCGACATCATGACATAGTTATTAGGATAATCTGTACCTTTTTGGATAGCCACAACATTTACGATCCAGGCATCTTTAGGTACTCTGCTGTTTCCTTCTTTTGTTACAAAATCTTTTTGGTAAAACACTTCCAAGCAACCGCCACATTCCTCAGAAATTTTGTCAAATTCTGCTTTTATCCATCTTCTTGCAGCTCCGATTCCACGCGTATTGGAAACTGTATCTGAGAAGGTGTTTCTGGTTCCAAACCCAGCTAAAGTTCTAATATCGCTTTCTAATCTATCAGCAGAAACTGCTTCTATTATATCATAATGGCGAGTATCTACCTCTTGAGGTACTTGACTAATGCCTAAAAAGGCAATAGCACTAAATGCAAATGTGAGTATATGTTTTGTCATAGTATTATTTATTTTTCCCTGAATATAGAAAGACCAAAATCAAAAAGTAAGGAAATTGTTGAGGAATGAGCCTCTTCTTTGATGAGTGGGGGAGTTGGAAGTAGGAAGAACGAAGTTGGAAGAAAGAAGTAGGAAGTAAAAAAGATTGAATTACGAAAATAGGTCAGTACCGAAGGTTTGCACTGGGCAATGAAAAGGAAATAATGTGGGTTCGAAGTTGGGGGTATGAAGTTGCATGGAAGTGAACTTCGAGCTTCTAACTTCTAACTTCTAACTTTCAAAAAAAACCTCAGAGCATCAAAGAAATTGCGTGAACCCCGATTATTACAGGATTTGGGCTGCTTACCTGATCAGCCTTCCACTGTTATCCTGAAACCTTAAAAAGGTAACGAGGAACCGACCGAAGTCGGAATGAGGCCTGGCTTTACAAGCTTGCTTCACCCGGTATTGTCATACTTGTTAGGTTCACCAAAATTTGTTTAACACCCTGAGGATGCTGCAAAATTAAAGCTTTAAAGGGTCAAACAAGAACACAATCGGGAAAGTTTTCCACAGCGGAATTATTATCTATAAATTAAAGTAATAAACGCTTTCAAACTGAATGATATGATCGCGATTCGTGCTAATTAAATCACTATTTTGGCTAACCACCGAGAATTGGAATTTTTGCCCACCTTTGATTAGCCTGCCTATTCCCAGAGAAAATCTGTTTTCCAGTTCATCGCCTAATTGATTAAATGCATAAACAAGTTCATTGCCTGTAATTAAATAAAATTCTTTAGGGTCTAGATTTTCTCCTTGCAAAGGAAAATCATTGCTGATGGAATATCTGAACCTAGTTAAATAGTCGCTAGAACGAATTCTTTGCTCTATTCTAAACTTATTAGCCAGTCGGTAGCCTCCGAAATTTGTAATGAAGGCAAATTGTTGAGTGATTCTATGTTCCCATCCGCCTTCTGGTTCAAATGGGTCGTAGCCCCTGTACATATAACCCAAACTTAATTTTTTGCCTCCCAAAAGTGTATAAGTACCAAATCCTTTAATTTCCCATCGGTCTGTTTTGAAATTTTTCTCACCTTCTCCATAATCAGTAAATCGTTGTCTGCCCATTAAAGAAAAATTGTAGCTCCATCTAGAATCTATTTTTTTGGTAAATGAAATACCTGGTTCCCAGCGGATGGATGGACTATTTTGGGTGTGCCCTATAAAAGGGAGGAGGAAAATGCAAAAAATAAAACTTTTAATAAAGTATGTTGTCATCAGCCCTTTTAATGATTTTTTTGATTTGTTCAGTTTTTCCTTCTACATCGAAAAGAAATTCGAAAAAGCCTCTTTCATTATCTTCATTCAATACCTCAGCTTCAATTTCATATTTGATGATAAGGTCTTCTAAATCTAATTCTAGAAATTCTTCCACATACTCTTCATCATCATCAATTTCTATTTTTCCGTCCTCGTATTCTTCCTCTCGATTGTACTGAATTTGAATTCTATTAAGCTGATATTTTTTATAATTAGATTGGAAATATTGCTGAATATGCTTTTGGATATCTACAGGAAGTTCATTAAATTCTTTTAAGATTTCGATGTCCAAAAGGCTTCCATCTTTATAAAATTTGATGCTTATTTTTTCTTCCTTATAGATAGTTTTGACTTCAAAATAATAAGTATCTTCATCATGGTCTTTAAAATACCGAGTTCTTGTTCCTTTTTTAAGAATAGGCTTGATTAATTCCAAAGCGGGTTTAGGAAATTCTTCTTCCTTTATTTTTTCCTCTCTTTCATACTTTTCTCCTATTTCTTGTTCTTGAGCAAATGAAATATTGGAGTACAAAATAAAAGAAAAACCAACCAGTAGATATTTTAGAAAAGAGTTCATTTATTATTTATTTAAAAGGCTGTCCATTTTCGCATTAAAATCTTGGATGAATTCATCATAATATTTCCCAGTGCCAGGGCCACTAAAACCAGTATGAATATTAACTAGTTCACCATTTTTGTCAATTATTATCATGGTTGGAAATGATATAACTTGGTTGAGCATTGGTAAAGTTTTTGATGCTTCTTCTTTATCATTCGTTCCTGCAATGAGGAAGTCATAATTCACATCATATTTATCAATCATTTTTTCTACCCTGCTTTTGGCATAATCAAAATCATCTTTAGCTTCATAGGCTAACCCAATTATTTCAACTCCTCTATCTTTGTTTTCATCATACCATTTGGTGAGAAATTTGGTTTCATCCATGCAGTTAGGACACCAAGTTCCAAATATTTGAACGATGACTACTTTGTCTTGATATTTCTCATCAGTCAGGCTCACTTTTTCACCTTCCAAATTAGGGAAACTGAAACGAATATTATCATAGCCTTTTTTCAAGTAGGTCAGTGAGTCAGGGTTTGGTAGTTCTGCATCTTCATTTCTGAAGGCTGTCCAACTTTCATACCATTCTTTTCCTGAGTAAAAATCGCCTTTTAAGGTATTGTCATTTTGAATTTCAGCCTCAAAAAGAAAGGCATGGTTTCCGTCAAAAGTGCTTAGTTTCATCCGATTTCCTTCAGCCCTTCCTACCAAATAGCGATAATCGCCCAAAGGAGTTAAAAATGTTCCTTTAATATCGGATCCATTCTGTTCAAATATTCCGACAGCTTCGGTGGTGTCTTGCTCTTTCGGCTCAATGAAAGTTACTTCCCATTTACCTGAAAAGTCGGCTGGTGTTTCATCGGAAAAACTTTTAAATCTGTTTTCTCCTTTGTGAAAAGTGATGGGCAGCACATAATCCTCTTCATAATGCTTGGTATAAGTGCCTGCAAGCACATTATGGCCTATTTTCACATCTATGGAGATATCAAAAATATGTAATGGAATATGAAGTGAATCATTTCTTTTTTGAATTTCATCCAGCACAATCTCTTCCTTACCATTGATGATTCTAGCTTTAATGCCTCCGTCTTGTTCTTCCTGAATTTGCATTTCAAAAGGCATGGTTTTGCCTTGCATACTAATTTCACCTATCCATTTTCCAGATAGATCAATCTTTTTATCTTCTGGCGAACAAGCAAAAAACAATAGTGGGATACTAAACAGATATAAATTCCTCATAATGATTATGTTAGATTCGATTTTTGATTTCAAATGCTTAAGTGACTTGATAATAGTACAAGACAATCCCTAAGTTAATTGTGTAATTTTTCAATAAGCTCTATTAAACTGCAAAATGAGTATTGCTGTTTCAATATTTAGAAATCTAAATTAAAATACTTTGGAGGAATTATGAGAAAATCTGATATAATTCTTTAGAACGGATTTTAAGATTTGGCCTTTAAAGCTACTTTAAATTCAGCTCCTTTTCCTTTTTCGCTTTCCACCCAAATTCGTCCACCCATCTTATCTGCCATTGTTTTCACGATGTACAGACCTAGTCCTGTAGATTCATCCGTTCCGATTGGCTTAGCTGAAAGTTGTTGGTATTTCTTAAACAATCGGCTTTTATCATCATCAGTAAGTCCTGGACCTTGGTCTTTCACTGAAAATATGATTTCATCGCCTTCTTGGTAGATGGTGTAGTTTATCTGTGTTTCATTAGGAGAAAACTTGATGGCATTCGAAACCAAATTATCAATAATTCTTCTTAAGTAAGTTCGGTCAACTTCAAGTTCAAGATTTTTGTCCAGAACCTGCGTAATAAAAATTATATTCTTTTTGGCTGATAATAATTCATATGGCATTAAGCTATTATCTACAAATTCCTGAATGTCAATTACTTCTGGTTTGAATTTTTTATCGTCCAACACCATATTTCCTGTATCCAGAAAACCTTTAACAATTTGTAGCCCATCCGCAACTACTTGTTTAATCAGATTGATTCTTTCAACCTGTTGTTCGCTCAAATTTTCTTCATTATCAGATAAAAGCAGCTGAACAATGGTATAAACTTTTGCAAAAGGTGTTCTTAAATCGTGGGTCACCTTCCCTAAAATATCATTGTCATCATATTGTTGAATGATCCGCGACTCTTCAGCCTCCAAATCAGTGATGCTTTTATTACTTGATTTATTCTGAAATTCGGTTAAGTTGGCATTAATCTCATTATAAGCTACATTGAGTTTTCTGAAAAGAGAATTCAATCTTTCATTGGCGAAATATAACTCGCTTACATTGTCAAAAACCCATAGCTCACCTTCTTTCCCAGCTATATAAGCATTTTTTCGAATCACTTTCAGGACGGAATTTTCGAATTTCCAAATCCAATCTTCACCAAAACTAGAAGGTAATGCATTGAGGCTAATCATATTATTTCCCACCAATTCTACTTCTTCCTTATTGGTTACTTTTACCTTAAGTTCGGCAAGTTTCTTTGTGAAAAGTTCTGAGGGAATTGATTTTTCATTTTTTTCCAACCCAAAAATTTCGAGTGCTTCATTATTTAACCATGTATCACCAACTTTATTTTCAGTGAATACAATAGCTTGTGGAAGCCTGTCTAAAATGGTTTCTAAACGTTGAGTTTTTGATTTTTCTTTTCTTTCGTTGGTGACTAATAAAATCAACTCTTTCAATCTTTCAGAAATAACATAGAAGAAAGTTTTGTCCTGTGTTGTTAAATCAAACTTTTGCTGAGAAGAAAAACCGATATAAATCTTCTTATCATTTATATCTACTGGGAAGATTAAGTGATGTTTAAATAATAAAAAGGGTTTTTTAATTTCAATTGTAAAAAAAGGATGGTGGCTTTTTGCCTTTAATTCGTGATTAAATGGTATACTTTCTTTTATGAGCTGATTATCCAAATCCCACTTAAGGCAATTGTCTTTTTTGCTTTCTTCTACTACCCAAAATTCATCAGCTCCGAATTCTTCTGTAATGAAATTAAGCAGATTTTTCAATGCTTTTAAAGGAATTCCATTTGATTCAATCAAAGAACTTTCCTTCATTATTTTAAATAGAAGTTCCCCAGGAAGATCTGATACTATTTCAGCAGTATGTTCTAATTTGTAGTCCATAAAGTATACTCAGGGAATAAAACTATTTCAATTCATCCCCAAAAACAACTTAAATATAAGCTAAAAATCACATCTTATCGAAAAAAGTCAGAATGAATTTTTTTCTGGAAAAGCTGGAAAATTGTTTGAATATCAGCTAGTTTTATTAAAAACTTGACTATTGTTTTGTATGGGAACTAAATTCAAAGTGTTAATCAAATAAGCTTTTAAATAGAATTAAGGATACATTCCATTCAGAATATCGGTTAGAAAAACTTGTTCTTTTTTCGCTTCCTTCTTGGCTAAGAATACTTTAAAATTTTCATCAAAATAAATTCTGTCGAATTGATTATCTATTAAAGTAGATCCAGTATTAGTCAAAATTCTAGATGTTCCGTATTTTTCTACCTTCAAAAAATTATTTTCTACAAAAATAGTGTCGTAAGTAGGATAGCTGATGATTTCTCCCATTAAATTAGCAATGCCCCATTTAGTTCCTTTCCTTAACAGATAATATCCATTTTCTTTTTTAATTTCATCATATTCTGGCTCGATAATATAGTTGCCATTCAGGTCAATTAAGCCATATTTTTCATTCAGTTGGACAAATGCAGTTTTATTTTCAAAGTCAGACACCGCTGAATAATAAGGTTGCACAACCAAACTTTCATTTCGACCAATAAACCCCCATGAATTACGGATTTTTATTGCTGACCTTTCATTATGAATCGGACGAACGGTGTCGTATCGATTAGCAATTCTTAAAAGGCCATCAATATTAATAAATCCCCAACTACCATTTTTTTGAATAGCTAAATACTCATCATCTGAAAAAATGATGGTGTCATAGTCAATAATTTTAAATAGTTCCTCGCCAATATCATTTAATAAGATGTGCTGATTTTCATGGTGAAAAATTATTCCTGATTTTCCATGACCACTATATTTTCCCTTTCTGAATTCAGTTATAGCTTTTCCTTTTTTATCAATTAACCTGTAATAATCATTTAAATCTTGCTCAACTCCATATTTTCCATAAAAATCATAGTATAATCTCGCTTGAGTTTTTTCTTGACCATCCGAAATATATTCACTAAGGTAGTTGTCTACTAATTTATAGTGAAAGTGGTCAATAGGCTGAATTAGCTTGTATTGAGGAGGTATTACCCAGTTGTTATCTAAATCAACTACCCCTAATTGTCCTTTGAAATTTACGATATATTGCTCCCCATTTTTTACAATTTCTTGGTAAAGAGGAGGGATGACTTCATTTAAATTCTCATCAAAGATGCCCCAATTTGATTTGATTTTTAGAGCGATTGAATTATCCATAAAATTGAATGAATCAGCCTTTATAGACTTTCCATTTTTGCTAATTATAATATGTTCAAAGCCGTGATAGGTTTTCTTCTTTGCAACAAAAAAATCGTTGTTCCATTTTACTGCCCCGCTGAATTTCTCACTAATTATTTTATTGCTGTCTTTTGCAATAAAAGTTTGATTTGATTTATTGAGGATGAAATTTTCACCAAAAATACCAATGATTTCAGCATTAAAAACTTGTTTGTTTTCCTTGGTATAAACATTATAGATTTGGGCAAAAGAAGAGGTGTTTTTTACAATTAAGCTATCGTTCAAATAGAAAATAGAGTCTGCTTTTTGTTTGCTAATTTCTCTACCTATTTGATTTAGAATGGTCCATTCATCCAATGCGGTAACGTAGATTTCCTTGCCATCATTCCATTCTATATTTTTGTATTCGATTGGCAATAAAATTTCACCATCTTGCCTGATAAGCCCCTGTCTGCCATTTTTAAAAATTATGGCTACCCCATCTCGAAAAGTGGAAACACTATCCATGTTTTTCAATAATGTTTCAGGCTGAGAAGCGAGTTTTATCAATTCTTTTTCGCCATTATTTTTGGTCAGTATAAAATTATCATATCCTAAATACTCGATATGGAAATATTCGAACGGGACAGCTGCTTTTCCAGATGAATTAATAATCCCAAAGTAAATTTCCTTTTCTTTCTTGGTGGCAGCGATAAGGTGATTCCCAGCGGAGTAAATATTTCTGAAGCTAGGCTTTAATTTCTGTTTGCCATTTTCATTGATTAATCCGTAAAATAAGACTTTTGAATATTTGCTTTTTTCTGAAACAACAAATAAATCATCTCCAAAAGGAATTAAGCTATTGTATTTTGGTTTTGAAATCACTTCAAAATTATTAGACATCAAGCCCCATAAATCGTTTTGTTGGTAGCCGATATAGCCATTTAAATTTTCGGATTTTCCATCTGACCATCCAAAATTTTGATAATTAGCATCTAATAATATGTTTCCGCTTTCATTTCTTATTCCTTTTTTACCTTTATCAGAAAAAACTTCTAAAGTACTATCATAAGGAAGGTCAATAAAGGCTTGTGCTTTGCTAGGATAAGCAAATAAAGACCATGGGATTAAGAAAATATAAATCAATTTAGTCATACGAAACGGTCCTTGACCGGTTATTTATTTGTGGACTCAGATTGCAATGATTTAGTTTTCTACTAATGAAAAGTATTTGAGTCAAAATTTAATTATAAATTGTTCCGAAAAAACGGGATGAAATATCAAAAATATAAAAGTAAAAGCAGTCTGCATATTATATGAAAGAAAAGAATGATTTTTTCGACCAGGTATATCAAGTTGTCCGATTAATTCCCTCAGGAAGAGTTACCTCTTACGGTGCCATTGCTAAATACTTAGGATCCGCAAAAAGTTCCAGAGTAGTTGGATATGCGATGAATGCCTCGCATACTATGAAAGATATTCCAGCTCATAGAGTAGTGAACCGAAATGGATTGCTAACAGGAAAAATGCATTTTGAAAAGCCTGATACTATGCAAGAAGCATTAGAGGCAGAAGGGATTAAAGTGAAAGATAATCAGATTCTGGGTTTTGAAAAGGTATTTTGGAATCCGATGGAGGAATTAGAAATTTAATCCTATTTATTGCATTGGTTTTTACTCTAGAATTGTTTGAGAATTTAATGGAGTTTTGTATTTGAATGAGCCATATGTGTATAATTTTGTCTACTGAATATTGTCAACTGTCTATTTGCCAACGAATTCATTCAATATTTACTTTAATTATTTGAGAAATCGAATATTCTCCACCTTAATTAAATATATTCTCCAGGTATTTATTTCTGATATCTCGATAGATATAAAAATCTGAATCAATACTAGCTATTTGATGAATCCCCTTAATTTCTGAAACGACAATCAAGCTTGCATCTGCTAAATCCATCGGTACATCATCATATTTTTTGGTTAATTCAGAAAGGCGGCTGATGTGGTCATGCTCCATTTCATAAATTTTCAAGCCGCCCCTTTCAATCCATTCTAGAAAATTAGCTTGTGCTTTTGAACTGAAGCTCAGCATATGGGAAGTTTCAGTAATCACAGGCCATGTTGTGATTAGTCCTCTTTCGAGTGATTTAAGAAATGAAATTGCTTTTAAATGGTATTTGTCGCTTCTGTCAAAAAGCGCGATTAAAGGTCCAGCATCAATGAGAATGTTTTTCATCAAGCATCTTTTTTAAGCGTTTTTTATAAGTTGTGGAACGATCAGTGTCATTGCTTGAAGCTGCACCAAATAAATCTTTACCTGACTCAAAAGCAGAAACTTCCGTCTTTTTAGTTAGATATTGTGCAAGGGCTTCTTTTACGACCTGTGATTTTGAAAGGCCATTTTGCTCACAATATTCTGTAAGTTTCTTTTCTTCGGAGGATGTCAGTCTTGTAGTAAGCATTTTTTTATTCATTAAGTATTACAAATGTAATACAAATTTATTGACCTACAAGTTCAATTTTATTTTTTTTAATTAAAAATAATCCCAAGAAAGTCAGTAATCCATTGACTACCAGTATCTCAAATCCAAATCTATAACCAAAAAACCAAGCTTCTGAGTTTTCATTAATGATAAAAGAAAGTATAGGAGCAAGAACTGCAATCAGTGGAACCCATTTATCCTTTAGTTGAAATTTTGTAATCAGTCCGAAAGTGAATAAGCCCAAAATGGGTCCGTAGGTATAGCCTGCAGCTTTAAAAACTGCAGTAATCACACTTTGGTCATTAATGGCTTTAAATGCCAGAATTACCAAAAATAAAATCACAGAAAAAGCCAAGTGAACCTTAATCCTGGTTTTTTTTGAAATTGGTTTGTCATCTTGTCCCAAGCTTAAGAAATCTACACAAAATGAAGTAGTTAAGGCAGTGAGGGCTGAATCAGCACTAGAATAGGCGGCGGCAATTATGCCTAAAAGGAAAACTACTCCAGCAATCAATGGAAAATGTTCTAGGGCTAGTAGAGGATATAGATCATCAGTCCTGGCAGGAATGGCAATGTTCATTTCGCCTGCATAAATGTAAAGTAATGCACCCATACTTAAGAACATGAAATTCACGATTACTAGTATAATGCAAAACCAAAACATATTCTTTTGTGCATCTTTTAAGGAGCGACAAGTTAGATTTTTCTGCATCATGTCTTGGTCCAAGCCGGTCATCACAATAGCAATAAAAGCCCCACTGATAAATTGCTTAAAGAAATTTTGGCCACTTTGCCAATCCCAAACAAATATTTCTGAATAGCCTGAAGCAGAAACTTTTTCTGTTAGTTGTAGCCACGACATGTCCAAAGCATCTTTTATTAAATAAATGCTAATAGCAACCGCCACAATCATGAATAGCGTCTGAAGTGTATCCGTCCAAACGATAGTTTTGATACCACCCCTGAAAGTGTACAGCCAAATTAGGGCAATTGTGATGGCCACTGTAACTGAAAAAGGCCAACCAAAAGCATCGAAAATAGCTAATTGCAATACTCCTGCTACCAAAAACAGCCTAAAAGCCGAGCCTATAATCCTTGAAAGTAAAAAGAAAAATGCCCCACTTTTATAGGAATATTTACCAAATCTTTGTTCTAGATATGTATAAATACTAATCAGGTTCAATCGGTAATAAAGGGGAAGTAAAACGGTAGCAATCACAAAATAACCAACCAAATAGCCCAAAACTACTTGAAAATATGCAAAGGCTGTATTCCCTACTTCACCAGGAACACTGATAAAAGTCACCCCGGATAGGGAAGCGCCAATCATTCCAAATGCCACTAAGTACCATGGAGATTGCCTGTTGGCAGTAAAAAAAGTCAGGTTATCATTTTCACGTGATGTGAAATATGAAATCCCCATTAAAACCAGAAAATAAATGGATATGACTGAAATGACCAGTATAGGACTCATAATGGGTTTTATAGTTTAGAAATTCAAAATTACTATTACACAAAAAATAAACCTTTATTTATTAAAAATTATTTCTCAAATGATTTTCAAAATGGGTTTTCAAATAAATCTGAAGTTGGTTAATTTTTCGTAAATTTGCATAAGAAATAGGTTTAATTGTAACATTAGGCTTTATTTAAAGTTATTGAATCGTGATGAGTGACATTAATATATTTTATCAATTAGAAGAAGACAAAAGAGAAGAGGTTTTAGAAACCACCTCTGATGAGGATATCAATGATTTGATAGTCTATAATGACGATGTGAACACATTTGAACACGTAATCAATACATTGATAAAAGTTTGTAAGCATACTCCTGAACAAGCTGAACAATGCACATTATTGGTCCATTATAAGGGGAAATGTGCAGTGAAGAAAGGCTCTTTTGTTGATTTAATTCCTTACAGACAAGCAATCGTAGATGAAGGAATTAATGCTGAGATAGAATAATATGGAGTTTTCCTCTAAGTTAATCGAATCAGCAGTGAATGAATTTTCCAAGCTTCCTGGTATTGGAAAAAAAACTGCTTTAAGATTAGTATTACACCTTTTAAAACAAGACGAAAATTTTACAACTGATGTAGCGCAATCTCTAATAGATATGCGCCAAAATATCAAGTACTGCAAAAAATGCCATAATATCTCCGATGAGGAAGTTTGCAATATCTGCAAAAGCCATAAAAGAGATGATTCCATTATTTGTTTAGTAGAAGACACCCGGGATGTATTGGCAATTGAAAATACTTCTCAATATAATGGTTTGTATCACGTATTGGGAGGGATAATTTCACCTATAGAAGGGATAGGGCCAGAGGATTTGACCATCGACAGTTTGATGGAAAGAGTTTCTTCCTCAACTTCTGAAGTTAAAGAAATCATTTTCGGACTTTCTCCCACAATGGAAGGTGATACCACGGCTTTCTACATCAGTAAAAAGGTAAAGCAATTAGGAATTAAAACCAGCACCATTGCCAGAGGAATCCCAATTGGCGGGGAGCTAGAATACGCTGATGAAATCACATTGGGTAGAAGTATTGTTAGCAGAACTGCTTACGAATAATTCAAAAGCTTTATCATTTAATTCTTTTCTAAAGGGATAAGGATAATAACTCACCAAAATTTATTGGTAAATTTTTTTAATTGTAACTATAAGTAAATCAATTACTTATAATCGATATATCAATTTTGGCACAATACTTGATTTACCCTTCATAACACCAAACAATTAAAGTTATGAAGAAGCACATTTTACTTCCGTTCGTTTTAGGTTTAGGATTATTGTTTTTTACTAATTCTGCAAAATCTCAAAATTTTCAAATTGTGGCTTCTTTTGGTACAGCACACAACTGGGCAGTTCCAAATGCAGTACTTTATGAAATAGACTATTACTATCCTTTTCATCAGATTGTACATATCAATCGTGAGTTCAGGGGAAGAAATCTGTTTTATACTGTGTTGTTAGAGCGAAGAGGTCAGTTTGTGGAGTTGTTCTTTGGTAGACAGGCTATGATTTTGGATATCAACTATTACCATAATTATCCATTGGCTCAGCATATTTGTAGTGGTCATTGTGGTTATCATGGTAATTTTTATAGAAGTTACCAAGTTGCATGTAATCACAGGGGTCATGGTAATGGTCATCATACTGGACATAATCATATTGCTTACAGAAGTGGTAGAAATTATAACACATATGCTACAAATAATAGTGTTGCTAACAGAAATGTTAGATCGAATTATGCACATAATGATCACCGATATAATTCTCACAGAAATTATTCTGATAGAAATTCTGTAAATAGAAATGATGACAGAGATGAGAGAGATGAATCAACTTTTAGAAAGCATAACTCTGAAAGAATAAGAAGTTATTCAAATTCAAGGAATACTGATTCTGAAAAGGGAAGAAATGCCTCAAACTCAAGAATAACTGATACTGCTATGAAGCCTAATTCTTCTGTAAGGGAAAGCGAAAATAGTAGCAGCAATAGAAGCAGAAGTTCTAGGACAGCAAGTTCTTCTTCTTCAAGAGGTAGAAATTAAATTAAGGTGTAGTGATAAATGAAAAGGTCTCAGGAATGAGACCTTTTTTTATGTAAATACCTTATTATTAGGGCAAGTGTCGCCTAATTTTCTACCGTTTGTCAATTACATTTTCAAAATTTTAAAAAGCGATGTAAATTGAAAATTATCTTTAAAATCACTCTAAGTAATAGTTATGAAAAAAATATATTCCCTTTTTCTAATTTTCTTTATATCCTATGTTTCAATTGCTCAAAACCTCCAAAGTCCAGATGAAAAACTTGGATACACATTAGGGGATAAGTTCACATTTCATCATCAAGTGGTCGATTATTTTAACTATCTAGCAGATAATTCTGATCAGATAATTCTCAAAAAATACGGAGAGACTTACGAAGGGAGGCCATTGTATTACGCAATAATTTCTTCAAGAGAAAACATTGCACAATTAGATAAAATACAAAGTCAAAACTTAGCGCAAACCGGGTTATCTGGTAAATTAAATGGCACTGCAGAAAAGGCTGTAGTTTGGTTAAGCTACAATATTCACGGAAATGAAGCTTCCTCAACTGAGGCTTCAATGAAAACGGCTTACGAATTATTAAGTGGCGGAATGCAGAGTGAGGAATGGTTGAAAAACACGGTCGTCATTATGGATCCCTGTGTTAATCCCGATGGACGAGATAGATATGCTACCTTTTACAGACAATATGGTGCTAAAAATTTCAATCCAAATTTAGATGTTGTAGAACATAATGAGCCATGGCCAGGAGGACGGCCAAATCATTATCTATTTGATTTGAATAGAGATTGGGCATGGCAAACGCAAAAAGAATCGAAAGCCCGGATGAAAGTTTATCATGAATGGATGCCCCATATTCATGTAGATTTCCATGAACAATCCATCAATAGTCCTTATTATTTTGCGCCAGCAGCTGAGCCCCTTCATGAAGTGATTACCGATTGGCAAAAAGATTTTCAGATTGAAATAGGCCAAAATCATGCTAAGTATTTTGACGAAAACAACTGGCTATATTTTACTAGAGAACGATTTGATTTATTCTATCCAAGCTATGGAGATACATACCCAACCTTTAATGGTGCTATTGGAATGACCTATGAACAAGCTGGAAATGGAAGAGCAGGATTGGGAGCTTTAACAAATTTAGGGGATACCTTAACTTTGAAGGATAGGCTTGAGCATCACTATACAACAGGAATGAGTACTATTGAAATTGCTTCTCAAAATGCTGAGAAATTAAATAGTGAATTCAAAAAATACTTTACTAGGAATATCAATAACCCTCAAGATCCTTTCAAAACGTATGTCGTAAAATGGGATGAAGATAGAAAGGATGACCTAAATACATTAGTTGATTTTTTGAAAGATCAAAAAATTGAAGTTGAACAAGTTGGGGAAAAGCAAAAATTTAGTGGTTATAGTTACTTTAAGCGAAAGCAAGTAAATTTTGAATCAAGCGAAAAGGATTTAGTTATCAGTGCCTACCAACCCAAATCAACTTTAATACAGGCACTCTTTGATCCTAAGCCAGAATACAGCGATTCATTAACTTATGATATTACCGCCTGGGCGATACCTTACGCTTACGGATTAGAAACTTTTGGTTTGAAAAATAAAATAAGTTCTGAACCTGTCCTTAGATTGCAGTTTGATAAAGAAAATTTACCTTCAACCTATGCGTATGCGGTTAGATGGGAATCTTTCAATTCCGCTCAATTTTTAGCAGCAGTATTGAAAAAGAATATTAAAGTTAGAATTTCCTATAAAAATCTCAAATTCAATAATAAAGAATTTGGCAAAGGAAGTTTAATTATTACCCAAACTAATAATGAGCAAATCGAAAACCTGAATGAAGAATTAACCAAACTTTCCAATCAATTTGAAATTGATATTTACCCAATATCTTCAGGATTTGCAGATAGAATATATGATATAGGTTCTTCGGAAATTCAATTTTTAGAAGCTCCAAAAATTGCAGTCTTGATGGATGAAGGTGTTTCTTCCTTAGCTTATGGTGAAATTTGGCATTTTTTCGAGCAATCATTAGATTATCCAATTCATAGCATTCGTGTTAATAGTTTTGATGGTATTAATATTTCAGATTATGACATGATCATCTTACCATCAGGTAGTTATTCTAATCTTTCAGAAGAAGGAATTACTAGATTAGATGAATTTGTAAAATCAGGAGGGAAAATTATTGCGATGGGCTCGGCAATTTCATTATTTTCAGATAAAGAGAAAGGTCAATTAAAAACTAAAAAGGTAGAAGTTTCTACAATGCCGCTTGCACTATATGAAAATGCAGAAAGAAAAAGACTATCAAGCAGTATTTTTGGGGCAATTTATGAGGTGCAGTTAGACAATAGCCATCCTCTTGCTTTTGGTTTGGGAAATCAGTATTTCAGTTTGAAGACATCTGGTAAAGCATTTGAATACCTTCCAAAAGGTTGGAATGTAGGTATAATTAAATCAAATGATAGTCATATTGCTGGTTTTGCTGGTTATAAAGCTAAAGAACAGCAGCTAAATAGTATGGTTTTTGGAGTTGAAGCTATTGGAGGTGGAGAGGTAATTTATTTGCAAGATGACCCACTTTTCAGAGCATTTTGGCATCAGGGGAAAATGCTATTTGCAAATGCATTATTTATGGTAGGAAATGATTGATTCCTGAATCTAAAAAGAGGCTGTTTTAAGAAAATTAAAACAGCCTTTTTTGTTAAAAAATTGACTTAAAATTCATATTCCGGTAGTTTTTCTAAAATATCTTCTACCATATCTTCCAACTTGAATGATGGTTTCCAGTTCCAATCTTTCTGAGCTTGGCTGTCATCTATGCTGTTCGGCCAGGTATCAGCAATTTTTTGTCTGTAGTCTACCTTATAAGAAATCTTAAATTCAGGATGCTGCTTTTTAATTGCCTCATAAATATCTTTTGGAGTAAAGCTAAGTGCTCCCAAATTGTAACTGGATCTTATGCTTAGATTTTCGGCAGGTGCTTGCATTAAATCAATGGTTGCTTTGATAGCATCTGGCATATACATCATTGGTAAATAAGAATCCTCTCTTAAATAACATTCAAAATTGTCACCATTCAATGCTTTATGAAAAATGTCCACAGCATAATCTGTAGTTCCGCCACCAGGAAGAGATTTATATCCAATCAGACCTGGATATCTTAAGCTTCTCACATCGACACCATATTTCTCATAATAATAAGCACACCATCTTTCCCCAGCTAATTTACTGATTCCATAAACAGTGTTTGGATCCATTACACAATTCTGAGGAGTATTATCGACAGGGGAGTTTGGTCCAAAGACAGCAATTGAACTTGGCCAATAAACTTTTGACAACTTTTTTACTCTGGCAACTTCCAATACATTTAAAAGACTTTGCATATTCAAATCCCAGGCAAATATTGGGTTTTGCTCTCCTTTGGCTGATAAAATAGCAGCTAACATGTAAATCTCTGTAACCTTATACTGGTCTACAATTTTAGTCAGTTTTTCAGCATTCATTACATCTAATTGCTCAAAAGGCTCATTAGGTAGTGCTTGCTTTTTAGGAGGTTGAATATCAGATGCAATAACATTCGTGCTTCCATAAATAGCTCTTAATTCAGCTGTTAACTCTGTGCCGAGCTGTCCATTTGCGCCTATTACTAATATCGTGTTTGTTTCCATGGGTAAAATTTTGCTCGAATTTCGTGATTTTATTTTGCTAAAAAAATAATTGGAATGAATTGCCATTTTTATGTGTTAAGTGGCAATAGTGGAAATACCTTATTTAGAAAGATGATAAATAAGCAGATCTGTCTACATCTATTTTATTTCCTGTTACTTAAAAGTTATTTTTGCGTATTCATTGAAAATTATGAAAGAAAATTTCAAAGCAATAAGTCTATCTTTTAAAAATGCCCCTATTGAAATTAGGGAACAAGTATCGTTAAATGACGATTCAATCGACAGATTATTGAATTATTTTAAAGAGTTTACTTCAGTTTCCGATGTTTTGGTGCTCTCAACATGCAACAGAACAGAGGTCTATTATTTTAATGAAGAAGAGCTTTCTGAAGATATCATTAAATTAATTGGTATAGAAAAAGGCATTCATGATTTCGACTCATTTAAGCCTTATTTTGAAATTATTAATAATCATCTTGAAGCAGTTCAACGATTGTTTAGAGTTTCTATGGGGCTCGAAGCTCAAGTCGTTGGAGATATTCAGATTTCTAATCAAGTAAAGCGAGCTTATCAACAGTCTGCCGACTTACAATTGGCAGGTCCTTTTTTACACCGTTTAATGCACACTATATTTTTCACCAATAAAAGAGTAGTACAGGAAACTCCTTTTAGAGATGGAGCGGCTTCTGTGTCTTATGCGGCAACCGAATTAGTAAAAACTTTAACGGCAGATATTAAAAATCCAAGGATTTTGGTGGTAGGAGTTGGTGAAATAGGAGAAGACGTTTGTAGAAATTTAGTAGGTGATGATAGACTTTCTGTAAAGATAACCAACAGAACAGAAGAGAAGGCTAAGAGATTAGCAGCTGAATGTAACTTTGAAGTTCATCCTTATACAGAATTATGGGATGGAGTAAATCATGCAGATGTAATAGTTTCATCCGTTGGAGCCTCTAAACCAATTTTCACTAAGGAAAAAGTAGATTCTTTAGATATATTAAGTTTTAAATATTTTATTGATTTATCAGTTCCTCGTTCTGTAAGTAACGAGGTTGAAGAAAATCCTGCGGCTTTAGTATTTAATGTCGATAGCATTAAGAGTAAAGCGGATGAAGCATTAGAGAAAAGGATTAATGCAGTGCCTCAAGTTGAAAGAATTATTGAAGAATCAATTGAGGAATTCAATGACTGGTCTAAAGAGATGGCAGTTTCTCCTACTATCAATAATCTTAAAAATGCATTGGAGCAAATCAGGCAAGAGGAGTTGGCTCGATATTTAAAAGAAATTGAAGGAGATGAGCATAAAATTGTTGATAAGGTAACCAGAAGTATGATGCAGAAAATATTGAAGTTGCCTGTATTACAATTGAAAGCAGCTTGCAAACGAGGCGAAGAAGAGACCTTAATTGGTGTTTTAAACGATTTATTTAATCTTGAGAAAGATACTGTAAAAAAGTAAATCAATAATCCTTGTAGGATAAATCCTTATCGTCTATTTTTGTCATTAAATTTAAAAAAAAGAAATTTATGTTTTACGATATACCTGTAACGGAAGGGGCAAATACATTTTTTTGGATATTGGTAACTTTAGTCGGATTAGTTAATGCGGTAGCTTTTATTGACAAAAGAAATTCTGATAAAAAAGAAGAGTCCGAATCTTAATATTCTCGATTTTGAAGAGTTATAATAGTATGAAAAAAATCAATCTAATTTTCATACTTTTTTTATGTCTATTTTTCAACGAACAGCTTAAAAGCCAGTCCTACCTTGGCATTAAAGGAGGCGTAAATGTTCCTACGGTCAATTTTAATGATTTTACTAATGTACCAATAACTACCCGGTTTGGAACCGCCTATTTTGTGAGTCCTACATTTGGGATTTCTTATCGTTATATGCAAAATGATAAGATTGGTATCCAAGCAGATTTAAATTATTCTACCAAAGGCTGGGGTCAAGGAATTGGAGATTCAACTAATACTTTTGTTGCAAATAGAGCCTTTACAGAAATTAATTACCTAGAGCTCCCATTTTATTTGCATTGGCAAATATTTGGGTCCGAAAAATTCAAGTTCTTCCTGGATGCTGGAGTTTATGTTGCTTGGGCTTTAAGTTCTACTTCTACTATTCAAAACGAAATAGGTATAGAACAAGTACAGATATTTTACTCCGTTGAAAATGATAATAGAGGTGATTTTGGGCTCTACGCAGCTTCGGGATTTTCTTATGATTTTTCTCTATTTATATTACAACTTGAAGGCAGTTTCAAAACTGGATTTGCCAATATTTTACCCGTCAATCATTTCGTTAGAGAAAACCCCACAATCTCAACTAATCAGGTTCCATCTTTTCAAGTCAGTTTATTATTCCCAATTTCAAAAAGTAGAAAGTAATTCAGTTTAAAAGACAAGGAACCATTTTTCATTTAAGAAGTTATTTCATTTAGTCTTAAAGATTGTATCTTACTTCTAGAAAAATTTAGATTCTTAAAAATGAGAAAATTAGCAATAACTGCCTTATTTACATTTTATGCTTTCCTAGGATTATCACTCCAAAAACCAATAGAAATTTTTTATGAAAAATCTGAGCAGGGATATATTTTTTATGCTCAAAATAAAGATGTAGTGCCTTATATGGTTCAATTGAATTTTAAGAAATTACTGAATCTTGAACCAGATGACAAGAGTAAAAATATTGAAAGAACCATCCCAGCAAATTCTTCCAAATATAAAATTCTGGAATTAGTCAAAAAGGAAAAAGATAAAAACACCTCTTTTGATTTTAGCTTTATCTATACTGTGGGAGATTTTTCAATAAAGCTAGAGGATGACTATGCCTATTGGCTACCTTATAAGCATGGTAAGAAAATTCGAGTTGGTCAAGGAAATAATGGTTCGGGAACACATAGAGGTGTAAATGCCATAGATTTTAATTTAGAAATTGGCGATAGTATTTATGCCGCAAGAGGGGGAGTCGTTTTTGATATCAAGGAAGACTCTAATATTGGTGGTAATAATCCCAAATTTGAACCCTATGGAAATTTTATTAAAATTTATCACGAAGACGGAACAGTAGGAAATTACGTGCATTTAGTGCAAAATGGTAGTCTTGTAAAAATAGGTGATAGAATTAGCCGTGGTCAGTTAATCGGGTTAAGTGGTAATACAGGTTGGAGCTCAGGACCTCACTTGCATTTTATGGTCGCTCAAAACAAAAATTTTCAAAACATTACGCTACCAGTCCAATTTCTAAATTATAAGGAGGAGACCTTCATTCCTCAAGAATCTAACAGTTATTATGCTTATCATCCCGGAATGCCAGATTTTGAGGTACAAAATAAAGAGAATTTTGATGAGTCTATGTATGAAAATAAATTAGAAGCTTCAAACTTGAAAGAGGGTATTCAATTTGATACTAAAAGGTATGATGATTATTATTTAATTTATGTCAACAACGGAATGGATACGAAAATGAATGGAAAGCTATATGTTACGCTCAATAACTTAATTTCGACAAAAGACCTTCCATTTACCTTTACTGTTCCTGCCAAAACTGTCATGTATCTTTTAGCTCTTTATCCCGAAGATAATTCAGAATCATTCAGTTATAAATTATCTGGAGAATTTAAATGAGAAAGTAATATTTCGAGGAACCCAAATTCATCCTGGAGCGTATGTACCAACATGGAAAAAGCAAAATTATTATATTTCTATGACCCTTTATGCGGTTGGTGTTTTGGATTCAGTCCGGTAATTAAAGATTTAGAAAAAAAATTTCAAGAGCAAATTGATTTTGAAGCGATCAGTGGTGGAATGGTGTTAGGAGAAAGGGTTAAGCCTTTAAGTGAAATGAAGGATTACTTAAAAGAAGCCATGCCTCGTTTGGAAGAAATGACAGGTGTAAAATTTGGAAAACCTTATTTAGAAATTCTAGAAGAAGGCAGCTTAATGCTTAATTCAGAATTGCCATGTATAGCTATGACGGTTTATAAGTCAATGACGCAGAAGTCTAATATTGAGTTTGCTTCGGCTTTGCAGTCTACTTTATATGAGAAGGGTTTAAGCTTGAATGAAATTGATAATTATAAAAAATTAGTAGAAAGTTTCGACCTTCCATGGGAAGTTTTCAAAAATAAATTGGAGGATTCTGCATATAAGGAAAAAACGTACCAAGAGTTTCAAATGAGTCAGCAGATGGGAATTGGTGGTTTTCCTTCAGTTGTTTTAAGTATTGGAAGTCAAGGCTATTTAATAGCGAGAGGTTACCGACCAAAGGCTGAATTAAAATCAGTAATAGAAGAAATACTAGCCAAAGAGTCATCGCCCTCCAAATAATATCAACATGATTATTTTAAGGGATGTATTCAAAATTCAATTTGAACGCATTCCTTTTTTTTATAATTCACAACTTCTCAAAATTCAGTTCCCTAAACCGCTGTATCAATTCCTGTAATTGCTTACCTTTGCCCAAAATTTGAATTAAGATTTTATCATGCATAGGACACATCATTGCGGAGAGTTAAGAATAGAAAATAAAGGTCAACACGTAGTTTTAAGTGGTTGGGTACAGCGCGTTCGAAATAAAGGCGGTTTGCTTTGGATCGATTTACGTGACCGCTATGGAATTACACAGCTTTTATGTGAAGAAGGTAAGACGAATGAAGATATTCTTAAAACTGCTCGAAAAATAGGAAGAGAATTTGTACTTCAAGCTAAAGGAGAAGTTTTGGAACGCTTTTCCAAAAATGATAAAATGGTAACAGGAGATATTGAAATCTTTGTGGAAGAATTGAATATCTTAAATGCGGCCAAAACACCACCTTTCACCATAGAAGATGATACAGATGGTGGAGAGGAATTGAGAATGCAGTACCGTTATTTGGATTTGAGAAGACCCGCAGTTAGAGAGAAACTACAACTACGTCATCAATTGATGCAGGCCACCCGCAGATTTATGGATGGAGCTGGATTCTTGGAAGTAGAAACTCCTGTTTTGATAAAATCTACCCCAGAGGGAGCTCGTGATTTTGTAGTGCCTTCTCGCGTTCATGAAGGCGAATTTTATGCATTACCACAATCTCCGCAGACGTTCAAGCAATTATTGATGGTGTCTGGTTTCGATAAATATTTTCAGATCGTGAAATGTTTTAGAGATGAAGATTTACGTGCTGATCGTCAGCCCGAGTTCACTCAAATCGACTGCGAAATGTCTTTTGTAGAGCAGGAAGACATTCTGAATACTTTTGAGAAAATGGTTAAATATCTCTTCAAAGAAGTAAAAGGGGTGGAGATTGAAGATTTTGCACGAATGACCTATGATCAAGCAATGAAACTGTATGGTTCTGATAAACCTGATATCAGATTCGGAATGCCGTTCGTAGAGTTAAATGAATATGCTCAAAACAAAGGATTTAATGTATTCGATCAAGCTGAATTGGTGGTTGCAATAAACGTTACTGGTGCTTCAGAATATACGCGTAAGCAATTAGATGAATTAACTGAGTTTGTAAAGCGTCCGCAAATTGGCGCCAAAGGATTGGTATACGTAAAATGCAATTTGGATGGAAGTTTCAAATCTTCAGTTGATAAATTTTACACCCAAGAAGATTTAAAAGCATGGGCTGAAGCAGCAGAGGCAAAGGCCGGTGATTTATTGTTGGTATTAAGTGGAGATGTTGATCACACCAGAAAAGCCATGAGTGAATTGCGCCTCAAGATGGGTGGCGAATTAGGCTTAAGAGATAAAAATGTATTTAGGCCACTCTGGGTTTTAGATTTCCCATTATTGGAATGGGATGAGGAATCAAAGCGATTCCACGCGATGCACCATCCATTCACAAGCCCAAAGATAGAAGATATGAAATTCATAGAATCTGACCCAGGAAGAATCAGAGCTAATGCATATGATATGGTTATTAATGGAGTGGAAATTGGAGGCGGAAGTATCAGAATACATGATAAATCATTGCAGCAAAAAATGTTTAAAGCTCTTGGCTTTACGGAAGAGGAAGCTCAAAAGCAATTTGGATTTTTAATGGAAGCATTTGAATACGGAGCACCTCCACATGGTGGAATAGCCTTCGGATTTGATAGATTATGCGCCATGTTCGGTGGTTCTGACTCAATTAGAGATTATATCGCCTTCCCAAAAAATAATGCAGGCAGAGATGTTATGATTGATTCACCATCCACTATTTCTCCTGAACAATTGAAAGAGCTACATTTAAGCATAAAATAATATTAAAGTCCTTTTTAGTTATTAATGGGTTTAAACAAATGTTAGTTATTCCATGAATTTAATTTTTGAATTAGTATAAATTGATAGAACATACTTACATTGACTTTTTGGGATGGGAACTTGCCGATCCCTTAACTTTTCTGACTGATATTTTGATGGGTAGTTTTTGCGCGTATTTTGGGCATAGACTCTTTCACGATTATAAGTCAAAATATGCAAGGCTGGCCTCATACTTTTTCTTATTTCTCAGCATATCTGCATTTTTAGGGGGTAGTGCCCATCTCTTGGATTTGTACTTGGGAAAAACACCGCGCCTTATTGCTTGGATTTTTCAAGGGTTTTCAATCTTATTTTTTCAGTTAGCAAGTTTGAAATTAGTGGGCTCTTCCCGAATAAGTTTGTTCCTTAGAGTGGTAATGTTTGCTTTGATCGGGGTGTTTATTTTTCAGGTGATTCGCATGCAGCATTTTGATATTGTTAAAATGTATTCTATTGCGGGGCTTATGGGTTTTGTTTCTATCATCCACCTTTTTAAATCTGTTCGAGAAAAAAACATAGTGTATTTACGAGTTTCTCTAGCTATTGCGGTCTTAGCTGTTCCTGCCATGATTCACAGCTTTGGGGTTAACTTTAATAAATGGGTTGACCAAAATGTTATCAGTCATATAATATTGTTACCCTGCTTTTATTTACTTTACAACTGTTTAAAAAATGTGGCGATTTCTAGAAAGAAAACTCAGCCATCACTGCAATCAATGCTCCTAAAAGAGAAATAAATAGTTTCTTGAAATTAAAGCTGTGGTCTGGGCTACTTTCAAAAAAGATGGTAGTAGAAATATGTAAAAAGTTACCAGATACAACAGCAAATAGAATGAGAAATGCTTTGTCAGAAAAAACTTCTGCATCATGTAAAATGTAACTTAGCCCTAAACCAGCAGGACTAGCAATACTAAATATAACCAATATGAGTACAGTTTTCCACTTGGTTGTTAGGTGACAAATTAAAACGGACATCAATGCAAATGCAGCGGGCATTTTATGCATTAATATTCCAAAGAAAATAGAATTTGAATTATCATGAGAGTGTACAGTGTCTGGGTGAGCCAACAGCGTACCCTCCAGGAAGGCATGTATTAGCAAAGCAATTAATAAGCCTAACCATTTATTTTGCCCGTGGCTATGATTATCCTGAGCATGATGTAAATGACCATGTTCCACACCCTCTGAGAAGTATTCCAAAATCACCTGGATAAAAAAACCAGCTAGCACATATAAACTGATGTAAGCTACATTTTCTCCTTGCGAAAATATTTCAGGTAAAATATGAATAATGGTAACCGAAAAAAGATAGGCACCTGTAAAAACCAACGCAAATTTAAAATATGAATTATTAACTTTCGGAATAAAGAATACTAGGTAACCAGCACCGAAAGTGAGTAAAAACATTAAAATAGAATTGCTAATCATAGTTTCTTTGCGATAAATATCATGCGTTCTGAGGTTTCTGGACCATATTCATTCAACTCATAATCGCCAAAAGTTTGCAAAAGCATAAAGTTAGCATTACGGAAATAGTCTAAAAAGGATAATCTTCTGATTGCTTCAATCCTTTCTTCAAATTTGTAATCTTTTCCCTCTACATTAAATTGGATCGTTTTGATAATATTTTCTCCATCAAAATGTCTGGTCAAATGAAATTCAATTCCATCAATAGTTTTAATTTCCTCCTTGACCAAATTGTGTATCACTCTATATGGATTTAAGAAATCCAGTGTGAAAATCCCTCCTGATTTAAGTGAATCAGAAATCGAACTAATACATTTTTGATTTTCTTTCTCAGAATTAAAAAAGCCAAAACTTGTAAATAGATTGAAAGCGTAATTAAAGTAATTTTCTTTTAAAGGGTAGCGCATGTCATGCACATGAAAATGCAGTTTTTTATTTTCATGAACTTTGGCTAATTCAATATTTCTTTTTGATAGGTCAATTCCCTCTACCTCATATCCTTTTTTATTTAAGAAAATAGAATGTCGGCCACTTCCGCAAGCAACATCTAGTAATTTAGCTTCTTGTGGGATTTTTAAATAATTCAGCAAATTGGATAAAAAGAACTTGGCTTCCTTTTCATCTCTATTTTTATAAAGCGTATGATAATAAGGAGAACCAAACCATTCATTTACCCATTCTTTTTTCTCTTCAGCCATATTTAAAGAATGATATTCTCGCCTAAGTTTTCAGTATGGAATTGCTGTGAATTACCATTAGCATCTTCATAAATGAAAAAGGCTTTTAAATGCTTTTGGGTTGCCAAAATTTCTTTTGCTTTTTCTAATCCTGTAACCATAAAAGCAGTTGACCATCCATCAGCTTCCATGCAAGTTGGGGCAATTACAGTTGAACTGATGATATCTCTTTGGATGGGATATCCTGTTTTCGGATTGATGCTGTGGCCATATTTTTGACCGTTATGAACGAAGAACTTCCTATAGTTCCCGGAAGTGGAAATAGCCTCATTGTCTAATTCAATAATAGCTACTCTTTTGGCTTGTTTTCCAGGTTCAGTTTTTGGGTCATCGATTCCAATAGCCCATAAGTCCTGATTTTCATTTTTCCCTTTTACTCTTAATTCTCCTCCTAGCTCAACCATCATATTTTCAACGCCTTTGGCTTTTAAAAAATCAAATACTACGTCTATAGAATAGCCTTGAGCAATTGCATTAAAATCAAGCGAAACTTTTTCCTTCTCCTTAACTACTTTTTGAGTGGTGAATTTAATGTATTCAAAACCCACATATTTTTTTATTTCCTCTATTCGACTGCTGTCGGGGAAATCCACTTTTTCAGGACCAAATCCCCATGCCTCAATTAATGGGTAAACCGTTGGGTCAAAAGCACCTTCAGAGGCTTCATATATTTCTTTAGATTTTTCTAAAACAGGATAAAAGAAGGGAGATTCAAACTGGAAGCTGTCTGATTTATTAAATCTTACTATTTCTGAACTTTTCACATAGGTAGATAAGCTCAAATCAAATGCATTCAATATAGAATCTACTTCAGGTTTGAAAATTCTGTTTTGTGCATCGGAATAAGTAATATTATAAGTAGTGCCTTGTGCCTCTCCAGAAATAAAAATATAAGGGGGATTTTCATTTTCAGGTTTTTGGTTATCTCTATAAAACCAAATTATTGCTACAGCTACAATTAAAATCAATGAATAAATTGAATTTTTCTTCCTATTGTTCATATTATTGGATTTGAAGCAAAACTACATTAAATGCAAATGATTTGCGAATACGAGAGCGGAATTTTGATAAGGAGCAAAAAAAAAGCCACCGTTCAGGTGGCTTGTATAATTAAATAGTTTGAAAATGTTTGTTTAACACATCACGGTACTTAGAACTGAAATTTCTGTAGCACCATTCCTTTAACAGATTTAGCTCCTGTTCAACTAACAGAGCAATAGCTTTTGACAATTCTTTTTCAAATAAACGCTTGTCGAAACTTACTTTTGAAAGAATTGATTTTACATAATCTAACATAGCTATTATAGTTTAGGATGTAGTTATTATTTTAAAGAACTTGATTTTAATACTATTTTGAAAATAGTAAAAATTTATTAAAATCGAAAATTAAACACTAATTTTAACGTTTGATTGCTAAAAGTATTTTAATCAAAATACGATAAATATGAAGTTTAGGTTAGTTTATTTTTTAATTATATTTCCAATCATATTTTGTAGTGCTATTGAGCTTAAAGCTCAGAGTATTTCTATAGAATTAGGTCCCGATAATATTGCCTTGAATGAGGCTTTTACCATTACTGTTAAAGTGGAGGGGGAGACTTTAAAATCCTATGATAAATTCCCAGATATTCCAGGTTTAGTGAAGCGAGGAACTTCGAGTAGCTCCTCTACTAATATATTTAATGGACAAGTTAGTAGAAGTCAAAGTATCACACAAACCTATGTTCCTGAAAGGGAGGGTAAGATCACTATTCCAGCCTTTACCATAAACGTGAATGGTAAAATAATAAGTTCAGGGGGGAAAATAGTGGAGGTTGGACCTGCAAAGCAGCAAAATCAAAATAGAAGATATGATCCTTTTGGAAGCGACCCTTTTGAAGATTTCTTTGGAAGAAATAATGAACCAGAAGAATTTGTTGATTTAAAAGAGGATGCATTTTTTGCTTTAACAACCGATAAAAATGAGGTGTATGTAGGAGAAGGCGTAAATACAACATTGGCATTTTATGTCTCCGCTGAAAACCGTGCACCACTTCAGTTTCATGATTTAACAAATCAACTTACTGATATTTTACAGAAGGTGAGACCGAATAATGTGTGGGAAGAAAACTTTAATATTGAAAACATAACAGCAGAACCCGTAAATATTGGAGGAAAGCGATATAGCGTTTATAAGATTTTTCAAGCTACCTTCTTCCCATTAGGAGACCAAGATATCGTTTTTCCTAAAGTTGGTTTGGAAATGATTAAATATCAAGTAGCAAAAAGTAGAAGCTTTTTTGGACAAAATAGAAAGGAAACTTTTAAGACATTTTACTCTAAACCAAAAACAATAAAAGTTAAACCATTGCCCGAGCACCCTTTAAAAGAGCAAGTTTCAGTTGGAAGTTATGAATTATCTGAAAATATTAATACTAATGAATTAACTACTGGAGAAAGTTTGCAATACGAATTTGAAGTTAGAGGAAGAGGAAATATTTCCGGAATATCAGAACCTATCGTAAATACTCAAAAGGAATTAGAGATTTATCCTCCCGATAAAAGCGAAAACATTACCAGAAGTGGAACGACAGTAAGAGGCTCAAAGTCGTTTCGTTATTACATGATTCCAAAAGAACCAGGTGAATATGATCTCTCAAAATATTTTCAATTTATATTTTTTAACACGACAACTGATAAATATGATACGCTAAAATCTGATTACACAATTCAAGTAAATGGAGAGAGTATGGCTTATGTAAATATAGAACAAGCTTCTTCCGATGGATTATTCTATGATAGGATAGATGAGGTTTCAAATCAGTTACAATCCCACCAGACCACTGAAATCTGGAAATGGGTCTTTAACATATTTCTTGTTGTGGCTTTTTCAATTTCCTTGTTCATCTTACTGAAAAAGTCCTAAATTGCGCTTCAATTTTTAGTAAATGAGCAATAGTTTCGGAAAAATCTTCAAAATTACTACTTATGGAGAATCACATGGGGTAGGTATTGGCGTCATCATTGACGGATGCCCTGCTGGTGTGAAAGTAAATGAAGTATTTTTGCAAGCTGAAATGCAAAGAAGAAAGCCGGGACAATCAAAAATTACAACTCAAAGAAAGGAAGAAGACGAAGTGGAAATCTTATCTGGTATTTTTGAGGGACAAACAACAGGAACTCCTATAGCTTTGGGAATCCGAAATACGAACCAAAAAAGTAAAGATTACTCACATATTAAAGATAGTTTTCGGCCATCTCATGCGGATTATACCTATCAAGAAAAATATGGGATTCGTGATTACAGAGGTGGTGGAAGAAGTTCAGCAAGAGAAACGGCTGCTAGAGTAGCTGCTGGAGCAATTGCTAAAATGTACTTGCAGCAATTAGGAATTAGTGTGACTGCTTATGTTTCTCAAGTTGGAAGTTTAAAGCTTGAAAAATCTTATCTAGATATGGACTTGAGCAGGGCTGACGATAATATAGTGCGTTGTGCTGATCCTGAGATGGCTGAAAAAATGATTCAGCATATTGATGAAACCAGAAAAAATAGAGATACAATTGGCGGAATCGTTAGTTGTGTAATTCAAGGAACTCCAGTAGGTTTGGGAGAACCTGTATTTGATAAATTACATGCAGTTTTGGGGCAAGCTATGTTAAGTATAAATGCTGTAAAGGGTTTTGAATACGGAAGTGGTTTTGAAGGGGTGAAAATGTACGGTTCAGAACATAATGATCGGTTTGAAACTGAAAATGGTAAAGTAAAAACTACCACAAATCATTCAGGTGGAGTCCAAGGTGGGATTTCCAATGGGCAAGACATTTACTTTAATGTAGCCTTTAAACCAATTGCTACCATTATGAATGACCAAGACAGTATTGATAAGGATGGAAATAAAGTGACAGTAAAGGGCAAGGGAAGGCATGACCCGTGTGTGGTGCCGAGAGCAGTTCCTATTGTGGAAGCAATGGCTGCTTTAACGATTGCTGATTTTATGTTGAGGGCTAAAACGAATAAAATTTGATGAAAAAATTACCATTACACATTAAAATAATTATTGGTCTGGTATTAGGTATTGTCTGGGCTTTTATTTCTAGTTATTTAGGCTGGAATCAATTTACAATTGACTGGATTGATCCTTTTGGTACTATTTTCATAAGAGTATTAAAAGCAATAGCTGTTCCATTGGTATTACTTTCCATTATCAGCGGGGTATCTGGTTTGACTGATATTAATAAATTAGGAAAACTTGGACTAAAAACTATTGTATTTTACATAGGCTCAACTGTTTTGGCCGTAGGGATTGGTCTTACACTGGTCAATTTGGTTCAGCCTGGCAAATTTGTAAATGAAGAACAAAGGGTAACAAACAGGATTAAATACGAACTATGGGTTAGTGAAAATCCAGATGTTCCTCGTCCAAAAGATGGTCGTTCATTTTTGAAAGAAGAGCGTTTTCAAGATTTGGTCAATTCTACCATGAATGAGGATACCATGGATTCACTAAGAAATGCAACAGTATCTTCCAATGATAAGGTGGATAGATTATCAGAGACTGCAGAAGATACTGGTAATAAAGGACCATTAAGTTTTTTCGTGGATATGGTGCCAGAGAATGTTTTTGGCGCGTTTAGTACTAATTCGAACATGCTCCAAGTTATTTTCTTTGCACTGTTTTTTGGTATTTGCTTAGCACTGTTGCCTAATGAAAAGGTAGGGGGAGTGATTGATTTTGTAAATGGTGCTAATGAAGTAATTCTCAAAATGGTAGATATTATCATGAAAGCTGCCCCTGTTTTTGTCTTTGCGTTATTAGCAGGAGTTATAGCAAAAATGGCTGATACACCTGCCGAGGTGCTGCAGATTTTCAAAGGTCTGGGAAGTTATTCTTTAACTTTACTTGTAGGATTGTTATTTATGATTTTTGTCTTATATCCTCTTATAATTGCGCTATTCGTAAAGAAAATAAGTTACAGAGAATTCTTTAGAAGATTTAGTCCGGCCCAATTTTTGGCTTTTTCAACTTCTAGCAGTGCAGCGACATTACCCGTAACCATGGAGTGTGTAGAGGAGAATATCGGGGTATTTAAGAAAATAAGCAGTTTCGTATTGCCAATTGGTGCAACAGTGAATATGGATGGTACTAGTATGTATCAAGCTATTGCAGTAGTTTTCTTAGCCCAATTGCATATGGTTGATTTAACTTTAGGTCAGCAGTTGACCATAGTATTAACCGCTACTTTAGCTTCAATTGGTTCAGCCGCTGTGCCAAGTGCTGGTTTAGTAATGATGATAATCGTATTGAATTCAGTAGGATTAAATCCTGCATGGGTAGCCATTATTTTTCCTGTAGATAGAATTTTAGATATGTTTAGGACAGTAGTGAACGTAACTGGAGATGCTACTGTTTGTACATTAATTGCTAAGTCTGAAGGTGAACTTAATGTCCCTAATGACGTTCCTGCAAGTAAATAATTTAATTGATAAGGCAATTATTTTTTTTAAATAGTGATATTCAGATAGTTATAAAATTTATCGATTAATTGCCTATTAGGTTTTATTTAAATTAAATAAAGAATATGAGTACACAGACACAACAACCTGTTACCATTTACATGGAAGCCAATCCGAATCCGAATTCTTTGAAATTCGCAACTAATCAAATGTTGGTGCCGGAAGGCGATTCTTTTGATTTTCCATCTATAGATGATACAGCTCAAGCACCATTAGCAGAGCTCCTTTTTAAAAAGGAGTATGTAGATAGAGTGTTTTATATGAGTAACTTCGTAACGGTGACCAAAAAGGCTGAGTACGAATGGGTAGAAATTCAAAACGAAATTAAAACAGTTATAAAGGAATTTTTAGAATCTGGAAAGCGTGTAATTGAATTACAAGCCAAAGATTTATTTGAGCAGCCCAACAAAAGCGAAAATGCTGAGCTTGAAGAGCAAATCAAGAATATATTAGAAGAATATATTAAGCCTGCTGTTGAGCAAGATGGGGGCGCTATTTCCTTCCATTCTTATGAAAAAGACAGTCAAAGAGTGAAGCTATTATTGCAAGGAGCTTGTAGTGGATGCCCATCTTCTACTATTACATTAAAGGCGGGAATTGAAAATCTTCTGAAAAGAATGTTGCCTAATGATGTGAAAGAAGTAGAGGCAGAAGGCGTTTAAAAAATAGAATTAAAAATCTTGAGCAGTCCAATTGATACAATCGATTGACTGCTTTTTTGAGCCTCATCCTTAGTCCTTCTCCTTTGGAGCAGGAAATATGTTCTTAACTAGCATCTATTTAATAATCATAAAATGAAAAATATCAGACCTTTTCATGTAGCTTTCCCAGTCACGAATCTGCAGGCAACCCGTCAATTCTTCGAAGATGTATTAAATTGTAAAATAGGACGTACTTCTGAAAGATGGATAGATTTTGATTTATATGGACACCAAATTACTGCTCACTTAACGGATCAGCCTGTCCAAGAACCACCAGCCAATCCTGTTGATGGAAAATCTGTTCCAATTAAGCATTTTGGAGTAATTTTAGAGTGGCAGCAATGGCATGATTTGGCGGATCGATTGAAAGAAGCAAAAACAGATTTCGTTATCGAGCCTTACATTCGTTTCAAAGGTGAGGCAGGAGAACAAGCCACTATGTTTTTCTTGGATCCCAGCGGAAATGCTTTGGAGTTCAAATCATTCAAAAGAGACGAAGATATCTTCGCATCTTGATTTTAATTCTAGAGGGTTAGATTTTTAAAGCACTTTAATTAAGAAAGAAGAAATCTTTTCCAAAGTTTATCTAATAAAATACTTCATGAATTTAGACGACATGAAAAATTGAGAAAAACCAACTTTGGAAATGTTAGGTGATAATTTTAACTCAGGTTTTATTTAAACAAAATTCATCAAACCGATTGCCTCCGCTTTTGGTTATACATCATATAACGTTCTGGCAATGGAGCTTAAAGACCTATATCGATTAGTAAGAAGAGGGGAAGGAGATACGCTTGAATTTAAACGGAAGGCTGCTCATCCTGAAAAAATTGTGAAGGAGTTTGTAGCTTTTGCTAATACAAAAGGTGGAAATGTATTAATCGGTGTAGATGATAATGGTAATATTCCAGGCGTAAAATATGCCGAGGAAGAAATCTATGTATTGAATAAGGCATTATCTAAGCTTTGTAAACCCAGACTTAAATACGAATATCACATTATTCCATTGGATGAAGATGAAAGTAGAGCGGTAGTGCATTATGAGGTGGCAGAAAGCAAAAAAAAGCCACACTACGCATTACCAGATGAAAATACTGATTGGGGAAAAGCCTATGTTCGTTTAGCCGATAAAAGCATTCAAGCCAGCAAAGAAGTTAGAAATGTCATTAAATTCTCCCAAAGGAAAAATGGAAGAGTGCTTCAGATTCAGGAAAAGGAAAAAGTTTTATTAGAATATTTAGGTGAGCATGAATCCATAACGTTGACCAAATTCCAAGAAATTTCCAAGCTAAACAGATATAAAGCCTCAATGGTTTTAGTGAATTTAGTAGTGTCCAACATTCTCAAAATTAATCCTTCAGATAAGGAAGATACCTTCAGTATGGCACCCATTATTAAATATTGAGAATGTTCTGTTTTCTGTGAATTTAATTACACTATATCTATATTATTTTTCATAAAATACTTAGTCAGCCCTTAAAAACCCCATAATATATCCCTTTTAATGGTAAAAAATTTTGATAACAGATGAAACAGCTTTGATACATCTTTTGTAAATAGAGCCAAAGAGATGATTTCCATATGTTCATCATCCTTTTGAAGT
>NZ_DASSWQ010000005.1:0-65201 GCF_035704835.1 Marivirga sp. | reverse complement strand
AAAACAAGTAGCCCCAGCGGATACTGAGGCTACACAAGATGAACTTCCATGCAAAGAATCGCCTGAAGTCCTCTTTTCGCTAGAACAAAGTTAGAAAAATTATATTTATTTACTTGCTTTTAAAGACAGTACCTCGATTGTTTTATACACAATAATATTTAGCTAAACAGTTGTAATTTTGGCTTCAATTCAATAAGTTGCTTGCTTTAATTGATAAGTAAATCTTTTTTAAATTTGATTCAATAAACAAAAACTTAATTTTTTATGGACAACCAAAACACACCATCAGGCGATTCTCAAACTAATAATAACGAATTAGTTATCTCAGAACAATCCAGAAAATATTTAAACGAAACGGAAACATGGACTAAATTTTTATCGATTGTAGGATTTGTTTTTGTCGGGATCATTGTCATTGTAGCACTTTTTGCGGGAACTATGATTTCTTCAATTCCTTTTGGTACAGAAAATAATTTGGGAAAAGGAATGAGCTTTCTCATCAGTGGATTATATTTTTTAATGGCAGCAGTATATTTCTTTCCAATTTGGTACCTCTTCAAGTTTTCAAAAAGTATAAAAGAAGCAATCCGCTATAAGAACAATGAAGAATTAGAGATGGCTTTTAGTAATCAGAAATCCTTCTATAAATTCATAGGAATTTTTACAGTAGTCGTTTTAGTGATTTATGGTTTTGGGCTATTAATAGCTTTAATGGGGATATTGTAAAAGTACTTGTAAATTCTGAAATGTATTTCCCAGTTGTTTTTTTGAAATAGAAAAAGTTAGCCTTAACAAGGCTCAAAAGAATGAAATTTATTGCTGTTATTATCGTAATTTTTTTCTTATTTGGGTGCAATAAAAAGCCTCCGATAGACTATTCTCAATATGAATATTAAAATGAAATTGATAATCTGCAAAGCTTTAAGTCTAAGCGAATTTACTTAGAATCAATTTTTGAAATTGATCAAGATGTACGAAATCCTCAAAAGTCATCAGATTTGATTCATCAGTATGATGGAGATTCAAAAGAATATAAAGATTTTCAAACGGCTCAAAAAACAACTGATGCTATTAATTTAGCTAAAGTGGAGTATTATTTGAACTTTCATGGATACCCTGAGAAGGAGATGGGAGAAATAGCCACCACTGCTCCTTGGGTAGTGATTCATCATGCCGCAGACTTTAAAACCAGAGAAAGAAATTTCAAAATAATATATAAGGCCTATTTGAAAGAAGCGATAGATATTGATGCGCTGTCAATGTACTTGGGTAGAATGTATAAAATGAAATTTGGCGAAAGACATCGAATGAAAAACCCGTATAAGCCTGAGGATGAGATTAATCTGCTAACAGAAAAGTTGGAATTAAAATAGATAAACTGGAGATGAAGTAATTTCTAGGTTCTTACGAACTAGTCCAAATACAGAAATTATAAAAGTAAAATTGCTGTAGTTTTTTAGTTATTGATTTTATCTATGTAACAATCTATAAAATCGTTAAAATCGATTGTCAATACATCTAATAATTCCTCTATTTTTGCTCTTCAATTTTTTAAACGATATATACATGAAGAAATTAACTACAATATTAATGGCATTCATTATTGGATTCATGCTTATGGCATGTCAAAATGATAGTGAAAAGACCGCAGAAGCTGATGGATATTCCGGAGCAACTCAAAAAAGCAGGTCAGCTATGAAGGCTAGCCAACTTAATGAGTGGTGGCCTAACAGATTAGATTTAAGTATTTTACGACAGAATTCTAATTTATCAAATCCATTGAATGAGGATTTTGATTATAAAGAAGCATTTAGAAGTCTTGATTATGCTGCTTTGAAAAAAGACATCGCTATCATGTTGAAGGATTCTAAAGATTGGTGGCCTGCTGATTATGGACATTATGGCCCTTTTATGATTCGAATGGCATGGCACAGTGCTGGTACCTACAGAACAGGAGATGGTAGAGGTGGTTCTCGATCGGGGCAACAAAGATTTGCACCATTAAATAGTTGGCCAGATAACGCTAACTTAGATAAGGCTAGAAGATTATTATGGCCTATAAAGCAGAAATATGGTAACAAAATATCATGGGCTGATTTAATGATTTTAACAGGAAATGTTGCTTTGGAGGATATGGGCTTTCAAACAATTGGTTTTGCTGGTGGTAGAGAGGATGTATACGAGCCAGAATTGGATGTTTATTGGGGTTCAGAACAAGAATGGTTAAGTGATGAGAAACGTTATTCTGGTGATAGAGAATTGGAAGATCCATTGGCAGCAGTTCAAATGGGGTTGATTTATGTGAATCCTGAAGGGCCTAATGGTAATCCAGATCCAGTTTTAGCAGCTTATGATATCAGACAAACATTTGGTAGAATGGGGATGAATGACGAGGAAACAGTTGCTTTAATTGCTGGTGGTCATACATTAGGTAAAGCACACGGAGCTGGTGACGCCTCAAATGTTGGTAATGCACCAGCTGCTGCTGATATGGAAGATCAAGGCTTTGGTTGGAAAAGTTCTTACAAATCAGGAAAAGGAACAGACGCGATTACTTCAGGTCTGGAAGTAACTTGGACTACAACTCCAGCAAAATGGAGTCATGGTTATTTTACAAGCTTATTTGAGCATGAATGGGAATTAACGAAAAGTCCTGCAGGTGCTCATCAGTGGGTAGCGAAAGATCCAAAAGTGATGGTTCCAGATGCTTTTGATTCTACCAAGAAACTTGCACCAACTATGTTTACAACGGATTTATCTTTAAGATTTGATTCAGGTTTCGCTAAGATTTCTCGTAAGTTCTTAGAAAACCCTGAGTTGTTCAATGAAGCATTTGCAAAAGCATGGTTTAAATTAACGCATAGAGATATGGGGCCTAAAACAACTTATTTAGGGCCAGAATATCCAAAAGAGGATTTTATATGGCAAGATCCAATTCCTGCAGTTAATCACCCTTTAATCAATGCAAATGATATCGCAAAACTAAAAACTCAGATCCTGAATTCAGGTCTAAGTATCAGTGAAGTAGTTTCTACTGCATGGGCTTCAGCTTCTACTTACAGAGATTCTGATAGGAGAGGAGGAGCAAATGGAGCTCATATTAGATTAGCGCCAATGAAAGATTGGGAAGTAAATAATCCTGAACAACTACAAAAAGTATTAAGCACATTGGAAGGTATTCAAGCCGAGTTTCACAAAACGTCTGGTACCAAAAAAGTATCAATGGCTGATTTGATTGTATTAGCTGGAGCTGCAGGTGTTGAGAAAGCGGCCTCTAATGCTGGTTATGCAGTTAATGTTCCATTCACACCTGGTAGAATGGATGCAAAACAAGAACAAGTAGATATTGAATCTATGAATTTATTAGAGCCAATGGCCGATGGTTTTAGAAATTATTTAAAAACTAGATATTCCGTTTCTACGGAAGAGTTATTGGTAGATAAAGCACAGTTATTGACTTTAACTCCACCAGAAATGACCGTTTTAATTGGTGGAATGAGAGCCTTGGGTGCCAATTATGATGGTTCTAAGTATGGGATATTTTCAGATAAAAAAGACCAATTGACTAATGAGTTTTTTGTTAATCTTTTGGATATGAGCACAGTTTGGGAGCCAACTGATGATACTAAAGAACAATTTGTTGGGAAAGACAGAAGTTCAGGCGAAGAAAAATATGCTGCCACCAGAGCTGATTTAATTTTTGGTTCTCATTCTGAATTGAGAGCTTTAGCTGAAGTTTATGCGCAGGCAGATTCTAAAGAAATGTTTGTAAACGATTTCGTAGCAGCTTGGGACAAAGTAATGAAGCTTGATAGATTCGATTTGATCTATCAATAATAAAATAAAATTATAAATTATAAGGAAAGCCAGACTGCAAAGTTTGGCTTTTTTGTTTCAAAGTATTTCTCGAAACAATGAAAATAAAAAATTCTGTGAGCTTAGAATCCTATTCAGAACAATTTAGAAGTTATCTAAGATTAAATTTAGGACATAAAATTCAAAGAGCTCCTTATTTTTATTATATTTCGAATTCATTTTAAATTAATATTTTGATTTAACCTACATGACAGACAAGCAGCTCAAGCCAAGCTTATTACAAGCACTTATTCCAATTGTATTTTTAATTTTTCTTTTAAGCTTAAATGTTTATTTTTTTGGTGATGGCACATTAGATGGTTCCAATCAAATTGCATTGATACTAGCAGCTGGAGTTGCCGCAATAGTGGCATTAAAAGTCGGATTTAAATGGGATACCATGCTGGATGGGATTGTTTCAAGCATTAGCTCTGCTATGTCCTCAATTTTGATACTGCTCCTGATTGGTTCTTTAGCTGGTACCTGGTTACTAAGTGGTATTGTTCCTGCCATGATTTATTATGGTTTAAATATCCTAAACCCCACTATTTTCCTTTTTGCAGCTTGTGTGGTGAGTGCTATAGTTTCAGTAGCGACTGGTAGTTCATGGAGTACTATTGCAACGCTAGGTCTAGCACTTTTAGGAATTGGTCAAACCTTAGGAATGAGCGAGGGAGTAGTAGCTGGAGCGATTATTTCTGGAGCCTATTTTGGAGATAAAATATCTCCATTGAGTGATACAACCAATCTTGCGCCCGCCATGGCAGGTACTGATTTGTTTACTCATATTCGCTATATGACTTATACTACTTTTCCTACGCTTGCGATTACCTTAATTATTTATTTGGTGATGGGTTTTATGAATAATTCAGAAGCAGATATTGAGCAAGTCGGGTTAGTTCAGGCAGCAATTCAAGATAAATTTAATATAAATTTGTGGTTGTTTTTAGTACCTGCAATTGTGATTTTCATGATTGTTAAAAAGATATCGGCAATTCCAGCTTTATTGATAGGTTCTTTATTGGGAGGAGTTTTTGCTATTATTTTTCAGCCAAAAATAATAGAAATTATATCTGGAGGAGGCGCGAATTTTTTTGAGCAATCCTATAAAACTGTGATGCTTTCCATGTATGGAAAAATAAGTATCACTACAAATAATGAAATGGTTAATGAACTACTCTCAACAGGTGGTATGGGTGGGATGTTAAATACCATTTGGTTAATTGTTTGCGCAATGGTTTTTGGTGGAGTAATGGAATCAACCAATATGTTAAGAGTTATTACAGCTTCTATTATTAAATTGGCGAATTCAACAGGTTCATTAGTAGCTTCTACAGCTGGAACTTGTGTGTTTTTCAATATTACGGCTTCCGACCAGTATTTAGCTATAGTTGTGCCAGGAAGAATGTTTGCAGAAACTTATAAGGATAGAGGCTTAAAACCTGAAGTCTTAAGTAGAACATTAGAAGATTCAGGAACGGTAACCAGTGTGCTAATTCCATGGAATACTTGTGGTGCCACTCAATCATCCGTTTTGGGAGTATCTACCTGGACCTATGCGCCTTATGCATTTTTCAATATCATAAGTCCATTTATGACTATTCTGTTTGCTTACCTTAATATTAAAATTAGAAGATTTACCGATAAATGAGTTTTGTAAAAGAGATTTCTAAAGACGAAATCAATGATTTGCCCCTTTGGAAATTTGAGGGTGAAATTACGTTGGTTGAGAAGGATGAACACTGGGAAGAAGTAATCCCCAAACTGTGGAGAGCTGAAGTGTTAGGTTTTGATACAGAAGCTAAACCCGTTTTTAGGAAAGGCCAATACAATCCGGTTTCCTTAATACAATTAGCCACAGAAGAGGAAGTTTTTCTTATTCGTAATTTAATGTGCGGTTTCCCCGGTGATTTAATCAGGATTTTTGAGGATCCATCAATAATTAAGGCAGGTGCAGCCATCCATGATGATTTAAAAGATTTGCAGAAGCTGAGAAAATTTAAACCTGCAGGATTTGAAGACATTGGCATAATTGCGAGAGATAATGGCATGCTACAAAGTGGAGCCAAAAACTTAACGGCCATATTTCTACAAAAAAGGATTTCCAAAGCCCAACAAACCTCCAACTGGGAAAAAATCGAACTTACTCAGGCGCAGCTCGACTACGCAGCTACCGATGCCTATCTGGGATTGAAAGTTTATGAAGTTTTTGAAAGGATTGGGTGGGTTTGATGAGATTTTGACACAGATTTATTTTTGTTTACTTATCACTAAATTCTCTCTCTCATCCCTCTCACGTTCTCTTCTCTCGTCCTCGTTTGTAACGAGGATGCCTAAACCAAGCATTTGTAATGCTTATTCTGATAGCTTACAAAGTAGATGGTTGATATTAGATGTTTTATGATTTAAATATTTGTGACTATTTTTCGGATTGGAATTAAATTGAAATTTCAATTTTAACATGTCAGGCGATAGGCGTGGGTTTAAACCTAATTTCTTAGATTTGAATTTTGAATTGTTAGTATATATATATATGCATTGTTAAATGTATTTTAAATCTAAATAACAATCAAATGAAAAAAAGTATCAAAGCATTAGCACTTGTGACAGCAGTATTACTGGCATTTACAGTTTCACCAATTCAATCGCAAGATCCAGAACCGATTAAACCAAAACCTGATTATGATCAAGGTAAAATGGTAAAAGATTATTGGGGGACGGATGTATTCGTATGTCCTCATACTGAAGGTACAGTGAACTGTGTGTCATAAATAAGAAATCCTTTGTATTGAACGAATTTAGAACCCATAGCCAATTGAATGTTATGGGTTCTTTTATCTAAAAAATGTTTATGAAATTTATTAATCTAGTTACTTTTTTTGTTATCGTATCTTTTTGGAGCTGTCAAACGCCTGACTCAGAGTATAAAACTAAAAATGTTAGCCTTCAAATTGTAGATTCTTTTCATGTTGCCATCAATAAAGTATCTTTTCATTTGCAAGATTACAATGAAAAGACCCAAACCTATCTGGCTTATGATGCTGTACTGAAAACCCTATATGAATTAAACGATAGTTTTGAGCTGAAGAAAAAAATAGATTTAGAACATAAGGATAAGAATGGATATGGACCACAAAATTTCGGTTCTTGTTATCTGAATGACTCTACCGTAGCAGTTTTAGGCTTCGATTCCTTTTACTTTTATAATACAGACTGGGAGCTTATCAGGAATATACCTTTGCCTGATAACAGAACAGCCTTGCAACAGCCTAATTGGGCGATATATAGCTTAAATGATGGCAATTCTATTTTATTTAGCTCGAAAATTCGGGGAGAAGAAAACAGTAAGCCACCATTGACATTATTAAATCTTGAAGAGTCCGCAACATCTCCAATAACCACTTTTGGCGAATATACAAAAGAGAGTCTGTATCTTAAAGAAGCTAATTCCCAGTTAACCAATACAGTCCTTTTTTCTGCCTCTGATGATAAAATATTCAGTATAAATGAGCATGAGCCTGTTTTTGCGGAATATGATTTAGACGGAAGTATTTTGAATCAGAACACACTCTTCATAGATGGATTTTTTAAAAATTTCAACCCCTTGGATTTTAACTTGACAGGAAGAGAAAGGCTACAGGATGAGGCCAAAAATGATGTGATTAAATCCCTTCACACGCACGAAAATACGCACGCTTTAAATCTGTTTAAGGGTAAAGATGATCCAGATGATGATCTGCAGCGTTATTTAGTATTGTTGAAGGGCAATAACATAAGCCAACCTATTGAATTTAAACCGCCTTTCTTGGGTTTAGGAGCTTTTCTACCTAATGGTGATTTGCTGATGCATGCAAGTCCGAAAGACCAGGAAAAATCATCAGGATTTTGGTATTACAAAGTGAAAATTGAGGGCTTGTAGGTGATTTTCAATCATTTTAAAAGTGAAGAAATATTCTCCACTTGATGAGTTAAAAACTCAAGGCCCTCTCTCGTCCTCGTTTGTAACGAGGATGCCTAAACCAAGCATTTATAATGCTTATTCTGATAGCTTACAAAGTAGATGTTAGATTTTTATGATTTAAATATTTGTGCCTATTTTAGGGACTGGAAATAAATTGGAATTTCATTCTTAACATGTCTGGCGATAGGTTGAAAATTGAAGGACTGTAGGGAAATATTCTCCACTTACTGAGTTAAAAACTCGAAATTTAAGAATCCTCGTTACAAACGAGGACTAGCTGGCAATGAAAGGTTAAATAAACATAAAATTCTTCTCTCGTCCTCGTTTGTAACGAGGATGCCTAAACCAAGCATTTCTAATGCTTATTCTGATAACTTACAAAGTAGATGGTAGATATTTTATGATTTGAATATTTGTGCCTATTTTAACGCCTAGAACCAAATTGTAATTTCAACCTTATTATGTCAGGCGATAGATATAAAATATCAGATCAAAATGCTGTTTATTTCGTGACTTTTACTGTAATAAATTGGATTGATGTTTTCACACGAAATACTTACAAAATAGAAATAGTAAATTCTTTAAATTATTGCATTAAGGAGAAAGGTTTAAACGTTCATGCTTGGTGTTTAATGAGTAATCATATTCATTTAATTGTTTCAGCCAGGGAAGGGTTTCGTTTATCAGATATCATAAGAGATTTTAAGAAATTCACTGCTAAGCGAATTATTAAGATGATGGAGAGTGAGCCTGAGAGCAGGAGGGATTGGATGTTACAACAATTCATTTTTGCAGGATCAAAATTGAAAAGAATAAAGAAGTATAAGTTTTGGAAAGATGACAATCATGCAATAGAATTAAGTTCAAAAATGATGGAAGGAAGGATTAATTACGTCCATCAGAACCCTGTAGAATCCTTAATAGTAGGCAATGCGAAAGATTATTTATACAGCTCAGCAAGAGATTATTCGGATGGGAATGGTTTTGTAATAATTAGCTTTCTGAGTTGAAAACTCAAAGTTCAAGAATCCTCGCTACAAACGAGGACTAGCTAGGGGGAGATGTTTCTCCAAATAAGTATGAGAGAAGTGGAAAATTAAAAAGACAATATTTTTTATGATATCAATTAAAAACAGTACCGCAATTATATATGTGTTAATATTTACTTTTCTTAGTTCATGTGAAAATAGGACAAATGAAAATGATGGTTATTGTAAATCTAAATCTTCTGAATTTTTAGTATTAGTTAACGATTTAATAAATGAATACAAGAATAATTCAAATACACAGAACGATACTCAAACTAAATTAAGAATAGCAATAGTAGACTCATTAAACCATTTTAGTTTTATCATAATTGAAAAATCAGGTGGTATTTCTACGTCAACTGGACAGATATTAAATGGTTGTAGTCCATTTGCAGACAAAATTTCATTATTCAAATATTATAGAAAAAATGTAATTGGTAGTTTATATAAAAGACCAAATGCTAATGACACAAATTCTTTAGACTTTATAGATGTACTGAACAGAAATCTATATGGACCAGATTATTATTTTAATGAACAATACTTAGAAAGCTCCAACTTGAACCAATTTATAAATGACTTTAAAGTCTTCCAGTTAGATTTACTTGAATGATTACCCCGTTGCATCAAAAATAGTTGATGACCCATAAGATTATAAATGCAATTCAGCAAAGGAATATTTTGGCTTAAACAGAGAGATTAAAAATTGAAATCTTATGCTAATTACGCTTTTTAGTTCGCAACATGCGATATGAAGAGATATTCAATTCCCCCTTTTATGATGAATTAATTATAAAAATAAATCGTTACTTTTATGATAGCAATGAAAACAATAGACATCAAAACGGAACTAAAAAGCCTGATTGACCAGGAGACAAACCTGAGCTTATTAGAGACAGTAAAAGCTTTGTTTAAACAAAGAGACTTTGACCCTTCCATTGAAAAAGAAATGATATCCAGAGCGCTTGAATCCGAGCAAGATATCAAAGAAGGAAAAGTCTACACGATAGACGAAGCAGACTCTGAACTCAATAAGCGATTAGGTTTATGAAGGTAATACTTACTGTTCAATCCATAACTCGCTTGGAGCAGTCCCTGCGATTTCAACTTGAAGAGTTACAAATACCCAAAGATCAAGTTGTTAAAATCAAGAATAAGCTAATAGAAAAAGCTAAGAGCCTATCAGTAAGTCCTTATAAAGGTCAATACGAACCTTATCTTAGCAAGCTGAAAAAAGGTCACAGAAGATTAATTGAAGGTAATTTTAAAATCGTTTATCGAGTAGAAGGTAATATTATTTATGTGGTAGACTTCTTTGATAGCCGAGATAATCCTATGAAAATGAAAGGTTAAATAATAATATAGTTCAGTTCTTTAAGTTTTTTTTCTGTTGGTGATAAGTGTTTGCATCTGTCCTTTTAGTAAGAAATTTTTAGAGTTTCAATCCTCAGTTTTTAATTACTGGTTCAAATCTATAGTATATGAATCACTTATATCATTCTTCTTCCTAACAATTTAAGCAATTAAGAATAGTTGTTATACTAACAATTTGTTTACTTTGTAGTTAAATCCGTGGAAGGAAGTAAAATATGGAAATCTCAGCTAAAAATTTTCAACAGTATTGCAATAGTTTGGTTGCTTACAAACGCAGAAAGACTATTCCTGTAAAAGTCGGTGATGTGACGATAGGAGGCGATAATTCAATCGTATTGCAATCTATGACCACTATTGACACCATGGATACGGAAGGTTCCATAGAGCAATCTATCAGAATGATAGAAGCAGGTTGTCAATTGGTGAGAATTACCGCTCCATCCATCAAAGAAGCAGAAAACCTACGAGCCATTAAAGAAGGCTTGGTAAAAAGAGGATACAATACACCCTTAGTAGCTGATATTCATTTTACGCCTAATGCAGCAGAATTAGCTGCAAAAATCGTAGAAAAAGTTCGGGTGAATCCTGGTAATTATGCCGATAAAAAGAAATTTGAGAATATTGAATATACTGATGATAGCTATAAAGCAGAATTAGATCGGATTAAAAAGCGATTTAAGCCTTTAGTGAAAATCTGTAAAGAACACGGCACTGCCATGAGAATTGGAACCAATCACGGCTCTCTTTCTGACCGTATCATGAGCCGTTATGGAGATACACCTTTCGGTATGGTGGAGTCTGCCTTGGAATTTATCAGAATTTGCGAGGAAATGGAATTCTACGATATCGTAGTGTCCATGAAATCAAGTAATCCGCAAGTGATGGTACAGGCTTATCGTTTACTGGTCCAAAAGCTCGATGAAGAAGGTTTAAAGCCATATCCTTTGCATTTAGGTGTAACGGAAGCTGGAGAAGCGGAAGACGGTAGAATCAAAAGCTCAGTGGGTATTGGCACTTTATTGGAAGATGGGTTAGGCGATACGATTCGAGTTTCTTTGACTGAAGAACCCGAAGCCGAAATCCCTGTAGCTAAAGTCTTGGCCGACCGATACAAAGACAGAGAAGAGCATGATGAAATTCCTTCGATTGAAAATACCTTTTTTAATCCTTACGAGTACGAAAGAAGAAATAGCAGACAAACAGCTAATATTGGCGGGAAGGATGTCCCTATTGTCATGGCAGATTTTTCATTGAAGAAAGAGATTACGCCTGCTTCGTTCTTTGCCGTGGGATATAATTACTCAGTTCCTTTAGACAAATGGTCAATATCTGATTTTGCATGTGATTATATTTTCACAAATGATAAAACAGTAGATTTTGAAATTCCAGGTACTTTAGGAATAGTACATTCTCATAAAACCTGGCTGGATGAAAAACATAAAGAAAGAAGATTTCCTTTTATCAATCCTAAAGAATATTTAGCTGGAGCTGAATTGCATCCTAAGTTGAATTTTATCTATGCTATTTTATCCGATTTATCAGAGGAACTGATATCGAAGTTGAAGAATGATAAAACGGCAGTTTTATTAATTGACACCTACAATAATCATGGTTTAGCCGAGCAGCGTAGGCTTTTCATGGAGTTGATGCAGAAAACATGCGATGTGCCTGTAGTGATTGGTAGAGCTTATCAAGATTTGTCACTCGAGAAATTACAATTATATGCGGCTACTGATATGGGTGGTTTATTAATTGATGGCTTTGGTGATGGAGTGTTTATTGCAGCCGAGAATTGCGGTGGTGATAAAGCCATAAACGAAACGGCTTTCAATATTTTGCAAGCTAGCAGAACCAGAATTTCCAAAACGGAATATATTTCTTGCCCATCTTGCGGTAGAACCCTCTTTGATTTGCAAGAAACTACTGCAATGATTAGAAACAGAACTAATCATTTGAAAGGAGTGAAAATAGGAATTATGGGCTGTATTGTAAACGGTCCGGGTGAAATGGCCGATGCCGATTATGGTTATGTGGGTTCTGGAAAAGGAAAAATCACGCTTTATAAAGGACAGGAAGTGATGAAAAGGGGAGTGCCTTCTGAAAAAGCAGTAGATGAATTGATAGAAATAATCAGACAAGATGGAAATTGGTTAGAACCACAAGAGGCTTAATGTTGTTACCTGAAAAATGAATACCTATGACTAAAGAATCAAATTCAAATCAGGAAAATAAGACTTCAAATGACTGGACATCCTATTTCCAGTTAGGGGATGTGGCTTCTTATTTCAAAAGATTATTTGGAAAAAAAGATCCAAATGCGCCAAGCAATTTTAATCTAAAAATGATGCACGGTATTAATAAAATATCCATTGTCATCTTTTTAATTGCTGTAATCGTTATGGTTACTAGAGCTATTATGCGTTCTTAATTAATTTATTCTGGATTTTAAATTCTTTACTATTTATAGAATTAAAATGTAAATTCAATAATTTTAAATTTTACAATCTGTGAACATTGAGGACTTCAGAAACTTTTGTATTCAGAAATATGGAGTAACAGAAGAATTACCTTTCGATGAAAATACATTGGTTTTTAAAGTAATGGGTAAAATTTTTGCACTTGTAGATATAAATTTATTTGAAAGTGTAAATTTAAAGTGCAACCCCGAAGAAGCTATCAAATTACGTGAGCAGTATGATGCTGTAAAACCAGGCTATCATATGAATAAAAACCACTGGAACACCATTGCATTTAATGGCAGTATAAGTGATAGAGAGATTTTTCACTGGATAAATCACAGCTACGATTTGGTTGTTTCCAAATTACCTAAGAAACTACGAACTGAGGTGCATCAGAATATGTAAAATTCTACCCTTCTGTTAAGTTCTCTCCCTTCAAATTCATCATCGTTACTAGCAATTGGCCTTTCTTTCCCTTCACAACTAATTTCAATTCTCATAGGGTTTAAACCTCTTGCTACTAATGCATCTTTCACATTATTTGCTCTATTACATGAAAGATCAATATTGATATCTTCGCCTCCAATACCGTCTGTGTGGCCTTCTAAAAGAAGCTTCATATTTTGCTGTTTCTTCATTTCTGCAGCTATTTGATCTAAAAGATTATTAAATCTGATTGGCAACTTTTCTGAGTCAAATTCAAAATAGATGTTTCTATTGATTTTCATTCCTTTGGAGCCAACATCAATCAATTTGATATCCTCCTCCTTACCAGCAATGCCTAGTCTTTGCCCTATTCTAGAGAAAAAACCTTGGTTCTTAGTGGCTTCTAATTCAGCCTGGTAATCCATTTCCTGAATGATAGTGACTCCATTTGGTTGTGTGCCATTTTCATTCTTAACTTCTTTTGTTTCTGCTAATACCACTGAGGGAACTTCTCCGATTTGCTCTTGTTTTGGATTCACCTCAGCATTTTGTGCAACTACTGTCTTTTCAACAATAGGCTCTAAAATAATTTCTTCTTTCTTCTCAATATCGGGTGTAGGCATTTTGGTTTGCTTGCTTTTGTTGCGAGCAGCAATTATTTTTTCTTTTATTTCATCAGAAAGTGTAGCCCTCCAAATATTTCTATTTTCTGAATTGGCTGGGTAAGAATCATAATAGAGGTAATTCAAACTCGGATCAATTGAGACAAAAGTTTCTTCAAATTTTGTATTGATCACGGCTCCTAAATTTTCTGGTTCTGTCCATTCGTTCCAGCTATCACCGGTTCGATAGGCCATAAATATATCAGCAGCACCTTGTCCATTATGACCATAGCTAGCAAAGAAAATTGTATTACCATCATTGGTTAAAAAGGGAGCGAAATCTGCTTTTTCAGAATTAAGCGCTTCACCCATACTCATTGGAGTGCTAAATCTTTTCGAATCTTCCTGATAAACACTGTAGTACAAATCCTGGTCACCTTCGGAATCTTTTCTTTCAACGGCCATCAAAATGACTTTATGTTTGAAATTGTAATCAAAATCTACATAAGGATTATTGTTGTAATAGCCATCTATTGGTAATTCTTTAGGGTCGGTGCTGCCTTTAGTAAATAACGCTAACTCAGAACTTACACCTCGGTAACGAGCGTTTACAAAAATAAGTGAATCATCATTTTTGCTGGCTCTCACCAAATCGTTTGCTTGTTTATTATTGTAGTTCTCTCCTAAATTCTTTGGCTTAGTCCAAATTCCTCTTGAATCAAATTCACTAACCCAAACATCTTGGAAATCTTTTTCTCCTCTAATATTTTCAGGATGAAATCTTCTATTTAGATATAATTTTTTACCGTCATCGGAAATGATGGGTCTTACGTCTTGGGTACTGCTGTTTACGTTTCCAGGTAAACCTTCCGTACTAATTTCCTCTTGTGAAAAAATAAAAAAAGGAACAAAAGCAATTAAAATTAGTGTAAAAAATGGTTTCAATATATTGACTTTAATTTTAAGGTTTGATTTAGTGAAACATCACTAATTAAAAAAAATAAAAAAAAATGGTATTAAATAAGGTTTTTCGATTAAGTGTAGATAAATGTATATGAATAATTTGCAATTTTTTTAAAAATTGTAAAATTTTAATTTTTTACTCTTTTTGTATAAATCTAATTTAGTAGTTTTTCTTTTTTTAATTATCAACTATTTATTTTCATCTCACGAATCTCTGAAGAATCTTTTAATTTTAATTAATTTATTTTAAATTGCACTTTATTTATAATTTTGAAATGAAAAACATCAAATTTTTAATCATTTTTTTATTCGCTACTGTTAATCTTATGGCTCAAGAACAGATTTCTTACTTAGCATTAGGTGACTCTTACACTATTGGAGAAGCTGTAGATTCTGATAGTACTTGGTCTCAACTTTTGGTCACAAAATTGAATCAAAAAGGTATAGACTTGAAGTTAGAAAAAATAGTGGCAACTACAGGCTGGACAACAGATGAGTTGATTTCAGCTATTGAAAAGGATAAAGAGTTAGCTAATAATACCTATGATGTAGTGAGTCTGTTGATTGGTGTTAATAATCAATACAGAGGCTATGGAATCAAGCAATATGAAGAGGAATTCGAGTTTTTATTAAAAAAAGCTATACAATTAGCTGGGAAAAAAGCTGAAAATGTTTTTGTAGTTAGTATTCCAGACTACGGAGTTACTCCATTTGTAAAGAAGAATAACAAAAATGCAGAATTGATCGGTAAAGAATTAAAATTATATAATCAAATAGCGCAAAACATCTCCAATGATTATGGCGTTATGTTTTTTGATATTACACCTATTTCATTAAAAGCGGTTTGGGATAAAACCTATGTTGCGAAAGATGAGTTACACCCATCAGCTAAAATGTATGAAGAATGGGCTGAGTATATTGAGTCATCAGTATATTTAATGTTAAAATAATAAGAATTTGAGAAAGTATGCGCTGATATGTTTTATGGTGATTTTTACCTTTACAGCCTGTAAAGATAAAATGGTCTGCGCTGCATTTCAGAGTTCTTATATTTTAGATAAAGAAGAACAAAGAGAAAGATTTTCCCTATTTAAAGGCGATTCAATAGTTATAAATGCTAATGCTTCCACCAGCAATTACGAAACAAATATTTACGGCATATCAGAAAAAAAATATGGCTACTGGAAACAACAGGAGCTATTGAGAGTAAAGCAGAAGGAAGTATATAGTGATGAAGTTGATTCTTTATTGAATATCCGAAAAAGGGATCTATCTGAAATGGCAGAGGCTGGAACAGCAGATAGTGTCACGCAAGAGTTTGATAGTGCTCAATTAGCAGATGGTGCAGATGCATGGGACAATACCAAAAGGTTTAATTATAATGTTGATTTTGTAAAATACATGGAGCTTGTAGGTAATGATGTTTTGTTACAACAAGCTGCTGACAGAGATTCTGCTGCAGCAAAAGCCAAAAGAGAAAAAGTAAATCAACCTGAGGATTCTACATCGAATACAAAAGACGGTTTTTTCAAAAATCTTTTTAAGAATAAAACTAGAAACGCTCAAGACAGCACTGAAAATAATAGTCCCATCCAAGGATAATTTTTTCTCTAGAAATTAAGTAAGCGGGATATTTTATCTTCTTTAATAAACTAGGTATAGGATTGAATAAGAATCCATCAATACCTTTTAATGGATCCTTATTCAGTTACATTCCATCTTCTTGCCTTAATAAAGCAGAACGTTTCAATGCTTTTAAAATTAAATAGATAACAATGGAAACGACTGCAGCAATGATCAAAGATATATTAAAATTTTGGGTACCTTTGAGTAGCTCCGCCAATACATCAAAAACGCAAAAGATAATAAAAATTGCAGCAAATCCATTTTTCTCTTTTTTCAATACTTTCTTCCAACTAAAAGGTAGATTTGGCTTTTTGAAGTTCTTAAAAGTAGGAATAAATGCAGGAGTTTTCTCAGCCCAATCGGTATATACTTCCTTAAATTTTCTTCTTAAAAATTGCTCTTCGGCAAACATTATTCTTTCATAATATACCCAATAGAATAATACAAAAGCCACATTAAACCAAATATTTTCAGTAAGTAAAGCTGGACCCAACCACATAAAAAAATTCCCAACATAAAGTGGATGCCTTACAGTGGAATAAATACCTGTTGTATTTAGGGTATCTGCTACTTGCTTCCCTGTATTTCTTCCTGAGGTATTTTTAGGAGTATGACCCACCGTATAAGCTCTAATATACTGCCCAAATAAACTGACTGCAATACAGAAAATGAGGTAATAATTCTTGATTATCGGGTCTTGAATTAAAAATTCGGATGGGTTTAAGGCTGCATACAAATAGATAGCCAAGCCAATAAATAATATTAAAATAGGAAGTGTTCCTCTGTATTTGAAAAGCCAAACGCCTTGTTGTTCAAATTCTTCTTGTAATGCCATTAATTATGAAGTTCATTTTAAAAAGTTGCAAATTAACTATTATCTAAGCAATTAATTAAGCTAAATGTGATAAAATGTAACTTCCAACCTGAAAACTATCCTTTAAATGCCGTTTGATAAGTTAAAATCCGAATAATAATGTAATTTCAAGGACGAAACTTAAAAAATCATCATATGAAAAATATCTGGTCAATTTTTGTCATAATTATTTTAATTAATTTTTCTGCTAAGGGCCAAGAAGCTCAATATCCTATTGTGAAGGGTTTTGGCGGCATCTACAAAATGGAAAATTTAGTGGAAGAATTAGAGGAAGGTTCTAAAGTAAAAGTTATAGTCGAACTGGTATCTGGTAATGAAATGCCTGAAGAATATTCTTTTTGGGTAAATAACATTGCCCGACTAATGAATTTGCATGGTATTGAAGGAGTTTCACCTGCTGATTTGGATGTAAAAGTCGTGGTGCACGGACCTGCTGTTTTTGATCTACTTTCACATGGTAATTATTTTGAGAAATATAGAATCCCGAAGAATCCAAACATTCCGCTTTTAGAAGCTTTAGATGAAGCTGGTGCAGAAATTATAATTTGTGGTCAATCTCTATACATGATGGATTTGGGAAGGAACGAATTATGGGAGAAAACAAAAGTGGCGACTTCTGCTTTAACCACAATTACCAAGAATGTGGCAGATGGCTATGTTTTGATTAAGTTCTAGTATATTCATTGGTTTTAATTCTCTGGTATTGGTATCATTTCCTACTTACAAATTTAACCAATAAGTAAGTTTTAAGACTAATGCTCTATTTTTGGTATTATCCCCTGGAATGAAATCAACGGGTCCGTTGGGCGCAAAATTTTCGGTATAAACTAAAAATATATCCGAGGCAGGTGCAAATCGCCATTGGAAACGCAAATTATAATTGACATTATCAAATCGGTTATTGTATTGTGCGAAACCAGTGAAAAATATGGCATCCGTCATCGTTAAATCTAATCTTGGGCCGATGAGGTAAAAATTAGCTTCTCCGAAGCCTTCCGCCAGCTGAATTGAATTGTAATCATATCGGACTGCGAAAGAACCATATGGCTGAAATCTATACCCAATATTACCGTTTAAATTGAACCGTGTACCATTATAAAATCCACCGTAACTCGTACTTACATCATAGTTAACAACAGAACGCCTATCGGAAGTATAATCTGCTTGAACCACATTCCATTCATATTCTGTACCACTTTCTAATAAATTCTCATTAAAGGGTGCAATAGGACTAAAATCGAAGAACATGTATTCATAATTTCTGCTAAAACCTATTGAAGCGGAAGAAGTATTGGTGAAATTGACATCATGAGACAAGCCCAAAGATCGGTCAGTTATTCTACTGAAATCGGTATTGGTGGTGTATGAAATTTCCATACTTAGACTGTGATTAATGACTTTATCATTTTCTGGATAAAAAGTGAGGGAAGGACTCAAAGATCCTTGATTATAGCCAACTCTAGGTACGAAACCCATCTCAGCATTGAACCCGTCTCCTATAGAAGTATGAACCCAACGGACGGCATAATTTCTTCTTTGATAACGGACATAAGCTCCGTGGTTATAAGTTCCTTCTTTATTCCAGTTATCAAAAGAGCGCTGGTAATAAAAATCACCTGCCCAGCGCGTATCTTCTGTAAAAAGATTAAATTCTGCACCTAACACTCTATTATAAAGTTTATAGCTCGTGGTGGTGTCATTTCCTTGAATCTCTCTTCTGGCTACTTGAGGATTGTATTCGCTGATATCTTTGCCTTTTTCTACTCCTAAATTTTCTTTGTTTGCAAATACGAAAGCAACATTTGAGCGTTTTAAAATATTCTGTTGGAGTGCTATAACAGTATAGTTCTGGTACGGCAGGTTAAGATCATCCCTTTTATCAGTCAACATATTCAATACGCCTATCCTTAATTTTTCATTCAATTTTCCACTCATTCTGGCGCCTCCTAAAATCGGTACTTGTTCCGAACGACCTAAAGTATCTGTAGTGATTCCGATTCTTCGAGAGAAAAAAGCACGAGATTGTGGTAGACCAAATTTGCTGAAGAGGTCAGCATTTTCCAGGAAAAATTGTCTACGCTCAGGAAACTGAACTTCAAACCGACTTAAGTTAATGACCTGTCGATCTACTTCTACTTGTGAGAAGTCAGGATTTACCGTTAAATCTAAATTCAGAGAGGGAGAAAGACCGATTTTTGCGTCAAATCCAGTATTTGCTCCCAAGCCGTCATCTAGTAGCGGTTCCTCATAATTTCTGCTATAATCACCTAATACATACGGAATAAATGAAATATTAGTACCTGCTTCTGGTGGATTTTCTGGCCATTTAACTTGCCCTGAAAACGTTAAAGCATTGGCGTTATATTGCTGCGGAACTGCAATCCAGCTGCTTTGCTCATTTCTTTTTAAGTGATTTCTGGTGAATTGTATATTCCAAACTCTATTTTCATTGCTGTAGCGAATGGATTTAAATGGTATGGCGATTTCCGCTACCCATCTGTCATCGTAGACCTTTACATTCGAATACCATTTGTTATCCCAATCGGAATTGGTATTTGAACCTTCATCTATTGTGGCTTCTCTTTGCACTCCAAAAGGCGTAATTCCAAAGGAAAATCCATTGGTAAAATCATTATAAGGGTCAATAAAGATGGAGAAATTTTCATTAAGAGATCCTTCCCAATCTCTCCGTAAGGATTGTACTACATAACCATCTTTCCCATCGAAGCAGGTAATGGCAAAGTAGAAATTTTGTTCATCGTAAGTCATCCGGACTTCTGAATCCATAGGCGCTGGGCGGTCGTCATTTGGAATGGTCATAAAGAAATCGGTTGCGACCTCTGAATTCTTCCAAATCAACTCATTTAATTCTCCATCTAATACAATATTCTCTTTTGTTTTTTGAAGCGTATACTGCGTTTGCTGTGCTTGATTTTGGGCTTTTGAAGAGAAGCACTCCTAAAAGAAAAAATAGTAGACCCGAAAGTTGAATTGGTGTTTTCATCGCTCGCAATACTACTAAAAGTAATGATGGGATAGTAAAGAATTTTTATAAGTGGATTTATTTATTTCTGTTACTCGTTTTATCCACAATACTGCGGATTACAGAATCAATTTCATGTGCTGAACTCAAAACATTTTTCAGTAAATAGGAACATTCATTATCTACTTCATTCATATCTTCGAAATGCTTTTTTTCTAATCTATTGATAATGGCCATCATTCGAGTTAAGGGTGCACGAACCAAATGTGATTGTTCCCATGCGATGTCTTTCAGCTGTTGATTTTGAAATTCGATTTGACTAATGTATGATTGTGTTTCGCTCATATCAAGTGCCATTAATAAAGTAGCTTCTATTCCTTGATAATCAATTTCATTCCCGTATAGCTTAACCTTTATTTTTTTTCCAGTTTTTAAAATATGCTCATGTAGGTTTTCATTTTTTAAAATTTCTTCTTCTGATATGTGCTGGTTGAATTTCTCTTTTGCATAATTCAAATCAATATGGTGAATTCTCATTTTTAAAAATTCATTTTTAGTAAACCCATATTTTTTAAGAGCTGCATTATTAACTTCTAAGAATTCTCCTGTGCTGCTATTGATGACGCAAATAGGCTGTGGATTTAATTGAAAAAGTTGCTGGTATCTTTTAACCGATAATTCAAGCTGCTTATCAATATGCTTGCGTTCAAAAGCGTAAGTAATGCTTTTTCGAAGTCCTTTACTGCTAATTTCATTTTTCAATAAATAATCGGTACAGCCTAGCGTAAGGGCTTGAATAGCTGTATGAATATCATCTTGACCCGTAAGTATAATAACCGGTGTATTTGGAGCACAGACCACAATTTCTTTTATTAAGTTACTTTGGTCAATATCTGGTAAACTCAAATCCAATAAAATAATCTTGTATGTTTGTTTATTATTGGTTAAGTGAGTCTTAGCTTCCTTGAAATTACTGGCAATATCAAGATTTAGTTTTGAAAATTCAGCATAAAGATAATCAGAGACTAATACCTGATCGCCAGGATTATCTTCTACTAATAATATCTTCAGTCCTTTATTTTCCTTTATTATCATAAAAAATGGGGATTATTACAAAAAATATAATTTGGTTATTTGCTTTAAATAGTACCCTAAACCAGTATCAATTAGTTAGAAGTTCCTTTTAAAAATAGATTTACTACAGTTGTTTACTGATACTAAAGTGAAAAGTAGAGCCAAGTCCTTCCTGGCTTTCAATGGTAATTTCACCAAAATGCGTTTCTACTATTTTTTTGCAAACGGCTAATCCTATTCCGTGGCTTTCCGAATCAGTATTATGCAGCTTTTGAAAGACTTTGAAAATTCTATCAAAATCCTTTTCAGAAATACCTATACCATTATCGGCTACAGAAAACACATAAAATAAATCATTTTCATCTGCTTTAATGGTGATAATGGGCTTATTGTCAGAACGATATTTTATGGCATTTTGTACAAGATTTTGAAGTAATCTTCCAAATAGTATAGGATATGCATGAAATTCCTCAATATTATCTACTAATTTAATTTGTGCATGATGTTCTTTTATCAAAGGATTTAATGAAAACTTCAATTCTTCGAATGCATCTTTAACAGTAATTGTTTTTAAATCTTCATTAAGCACTCCTGATCTTGAAAACTCCAGTAATGAATTAATAAGCTGGTTCATTTTATCTCCTGCGGAAACCGCCATATCCATATATTTCGATAACTTTTCACCTAGTTGGTCTCCAGATTTCTTTAATATCAATTCTAAGATGCTTTTTATATTTCTTGCAGGTTCTTTTAAATCATGCGAAGCGATATAAGCAAACTCCTCTAATGATTTATTCAGTCCTGTAAGCTTATTATTTCTTGATTTAAGGATTTGATTTAAAGATTCAATTTGCTCTTCATAATCTTTTTTGGCACTTATTTCATTCTGAATAGAGAAGAAACCCATAATCTCATTATTTCGATCAAACATAGGTTCACAAACTATATTTGTCCAGTATTTATAGCCAGATTTGCTGTAGTTAACGGTCTCAACTTCAAACCCTCTTTGATCTGCAATAGCTTCCGACATAATTTTTATCGTCCTTTGATCGGTTTCTGGACCTTGCAAAAACTCGCCTGGTTTTCTTCCCATTATATCAGACTCGTTATAGCCTGTCAGCTTTAAAAAGGAATCATTAACATAATTAATTCGACCACCTATATCTGTAATTATTACTGAATTTCTGGTTTGTTGTGCTATTAAAGAAAGTTTATGTAACTCATATTCGAACTGAATTCTTTTTGTTATATCAGTGGTATTGGCAATGATTTGGTCAATTTTAGCAGTATTATTGTAAATTGGAGTTAATCTTACTTCAAGCCATATTTTTTCATTTTTCTTCGTGAAAGCTTCCAGCTGAATTTTCCCAATTGAGTCTCCTGCTTTTACTTTCTCAATTGATTTTGTCCATAGTTTTTGATATTTCTTGTTTTGTATAAATTCAAAAGGATGTTTTTCAATTAATTCGTCTGGTTGATAACCAATAATTTTTTTCGCAGATGGAGAAACATATTCAAAATTTCCCATTAAGTCATGTACACTAATTATTTCAATAGAATTATTCGTAATTATTTTCAATAACTCTAACTGCGTTTCATGCTCTAAATTTATGTTTTTCAGTTCATGTTTTGATGATTGTAGGTCATTATTTGCTTTTGTATATGCTGTGATTTCAATAAATGCAATAACGATCCCTTTCGTTTCACCTTTACTCCTTTTGAACGGTGATATTCTCATCATAAATTTCCGATCATTTTGATCTTCAACACTGGCTTCTATGGCTTGCTGAGTTTTATGAACTTGATTTATTCGATCTACAATTTCTACTAACTGAATCTCTGATTTGAAGTGACTAATATGCCTTCCGATATCTTGCGGAAGTATACTCATGATTTCTGTGATGGCCGGTGTAAACCTTCTGATATTGAGTTGTTCATTTAGGAATAAAATCGGGATGTTGGTGCTTCTTATAAGGTTGTCTAGGTCATTATTGGTATCCGATAATTCCTCTACTTTTTCCTGAAATTCTGCATTTACTGAATATAACTCTTCATTTATAGATTCTAATTCTTCATTGGAGGTTTGTAATTCCTCATTGGAGGATTGTAATTCTTCATTGCTTGATTCTAATTCTTCAATAGTGGCTTGTAGATTTTCTTTATTAAGTTTTAATTCATTTTCTAATAGTTGAATGCGTTCTTTTGAAGCTAAATCTAAATCAACTTTTGCTGGTTTTATGGAGGTTTGTTGGTTTTCAGGGCTTAAGAAAAATGCGATGTATAAAGAATCACCCTGTCTCTCTAATTTTTTGAAATGAATATTGATAAGGTCTGAATTAAAAACATCAGCCATTTCATCCTGTATTTCAACATTTTTAAGACTGACTTCCTCATTTTCTTGAATTAATTTATTGGCAGTTAATTCAAACACCAGGCTTATCTGTTCGGGAATCATCCTTAAAATATTTAAACTGAATTCCCCTAATGGTAATTTCAACCATTTGTTTGTTTTCCCTGTGGTGTGAACTAGTTCAAATGATGAATTGAAAACAATAGCATCAGGTACATACTGCTGAATAAGGAATTCCTGAATGTTTTGTAGATGTCTTTTTTCTGTTTTAGGTGAATTTTTAAATCGTATTTGACTCGTTGAGTCAGGGGGAGTGAAAGAACTTTTTAACAAACTACTGTCTGTAAACACTTGACTATTAGGTAGTACTTTCGAATTTTTTTTGTTGACGTAAATTTTATGTTTTCTATTAAACTCACTGAAATTCTCTTCTGATTCCCCTATGGTTTCACTCGATCCTAACAATAAAAAACCTCCAGGATTTAAAACATATTGAAAAGCTGAAAAAAGGTTTTTCTGAATATCCTGATTAAGGTATATTAGTAAATTTCTACAACTAAGGAAATCAATCTTACTGAATGGTGGATCTTGAATAAGGTTATGAACTGAAAAAGTGATCATGTCCCTTATTTCTTTAGCAACTCTATATCCTCCTTTAGTAGGAATGAAATAGGCATTTAATAAGTAGGGGTGAACCTCATTTGATATACTTTCTGGAAATATTTGATTTCCAGCCATTCTAATTGCATCAACATCTAAATCAGTTGCAAAAATCTTTACATCATATTGTAAACTGTTTTTTTTAAGGTAATCTTTTAATAAAATGGCAATGGAATAGGCTTCTTCACCACTAGAACACGCAGGTACCCATATTCTAATGTTTCTACTTTCGGAAGCTTGCTCAATTATTTGTGGAATTACTTCTTCATTAATAACATGAAAAGTTTCTTGATCTCTAAAGAATCTAGTGACGCCAACCAAAAGTTCTTTTGCTAATAGGTAACTTTCTTCTGAATTATCACATACATAATGGTAGTATTCTTCTAATTCTTTATTGCCTTGCAAGCCCATCCTTTTCACAGTTCTTCGATAAATGGTGGAGTATTTATACCCTGTGAAATCTATTTTGGTTTGTTTCTTTACTTCCTTTAATATTAGGTTTATTAAACGGCTATTTTCTTCCTTTTTGAAATCTATCTGTAAAAGCTTTTCATGGCTTTTAAAAAATAAACCTAATTCAAAAGGCATTTTTTCTACTTGGCATATTTTATCTACAGCACCTGTGTGGATAGCATTTTTTGGCATGCCGTCAAACTTTGCAGTTTCAGGATCTTGTACTAATACTATTCCACCTTTTTCTTTAATAAATTTTATTCCGTCAGCACCATCGCTACCTGTTCCTGAAAGTATTATACCAGCTGATTCCTCTTTTTTATCCTCTGCCAATGACTGCATAAAGGAAGTGATAGGGTATGCCAACTTTCTGTCAGCCTTCTCTTTAAGGTATAGGTGATTAGAAGATATTTCCACAAAATATTTTGGTGGGTTGAGGTATATTGTATTGGCTTCTACCGTTATGCCATCCTCAATGATTTTTATGGGCAAACTAGTATGGCGCGCCAATAACTCATCCATTAAGCTTTTATAATCAGGAGCTAGATGTTGTATGATGATGTAAGCAAAGCCAGAATCATTTGATACTTTATTGAAGAATAGTTCTAGGGGTTCAAGCCCACCTGCAGATGCACCGATTCCTATTACTGGTATATGTTTATTATGCATAATCTATATTCTTTGGTAAAGTAAAGAAAAAACTGCTCCCCTTTCCTAATTGAGATTCTACCCAAATGTTACCTCTGTATCTTTCTACTATCTTTTTGCAAATTGCTAAACCTAAACCAGTGCCTTCATATTCTGATTTGGAATGTAACCTCTGGAAAATTTGAAATATTTTCTCGTGGTATATTTCATCTATTCCAATACCATTGTCAGTTATTTCAAACTGAAACTCACTTTTGTTTTCTGTCCAATTTACTTCAATTATCGGGTTATTATCTTTATTTGAATACTTGATTGAATTCCCTATTAAATTTCTAAAAAGCTGTCTTATTGCAGTTTTAGAATAATAAACATCAGGAAGTTCGGCTATCTCTAGATTCACATTTTTATTATTAATGCTAGAGTGCAGTAAGCTTAGGACTTCATCAATCTCAACATTTAAGTTTAATTTTTCTATTGATTCCTGATGGTTACCAGCTCTTGAGAATTCTAATAAATCGATGATGATTTGTCTCATTCGATGAGCGCCATCAACAGCAAAGTCGATATAAGAATGAGCTTTTTCATCTAATTCAACTTCATATTTATTTTTCAACATCGCCATAAAGCTCGATACCATTCTAAGCGGTTCCTGCAAATCGTGAGAAGCGATATAAGCAAATTGCTCTAATTCCTTATTGCTTGTTTCTAATTTTTTGGTGTAATCTTGCAAATCCGCATTAAGCTTTTCTAATTCTTTTTGCTGATGCTTTTCAAAGGTGATATCTCTGAAATAGATGGATAGGCCATTTTTAGATGGATAACTTCTAATATTAAACCAAGTTTTTAAGGGTTCATTAAAATAGTCAAAAACGATAGAGGTCTTATTCTTTTTAGCGTCAGCTAAATTTTTCTTTACATTATCTTCAATGGCATGATCGAAAATATCCCATATATTTTGACCTAATGCATGTTCTTTTTTTATGTTTAAAAGATTTTCAGCTTTTTTATTCAAATAGGTAAAATTATTTTCTTCATCCACCGCTAAAAATGCATCTGATATGCTATCAAGAATTTCATTTTCTTTCTCATAAGCTTCCTCTAATGCCTGAGAGATGATTTTTCTATCCGTAATATCTTTGTAGTAAACGGAAAACCCATCTTGACTTGGATAAATATTTTCATCAAACCATAAATCGAAGTATTGATAATAAAACTCGAATTGAGCTGGTTTTCCTGTTTGTTGAACTTCAAGTAAATAGTCTTTAAAAACCGATTTTTCCAGTTCAGGAAATTCAGAAAACAAATATTTACCTATCAAATTTTTTTGGGTTTTCCCCATGGTTTTGAGCGCACTTTCATTCACATAGGTAAACCTAAACTGTTCATCTAAAGCATAAAAAGCATCAGAAATACTTTCCAAGATATTTTTCTTTTCTGCTAAAGCTCTTTCAACTCCTTTTTTGTTTTTTACTTTTTCCGTGACATCTAAAACAGTTGAAATCATTAAATCTAAATCAATTAAAGGGATGTTTTTAGCATCTATAAATTTAGTATCGCCCTTTTTGGTAGTAATGCTAATCTCATTCCATTGCATTCTACTCATATCTTCACTTTCCATATCTGCCATTACTATTTGCCGGATTTCTTTCCGATATGTCGGGTCAGGATAGACTTTTTCGAAAAATGTTTTAACATCATTTAAGTCGCTTTCAGGCCATCCATAGGCTTTGCTAAATTCACTATTCATTAATAATTGCTTTCCAGAACTAATCTCATTCACAGCCACGCCCATTGGTATATGTTCCAGAATGCTTTCTACCAATTCACTATTTTTCTTTAATTCGCTTTCAATAGTTTTTTTATCTGTGATATCAGAACTATGACAAACCAAACCTACAATTTCATTATTTTCATACATGGGGGTGAGGTTGGCTTGAATCCAGACAGGTTTTAGCACTTTATTGCCAGAAGGGGAGATTTCGATATTGATTTTTTCACCTTTCAAACATTGGTCGTATAGCTTTTTCCATTTGTTTACGTATTCTTCCGTTAGTATTGGAATTTCAAGCATATTTTGACCCACTTTCAGGTCAAACTTCAAATCACGAAGAAAACGTTTTTTCATTGCCTCATTGCAGGCTAGCAAAATATAATTTCTATCAATACTCCAGATTAGGTTCTGGGTACCGTTTATGATGGCTTGAGAAGTTTTCAGTATTTTTTCTTTTTCGTAATCCTTTGGTGGTATTGTTTCCTTAGCAACGCAATAAATTATTTCTTGCTGTTTATCATATTTTACCGACCAAACCATAGGGATGAGGTGGCCTTTTTTATGTCGATAATGATTTTGAAAGGATGTTAAATTGTCCCCTTTCAGTATTTTTTGGTAAATATCTGTAGTGGCTTCTAAGTCTTCCGGGGAAACAAAATCCAGAAAAAGCTTTTGCTCTAATTCATCGGGATTATATCCCCAAATTTTTTTTGAAGCTTTGCTTATGGAAGTGAATTTGCCAGTTTTGTCAATTTTGCACATAATATCCAAACTCAATTCCATGAATTCTTCTAAGGATATTGGCCACTTTTTTGACATTTAATTAAAATTTAATTTATGTACGCATCAATAATGTCAATGCATATGTTAATAAATATAATTAAAAGTAATTCGATTGCAAAATTGCTAATAGAAAGTTAGTGTAAGGAAAGTCATGATTTCCTATCGTAAACTACATAATCAAAGTTTAGCTGATGTCTTTCATCTTTTGAATGATGTTCTCTGCTTACCTCTTTCCATTCGGATTTATCAAACTCAGGGAAGTAGGCTTCTGCGTCTGGGAATTCTGCATCAACTTCTGTGATATATAACCGGTCGGCAAATTTCAGTCCTTCTTTGTATATTTCGCCACCACCGATTATAAACAATTCTTCTTCATTATTTTCTTTAGCGAAAGCGATTCCATCCTCAACGTCATGAAATACTTTTACGCCATCATGCTGCCAATCCTTATTTCTAGTAATTACAATGTTGATTCTTTGTGGCAAAGGTTGGTATTTTTCACCTAAAGAATCGAAATTCTTTCTACCCATCAGAATATGACGGTTTCTTGTTTTGTCTTTGAAATATTTTAAATCATCTGGTAAATGCCAAATCATATCATTATCTTTTCCAATGGCATTATCATTTGCCTTTGCCGCTATCATGGATATTTTCATGTTATTTATTTTTAGAATTTTTATCTTATAAAACTTTTGAAGCAAATTAGTTTTATGAAATGTGAATTACGCATATTTTTTTTGACTTCTTTACCCTTTTGTAAGTAAATTAAGCCATAAGTTCTATCTCTAAAAGATTGATGTAATGCTTCCAAAATCTATAGAAAATCAATTGAACTCATTTCATGGTAAGGAAATCTACCATATTCAATCAGTTGATGGAGGAAGTATAAATGAAGCTTTTCGATATTCCGTAGAAGGAGATGATTTTTTTGTGAAGTGCAATAATCAAGTTCCAGGGATAATTGCAAAAGAACTTGATGGACTGAAAGCTATTGCCAAGTTGGATTGTATTGCAACTCCAGAAATTATAACATTTGAAAAAATTGATGATTATGAGGTTTTAGTTTTACCTTTTATTTCAGCTGGTTTAAAAACTCCCAACGCATGGGAGAATTTTGGCGAACAATTAGCATTGATGCACAAACAGCCAGCTCATTATTTCGGCTGGCATCAAAGCAACTTTATTGGAAATTTGCACCAGTCAAATGAAGATATTCCTAATTTCATTGATTTTTTTATAAATCAAAGACTACTTCCCCAGATTGAATTAGCTCAAAAAAATGCTTATTTATCAACTGCTGATATCGGCCTGTTTGAACAATTGTTTCAGAAGCTAAATGAAATATTACCAGATGCAAAACCTTCTTTAGTCCACGGAGATTTATGGAGTGGTAATTTTATGATAGGCGAGAATGAAAAACCCTACCTCATCGACCCGTCCATTCATTATAATTTTAGAGAAACTGATATTGCTTTTACTCACCTGTTTGGAGGCTTTGATACTAAGTTTTATGAAACCTACAATCATCACTGTCCCCTAGAGCCGGACTTTCAAAATAGGATATCCCTTTATAATATTTATCCTTTACTGATCCACATGAATTTATTTGGTAGCGCTTACTATGGTTCTGTCATAAGTAATCTAAAGCAATATGTAGGATAGGTGTTCGCACTTGGGATTTTATATGTTCATAAATGAACACATTTGATATCTAATAAATTCAAAAAACCCTTTTAAAGCCATTTAAACGCATATCTGCAACTATTCAATTTTTGGCAGCGTCTTAGCTATACAAACAATAACAAAACAATATTTTAACAAAAAATCTAAAAAACATGCAAACTATTAAGACTACCGCCAAAATGATTGCCTTATCTCTTATGATGAGTTTTACAATCAATTTTACTGCATCTGCAGCTTCAAATGAAGCTACTGTAAATCCACATTATTCTGATGCTGAAATGATAAAATTGTTGGATATTGATTCCGAAATGATTCAAATTGAAAAAGAATTAAGAGAGGAAGGAATTCTAGAGTGTGAAAATGCAGAGATAATAATAGTACTAGGTCAAGATGATGAAATCGTGTATCAAGGAAGCTATCAATTAGAAGATGAGAATAATGCGTTCTTAACTAGACTTTTAACTAAAGCGGATTTCGTGATGTCAACTGACGGTAAAAGTTTTTACAAAGTATTTTAAAGAATTTTCAATCCTAACGAAAGATTTTATGGAATATCTATAAAAAAGGCTGTCACACAATGGACAGCCTTTACATTTTATATTTATCCAAAAATGTTATTTGAATTTAGGATGCTTCTCACCTGGGAAATTCTCTTCAAAGAAATCACCATATTCCCCAATCGTCTTTTTCATATCTTTTCTTAGCCATAATATTCCGATCAAGTTTGGTATAGTCATCAAGGCAATTGTGATTGCAGATAATGTCCAAATTATGGTAGTATCTTGAAAAGCAGCGAAAAAGAAAGCCACCACATAAACGATTCTATAATAGATAACAGACTTTGGACCGAATAAATAAGTCATAGCTCTATCTCCATAATAAGACCAACTAATGGCAGTACTGAAGGCAAATAATAGTAAACCAATGGAAACAATGTATTGTCCGAAATCCCCAAAAAATCCCCTATTGAAAGCTATAGCTGTTAAAGGAGCACTATGAACTAAAGACTCACCAATAAATTTGATAGGTCTATTATCCGATACTTTTCCATTTGTGATGGCTACTGAACCAGTGAAAACTTCATCTGTTAATAAGCCTTCATCTTTAAAAACTTTAATATTATCTGCAAAACTTCTGCTATGGATAAAAGTGAAATCATCATTATTTTGGATTTCGCCATTAAGAACTTCTATTTCTCCAGTATAAGTTGGTAGTTTTTCTTCATCGTTTATATGAAGGTAAATTTTGTTTTTATGCTCTTCATTAGATTCAACATATTGTCTCTCTAATATTTCAATTTCAGAATATTCAAATTTGTTAACATGTTTTTCATTCCATGCTCCTGAAGATAAAAGCACAAGACCAGTAACGGTACAAATAATAATAGTATCGATAAACGGCTCAAGAATGGCAACAATACCTTCTGAAAGAGGTTCATTTGCTTTTGCAGATGCGTGCGCAATTGGGGCAGAACCTTGTCCGGCCTCATTGGAGAATAAACCTCTATTTACACCTCTATTGAATGCATATGCAATATTTGCTCCTATAAATCCGCCTGTTGCAGCAGAGCCCGTGAAAACATCGCCAAAAATAGCAATAAGTGAAGGGATAATGTTTTCGTAATTAAAGAGGATAACTGCAAAAGCGCCTATAAAATATATAATGGCCATGGCTGGCACCAATTTAGAGGTTACAGCGGCAATCCTACTGATTCCTCCAATGATTACCAAACCTAAAAATACAGCTAACACTGCTCCAGTAAGCATTTGGTCAATTCCAAATGTGGCTAGCATAGTGCTGGAAATACTATTTATTTGTGGTAAACTTCCTGTTCCAAACGAGGATAAAACAGTTGCAAAAGCAAATATTGCGGCTAACCATTTCATATTTACTTTTTTTCCTCTTAAGGTGAAATTGGCATTTTTCATATAGTACATCGGACCACCAGCCATTGTACCATCACTTAGTTTAGTTCTATATTTGTGAGAAAGCGAAACCTCAACAAATTTGGTACACATACCAATTGCAGCAGTTACCAACATCCAAAATAAAGCAGCTGGCCCTCCTAAGTGAATAGCGAAGGCTACACCGGCAATATTCCCTGTCCCTACTGTTCCTGATAATGCAGTTGCCAACGCTTGAAAGTGAGAAGTATCACCTGGCAAATCTTTTCTATCAAATTTTCCTGAAACGATTCTTAAAGCATGTTTAAAGAATCTTATCTGAGGGAATTTTAAATAGATAGTGAAAAATAAACCTGTACCTAAAAGGGCATATGGAAACCAAGCAGCGCTTCCAATAAAACTATCAATAAAAATGAGGAAATTATTTACTTCTTGCATAAAGCTTATAGTTCAATCAGTCAATTTTTTTAGTGAATGGGCACAAATCTAACAAAAAATACATTAGATAAGGGATTTGGGCATACAGTTTTTATTATTGGCTATTTGAGGTGATTGATAGTTCAAATTCTTCTTTTAATAGTAAATAGGCAATTTTTATATTGTATTTACCATTTCTATTAAATTTTGGCTCATTACTTTTAATATATGAATGCTTGAATTATATGCTTTGGTTATAGGGAATTTAGCTTTTGTGTATGAACACAATTTAATTTTGGACATACCGTTTTTGATTGAAATCAGTTTTCTAAAACTTCTACTCTTTGAAGCAGTTTATAATAGAAACTTAAGTTATGCTATATTTTCAAACCATATTAATTTATTTGACTGTCTTTTTTCAGACTTCCACTTCTAATTTGGAATTAGAGATTGGGGAATTCAGAAATACTGATGGACACGTATTAATTTCCGTTTTCGATAATGCTACGGCCTTTCCAGACAATGAAAAGAAGGCTGTTGCTAATAAAAAGGTTAAAGTAACTCAAAAGACACATACCATTACTTTTGAAAATTTACCAGAAGGTGAATATGCTGTAGTTTTTTTGCATGATGAAAATGGCAATGAGGAAATGGACACTAATTTTGTTGGAGCTCCAGAGGAAGGTTACGGTACAAGCAATGATGCAGTCAATACTTTCAGTGCCCCAAAATATAAGGATGCTAAATTTCTTTTGGAAGGTGAAAATAAATCCTTAAAATTGAAGATATTTTACTAATCAAACTTATGCGTCAACTCCTGTTTTTAATTTTCTTTTCTATACTTTTTAATTCATGCACTCAGCATAGCGATGAAAATGGCACTGAAGATCCTTTATGGAAGTTAGAGGAACAAGTTTTCAAAAATGGTGAAAATATTGAAATTGATGAGATTAATGAGTCCATACAAAAAGCGACTACTATGCGATTGAGTTGGGCTTATAGTCCTATAACTATTGCAATCCGGATAGCTGGTCAGCAAATGATTAGTCCTGAAGTGAAAATTTTAGCGAAAAGTAAGTCTGGAAATGAGTTAATTACGCATGCAGTAATAATGATTGAAAAGATAAATCTCCAGGATGATTCTGTCAATAACCAATACTATAGAATTGAAATGAAGCTTGGTGGAAGCATTTGGCAAGTGGTAGATATCAAAAAAGCTTGGACCTGCAAATCCAACAGAGGACACAGTGAAGTAAGTGCTGAAGTTTGTAACTAAAAGTTAATGGCTTCTCGATTTGATTATTTTTATTTGGTTGAAATTCAATATCTGGGATTTCGGTATCATGGCTGGCAATTCCAACCTGGACAAAAGACGCTCCAAGGGATGCTGGAAAAAACCTTCAATTTCCTTTTCAAAGAAAAAGATTTTAAAATATTAGGAGCGGGGCGTACCGATGCTATGGTTTCAGCTCAATCTGCTTTTTTTGAATTATTTACCAATCATGAATTAAATTTAGATTCCTTTCCATTTTTATTAGATGAAAATCTTCCTGCTGACATAAAAGTTCATGAAATTTCAATAGTTGATAAACGCTTTAATATAATTCAAGATGTACAGTTAAAAACCTATCATTACTATTTTGCCTCTGTCAGAGAAAAGTATCCTTTTGCTGCTCCTTTCATGAATTGCATAAATGAGGAGCTTAATATTACTAAAATGCAAGAGGCAGCAGAATTATATGTAGGAACTCATGAGTTTAAGCATTTCATGACTGGTGATGCTGAAAGAAAAGATACCGTACGAGAAATCAAAGAAAGTAGGATAGAAGTAAATAAAGAATTGTCAGCAAGCTTTTTTCCTAATCCGAGCTACGCTTTTATAGTAAAAGGAAAGGGTTTTATGCGTTACCAAGTTCGTTTAATGATGGGTGCTTTAATCAGAATTGGTCAAAATGAGATTTCCTTGCAAGATTTAGAACATACTTTAAAAGGAAATCTACCAGGCTTTGAAAAATTAAATGCTGCTGCATCGGGTTTAATGGTGAAAAAGGTGGAGTTTATTACTTAAATGAAGCTCGTCTTCTTTTATCCTTTAATATCGCAAAAAATAAAGCAATTGAGTTAGGATTTAAACAGATCAGAGCTTAAATATCTATCTCCACGGTCGCAAGTGATACACACAATCACGCCTGATTCAATTTCGTCAGCAATTTGCAAAGCAGCATACAGAGCCCCACCACTGCTCATACCCGCTAAGATTCCTTCTTCTTTTGCCATTCGTTGCGTCATTTTAGTAGCATTTTCTTCACTGATATCAATCGTTCTGTCGACCCTATTCGCTTCAAATATTTTGGGTAAAAATTCAGGCGACCATCTTCTGATTCCAGGAATTCTGGAACCATCAGTAGGCTGAGTGCCCACTATTTGAACATCTGAATTTTGCTCTTTTAAATAGCGTGAAACACCCATAATAGTGCCTGTTGTGCCCATTGCGGAGACAAAATGAGTGATTGTTCCTTTTGTATCATTCCATATTTCGGGGCCAGTCGTTTTATAATGTTGTTTATAATTATCAGGATTACCGAATTGGTTAAGCATAAAATATTCACCAGTTGCTGCCATTTCTTCTGCCACAGTTCTGGAATATTCAATAGTGCCTTCGGCTTTTGTTAGAATCACCTCAGCACCATAAGCTTCCATCGTTTGTATGCGTTCTGCAGTTGAGTTTTCGGGCATAATTAAAGTCATGTGTAAACCCTTTAGTTTAGCTATCATAGCTAATGCAATGCCTGTATTTCCACTGGTTGCTTCCACTAGTTTATCACCAGCTTTAATATCACCTCTTTCTAATGCAGCACCTATCATTCCTAATGCTGCTCTGTCTTTCACACTTCCGCCAGGATTTTGACCTTCTAGTTTACAATAAATCTTTACATTTTTCTTGGTCGGAATATTCTTTAACTCTACAATGGGGGTGTTCCCTACTAAATCTTCTAAAAACATCTAAGTAAAATTGAGTGTGAAAGTATTATCTAAGTTTATTCTAAACGGTAAGGAAATTATACTGTTTTAAATCTGTACTTATATTTTATATGGTTTATTTAATAAAAAATATTGTTTATGTAATCTCGTGTTAATATATTGAAGTTGAAAACTAAAAATTAATATAAATTGATAAGAACATGATGGCTATTGTAATTGGTGTAGGAGTACTTTTACTTATAATTGTTTTAATGTATAACAGCTTGGTAAACAAAAAGAACCAAGTTGAAAATAGTTTTTCAACTATTGATGCAATGTTGAAAAAGCGATACGATTTAATTCCCAATTTGGTGAACACGGTAAAGGCTTATATGAAGCATGAGAAGGATACTTTGACAGAAATCACAGCATTAAGAGCTAAAGCAATATCTGGTGAAGTCTCCGATAGTGAAAAAATTGAGTTGGAAAATAAGATTGCTGGAAAGGTCAGTGGTATTATGGTTGCAGTTGAGAATTATCCTGATTTGAAAGCAAATACTAATTTCTTACAGCTTCAAGGCGCGTGGACGGAAGCTGAGGAGCAAATTTCAGCAGCCAGGAGAGCATATAATGCTATGGTGACGGATTATAATAATGCTGTTCAAATGATTCCGACTAATATTTTGGCTTCCATGATGAGTTATAAAAAGAAAGATTGGTTTGAAATTCCGGATATGGAACGAAAAAATATTAGTGCAAAAGATTTGTTTAATGCTTAATTTTTGAATGATGGAAAACATAAAATCTTTTGATGAACTTTATGAAACGGTATTAGTACATGAAATTGAAAAGCAGGAAGAACAGAGAAAAAGCTTCAAAAAGCGATTTCTGATTATTTTATTTGCCACTTATTCATTGATTATTCTTTCTGCTTTTATTTTTGACCCTATTTTTTTTCCAAAGGAGGATCAAGGCAGGGTAATGATTTATGTATGGGTAGCAATTCTTTCTATTTTACCATTTGTTTTTTTCTTCAGACGATTTAGTAAAAGTTTTACAAAAGTGTATAAGGATAATGTAATTCAAAAATTGGTACATTTTGTTGATAATGACTTATCTTATAATGCTGTTGGTGGATTCCCAAAATCTCAATATTTGAGAAGTGAACTTTTTAACAGAACACCAGATAAGTATAAGGCGGAAGATTTGGTGGAAGGTAAAGTAGGGCAAACGCATATCTGTTTTTCCGAAGTTAAATCTGAATATAAAACGAAAAGTGGTTCAGGAAAAGATAGGAAAACGGAATGGCATACTATATTCGAAGGGATTTTTTTTGAAGCAGATTTTAATAAGGATTTTAGCACAAAAACCTTTATTCTTCCAGATTATTTGGAAAGAACATTAGGCTTTTTAGGTAAAAAATTACAAAGTTTTAATGTAGGTAGACCTCCATTGGTAAAACTTGAGGATCCTGAATTCGAGAAATATTTTGTTGTGTATGGAGAAGACCAAGTGGAAGCAAGATATATTTTATCTACTTCTTTAATGAAAAGACTTACGGACTTCGCAAAAAAGCGAAAATTACCTGTTTACATTTCTTTTGTTGGGAATAGCGTATTCATAGCCATCTATGAAATAAAGAATTTATTTGAACCACGAATTTTCAGAACTAATCTTAACAAAGAGTTGATTTTAGAATATTATAATATGCTAGAATTAGTAATCGGATTAGTGGAAGATTTAAATTTAAATAACAGAATTTGGGCTGGTTCAAAAATGGAATCTGGAACTTAAAAAGCTTTCGGTTTACGTATTAAAATTATAGTAAGCAGTTTATTTTAAACTACTTTTACGTAAGTGCTTATTTTCTGAATCGTAGTAAAGTCGGGAATGTGATTCCAGGCTTTTGGTTATCCAGCTGTTGCCTCCGATAATACAATGGTCTCCAATGGATGTCTTTCCCCCCAAAATTGTGGCATTTGCATAAATCACAACATGATTTCCAATAGTAGGATGTCTTTTTTGGCTCGCATTCTCTTTTCGTACACTGGTGGCTCCCAGTGTAACTCCTTGATAAATTTTGACATATTCCCCAATGTCAGTCGTTTCTCCAATTACAATTCCTGTACCGTGGTCAATGCAAAAATGTTCTCCAATGTTTGCTCCTGGATGTATATCAACTCCTGTTTTACTATGTGCATGCTCGCTAATTATACGCGCAATTAATACATAACCAGCAGTGTAAATACAGTGTGCTATTCTATAAGCAGCAATCGCTTTAAATCCAGGATAGGTTTTAACAACTTCCAAACGACTTTTTGCAGCAGGGTCTCCCTCATAAATTGCCGTTATATCTTTCTCTAATGCTTCTTTAATCTTTGCAAGACTATTGAAAAGTAGTTCTTCTTCTCCAGGATACTTACTGCGTAAATTTTCACATCTTTTTTCCAGAAGATTATGCCATTCTGCCTTTAGTTTCAGATATTTATTTTCTAAATCCGCTCTATTGGCTATTTTTTCATTTCCATAATCAGGAAATATAAATCCTAAAAGTGATTCATAAAATGAAATGATGCTGTCGGGTGAAGGACAGCCCATTGCATTTTGATGTTCTTGATAAAGATTATTGAAAAAATCTTTTTGCATTAATTAGTCTTTTATTTCCTCTCTTCCATCAGCATGTATGGCAAATCTTCCTTTATTTTTGTCATGCACATTCTCATATGAAGGCCATGGCCAACCTCCGAACTCAGTTTTTTGAAACTCCATAATTGTTTCTCTTACTTCAGCAGGATAATTGAGTACGAAAGGTCCGTGTTGAACCACCGGTTCGTTAATTGGTTTTCCTTGAAGCAATAATAATCTTGCCTCCTCGGTGCCATTTTTTAAAGTGACATCTGCTCTTGCATCAAGTTGAGCTCCATGGTAATGGGGTAGGTTGGTATCATTTAATTTGAAATCTTTCCCATTAAAGAAATAGACATTTCGATTAATTTTATTGTTAGAAGCAGGCAAAGTAAACTCAGCGCCTGGTTCCATTTTAATGTGCCAAATTGCGACTTCATTTTCAGGATTTGCAGCCCAGGAATCAGGTGCTGGCTTAGGGGCTGTTTTATCTCCAAGTTTTCCTGCCATTACTTCAACTTCGGTAGTTTTACCATTTTTATCCGTGCTTTTATAAATAGGGATGGTATCTTGCCATAACATTGCAAAATGGGGTTCTACTTTTTTGCTGTCTCTCGGTAAGTTCAGCCAGATTTGAAAAAGTTCTAATGGATTTTCTTCGTTTTCTTTTAAAAGTGGAAACATTTCAGAATGTTGTACCCCTCTTCCTGCAGTCATCCATTGTACATCACCGTTGCCAAATCTTCCTGCTGCACCTAAGGAGTCCGAATGGTCTACCAAGCCTTTTCTAACAGCTGTAACAGTTTCAAATCCAGAATGTGGGTGTGCTGGAAAACCTGGAACTTTACTTCCGTGGTACATTCTCCAACCATCTTTTATGTTGAAATCTTGTCCAATCATTCTGCCATCTAAAGAAGCGGCAGGTCCCAATTCTTTATTTCCTTTGGGGAAGAAATCCTCATGATGAACACAAAACAAAAAGGGATCTTGTGTCTGCCAAGGAAAGCTTAATTTTTCTATTTTATTGATTCCTGAATTTTCCATGTTGGTACAACGAAAATTGACTAAATATTGTTGATATATTTTTTATTTGGATGTAGGGGATTCGGGTAATTTTTCTCCACAATTATGACAAAACTTAGCAAAACCACTGTGCTGGTTCGATTTACAATTTTCACAAATGCGATGGTCTGTTTTTATATTATTTCTTGTCATTTCCGAAGTGACTATTCCAGTTGGTACCGCAATTATACCATACCCCATAATCATAATTAAGGAGGCTACAATTTGTCCTAGAGGTGTAATTGGCGCAATATCTCCATAACCTACCGTAGTAAGCGTAACAATAGACCAATAAATGCCTTTCGGGATATTTGTAAAACCGCTTTCAGGTGGTTCGATTAAGTACATAATCGCACCTAAAATAGAGACTAATATTAGTACTGTGCCGATAAAAAGTGTGATTTTCTTTCTGCTTGCTAAAAGTGCTAAAGATAGTTGAGTAGCCTCACCTAAATATTGCGTTAATTTAAATATTCTAAAAATTCTTAACAGCCTAAGACTTCTAATAATCATTAAAGATTGAGCTCCTGCAAAGAAAAATGCCAATAATGAAGGAAGAATTGAAAGTAAATCTACTATTCCGAAAAAGCTTTTGATATAATGCCAAGGTTTTTTTACTATAACTATTCTTAAAATATATTCAATGAGGAAAAATCCGGTAAATATTCTTTCTGCCCACACAAAATAAATTCCATAATTTAATCGGATATCACTGACACTCTCCAAAATAACAGCTAAAACACTTAAAAAAATCACCAATAATAGAATAGCATCAAATACTTTTCCCCAGAAAGTGTCAGCTTTAAATATAATTATAAAAGCTTTTTCTTTCTACTTAGCACTTTTATTTGCCTTTTCTTCCATTTAATTATTTATAATAAACTGCGGTTTTTAATGTTAATTTTAAATCTTTAAAACTTAAGTATTGCCATTGTGTTTTATTAATAATATCTATAACTTATATTAATTTTAACTAAAATTTAAGTATCAACCTTTAATTGAACCAAACTAAGTGAAATTACTGACTTTAACTTTTTTATTGGTAATCATTACAACGCTTAACTTGTTTAGTCAAGCTAAAAGTAATACTACTTTACCTGAAAAATCAATCAATTACGGAATTGATAAAACCTATGAGCCTTATGAATATGTCAACAAAGACGGTCAGGTTGATGGCTTTAACGTAGAAATCATGAGGGCGATTGGAAAAGAACTTAATTGGAATATTACAATTTATCCTGATGATTGGAAGAATGTCAGAAGAAAATTAGAAGTAACAAAAGAATTAGATGTCGCAGCTTATTTTAAAAGTGCTGCCCGAGAAGACAGTATTTTATTTTCTCGACCTATCAGTTTAGCCTATTATTCGATTTTCACACGGTCTGATGGAGAACCTGTGGAAGATCTATTCAGTTTGTCTGGTAAGAAAGTTGCTATACAGGAATTGACAATAGTAGAGGAATATTTTGACCAATTAGGATTTCTTAATTTAGAAGAACTTCAAACATACCCTTCTGAATCAGCTGCTATTGATGCTGTGGTAAATGGAACTGCAGATTGCGCTATCACTTCCTTTATGACTACTAATTATAAAATGGAGGTTGAAAATATTAAAAACATTCAATCTTCAAGTGACCCAGTTTTTATTACAGAATACTGCTTTGTGGTCAATCCTGAAAACGCAGCTTTATTAGATTCTTTAAATTGGGGTTTAAGATTAGTGAAAGCCTCGGGAGAATATGACAGACTCTTTCAAAAATGGTTAACCCCTAAAAAGGGATGGTGGTCACAAAATCTTGATTTAATCATCATGGTTTTGGCCATATTCTTTTTACTTTCCATTATGGCCGTAATTTATATTTATTCATTAAGAAATTTAGTGAAGAGAAAGTCCCAGGTGATCAAAAGAGAAATACAGAGCAGAACAGAAACAGAATGGGAGTTGATAGAAAGTGAAAATTTGCGTAAGAAAATGGAAGCATTTACTTCCGTAATGTTAGTCGAAACGGATTTGGAACATAATATCACGCAAGCACCAAAATTATTCTATTCTCTTTTAGGATTTGATTCAGATAAATTATTAGGAGTAAATATTCATCAGCTTTTAACTTCTAGTTCGGTTACTAAAGACCAGGAGATTAAAAGTGTATTGATGAATAAGGAATTTTCTTTCTTGGATACCGAGTATGAATTCAAAAGTTCAACCAATCTTCAGGTTTGGATGGATAGCAGTACTTCACTTTTATATGATGAGAAAAATAGAATAAAAGGATTTAAACTGTTTTTACGTGATATAACACCATTGAAACAAGCTAATTTGAATCTTAAGGATTTAAATGCTGAGCTAGCTAATTTCATGTATAAAACTTCTCATGATGTGAGGGGACCTATTGCTAATGTTTTAGGATTAGTAAATCTTGGTCATATGGTATCTAAAGATCAAGAAATCCAAAGCTATTTTGGGCTGATTGAAAAAAGCATTCAGAAATTAGAGCATATTTTTAATGATTTTAAAGAAGTGAGTTTTATTCTTCATGGAGATTTAAATATTACTACTTTTGATTTGAAGGAATTAATAAATGAAGTAACAGAATCAATATTTTTAAAACGAAATAAGGAGCTTAAAAGGGGGCAAATAGAGTTTAAAAATTTATCGGAGTCACAATTCATGATTTCAGATAGAACCTTATTAAAGCGACTATTTTTCCAATTAATAGAGAATGTATTTGAGCATAATAATTATTATGATACTCACCTAAAAATAACGCTAGAGAAAGATGATGCATTGGGGTATAGGCTTTATTTTGCCGATGATGGTGTAGGGATTCCGAAAGAATTACAAGAAAAAGTGTTTGAAGTTTTCTTTAAAGGAAAACGCAGTGATATTAATGTGGGGATGGGATTATATATGGCTAAAAAGGTAGTTTCAAGGTTAGGAGGTCACTTAAATCTCTCAAGTGAATCTGATAGTGGAACTACTATTGAAGTGATTTTACCTGCCAATCAAATGGCTGAAAATTTAACTTAAAGCCAAATCACTTCGGAATTGAAAATGAAAAAATTGTTCCTTTCTTTTCTTCACTTTTCACCCAAATTTCTCCTCCATTTTTCTCTATAAACTCTTTACATAAAATAAGACCTAGTCCTGTTCCTTTCTCCTTGGCGGTTCCTTGAGTTGAATATTTAGTATCGATTCTAAAAATTTTGTTAGCGACTTCTTTTGGCATCCCAACGCCATTATCAGCTATTTTGACAACATAACGATTGCTTTCTTCAATTACGCCCATTTTAATTTGGCCTCCATCGTTGGTGAATTTTATAGCATTTGATAATAAATTTCTAATCACAGTATTAATCGAATTAGGATGGGCTTTGGCTGTAACTGATTTTGAGTTCTTGACTTCAATAGAAATATTTTTATTTTCGGCTTGTTTGCTCAGCAGCATTTTATTTTCATTAAGCATTCCAGTTAAATCAAATTCTTCAGCCGTAAATTCAATATTTCCCGTTTGAGAACGCGACCACTGTAACAGATTTTCTAGTAAGGCAAAAAGGTTCTTTAATGATTTATCTAAATCCTGAGCCAACATCTGGATTTCTTCTGTGCTTAGGCTACTTGTATGATTCATCAACAAACCAGAAAATGATGTTAATGAATTTAATGGGCCTTTTAAATCATGACTAATAATGGAAAAGAACTTATCTTTTGTGGCGTTTAAGTCTTCTAATTCATTATTTTGTGCTTTAACTTTAAGGTTAGCTTTCTTTAATTTAGTATTATTTTTTCGCTGTAAAATAAATAGTGTGAAAATCAATAAAAGAATGATGGCGATTAAAATCACCATTATAATCAAGAAGTTCTTGAAACTTTTTTCTTCCTCTAATTCAAATTCTTTCTGAACTCTGTTTAATTCCAGTTGGTCAATAAGACTTTGCTTTTGACTAATGGAATATCGACTTTGCATTTTTAAAATACTTCGATCATTCTTTTCTTTTTGCAAAAAATCTTCCAGAGCTTTGTATAATTCACTGTATTCCAAAGCTTTTTTATAATCTCCCAATTCTTTGTAAGCTTTACTTAATAGTGCATAAGTTTTTTGGATAAGTTCTTGATTTTGGGAAGTTTGAGCTGCCTGACTCGCTAATCTTAAATTAGTTAAAGCTCTTTCAGTATTTCGTACTTGTAGATAATAGCGGCCTACAGAATTATATAAAGTGGCTAGCTGGGCTTCACTATTTTTATGAGTTGCCAAAATGTTTAGTGCTGCTAAATAGTTTTCGTATGAATCAGTTTCATTATTTTGCATCAAGTAAATATCACCGATTGCATTCAAACATAAAGCTTCTTTTAAGGGAGAATTTATTCGTCTATAAATAGCTAATGCATTTTTGTAATGCTCTAGTGCTTTTTCATAGCCATTTTCACTTGTGTAAATTTTTGCTAAATCTGTTAATGCTTCTGCCTCTAGTGAAGGGATTCTTTCAGCTTTGGAATAGGTTAAAATATTTTGATGTTGCTCAATTGATTTTCCAACTTCTCCAGTAGCCCAATAAGTATATCCTAATTTTTGATTCAAATAAATTCGAAGTGGTGGGAAGTTATAATTTCTCAAAAGATTAGATGCTTTTTCTAGAAATTCTTTTCCAAAGTAAAAGTCTTCCACCTGCTCAAAAAGTTGATAAAAGCCGAGATAAGTAAAAATTAAGCTGGGTTCGTTTTTTGTTTGCTCATCAATTTCTAAAGCCCGAATTAGCAAGGACATGGCCTTTTCAAGATTATTGGTTTTATTAATGTGAATGAAAGCTAGTTCTTTTGAAATTTTACTTTCAATATCAGTTCTATTGATATCAATAGCTGTTTGAAGTTCTTCCTTTTTGTTCTCTAAAAGTGTTTCAGCATTAGAATTTTTGATTTGATTTTCTAAATCAGTATACCAATTCCATTCTGATTCAATTTCTGGAGATTGTCCATAAAGATTACCAATTACTAAGAAGAGAAAAAAGAATATTTTTATTGCTTTTTTAAGCATTGCAGAACATTGATGATTCATCAAATTAAGTAAATAAATATAGATTTTAAATATTACTGTATGTGTTTTTAGTCAAGGAATTTGATTTTCTTCTTTTAATAAATATCGTAATGGTTATTCTTTCCAAAGCGTGTTTAGAATAATTAAGGTTAATTTTCAAGCATGGATCTTGAAAAACTATTTAAAAATTTTTGTAAGAAATGTAATTAAATTAATAATAGATTTTAAAATTTAGATTAATGGACTTATATTTGAATGTAAGATTGTAAATCAAATTTGATATGAAGAAATTTTTATTCGTTATAGTTGCAGCATTATTTCTAGGAGCTTGTGCACAGAAAACTTGTCCTACTTACTCTTATAATGATTTAAATACTGAACAAGAATCAAATTTAGAAGAATATTCTGTTTGATTTTAAATGAGTATTATTCAATATATTTCTTCACATCCTGTGATGTAATTTTGTCAGCCCCTAAAATTATTAATCTTTCTACTACGTTACGCAATTCTCTTATATTACCACTCCATTCGTATTCTTGTAATTGATTCAAAGCAGCTTTTTCGATAGATTTTGTTTTTGCTCCTTGTTCCTCTGCAATATCACCTAAGAATTTTTCAACTAATTCTGGAATATCTTCTTTTCTTTCTTTTAGTGGTGGTACATTAATTCTTATCACACTCAACCTGTGGAATAAATCTTCACGAAATTCACCATTTTCAATCGCTTCTTTTAAGTTTTTGTTGGTTGCCGCAATGATCCTCACATCTACCTTTATATCCTTATCTCCACCAACTCTATTAATTCTACTTTCTTGCAATGCTCTGAGTACTTTTGCTTGAGCAGCTAATGGCATATCTCCAATTTCATCCAAAAATAGAGTACCACCGGTGGCTTGTTCAAATTTCCCAATTCGTTGTTTTATTGCCGAAGTAAAAGCACCTTTTTCATGTCCGAATAGTTCGCTTTCTATCAACTCTGAAGGTATTGCAGCACAATTGACTTCAATCATTGGAGATTTTGCTCTCTCACTTTGCTCATGAATTTGTCTTGCTACAAGTTCTTTACCTGTTCCATTTTCTCCTATTATTAAAACTCGCGCATCAGTAGGAGCTACTTTTGCTATGGTATTTTTCACTTCTTCTAATTGCTTAGAAGAGCCAATCATTTCATATTTTTTAGAAACTTTCTTACGCAGGGTTTTAGTTTCAGCCATCAAGCTTGATTTATCTAATGCATTTCTGACGGAAACTAATAATCTATTTAAATCAGGTGGTTTAGAAATAAAATCAAAAGCACCTTTTTTTGTGGCTTCCACAGCATTATCAATAGTGCCATGCGCTGATATCATGATAAACGGAATTTCAATGCCCTTTTCATAGACTGCATTGAGCAATTCCATCCCGTCCATTTTGGGCATTTTTATATCACAAAGAACAAGATCGTAATGCTCACTTTCTATTTTTTTCAAACCATCTGCACCATTTGCTACTTCCTCGACTAGATATTTTTCATATTCCAGTATTTCTTTTAAAGTTTGGCGAATACTGGCTTCATCATCTATCAGTAATATTTTGGACATAGTATTGAATTTTAAAATGTAAATATAAAAATTGCAAGCCTGTAAGCCGAGTTCTGTCCACTTTCAAATAAATTTGAGAGTGCTCTTATCATTTATCTAACGCAGTCTACCCCTTTTTACCATTCTGAATCAGAATTTTTGGACGAGCAGCCCTTATCCCGTAGCTATAAATAGATACGAGAGCAAAAATGTATGTGACCTTACAACCCGAAAGGTTTACCGTGCACTCGAATATTACTATCCGAGACGGTGAGCTCTTACCTCACCTTTTCACTATGACCATTACCATTTAGACAAGCTAAATGTAACGGCTACCTGTTTTCTGTGGCACTATCTGTTCCTGATTTTTACATCAAGACCCTTGGTTTCTCAAGGTACGGTGCTCTTTGTTGCTCGGACTTTCCTCCCCCCGATAAATCGAAGAGCGATAAGACGGCTTGCAATTTTATGCTTTAGACCTTTTGGCAAAAATAAGACCAAAAAATGGATTTGAAAGGATGTGTAGATGAATTAGTTGAGAACGTAAGAATAATAAAGATTGATTTAATGTACGTCTTGTCCAGTCAATTTATGTTCCCAAGCATCAGCAACAGTGGCAACTTCTTCAATAATATCTTTCAGAACACCCTCAGTTGCACTTTCCTCTAATATTGCAGCTTCAACTCTGATGAAATCATCTATTAATACAAATCGAGCTGAACAAAAAGTAGCGTTTGCACGGATTAAGTTTTCCAGATTAATAGAAGTATTAAACTCACAAACTTTAGAAGTAAATTCTATACTTGGTTTATTAGTAATGTCGCTCTTTTTAAGCGTACCTAAAACTGCTTGATATCTGTTTGCTCCTAATGGATAAATTACCACTGATTTATTGGTGTCATACTCTTGGAATTGTCCGCCTACTTCATTGGCATAAGATTCCATAAATTCGTTGAAGTTCATAAGGCAATAAAATTTTTCTTAGTTATATATGATTTCTTAAATATAGAAAGTCATATAGTAACAAATTTAATAAAATATTGTATAAAATTGAGATATAAATCTATTTAATCTTTACTAAAGTTGCACCGTAACCAAACTTTTCTTTGTGTGTATCCTTAAAGAATTGAATATTATCATGTTGTGATAATTGCTTATGAATGTTATTTCTTAACACACCATTTCCTACCCCATGAATAAATATAATTTCATCTAGTCCTGCCATGAAAGCTTCATTAAGCTTTTCTTCAAATTTTGAGAGTTGAATTCGTAAAATATCCTCCTTAGGTAATTTTTCATAATTTGGGTCAATGTTCTCAATGTGTAAATCTATTTCAGGGATGTGAGTATTGTTTTTCCCCATGCTTTTAAAAGATTGGGTTTCTTCATTTCCTTTGAAAAAGCTATCTTTCAATTTATCTACATCAATTTTTTCTGGATCAATAGTTTCTGTAGAAGATTGATTTAAGGGGATTAAAAAGCCTTTTTTATGTAGGAATGGTATTTCAGTTTTCTCCTTTTGGAAATGTTTAGCTTTTATTTTGACCGTAATTTTTTCAGGTCTCATTGGAATAGACCATTTACTATTTTCGGTTAGAATAGTAAATGAAAGAGGAGACCAGGTATTTAGATGGTCCATGTTTCTTTCGGTAATCTTACTAAATTTCTCTGCAAAAATTTTCTCTGAAAGGATCGTCCTTTCTTCGTTTTTGCCATTTATTTCATTTGCAAGTATAAGAATGTCATCTTTTGATGGATTCAAAAAATAGATACTATTGAGATGATCGTTTAGGGGGATAATTGCCAAGTGAAAGCCTTTTAACTGATTAGCCTGTTCGTACACAGTTTTTTGCTTGGTGGGTTTTTGACTTTCATATTTAGGCATATCAAAAGCAGTACTTTCATCGGCAGAAACCACTACTAATTCAGATTCTAAAACAGGAATAGCAAATCCATCTTCTATTTCAACTTCCACCAAAGACTTGTCTAGCATTTTTACAACTATGCCTTCCTCAGTTCCTTTCATCAATCTTACTCTATCGCCTATTTTCATAACAACTCAATTTTTAAAAATATAAAGGATGCAAAACTACGCCTTTTCTATTCCATTCTACAGCCGGAAACGGAATTTTAACCGTATTGATTAAATTCAGCATAATTTTCAACCACTTTTGTTCAACTTCAATTTTACTAAGGTTCATGTCCAAACTCAATAACCACTGTCTGTTGGCATTATATCCATTTTCTGAATTTTGCTGCGGATTACCATAAATCATTTCATGTCCACTGTAGCCAATAGAAAATTGAAGCCAATCAGGAAACGTATTGGTCTTACTAAAAATATTAAAGTCTGTGCTTAACCAATAGGTTTGTCCATTGTAGTCTTTTATGCATTGTTCTACATAATTTTTTCCGAGTGTGTTTGGTCTTAATTCAGCATAAGGACTTGGAGAGAATGAAAACTTAGGATAAATGTAATTTTGGTCAAATAAAAACTGCTGATAGGGGAGGAAAGCGCCAATAGTGTTCGCAATTGCATCTCCCCAGGAAGCTCCATAATTGGCAGAATATCCATCTAATATTTCAATGGGAAGCATCATGGCAGTAGAACTTATGCTACTGAAGAGCATGGCTTTTTTAGGCTTTAGCCCTGCATTTTTCAATAATTGATAGTTTATTTCCGTTAGATGGTAAGCCGTGAAAATATGGCCGATTTTATCCATCTGAAGCCATTGATTATTGTCATTAAAAAACTGAAAAGATTGTGGTTTACTATCTTTATACCACAACAGTCCTAAGCCTGTCATTCCTCCTACATAAAGTATACTTTCAGCATACATAATATTCCTAATCTGCTTTCTATTAATGCTATCATTTTGAGCACTAACTAGATTTTGGAAAAGTATAATTATTGAAAAGCCTAATAGCAATATCCTCATGGTTCAAAATTAGGGATATTTAAGTATTAAGCATTGTCTAGGGCAGATTTGTAAGTATCTAAAGCTCTTTGTCTCGCCTCTTTATGATCGACCATAGGTTCAGGGTAATTTGAATTGTTTATCTCAGGAACCCATTTTTTAATATAGGATTTATTCTTATCGAATTTATCCGTTTGACTGTAAGGATTGAATATTCTGAAATATGGTTGAGCATCTGTGCCAGTTCCTGCTGCCCATTGCCAACCACCATTGTTGGATGCCATTTCATAATCTAATAGTTTTTCAGCAAAATAAGCTTCTCCCCATCTCCAGTCAATTAATAAATGCTTAGTCAAGAAACTTGCAGTTATCATGCGAACTCTATTATGCATATAGCCAGTTTGATTCAGCTCGCGCATGCCAGCATCTACAATTGGATACCCTGTTTTTCCTTCACACCATTTTTGAAAATCCTCTTTGCTGTTACGCCATGGGATGGCATCATATTTTGCTTTGAAAGCATTATTCACCACATGAGGAAAATTAGCTAAAATCATGCTGTAAAAATCTCTCCAAATTAATTCGTTGAGCCAAGTATTATTTAATTTTTTCGCATGAGAAACAGCCTCACGAATGCTGATAGTGCCAAATCTCAAATGAATTCCTAAGCGACTAGTGCCATTTTTTGCAGGGAAATCTCGTTCTTGGTCATATTTTTTAATAACGCTTTGGTCGTATTCTTTTTTAGGAATAGGGATCTCCGTTTTATTGAATCCAATATCCTCAAGGCTTGGTAGAGTTGGTGTAAATTGATAAAAATTTTCTTTTTTTAATTCTATTTTATAAGGGTGAATATGACCTGACTCCAATTTTTCCAGCCACTTATTTTTAAAAGGCGTAAACACTTTATAAGGCTCATTTCCACCAGTTAAAATTTCTTCTTTTTCAAAAATAACATGGTCCTTAAAATCATAAAAACCGATTCCTTTTTGTCTTAATATATTATCTATTTTTTGGTCTCTTTCTAATGCGTAAGGTTCGTAGTCTCGATTGGTGAATACAGATTGCACATTATATTTTTCAATTAAAAATTTGTAGATTTCTTCAGGTTTCCCGTGTTTGACTAAGATACCTGAACCAATTTTATGGAGTTGTTCATTGATATCAGTCAGCTGATCATGGATAAAATTGACTCTTGCGTCTGATTTATCCTTCAAATCATCTAAAATTTCCGAATCGAAAATGAAAATTGGCAATACTGCTTCATTTTCTTGCAATGCATAATATAATGCTGTGTTATCGTAAAGTCTTAAATCTCTTCTGAACCAGAAAATTGAAATTTTATCCACCGTATTATCTTTTGTTTGGAAGCTTAACCAATGAACATATGATTAGTTTTTCATTATTTTGAATTTTCATCTTCATCTCTAATTACAGCATCAGTATTAATATTTTGAGGTTTTTCTTCCTCTTCCGATTTCTCTTTCTTTTCTTTCTGATTATTTTGAAAAATTTCTCTCAGTTGATCGAAACTCGTAACATGTACTAAACTTACGCCCGTGCTGGTTGTGGCAGTATTCGTGATTTGAGCAGATGCCAGTGCATTAAAATTAGTTCTATTATAGATTTTAGCTCTTAATTTTCCGTCAGGTGTTAATAAATACTCTACAGACCAGTCACCTAAAATCCCCAATATTTCTTGATTGACATTATCAGTTTCTCCTTGGGTAAAACCACCATCGCGGGTGATTCTCAATCTTCCATCCAGGAAACTGTAAGAAAGTCGCAATTGAAAAGTATTGAATTGCTCCTCATCGAAAGAACCTAAATCCACATCGATTTCCAAATTTTCATCGATTTGAGTTACCCAGTAGCTTAACTGATTAGATAGGAATTCGCTTACGGAATTACCGACCGATCCACTTACTGCAAAAGAGGCTCGAGGGGATAATCGTCTTAAAATAATCAAACTAAAAACCTGTCTTTTGAGCTCTTGTTCATCTGCATCTAACTCTGCTTCAAATGCAATAATGCTAGTTCTTAAAGGAATCTGCCCGCTATTGGTGTTTATATAATCAGGGTAATTGGAAAATTTAATATCAAAGTCGACTTCTGGCTGCAATAAATCGCCTTTCAAATCCAATAGTACTTTTGCAGAATATCTTCTTTTTAATTCAGGGGAGTTAGCAATGGTAGAATCTTGTCCCATATCTACAATCGGTAAAAGAGAAACATTTTGCTCATAAACAGCTTGAATATTGAGATTTGCTCTATATGGGTCTCCATCCCAAGTAATTTGGCTACCTGGTTGAATGCTAAATTCTTTATTGATAATATTGTATAGCGTGAAATTGTAGCCTCCTTCAGTAAGCGTGTAATCGCCTATCATGGTGAAGGCACCATTGGTATCAATGTTCATGCTTAATTTACCATTTCCACGTCCTCTTATAATATCTCCAGATTTAATATCAAATATAATTTCAGCATAGGCGTCAGGTGTAATTTCCAAATCAAAATTCATAGTGACTCCTTTAATTTCTATTTCTTCAATTCTATTGATGGCTAAATTATTGTTATTGGCAGTGTCTTTCACATTTATAAAATGTATGTATTCTTCTCTTTGGATTGAGGAGGTGCTTTCAACTGGTATGTAAATTCTAGTTCCTTTTTCGGAAATAGCTTGTGCATCAATTGTAAGATTTCCTACACTTCCCGAAAAGGAAACATTTCCGCTAACAAAAGCGGTTCCATAATATAATTCATTATCTCTAGCTGAAGTATTTAGAACTTTCAGTTTGTTCATTGAACCATTTAAGTCTAATCGTAAATCTGTAAAACCATCGTGAAGTAAATCGCCCGAGATATATCCGTTATTACCTTGTTCATCAGTAAGTTGCATGTTTTCGAAAGTTACTTTATCCTGATTGAAGGTTATATTTCCAGTGTAATCATAGTAAGTGTTTAGGTAATTCACTCTAATTCCTCCATTTGTAATTTTACCTGTTCCATTGACCACTGGCCTTTTTAAATTCCCTACAATTTTAAATTCCCCATTTACTTCTCCTTTCATATCGGAAAAAATGGTGTTAATAAATGGCTCAACGATTACTAGGTTCGTATTTCTTAATTTCGCATTCAGGTTTAGTGGACTTTTCTTTTCTGAGGGTGAGTAGGATCCTTCTAATATAATGATATCCTTATCTTCACGATTGACTAGATAGTCCATAAGGAGCTTTCTTTCATTGGCTTGCCAATTAGAATAACCACTTATATTTCCAATCAAAAACTCATCTAAATAAAACTGAAGGAGGCTTAATTCTGTTGTTAATAAGAATTCATCTTGAAAATTCTGAATTTCAATAAATCCGTTTGCTGTTCCTTTAAAATCATGTTGCTCTACTAATTCGTTGATGTTTGAAATATTAAAACTATCAATTTCAATCAATAGCGATTTGGTAGAATCTAAGGAGAGTTCCCCATTTGCTACTATTCGTTCATCACCTGAAGAAATTCCAAAGTTTTTAAAAATATAATTTCCATTGTTAATTTTTAAATTATTGTTCTCAACAAAATCCCATTTTTTGGAGAAGAATTTAATGTCTGATTGTTCTATAGAAAGATTAAGCGTATCCTCTAAAAATAATAAATTACCTACAATGCCAAGGTGATTTTCGCTATTAGTTTGGTTAGCATAACTGCTAAAGTTTATCTCTCTGCCACTCCAATAAAGTTCAGCTTCAAGGTTTTCAGTTTGGATTTTATTATTTAGTTGCTGGTTTTTTGACGTCACAAATCCAATTCCTAATACATTTTGGCTTAAATGATATTTACTGAAATTTAAGTCTATTGTGCTTTTTAAGAATTCATAATTATTAAAGCGAACAGAATCGAATTGTGACTTGACATAAATGGTACTATTCTTTCCATTTTGAAACTGACCTTGAATTGTTGCTCCCTTTTTCACATATAATTCAGGAATAAAAAGGTTGATAAGGGGATTAATTTCTTTTATTAAGAAGTTAAAATCAACTAGATATTCTTCCAGATTAACAGTAGAATCAATAGTTGAATAATATTCATCAAGTTTAGCTTTATCATTTTGAATATTCAGTTGATACTCCTTTGCTGTTCTAAATAAATCTTTTTGCAATTGGGTAAACAAATAATTGCCATTAATATTTGCTCTAAATAAATCGGAGTTGATTTTTAGCTTTCTAAAATTTGAATCTCTAGAGGTATTGATGATTAAAGAATCTAATTGCAAAGAATTTCCTTGATAAACTACATAAATTTTTTGCAGAGAAGTGTTTCCTTGAATGCTATCAAGTGTAATTCCACTTCCGTTCAGATTTCCTTTGGCCGATAAGATGAAATCTTCTTTTGAGAGATTTAAATCCTTGAAATTGATCGTGTCTAAATCAGCTGTTATGTTAATCAGATTTTTATTTTTTCTTAAGTCAATGGATCCATCCATCTGAAATTTCAATAGAGGGTCGTTTATTTTTAATTTTCCATTGAAAAATTGAGAAGATAATTCTGCATTTGTTTTAATATTTTGATATTCATAACCATTAATTCCTATTAAGTTAATAGTCGCATTAAGATTTACTTTTGCAGTTTTCAATGTAAAACCAGAACCTTGAATATTCCCTGTCATCTGTAATTTTTGGAAAATTGAGTCTGAACCAAGAAATTTTCCCAGGTTAAAATTATAGGTAGAAAGACTTCCTTTATAAGTGGATTTTCTAGAATCTTTCGCAATTTTTAGATTCAAATCAGATTCAATTCTACCTAAAGGCGATATAAATACTCCATCCGCTACGAAATCAGTAGGAAATCCAATAAAACTGCCTTTAAAATTTGTTACTCCAAAACTCTGTACTCTTTCATAAGTGGTACTATCGTTTATATATTGCTTAAGGTCGTTAGGTGTTAAATATGAGTTTTGTAAATCAATATCAATAAAGGATTCCGAGAAATTTGGCAATCCATCAATTCTTAGGTCACCTTGAATAAAACTTGAATTCCCAAACTCAAGATTTAAATTTTTAGCGTTAAATCGTTTTACCTTACCATTAAATTTTCCGGATAAATTGATTTTATCATCATATTTTTTAAGATAAGGAGCAAAAAGAGCTAAATCTTCAGTGTAAATAATGGAGTTTTTGAAATTTGCATTAATATTTACTGAATCAATTATATAAGAAAGATCACTAATGCTATTGTAATTGAACACAATAGAATCAGCTACAGTACTTTTATTTAATTGTAAATTTAGGTCAGTTAATGCAAGCCTGCTTTGAGAAATTTCAAATTCTGAAAACAATTTATGAATGGTCATATCTGTGACAGAATCTACCGCAGTCAAATTCTCAATTTGCATTTTTATGGTATCGGCTCGGCTTGAGAAATCATTTAAATTTGCATTTAAATCATGTAAAACAAATTGATTGTAATTAAAGCCTTCAGTTATACTATCAGTATCTAAGTTGGCAACGCCTAATGTTATATTTGATAGGGAAGCTTCTCTGATCATAATATTTTTAGCGTTACTAACTGAACTATCACTTTTTGGAGCAGATAATTTTTGGATAGCTTCTACTAAATAATCAATATTAAAGTAGTTATCTCCTTTTTTCCTTATGAGCATAATTCGCCCATTTTCTAGTTTCAGATCATCAAAAAGCAGGTTTTCATCATTAATAAGCTGTTTGATATCGTAATTAATCAAAATCGATTTGAGATCAATAAAAGTGCTATTATCCTTATTTTTTACATATAAGCCTGTTAAGACTATTCGGTCAAACCATTCAATGTTTATTTTTTCTATGCTGATATCAAAACCTAATTTTTCACTTAAATAATCACTGCCATATTGGGCTATTTTAGTTTGAACAACAGAGGATTGCATCGCTAAAACCAAAACACTCATCGAAAAAAAAACGATAAGGAACACCCATAATATTGCTTTTGCAATACCTTTTTTAATACCTTGCGTTATATTTTGCTCCTCTTTCAAATTTTATGGATATCAATATTCTTGCCATCGAATCTTCTTGTGATGAAACTTCTGCGGCAGTTGTACAAAACGGGAAAGTACTCAATAATATTATTGCTACTCAGTCGGTTCACGAAAAATACGGAGGTGTAGTTCCTGAATTGGCTTCCCGTGCTCACCAACAACATATTGTACCTGTAGTAGAACAAGCACTTTCCAATGCAAATATAAGCAAGAAGGATTTAAAAGCAGTAGCTTTTACCCAAGGACCTGGACTATTAGGCGCATTATTAGTAGGAAGTAGTTTTGCAAAGTCATTGGCTTCAGCTTTACAAATTCCATTAATAGGTGTAAATCATATGCAAGCTCATATTTTGGCACATTTTATTGAAGATCCAAAGCCTCAATTTCCTTTTTTATGTTTGACAGTGAGTGGTGGCCATACGCAAATAGTAAAAGTCAATGGCTATTTGGATATGGAAATTTTAGGGGAGACCAAAGATGATGCGGTAGGCGAAGCATTTGATAAAATTGCAAAAATCATTGGTTTGCCTTATCCAGGCGGACCGATGATTGATAAACATGCTAAAAATGGGAATCAGGAAGCATATCAATTTCCTGAAACTGAAATGCCTGGTTTTAATTACTCTTTTAGTGGCATAAAAACAGCGGTTTTATATTTTCTTCAGAATAATAGCCAAAAGGATTTGAATTTCGTCAGTGATAATTTAGATGATATTTGTGCCAGTGTGCAACATCGATTAATAACTACATTACTTCAAAAATTAAAAAAAGCCTCTAAACATACTGGCATAAACGAAATAGCTATTGCGGGTGGCGTTTCTGCTAATTCTTATTTAAGAAAAATGCTGGCGGATACGGGAGAGGAATTAAATTGGAATACGTACATTCCAAAGTTTGAATACTGCACAGATAACGCAGGTATGATAGCTATTACGGCTCATTTCAAATACCAAAAGCAAGAATTTTTAGGTATGGACGCAGCACCAATTCCAAGGATGAAATTTTCAGTCAAAAAAGTAAAATGAAGGAGATTTTCAAAAAAGGAGATAAAAAATACCACAATTTTCAAGTAAAAGTGAAAGATGTAGCACATTTTGAACAGCAAGCCGTACATGATGTTTGTGCTACATTTACTTTAGCCAGAGAGATTGAGTGGGCAACTCGCCTTTTTGTTTTAGAAATGGTAGAGCAAGGGGAAGAAGGAATAGGCACTCATCTACATATTACACATCTTTCTCCAGCTTTATTGGGGCAGAAGGTAAATATTGAGGCAGAATTTGAAGGTATTAAGGAAAGAGAAATTATTTGTAGCTATTTAGCTAAAGTGGATCAAAGACTTATTGCAAAAGGCACAACAGGTCAAAAAATTCTCCCTAAAGAAAGTTTAAATAAGATTTTTGATAAGTTATCAAAATAAAGTATTATTTTTTGATAGAATAGTAAGATATGAGTGATAAAAAAGATTTTAGTACATCAGTAACTGTAAAGAATAAGAAAGCCCGATTTGAGTATGAGTGGTTGGACACTTACCTAACTGGGATTGTTTTGCAAGGAACAGAAATTAAAGCCATAAGATTACATAAAGTGGGTCTGCAGGAAGCATATTGCTATATTCATAGAGGTGAGGTATTTGTGAAAGGAATGCATATTGGCCTTTACGAATTGGGTACGCACTACAATCACGAAGAAAAAAGAGAGCGCAAATTGCTTTTAAAAAAACAAGAAATTGAGAAAATCCGAAAGCGGATGGAAGAAAAAGGCTTAACCCTTATACCAACAAAGCTTTTTATTAATAATAGGGGGTTGGCTAAACTAGAAATTGCATTGGCAAAAGGAAAGAAAATTCATGACAAGCGCGACAGCATAAAAGATAAAGATATGAAGCGAGAACTATCCAATATGAAGTTTTAGTATATGATTTCAATAGGAGAAAAAGGTATTTGTAGATTAAGTGTGATTCCAGTAAGAGCAGAGGCATCTGATTCTTCAGAAATGGTTACACAACTATTATTTGGAGATCATTACGCGGTTACAGAATTGTCAAAAGATTCTAAATGGATTAAAATTAAAATCTATTATGATGAATATGAAGGCTGGATTGATGCAAAGCAATATTATTTCATAACTGATGAATATTTCGAACAGATTATTAATTCAGATTATAAAATTTGTACTGACCTGACAGCTAATATTTTATATCAGAAAAGCTTATTACCAGTTACAATAGGCGCCATTATTCCGATTTCAACTAATGAAATTTTTAAAATTGAAGAGCAATTAGGGTTTAATGGCGAAGCAAAGTCTTTAAGCGCCAGGCGAGATTTTGAATTTCTGAGAAACATCACATTAAAATATTTGAATGCTCCTTATTTATGGGGTGGAAAATCACCTTTTGGAATTGATTGCTCGGGGTTTACACAGATTGTATTTAAAATTTGTGGATATAATTTAAAACGTGATGCTTCCCAACAAGTGGAGCAAGGAAAATTAGTGGAAGGTTTAGAAAATGCTTTACCAGGTGATTTAGCTTTTTTCAGAAATGAGCACCAAAAAGTGATACATGTGGGTATTTTGCTTGAGAATCAGGAGATTATTCATGCTTCTGGCAAAGTAAAGATTGATTTTTTAGATGAAAATGGTATCTTCAATGCTGAACAAAAAGGTTATACACATTATTTGATCGATATTAAAAGAGTGTTAGCATGATAAAATAGATTTATTTTTCATGCTTGAATAAAATTTTAAAAGCATGAAAATTGGTTCCACACGCGCATTAGTTTTAAATCAGGATTATAGTCCAGTTACAGTTTGCAGTATTCCGAAAGCCTTTTTGTTATTGTATTTGAAAAAAGCAGAACTAATTGAAAAAGACGAAGCCCGCAAACTTCGTTCGGTAGATCGTTCTTATCCATTTCCTTCTGTTATTCGATTAACCAATTATGTGAATATGCCTTATAAAGGTGTAATGCTTACTCGTCAAAATATTTTTAAGCGAGATGGTCACGAATGTCAATATTGTGGAACTTCCAAGGATTTGACTTTGGACCACTTGATACCTCGCTCAAAAGGAGGGAAGTCTAAATGGACGAATTTGGTTACTGCCTGCAAAAGATGCAATGCCAGAAAAGGAAATAATACCCCAGAAGAAAGCGATTTGAAACTCAAGCGTCCGCCTTTCAAGCCTAATTATGTAATGTTTATTCGAGATTTTTCAGGACAGATTGATGAAAAATGGATGCCTTTTTTAAAAACAAAGCAGATGAGTGCGTAAATCTCTAAAACAAAAAAAACCGCTCTACTTTTGACAGAACGGCTTTTACTTTAGTGGTAAATTTGGTATTCTTTTAATACTATCTTAAAAATAATAATTCTCTGTATTTTGGTAAAGGCCAAAGCTCATCATCAACATATAATTCAAGCTTATCAACAGCATATCTTATTTTATCAAAATAAACTTCTTTTACTTCGTCACAATATCTAGTCGCTCTTTCTTTAGAGTCTTCAATTAAGTTTAATTCTTTTCTTTTTTCTATCATTTCATGAACAAAGCTTCTCAAATCTTTTGTGAAGCCAGAAATCAATTCAATGTTTTTTAAGATTTCAGAATTATCTAATTTCAAAGCACTCAAGTTTTTCGCATTTTGCGCTAAAGTATTTTGATATTTCACAGCTGTAGGGATAATCTGATTTAAAGAAATATCTCCCATCAAACGTGATTCGATCTGGATTTTCATGATGTAATTTTCCAAATAGATTTCATTGCGAGCTTCCAATTCTTCCGAAGTCATTACATTATGCTTCGCAAAAAGCTTCTTAGATTTCTCTGTAACGAATGCTTCGAGTGCTCTTGGCGTATTTTTAATATTTGGCAACCCTCTTTTCTTCGCTTCTTTTGCCCACTCTTCAGAATAACCATCGCCTTCAAATCTTACTTTTTTAGAATCTTTAATGTATTCTCTTAAAATATTGACAATAGCAATTTTCTTGTCAGTTCCTTTACTCATTTGAGCTTTAACCTCTTTATGGAACTCGTTTAATTGCTCAGCCATTATCAAATTTAAAATGGACATCGGCTGTGCCACATTCTGATCAGAACCTACCGCTCTGAATTCGAATTTATTTCCTGTAAAAGCAAAAGGAGAGGTTCTGTTTCTGTCGGTATTATCCAATATGATTTGAGGAATTTTATCTATGCCCAATTTCATATACATATTGTCACCTTTATCAAGCTTGATATTTCCTTTTTCTTCTAATTCATTCAAAACGGCTGTAAGCTGAGAGCCAATAAAAACGGACATGATAGCAGGAGGTGCTTCATTCGCTCCTAATCTGTGGTCATTACTTGCAGAAGCGATAGAAGCTCGCAATAATTCTCCGTTTTCGGCTACCGCCTTGATGGTATTAACTAAGAAAACTAAGAATAGTAAATTTTCTCTGGCGCTATTGCTAGGCTGAAATAAATTTACGCCAGTATTTGTAAGTAATGACCAGTTATTGTGCTTTCCACTTCCATTTAAACCAGCGAAAGGCTTTTCATGGAATAATACTTCTAAATCATGTCTTGCGGCCACTCGTTTCATAACGTCCATCATCAAACTGTTGTGGTCAGTCGCAACGTTTATATCTTCAAATAGTGGAGCTGCTTCAAATTGGCTTGGTGCCACTTCATTGTGTCGGGTAGAGATCGGAATACCTAATTTTAAACATTCGATTTCGAAATCTTTCATATAGTTGTAAATCCTGCTTGGAATGGATCCGAAATAATGGTCATCTAATTGTTGGCCTCTTGCAGGGTTATGTCCAAATAATGTTCTTCCTGACATTAATAAGTCTGGACGGGCTGAATAAAGTGCTTTATCTACCACGAAATATTCCTGTTCACAACCTAAAGAAGCATTTACTCTAGTTACATTTCTGTCAAATAACTGAACCACTTTAGTAGCAGCTTTATCAACTGCTTCCACGGCTTTTAATAAAGGTGCTTTGTGATCTAATGCTTCACCTGTGTAAGCAACAAAAATAGTCGGGATACAAAGTGTTCTTCCGAAGATAAACATAGGAGATGAAGGGTCCCATGCGGTATACCCTCTAGCTTCGAATGTGGTTCTTAATCCTCCGTTTGGAAATGAAGAGGCATCCGGTTCTTGTTGAACTAACATAGATCCAGCAAACACTTCAATTCCTTTTTGAGCGTTGAAAAATGAATCGTGTTTTTCGGCTGTTGACCCAGTTAGTGGCTGAAACCAGTGCGTATAATGAGTAACTCCTTTATTGATTGCCCAAGTTTTCACTGCAGAAGCGATTTGATCTGCAATTTCCATATCTATTTTTTTGCCTTTGTCAATGGCGCTACTTACTTTTTTGAATACTTCAGGTGCTAATGAAGCTTTCATTTCATTTAAAGTAAATACATCTTGTCCAAAGTAGTCTGAAATTTTATTAGATGGGGCCTCAATTCTTTCAGTTTTTCTTCTTGAAACAATATCGAGTGCGTTAAATCTTAAATGAGCCATTTTATTTTTTGTGGTTTAAATATGAACCAAATTTAGCTAAACTTTTGTAAAAAAATTATTTTTAGGGTTAAATTTTATTTTTATATCGATAAAAAGTCATAAAAATGTTTGTTAGGCCCTTTAATTTTAAACTGTTCATTACAATATTTTCGAAATCGAGTTAATAGGTGGGTATAAATTATGAAATTCACTGAAAATGCGGTAGTTAAGAATCTTTTCCGCCTCATTATTGAAAATGAGCTAAAATCCATACTCAATGACCTCCTTGAACTCAAAAAGATTTATTTTCACGAATTTTAGCCTTAACTTTGCGGTTCATTTTGCAAAATATTCGGCATGAACAAAAAAGTTGCATTTTATACACTCGGCTGTAAATTGAATTTCTCTGAGACTTCTTCTATTTCGAGAATGTTTGAAGATAGAGGATATGAGAAAGTTGATTTTCAGGAAAACCCAGATATATTCATTATCAATACCTGTTCTGTGACGGAAAATGCTGATAAAAAATGCAAGAAAGTTGTAAAAGAAGCTAAAAAAATCAATCCGGATGCTTTTGTTACTATCATTGGTTGTTACGCACAGTTAAAGCCAAAAGAAATTTCTGAAATTAAAGGAGTAGATGCTGTATTGGGTGCTGCTGAGAAATTTCAATTGATTGATAAGTTAGAAGGCTTTACCAAAAAAGATGAGCCTCAGGTTTTAGCTTCAGATATAAAAGAAGCTAAAAGTTTTAATAATGCTTTTTCCATAAATGATAGGACAAGAACTTTTCTGAAAGTGCAAGATGGGTGTAATTATCATTGTGCATTTTGTACCATTCCATTGGCAAGAGGGAAAAGTAGAAGTGATACCATTGAGAATATTGTAAAAAGTGCTCAGCAAATTGCGAGTGAGGATGTTAAGGAAATTGTCTTGACTGGTGTAAATACTGGTGATTTTGGAATTCAAGATGGTAGAAGAAAGGAGCGTTTTGTTGACTTGGTTAAAGAACTGGATAATGTAGAAGGCATTGAAAGATTTAGGATATCCAGTATTGAACCTAATTTGTTGACCAATGAAATCATAGAGTTTGTAAGTCAATCGAAAAGATTTGTACCTCATTTTCATATCCCACTTCAAAGTGGGAGTAATAAAATTCTGCGCAAAATGAGAAGACGCTATTTGCGAGAGCTATATGAAGACAGAGTCGCAAAAATCAAGCAATTGATGCCTCACTGCTGCATAGGAGTGGATGTAATTGTAGGTTTCCCTGGAGAAACAGATGAAGATTTCCTGGAAACGTATCATTTCCTGAAAGAATTGCCGATTTCTTATTTGCATGTTTTTACCTATTCAGAAAGACCAAATACAGATGCAGATGAAATGGATAAGGTGGTGCCTATGAAAGTTCGTAACGAGCGTTCCAAAATGTTGAGAAGTTTATCTGAAAAGAAAAAGCGTGCTTTCTATGAAGAAAATTTAGCTAGGGAAGAAGTCGTTTTATTTGAAAAAGATATTCACGATGGTTTAATGGAAGGTTTCACCGATAATTATGTGCGAGTAGTTGCCAAATATGACCCTATCTTAATTAATGAATTGAAAAAAGTAAAACTGACCAATTTGACTGCCGATGGCTTAATGGAAGTAGCTGAAGTGGAGACGGAGGTATTACAACACTAAGATTGATGAGGGGTGCTGGGTGTAGGGTGTTGACCTAAACTATTTTACATCCTACACCCCACATCCAGCAACCTAAAACCTCAAAGCCTCTTTAAAAATCAGTAAATCATCTTTCAGACTGGTTTTTTCTACAGGGAAATCAATATGTTTTTGTAGGTTAGTTTCAGGGCTCACGAGCAACTCTCTTAACTTCAGATGCTGGTTAATAAAAGTGAATTCCATTTCAGGATAAATAGATTTTAGGGCATCTACTATATCCAAAACCTGTAAATTGTGATCAACCACATTATAATAAGCAGAAGGGATATCATTTTTAATAGCAACCTGCTTTAAAATTTCAGATGCTTTTTGAATCGAGATAAAGGGTCGGTGCTGTTTTCCATCTCCATGAATGGCAATTCGCTTATTGAAATTGGCATCAAACATAAAGCGGTTAATTACGGCATCGAAGCGGACGGCATTGGTATACCCATAAACATTGCCCAGCCTTAAGATTTGGGTATTGATTTTGTCCATCAAACGGGCTACATGCTCTTCACCTCTCAATTTGGAAATGCCGTAAATTGTCCTTGGATTTGGAGCGTGGTTTTCCTCAATCAGTTCGGTGGAGGAACCAAAAACAGAAACACTACTGGCAAAAATAAAATGCTTTACTTCTGATTCTTCCACTGCATAGACTAATTCAGCGGTTCCCCAGTGATTGGTTTGCTCAAAATAATGTGGGTCAGCATCTGCAAAAGGTGTGGTTACTTTTGCCGCCAAATGGATGACCGTATCGATGCCCTTTAAAGCTTTTTTAAGCTTCCGAGTATCTAATAATTCTCCTTGTATAAAATTGATTTTCTCCTGATTAGGGAGCTTTTCACCTAAAAAAAAATGATAATTATTGCGACTCAGATTATCATAAATCACGATTTGCTTCACTTCCTGCAAAGGCAAAAGTTGCTCAATCAAAGCAGAACCAATATAGCCCGCTCCTCCAGTAATCAATATTTTCTTCATGGGATTATATTACTTTTCAAGACAGCAAAAGTAAAGGTTTAATGGTTGTTGTGAAAATTAGAGGTTCCTTTTGTTGGGTTAAGAAGAATCTTTTCAATTATCTAGCTAGCTTTTTTTTGTTTATACTTTAATATTAAATATTAAAATATTTAGAAACTACTTTGATATTTGGTTGAACTATTATATTTTTAGTCTTTATATATTTTAGAACGTCATCCTTAATTTATGTTTGAAATTAAAAATTATGATCCAAGTCCCACCCCCCCCCCATTTTTTTAATTTAAAAGTGGTAAATGCTCAATTGACTTTTAAAGAACAAGAAGTCTTTGCACTTTGTAAAAAAGGCTTGAGTTGTCAAGAAATGAGCGAGATACTTTTTATAAGTATGGAGACTGTAAAGACTCACAGGAAAAAAATAGTCAAGAAGTTGAGGCTTTATGGAAAACAAGAATTCAGGAAATTTATACTGCATTTAATGGCTGAGGAGTTAATGTTACAACATGAAATATCACCCCAAAATCACCCCAAGGGGTGATGTTTTAAGATTTAAAATTGATCACCTTTGAAGTGTGATCACATAAATAAATTTTAAACCATTAATTTTGAATCAATGAAAATGAAGCTAAGTGTAATGTTTTGTTTTTTACTGATTACCTCTTTTTTTGGAGGTAATATTAGGACAGCTCAATCACAATCCGAAAAAGTATGTAATGTCCCTGACATAAAAGAGGAAGGAACTGGCGTTGTTTACTGCTTAGGACTGGGTAGTTCAACTTGTGTTGTTCCCTGCCAGCCGGTCTTTACACCAGATCCCGGCAACTAAAATTATTGTACACGGTATTTGACCAGTACCGTGTATTTTAATTGAACTACTATGAAAGATATATACCTTAGCTTTTCCTTGTTTTTTTTAATCATATCATGTCAAAGTAATTTACCTGATGACAATATCAAAGGCGTCATTTACCAACTGGCAGATTCAGTTATAATCAAAGAAGGTGATCTGCGTTATGTTGATCAGAATGAATCAAAGGTGTTATTTTATAATACAGGAAGTTTTTCTATTTATACATATGATAGGGAATCAGACACACTATATGCATTTAATAAGTTTGGCAATGGCCCAGAAAACTATAATCTGATTTATAATAATATTAGCTTGTACAAGGAACACTTGATAATGGTAGGTCAAATAAATAAAGTATTAATATTTGACATATTAGGAAATTTTATTGAAGCAATTCCAATCACCGATCAAAGGACAAGGTCTCCGTTGCTGACGCCTAAAGAAGTGTCTGATTATATTTACTTTATAAACAGCCCTCAAGGAAATTTTTCTAATCCCGATTTTTATAAAAATAATTATAAAGTACTTCTTAAATATAGTTTAAACAAAAAAGATGTTACTGAATTTGGTCATTTTCCTTCAAGCATTGGCGATTATCAAAATGGTAAACATTTTTATTTATATTCTGGATTATTCTTTTTAGAGATAGATGAAGAGTTTGTTTATTTAATGAGTAAGAATGAAGGAATTTTGCAAAAGTATACACACGAAGGGCAGCTAGTTAATGAGTTTGATTTATCTTTAGAGAGATTTAAGCCATATCCTATAAATTTTTCAAAGCAGTTAAATGAGGAGGAGATGGACTTTGTTACATATCAAAATAGTACAATTCAGAATATTTCCGTGGTTGAGGATTTGATTTTTGTATGTTACAGTGATCCATATTCTTTGGATGAACTGCAGAGGTTTAAAAGTGATCACCCTGATTTTCACGGATTTGACAAGCCTCCCTTAAAATATGTTTTGGCTATTTTCGACAAGAGCGGAGAGAGGATTCATAAAGATACCATAGTGCCTGAAAAATTTGGAAAATTCCTATATAGCCGAAATAGTAGTTTATTTTTTCAAAAACAAAATTTCGAAGGTGAAGAGGACGTCACGATTTTATATCAAGTGAAAATAAAGGAGGAAGAATGAATTATCTCAAATACCTATTGACATTAGTTTATTTCAGTGGATTTCAATTTAATTTATTACAACAGATAAATTTCTACGATGCTTTAATATTGGAATTGGGTAAGGAACTTGACGAAATACCTAAAGAGCCTTATGCAGTAATATTGGTTAGTGAACTTAATTGTAATACATGCTTTGATTTTATTACTGAATTGACAACCATGCCAGTGTATGGTTTTATAATTGCAAAACATCCTGATGATTTCCAAAGTAGATTAGGTAAATTTAATCCAAAAATTCAGTGGTTCATTTTTAATGATAAAGAAATAGAGGATGCTTTTATTACTAAATTCAATACTCACAAATCACCTAGTTACTTCATTATTTCTAATTCGCAAATCAATGTCAATTACACCCATTAGAAATTTTGATTTATTAAAAAGATAGTTATTATATTTTTTATTTTTTCAGCTTGTAGTAGATTTAAATTTTGAGTTGTTGAAGACCATAAATTTACCTCCAACATTTATAGCATCTGATAATTATGAGGGAAAGATTTTAAACTCTTTTAAAAAGCACCCAACTCAAAACATTTTCTTTATTGTTGAGAATGAAAAATTAGATAATTTCAATGCAAAGAGGGCTGTAAAAATAAGGCTTAAATGGTATAATTCAGATTCGGGGGAATATGGTGAGGAAGTTTTGCCTAATTATATGCGAATTCATCAAGTAATGTCTGATGGTACTGTTATTTTATTAGATAGAAATAGTAAGGAAGATACATATTTGAATTTTTATGAATTACTAAATAAAGAGAATGTTTAACTGGATTTTTCTTTTTTTAATACTTTTTGGCTAATTCGGTTCGATTTGTGCCACCCATTTCGGTTTTATAGTGCCAGTGATTTCGGTTCAAACTGTGCCAATATTGCTGCTTTGAGGCTGCGTTAAAACGGTTTGATTTGTGCCAGCTGTCACGGTTCTAATTGCCC
>NZ_DASSWQ010000074.1:0-141278 GCF_035704835.1 Marivirga sp. | reverse complement strand
AAAAACAAGTAGCCCCAGCGGATACTGAGGCTACACAAGATGAACTTCCATGCAAAGAATCGCCTGAAGTCCTCTTTTCGCTAGAACAAAGTTAGAAAAATTATATTTATTTACTTGCTTTTAAAGACAGTACCTCGATTATGGGCTGATTTAAAACTAAAATAGTCAGCTGGGGTTTTGAACAACTTGAACTGAAATTAATATTAAATTATCTGCTAAAGGAAATCTTGCAGATTTTAATCAAATAATATAGCATAAATGAAAATTAAGAAATCACACATCAAACTTCCGGCAGATTCATTTACTCCGGTAGCGCTTTATTTACGACTTAGGGATCAGTTTCCTCATACTTTTCTGATGGAAAGTTCCGATTATCATACCAGAAGAAATAGCTTTTCATACATTGGTGTACAATCGATAGCAGAAGTAAAAGCAACTGAAACTGCTTTTTACACCGAAATTGAAGGAGTCGAAGTAAGGGAGGAACTGAAGAGTAAATTAGACCTTCCAACGAAACTACAAGATTTTATTAATCAGTTCGAAGCAGATGACTTATTTCCTCAAGAAGATTTTGAAGAAAGTGGTTTCTTTGGAGCCACTGGATTTGATGGAGTTCAATATTTCGAAGATATCCACTTTGAAAAAGTGCAGGAAGATATTCCTTTCCTTCGCTATCATTTTTATCGATTTGTTTTAGTTTTTGATCACTTTAAAGATGAGTTGTACGTCTTTGAACATACGCTAGAAAAAAAGTACGATTTCGATATTGATGATTTAGTTCAGGTTATCTTAAATCGTTCTGTGCCTCAATTCCAATTCAAAAAAGTTGGTGAAGAGGAATCTAATATGACGGATGAAGAATTTCTAAAAATCATCAATAAAGGAATAGATCATGCCAAAATAGGCGATGTATTTCAAATGGTGCTATCCCGTGCATTTTCACAATCATTTAAAGGAGATGAATTCACCGTTTATCGTGCCCTGCGCTCTTTAAATCCTTCTCCTTATTTATTCTATTTCGATTATGGCGATTATAAATTATTTGGTTCCTCACCTGAAGCACAAGTGGGTGTAAAAGGAAAGAAAGCCTATGTTAATCCAATAGCTGGTACTTATCGCAGGACTGGAGATGACCAGGCCGATGCAAAATTGGCAGAGCAACTACTGAATGATGAAAAAGAAAATGCTGAGCACACCATGTTAGTGGATTTAGGCAGAAATGATTTATCTAAGCATGGAGAGAATGTAAAAGTGGAAGTTTACAAAGAAATTCAATTCTATTCTCACGTGATCCATTTGGTTAGTAAAGTGACGGCTGATGTTCCCGAAAAATCAGCCGTTAAATTATTGGCAGATACATTTCCTGCGGGAACCTTAAGTGGAGCTCCGAAATATAAAGCACTCGAATTAATTAATAAATATGAGCCAACAGGAAGAGGTTTATATGGAGGTGCGGTAGGCTTAATCGGTTTGAACGGAAACTTAAATCACGCCATCGTGATACGATCTTTTGTGAGTAAAGACAATAAATTGAATTATAGGGCAGGAGCAGGTATTGTGGCATTATCTAATCCTGATAGTGAATTGCAAGAAGTGCATAATAAATTGTTTGCCTTACGAAAAGCAATGGAAAAAGCAGAGAATTTATTTGACCAACACCAAAAATAAGTATAAGGCGATGAAAATATTATTACTAGATAATTACGATTCCTTTACTTACAATTTAGTGGAGGTAATTAGGCAATTAAATTTGAATGTAGAAGTGGAGATTATCAGAAATGATAAAATAACTGTAGAGGAGGCATCTAAATATGATAAAATTTTGCTTTCACCTGGGCCAAGCGTTCCTGAAAATGCTGGTATCATGTTAGATTTAATAAAAAGATACGCTCCAGAAAAGCCGATTTTAGGAATTTGTCTTGGTCATCAAGCAATAGGGCAGGTTTTTGGAGGGAAACTTTTGAACATACAGCATGTTATGCACGGAATTCAAAGTAGGGCAACTCTTGATACTCACTATTTATTTGAGGGCGTTGAAAAGGAGATCAATATAGGACGATATCATTCATGGGTGATTGATGAGGTGGACTTTCCCGCAGATTTGGAAATTTTAGCTCGCTCCGAAGATGGACAAATCATGGCTTTGCAACATAAAGATTATGATGTTTGTGGATTGCAGTTCCATCCTGAATCAGTCATGACACCCGAAGGTGCAAAGATTTTGAGGAATTGGATTGCCCCCCTAAGCCCCAAAGGGGGAAGTAGGAAGTAGGATGGTAACACTTAGGTCAGTACCGAAGGTCAGACCGTAGTGAGCAATAAAAGAAATAAATAGAAATAAGATTGAGATGTCTTTGGACTTTTTACTCTGTTCCTTGTACTATAAAGCAGTCTTGAATCTAGATTCTCGAATCTAAAAATCTAAAATATGAAAGAACTATTAAATAGATTATCACAATACAATACCTTGACAAAAGAAGAGGCGAAAGCTATTTTCTTAAGAATCGGCCAAGGTGAATTTAACAATTCTGAGCTGGCGGCTTTTATGACGCTGTTTATGATTCGTCCGGTTACGGTGGAGGAATTAAGCGGTTTCCGTGATGGTTTGATGGAGTTGCGAGTACCGATTGATTTATCAGCTTATGATGGTATGGATTTGTGCGGAACTGGTGGCGATGGTAAAAATACTTTTAACATAAGCACCCTATCAGCATTTGTGGTGGCGGCTTGCGGACAAAATGTGGTGAAGCATGGGAATTATGGTGTTTCTTCCAAATGTGGGAGTTCCAATTTGCTAGAGCATTTTGGTTATGAATTCACGAATGACCAGTCAGAACTGGAAAAGCAGTTGGACGAAAGTGGGATTTGCTTTTTGCATGCACCAAAATTTCATCCTGCTATGCGATTTGTGGGGCCAATTCGAAAAGAGTTGGGAGTCAAAACATTTTTCAATATGCTTGGTCCACTAGTAAATCCTGCTTTGCCGAAAAAACAATTGGCAGGAGTTTTTAGTCATGAATTAGCACGTATTTATTCCTATTTATTTCAGGAGTCGGATACTAAATACAGTGTAGTGTATGATTTGGAAGGTTATGATGAATGTTCTCTAACAGGAGAGACGAAAGTGTTTTCATCTAATGGAGAGCAGTTTTTAAAGCCTTTCGATTTTGGATTGGAAAAGATAAAAGCAGATGAAATATACGGAGGAGAGACTATTGAAGAAGCTGCTAAAATCTTTACTGATATTTTAAAGGGAGAAGGTACGAAATCCCAGAATTCAGTGGTTTATGCCAATAGTGCATTAGCACTTCAGGCAGCTGGAAAACATGGCAACTTATCAGACGCAACAGCAGCCGCCAAAGAAGCAGTGGAGTCAGGAAAAGCTTATGGGGTGTTTAAAAAGTTAATTAGAGACTAGATTCTAGATTCAAGACATTTACATTTAATTATCTCATTATTGATTTGACAATAAAAATCATAAAAAAAATTTAATCTAGGTTCTACGTTCTAGAATCTAAAATCTTTATAAAGAAATGAACATTTTACAACAAATAGCAGAATATAAAAAAGCAGAAGTAGCAGAGCGTCAAAAATTTTTCCCTGTAGAATTTCTGAAGCAAAAGTTATATTATAAATCAAAACCTGTGAGTTTGAAATCCTATGTAGTAGATGAAACTAAAACAGGAATCATAGCGGAGATTAAAAGAAAATCACCTTCAGAAGGAAAGATTAATGCTCATATATCAGTGGAAGAAGTTTCTATAGGATATATGCAAAGTGGATCAAGTGCTTTGTCTGTGTTAACTGATGAGCCTTCATTTGGCGGAAGCTTAAAAGATTTGGAAATTGCTAGAAAATTTAATTATTGCCCAATTCTTCGAAAAGATTTTATGTTAGACCCTTATCAGGTTTATGAAGCGAAAGCTCATGGAGCGGATGCTATTTTGCTCATTGCAGCTATGATTGATAAATCATTATGTCAAGAATTAGCTTCTTTGGCCCATGAGCTAGGGATGGAAGTTTTATTGGAAGTTCATAATCAAGAAGAATTGGATTCACATTTTGGCAATTATGCCGATTTAGTAGGAATCAATAGTAGAGATCTGAAAAGTTTTCATACAGATTTGGAAGTCGCGAAGAAGCTAGTAAATCAATTGCCAGCGGGTGTGCCTAAAATTGCTGAAAGTGGTTTAAAAACCCCTGAAGATGTGGTGAAAATGAAAAATGCAGGATTTAATGGATTTTTGATTGGCACCACCTTTATGAAAAGTAGTGAGCCTGGTAAAGCCTGCCAAAGGTTTTCTCATCAAGTAAAGACTTTAATTGCTAAGGAAAAAGGCAAACAGATGGTTTAAAAATTCAATTTAAAACCAAATTTTAGTTTCTATGAACAAGCAAGAATTAAAAATAAAGATTTGCGGAATGCGCAATAAGGAAAATATCCAAGAGATATTAGAATTTGAACCAGATTTCCTGGGCTTTATTTTCTATGAAAAATCCTCTCGCTATGTTTCTGAAGCTCAAATGAAGGAAATTATAAAATTAAATTTTGGAGAAACAGAAAGAGTCGGAGTTTTTGTGGATGAGACTGTTGAAAAAATCTTGAACTATGCTGATAAAGGTTTTTTTGATGTAGTACAGTTGCATGGCGAGGAAACTCCTGAAATGGTAACAGCCTTAAAAGAAGAAGGACTGGAAGTGATAAAAGTATTTTCAGTTGATAATGGTTTCGACAGTAAAATTTTGAATAAATACTCAGAAGCAGATTACTACCTATTCGATACCAAAGGAAAATTGCCAGGAGGAAACGGAGTTAAATTTAATTGGGATGTGTTAGAAAAAAGTAAAATTAAAAAGCCATTTTTCCTTAGCGGTGGTTTAGGAGTAGAAGATTTGCAAATAATGAGTGGTTTTAAGTCCAATAATCTTTATGCTTTGGATTTTAATAGTAAACTGGAGACAGAGCCGGGATTGAAGGATGTGGAGAAGGTACGGACAGTAATTATGAATTATGAATAGTAGGAAGGTGGAAGTGGGGTGATGGGTGTTGGACGAGCGATGCTTAGGTCAATACCGAAGGTCAGACCGGAAGGCTCTCTAAAAGTCAAGAGTTGGGAGTTAGAAGTGGAAAACTTGACATCTTGTACTCAAAACTTATAACATAAAACTTAATATTTAGATATAGTTGAAATAATTAGAAAACATAGTGGGGATTTATCTTTGTGCTTAATACTCACTACTCAATACTAAAGATATGGAAATCAAAATAGATGAAAACGGATATTACGGAGAGTTTGGAGGAGCTTATATTCCTGAGCTTTTGCATCCGAATATTGAAGAGCTGAAAAATAATTACCTGAAGATTTCGCAAGAGCCAGAATTTATAGAAGAGTTCAAAGCATTGTTAAAAGATTATGTGGGAAGACCAACGCCATTATATTTAGCAAAAAGGCTTTCTGAGAAACATGGTGCAAAAATTTATCTGAAAAGAGAGGATTTGAACCACACGGGCGCTCATAAAATCAATAATGCAATTGGACAGGCATTGCTTGCTAAGCGATTAGGCAAAAAGAAAATAATCGCGGAAACAGGTGCAGGTCAGCATGGAGTAGCAACAGCAACAGCCTGTGCATTGTTGGATTTACCTTGTAAGGTTTTTATGGGAGTGAAGGATATGGAAAGGCAAAAGCCCAATGTAGAGCGTATGCGAATTTTGGGTGCTGAAGTGATTCCAGCAACGTCTGGCTCTAAAACCTTAAAAGATGCAACTAATGAAGCCATGCGCTATTGGATTAACAATCCTGATGACACACATTATATTATTGGCTCTGTTGTAGGCCCACATCCTTTCCCTGATATGGTTACTCGTTTCCAATCAGTGATTAGCGAAGAAATGATGGCTCAATTGCAAGAGCAAGAAGGCACTAATGCACCAGATTATGTTGTGGCATGTGTAGGCGGAGGAAGCAATGCAGCTGGAGCATTTTACCATTATTTGAACAATGAAAAAGTGAAGTTGGTAGCTGTGGAAGCAGCTGGTCACGGTTTGGATAGTGGAGAAACAGCCGCGACAACCGCTAGGGGAAGCTCAGGGGTTTTGCACGGATTTAAAACTTTATTGATGCAATCTGAAGATGGTCAGGTTACAGAGCCTTATTCCATTTCAGCAGGATTGGATTACCCAGGAATTGGTCCTTTGCATGCACATTTGTACGCTAGTAAAAGAGGAATTTTCAAATACGTAACCGATAAAGAAGCGATGGATGCCGGAGTTGAATTGAGTAAGCTGGAAGGCATTATTCCTGCAGTGGAAACAGCTCATGCGTTAGCAGCTTTAGACCAGTTTAAATTTAAAAAAGATGATATAGTAGTAATTAATTTATCAGGAAGAGGTGATAAAGATTTGCAGACTTATATCAACTTTGGGAACTACTGACTAATTACTAAATAGTCAATTACGAATTATGAATTTTTTAATTACGAATTTGGGATTTTGAATGGAGACTTTTGTCTCGGTTCTAGATTCTAGACTCTAGGTTCTATTAATATGAAAAACAGAATTGAACATATATTCCAGCAAAAGGATAAAGAAAAGCTGACGATTTATTTTACAGCTGGCTACCCTAATTTGGAAGACACTAATACCATTTTAAAAGCCTTAGATAAAGCTGATGTGGATGTCATTGAAATTGGAATGCCTTATTCCGACCCCTTAGCCGATGGTCCTACCATCCAGCAAAGCAGTATGAAAGCTTTGTCGAATGGGATGAATTTAAACAAGCTTTTTGAGCAATTAGCCGATTTGCGTAAAATCACGGATAAGCCGGTTTTTATTATGGGCTATTGTAATAATGTATTGAAATACGGTACTGAAAAGTTTTGCCAGAAATGTGCTGAAGTAGGAGTGGACGGATTGATTTTACCTGATATGCCTATGCATGAATTCAAACTGCAGTTTAAGCCTTTATTTGAAAAGTATAATTTAAAAAATGTATTTTTAATCACTCCCAAAACTTCAGAAGAACGAATTAGAGAAGTTGATGCACAAGAAGGCGGCTTTATTTACATGGTGAGCAGTTCGAGTACTACGGGGGGAAGTTGGGGAGAAAGCCCAGAAAGACTCGAATATTTGAAACATATTCAGACTATGAATTTGAAAACACCTAGGATGGTAGGGTTTGGTATTAGCGATCATGAAGCCTTAAGTATGGTGAATGAATATGCGGATGGAGGAATAATCGGAAGCGCATTTATTAAAGCTTTGGATAAAGATAATCTGGAAAAGAGTATTGAGGGTTTTATTAGTAAGGTGAGAGGCCCCCTAGCCCACAAAGGGGGGAATTAGTGTAGTAGCGCTGGGTTAGCTTTCCCTATACTTTGTACTTAAAACTAGAAACATAAAACTTATTACATAAAACTACTAGAAAGTAAGAAAATAAATATAAAAGAATTCAAAAGCTAGAAGCACGAAATCAAGTCTTGATTCTAGCTTCTAGACTCTAAAAATCTAAAAAATGATACTACAATTAGAAAAAGACATAAACGATACTCAAAAAGAAGAACTCATTTCATCTTTAGGGAAATTCACTAAATCAGTGAGTGAAGTGCAAACCCAAAAAGGTTTTTACCTGGTGGCATTAGAAAAAGGAGATATTGACATCCGTGAAATCGGACATCTAGCAGGCGTAAGAGATGTGCATGTGGTTTCTGATAATTATCAATTGGTTTCAAAGAAATGGAAAGTAAATCCTGCTGAAATCAAATTGCGTGATGGCGATATTATTTCTCAGAATCATTTCAATGTGATGGCTGGCCCATGCAGCATAGAAAATGAAGAGCAGGTAGATGCCGTAATTGCACATCTGGTAGAAAATAATGTAAAAATCATGCGTGGAGGAGTTTACAAGCCAAGAAGTTCTCCGTATTCATTCCGTGGATTGGGAATGGAAGGCTTGAAAATGTGGCATGACAAAGCCAAAGCAGCTGGGATAAAAATCATTACTGAAGTAATGCAAGTTTCGCAAGTAGAGGAAATGTATGATTTCATTGATATCTATCAGGTAGGTGCAAGAAATACACAGAATTTCAATTTGTTGGACGAGCTAGGCAAAGTAGACAAGCCTGTGATGATTAAAAGGGGAGTAAGTGGCACCATTGAAGAGTTGCTTTATTCTGCTGAATATGTTTTTAGTGGAGGAAATGAAGATTTGATTTTATGTGAAAGAGGAATCAGAACCTTTGAAAATATGACGAGAAATACACTCGACATTAATGCGATTCCGGTTCTGAAAGATCGGTCTCATTTACCAGTTGTAGTGGATCCTTCTCACGGTATAGGAATTAGAAAATATGTAGAACCTGTAGCATTAGCGGGAGTTATGGCAGGAGCTGACGGAGTAATTTTTGAATTGCATCCTGACCCTGAAAAGGCGATGAGTGATGGTCAGCAATCGCTTTATTTTGAAGAAAGCACTGCTATGATTAATAAAATGAGAAAAGCGTATGCACTAAGGGGAGAATTGAATTAAGTTTTATTCATTCTATAATTGGAAAAGAGGCTGGCAAAAGGTGAAATATTTGCCAGCCTTTTTTATCCTTTCGGATGCTTAATTAACTGGAAATATTTTTCTTTTAAAATTTGAGGATCGTATCCCTTCATAAACATTCGGTAAATTTTAAGATTTGCCATATTTACTTTCCAATAACTGTTATCTTCATATTTTCTTGGGGAGACTAAAACCGATTTTGGAATAATCCCAAAGCGATATTTTTTCCACAGTCTTTTAATTAGTTCAAAATCTTCCATCACCACAAACTCTTCGTTAAAACCATTATTCAATTCAAATACTGATTTTTTAATGAATAAAGTTTGGTCACCACCCCTGCACCAAAGTACTTTAAAACGAGTAAAAAAGGAATTTACGGCCAAAAAAGGATCTTTTGAATCGAATTTAAATCGGTAGCAACCAAAATCGTAGCCTTTTTCGATGAATGCTAAAATGTCAGAAACAAAGCTTTGAGGAGGATTTGCATCTGCATGAACAAAATATAAAATATCTCCAGTGGCCATTTTTGCGGCCTGATTCATTTGATGTGCCCTGGAAGCTACTTTGGAAGTAATAAGTTTAACGCCCAATTTCTCGGCTATTTCCTGTGTGCCATCTTCACTGCTAGCATCACTTACAATTATTTCCGAAATGGATTTTTTTCCATTTTCTACTAAATAATGGACTAAATTACCGATATTTTCAGCTTCATTAAGTGTCGGAATAATGATAGTTATTTTATTATTATGGGTTTCTGGCATCTGAAATTTATAATAATGCGTAGTTAGATTGAAATAATTTACGAAATAACAATAATGAAAAGATTTAGCCCTATACTGATTGGTTTTTATTTGATTTTTATCGGTTTTAACAGTTTTGCTCAAAGCAAAATCAGGCAGGAACCTAATGAATTTGTGCGCCTAAGTATGAATTTAATATCGGCAGTAAAAAATGGAACCGATTACCAAAAATATGTAAATGAATATAAAGCTATTCCATTAGATGATTTAGCTAAATCTTTAAATACAGATAATAAGACGAAAGCCTTTTGGATTAATACTTATAATGCATTTGTTCAAATAATTTTGAAAGAAAACCCTTCCCTCTTTGAGGATAGAGGAGCTTTTTTTAAAGCCGATCAAATTAATGTGGGTGGTGAAAAATTAAGTTTTGATTTTATAGAACATGGTATTATACGTGGCTCGAAAGTCAAATTATCCATGGGTTTTATGAAAGATCCTTTTGCCAGCAAATTAGAAAAGCAATTTAGAGTGGAAGAAACTGATGGTAGAATTCACTTTTCTTTGAATTGTGGAGCCACCTCTTGCCCTGATGTAGCGGTTTATAGTTCTTATGAATTAGATAAAGAGCTTGATCAAATTACCAGACAGTTTTTACAAAAAACCACAAAATATGATAAAAGTGAAGATGAGGTGTATGTTACTACGCTTTTCAATTGGTTTAAAGGTGATTTTTCTGATAAAGGTGGGGTGATAGGGTTTTTAAGAAAATATGAAGTTATCCCAGAAAATGCTGATCCGAAAGTAAATTACAAAGATTACGATTGGACGTTGGACTTAGGTAATTTTGTTGAATTGCAATAGTTTTTATTGTAGAGAGTAAAATTTAATTGTTTACGGGATAAAAACCTCAATCATATTATTGGTTGAGGTTTTTTGTTTCGGTGTTAGGTTTTTAGTGGAAAACAGTAATAATTAAATTACTTCATTGATAATTATATAAAAGCTTCATCCATCTTAAAACATTTCTATCTTAACTTCTAGTTTAATTTAATTTTTATAATTTTCGATTTGTAGAAATTATGCTTAGCAAGATATATTGAAGAACTCACTGTATCTAGAGGCAAACTTTGTCAATCTTTTGCAACAACTTTATGGACAGAATACTTAGAGAAACAGTTGAAAATTATTTGACACAGAAGCAGTTAGGTTTTGCAGGTAATCAACTAGCAAATAAACTGAGAAATGAATATCATAATCTAATAGCTCAAGTTTTACCTGACCAAACACGTTATAAAGTTACTGGTTCACCAGGAAAAGGCAACTGGACAGATAATCCATGGATTGCCATTCTAGATACTTTAATTACAGAAACACCTCAGTCTGGCTATTATCCTGTTTTTCTATTCAAATCGGATATGTCTGGAGTGTATTTATCTTTAAATCAGGGCGTCACTGAAGTTAGAGAATATTATAAAAGAGACGAGAGAAACGTTCTAAGGCTACGAGCTGAAGATTTTAGAGCCAAAATAGACATATCGTATAACGACTTGTTGGAAATTGACCTTAGAAAAACTGTGTATAACTGCCATTTGCAATCATTTGCTTTAAAACCGCCACCTTTGGATAGCCTAAAATCGTTTTATAAAGTCTAAAAATCTCCTAAAAAGCCTCATTAAAAGCAATATAGAACCCATTGCTTTCTTTTCCAACGGCATAATCTAATCTAACGTTAATGTGTTTTTTGGTGTCAAAAGTGAATCTTAATCCCGCGCCACCAGCATAATTCCATCTGCTCATGCCATAATCTCCCCAAGTTTCAGCGGTTTGACCAAGCGAGGCAAAAGCGTTAATACCAATTCGCCAGAAAAGTTCTTGTCTTACTTCAAATTGCCCTAAGAGTAAATTATTATCCTGAAAATACCCCTGAAAATATCCTCTCATTTTTTTGTTGCCGCCAAGCTGAGCAAGTCTATTAAAAGGAACATCACCAAAATTGGACCACGAGTAAGCATTGGCTGCCAAAACGGTTTTATCTGCTGGAGAGTAATAATAGGCGTAGTCAAATGAAAGAGCTGTATAATTATGGGTGCTTCCTGTATACTGATGATTAACTTCAATAAAACTTTCCAAATAATGTCCTTCCCTAGGATAATAAATTGCATCTCGCGTGTCATAAATCATTGCGGGCCCGATTCCGCTGGTTCTGTTATAAGTTCCACCAGAAAAATCCTCTTGCTGAAATTCTCCAGAATCATCCCAACTGATAATATCATAATTTTCAAACCAGTAGCGCCCGCCTACATATAAACTGGGTGCAGCTTCTTTTAGCAAAAATACGCGCACTCGCGGGAAACTGGCTCTGTAGGTTGAAAAAACATCTTGTTGGCTGCTATTCCCTATTCCGTAAAAAGGATAAGCATAATTGTAATAACCGAATTCACCTAAAGTTCTCCATTTATTCTGATTCCAAAAGATTTGAAAAGGTAAAAATATTAAAGTTTGCTGCTTGGTGGTGTAGCCTGCTGCCAGCTGTATTTGACTAGGGCTAATTGGCTTTTTGCGTTCTGTAAAGAAATTGTAAAGAATACTGGCACCATAAAATAAACCAGCTTCTGGAGTGTAGTAAACTACGGGTAGAGGGAAAAGAGTGTTTTTATCAGTTTCATAAATCGCAGTGTCTAAATCAGCTATTTTCTTATCTTTAATATCCTGAGAAAATGCAATTTTTGGAGCAATTATGGAGAGGAATAGTAGTACGAAAAATGAAGATATTAAGTTTTTAGTGGATTGTTCCATGAATATTGAAATAGATAAAATTATATTTTTGTATTCATTTAATTAATAGATTATTTTCAATTCTTTTTAAAATTGATTTAGTATCAGTTCGAAATATAATGAGAAATTACTGAAGGAAGGTAAAGAGCTTTTATTCATTAATTTTTTGACTTTGATGAAAAACATTTTTCTTTTAATCATAACGCTTGTATTCTGCAATTCTATTTCGGCTCAGAAATCAGAAGTAGATAGCTTATTATACATTACTGAAAACGCAAACGATAGCCTCCGGATTGAAGCGCTCTTTAATTTGGCCTTAGCTTATCGGACTTTAGAGCCTGATTTGGCTTTGAAATATTGCAATCAGGCTCTTAGGATAGCTGAAAGAAATGAGAATTATTCAGCAAAAGCAGAGGCCTTACATATTTTAGGTGCGATTTATACTGTTCTGGGAGATTACGAAAAGGCAGCTTCCAATTTACTGGAGTCGATCAGGAATTATGAGTTGCTGGGTGACTCAAAAGGGTTAGCGAATTCCTCTAACAGTCTAGGTATCCTGTACTTCAATCAGGAAGATTATGAAAATGCCCAAAAGTATTATTCTAAAGCACTTGAAGTAACTGACTCCGCCAAGTATGCTATGAGCTTTGCTGTATATAAACTTAATATTGGTGAAGTTTATCAGGCATGGGGGCAAAATGAAAAAGCATTGGCGTTGGAAATTGAATCCTACGAAATATTTAAACAATTAGGAGATATTAATGGAATGGCCTACGCATTGGGTATTCAGGGTAAAATTAATCATCAATTAGGTGAACTGGAAAAGGCCATTGACCTCACCAAGAAAGCATTGGAATATTTGCTAGAAGATCAAGACTATTTTGGGGCTGTGGAATATTTGAACTTTCTCTCGGAATTATATCTGGCCACTAATAACCTACAATTAGCTGAAAAAAATATTCGAATTGCAATAAATATAGCAAATCAGCTTAGTTCATTAAGGTGGCAGGTGAATTCTTTTGAAAATTTATCGAAGGTGCTTTATCAAAAAGGTGACTTTAAGTTAGCCTATCAATATAAAGATTCTGCATTCATTTATGAGGATAAATTAATGGATGAAGAAAAACAAAAACAGATTACAAATCTTAGAATAATTTATGAATCGGCAAAAAAAGAGCAGGAGAATGAAATTTTGAGAATTGACCAAGAATTAAAGAAAAAACAGATTTCCCAACAACGTATCATTAATGTGGCCATTGGTAGTAGTTTACTAATTTTAGTTGTTTTTGTAATCATAACGGTTAGAGCCAAAAATCAGAAGCAGAGAGCTAATAATCAACTTAAGCTGCAGAACGAAGAAATTCGCCAACAGCGAGAGGAAATAGAAACTCAGGCTGAAAAACTAAAATCAATTAATACAGATGTCAATCGAAAAAATCAAACGATTGTTCAAAAGAATAAAAATATAACGGATAGTATAAATTATGCTAAAAGGATTCAAAATGCTTTGCTCCCTTTCCCACAAAGAATTGAAAGGGAACTAGAAGACTTTTTTATCTATTATAATCCAAAAGATATAGTAAGTGGTGATTTTTATTGGTTTAGTGAATCTGATGAAATAGTGGTAACCGCTGTAGCTGACTGCACCGGACATGGAATTCCTGGAGCTTTTATGAGTTTTATTGGGCATGATATGCTTAATCATTTAGTAAATTTTAAAGGAGTCACTAAACCAGCTGAAATCTTAAAGCAATTAAAGTTAAATGTAATTCACATTCTCCGCCAAGAACAAAGTGATAACCGGGATGGAATGGATATATCGATTTGTGTTTGGAATAAAAAAACCAATAAAATTCAATTTTCTGGAGCTAATCATTCTTTAATCTATATTCAAAATAAGCAGTTATATCACATAAAGGGTAATAAAACCACCATTGGTCTAGATGAAGGTAAAAACGTCAAAGATTTTGATACCCATGAGATAAACTTGGTTGGAGATACATGTTTTTACTTATTCACTGACGGTTATGTAGATCAGTTTGGAGGTGAAGAGGATAAGAAATTCATGATTAAAAACCTTAAAGAATTACTTTCAACTATCCATATAAAAAAAATGGAAACACAAGGAATCATTATTAGAGAAACCATTGAAGAATGGATGGATGATAAGGAGCAAATTGATGATATATTGGTATGGGGATTTAGAGTTTTTAGCTAATCATTTCATCTCAAGGAGTCATTTATGATAAATAAATCCTAAAATTGTTAAGTTTTGGAAAAAAATGCATAATTAATCCATTGTTAATCAGATCATTAAAATCAATATTACTTTTTTCTATGCTTAACTGATTCATCCTATTATTTTTGCATCATGACAGAGCAAATTATCATTTTAGATTTTGGGTCTCAATACACCCAACTCATTGCCAGAAGAGTTCGAGAACTCAATGTTTACTGTGAAATTCATCCTTTTTATGATGCTCCGGAACTCACTCCTGATGTGAAGGGAGTTATCCTTTCAGGAAGTCCATGTTCAGTGAGAGATGAGGATTCACCTAAAATTGATTTAGCAAAATATAGAGGTAAAATTCCTTTATTGGGAGTATGCTATGGAGCTCAATATCTGGCCCAAAATAATGGGGGTGAAGTATTGCCCTCTCAAATAAGAGAGTACGGTCGTGCTAAATTAACGAGTTTTGATCAGGATAATGATTTGCTCCAAAATCTTACGAAAGGCTCACAGGTTTGGATGTCGCACGGAGATACCATCAAAACCTTGCCTAAAGGATTTCGAATTATCGCTAGCACACCATCTGTTGAAGTTGCTGCTTTTGAATTAGAAAACGAACCAACTTACGGGATTCAATTCCATCCTGAGGTAACACATACGCTTGAAGGAAAGCAATTATTAGAAAACTTCTTAGTGAAAATTTGTGGGTGCGCACAAGATTGGACTTCAGAAATTTTTGCTGACATTACGATAGCAGAATTAAAAGAGCAACTTGGAGATGATAAAGTAGTTTTAGGATTGTCTGGTGGAGTTGATTCTTCTGTTGCAGCTATGCTTATTCATCATGCTATTGGGAAAAATCTTTATTGTATTTTTGTAGATAATGGTTTGCTGAGAAAAAATGAATTTGAAGAGGTTCTAGAATCCTATAAGCATATGGGGCTTAACGTGAAGGGAGTAGATGCCAAAGAACAATTTTATAAAGCTTTAGCAGGTCTTTCTGATCCTGAGGAAAAGAGAAAAGCAATTGGAAGAACATTTATAGAAGTATTTGATCAGGAAGCAAAAGCTATTAAAGATGTTAAATGGCTCGCACAAGGAACAATTTATCCAGATATCATAGAATCTGTTTCCGTAAAAGGACCTTCTGCTACTATTAAGTCTCACCATAATGTGGGTGGATTACCTGAAAAAATGAATTTAAAAGTGGTTGAGCCATTGAAAACACTTTTTAAAGATGGTGTTCGTTCAGTTGGAAGAGCTTTAGAAATAGATCAAAAAATATTGGGTAGACATCCGTTTCCAGGTCCGGGTTTAGCTATTCGGATTTTGGGAGATGTTACCCCAGAAAAAGTCCATATTATCCAAGAAGTAGATGCTATATTTATTGGCTTGATGAAAGAAAGAGGTCTTTATGACCAAGTTTGGCAAGCTGGTTCCATCCTTCTACCAATTCAATCTGTTGGGGTTATGGGTGATGAACGAACCTATGAAAGAGTAGTAGCGCTAAGGGCTGTTGCGAGTGTAGATGGTATGACAGCGGATTGGGTGCATTTGCCTTATGAGTTTTTAAGTGATGTCTCCAATGAGATCATTAATAAAGTAAAAGGAGTAAATAGAGTGGTATATGATATAAGCTCTAAACCGCCTGCTACGATTGAATGGGAATAATTGGTTTTTAAAGTAACATTGATGCTTAATTTATTTAATAAACAGGACATGCGATTAAAATCAATTTTCATTATTGGAATGATGATAATTATTAGCGCCTTTCAGCTGAAGGCACAAACTAATTATGAATCAGACTATCTTGCAGGAAAGAAATATTTTAACTCTGGAGATTATCAAACTGCTCAAAGTCACTTCCAAAATCTTTTAGACTTAAATGAAAATAATCCTTTTTATTTATATGCCTCTTATTTCTATGCTATTTCAGCTTACGAAACTGGAAACAAAGAAAGAGCTATGCAAGTTTTACAAAATATTAGGTCTACTCATCCTAAATGGGATAAAATAGAAGAGGTTAATATTTGGTATGGTAAAATGCTCATACAAGAAGGGAATTTAATGCAAGGTTTGGAAGTGTTAAATGCAATCGAGGGGGGTAAATTAAAAACAATTGCTGAACAGATAAAAAAGGTAACGCTATCTTCTTATGACAGTATCTCACTGTTGCAAAAAGCCATGGAATTAAATCCTTATGATAAGGTATTAGCCAAATATTTGGCCATGAAAATAAACCAACAACCTTTGGTAGATAGAAAGGTAGAGCTCATGGAATTTTTAATAGATTCTTTTGATTTAAACCGTGCTAGTTACGATTTTGTGGATAAAAGTGTCACTGAAAAGAAGGAATCTTACCGAGTAGCTGTATTACTACCTTTTATGGCGGAAGATTTATCCACTTCAAAAGGGAATAAAGGAAATCAATTTATTCTTGATTTATATCAGGGCATAAAAGTAGCAGCAGAAGAGTTGAATGAAAATGGAAAGAGAATAGAGCTTTTTGCCTACGATACATTTAGAGATAGTCTAAAAACCGCTGAAATAATGGATAGTGGTGAATTATTAGAAATGGATTTATTAATTGGACCTTTATATCCGATACCTGCAAAAATGATTCGTGATTATTCTTATGAAAATAAAATCAATATGGTTAATCCGCTTTCAATCAACTCTGAAACTATTGGAAGCAATCCTTATTCATTTTTAATGAAATCCACTTCGGAAACACGAGCTAAAACAGCCGCAAAATTTGCAATTGAAAATTTTGAAAATAAAAATGCTACCATTTTTTATGGGAGCAAACCTCAGGATTCCATTTTTGCTTACACTTACAAAAGAGTGTTGGAAGAAGACTCTTTCAACATCACTTGGATGGCTCCTTCAAAATCTTCTGTTGCTTCAACGGAGATTTTAAGGTCTTTAACCGAGGTTTTTGAAACCGATACGCTAAACAGGGGCAAAGTGTATATCAGCAATACGGTAAAAGTGAAAGTTGGAGAGGAGGATTCTTTAATATTGTCTAGAGATACCATAGGACATATTATGGTAGCTTCAACTGATAATTTATTGGTTTCAAACGTATTGAGCGGGCTTGATACCAGAAGAGATAGTATTCCTATTATTGGCTATGACGAATGGTTAGATTTTAATCAAATTTCATTCGATCAATTGCAGAGGATGGGAGTGATTATGATTGGTCAAAATTATTTCGATTTTAGCTCACATCAAGTGGCTGAATTTAAAGAAGCTTATAGAAAAGAATATAACAAACTACCTACACAATATAGTTATGATGGCTATGAAACCATGTGGTTTTTTGGTACTCAGCTTTTTGAATTCGGTAATTACTTTCAATACGGTCTTTACAATGAAGGATTTCAACCAGGCAGACTTTACTTTGGTTATGATTACACCAATGCAAATGACAATCAGGTTGTGCCTATTTTGAAAATGGAAGACCTTGTATTAAGAATGTTGAATTATGAAAATGTAAAGAATAAACCATCTGAATTTACTGATTAATTTTAAAATTTTATAAATCAATTATTTATGCTGGATAAGTCCAATAGCAAATCATTATTTTCTAAAGCACAAAATTTTATTCCCGGAGGTGTAAATTCTCCAGTTCGAGCTTTCAAAGCAGTTGGAGGTGATCCTATTTTTGTGAAAAGTGCGAAAGGAGCTTATATGTATGATGAGGACGATAATCGATATATCGACTTGATTAATTCATGGGGACCAATGATCTTAGGTCATGGGAATGAAGCTATTGAAGCGGCTGTAGCGGATGCATTGAAAAGCTCCTTGTCTTTTGGCGCACCCACAGCCAAAGAAGTTGAAATAGCAGAATTAATTACACATATGGTGCCATCTATCGAAAAAGTTAGAATGGTTAATTCTGGTACTGAAGCTACTATGTCCGCAGTAAGGCTCGCCAGAGGGTTTACGGGACGAGATAAAATTTTGAAGTTTGAAGGATGCTACCATGGTCATGGTGATAGTTTTTTGATTGCAGCAGGAAGTGGCGCGGCTACTATGGGAACTCCAAATTCTCCTGGTGTTACGAAAGGAACGGCCAAAGATACCTTAACAGCTCCTTTCAATGATTTGAATGCAGTCAAGAAAATAATTGAAGAGCATAAAGGGAAAATAGCGGCATTAATAGTTGAACCAGTAGCTGGTAATATGGGCTGTGTTTTACCTGAAAAAGGATATCTACAAGGATTAAGAGACTTATGTGATCAAGATGGCATAATTCTTATTTTTGATGAGGTCATGACTGGCTTTAGATTATCAAAAGCTGGTGCGCAGGGTCTTTTTGGAGTAAAGCCTGATATTACTACTTTAGGAAAGATCATAGGAGGTGGTATGCCTGTAGGAGCATATGGAGGAAGAAAAGATATTATGGATTTTGTGTCGCCTCAAGGTCCTGTTTATCAGGCTGGTACCCTTTCTGGTAACCCAATTGCTATGTCTGCAGGATTGATGATGTTACATTACCTAAATGACCATGATGAAGTATATGAGCAAATTGCTGCTTCAGGTCAATATTTAGCAAAAGAATTAGCAAAGGTGAATACTGCATTGGGTAAAAAGTATACCATAAATCAAATAGGCTCTATGATTAGTATATTTTTTACTGACAAAAAGGTCGTAAATTTTGATGATGCAAAAAGTTGCGACACTCAAATGTTCGGTAAATATTTCCAAGGGATGTTAAATGAGGGCGTATATTTGCCTCCTGCTCAGTTTGAATCGTGGTTTTTATCAACCTCTTTAACCGCTGATGATTTGGATCATATAGTTAAATCACATGAGAAAGTTTTAAAAAACTTAATTGCCTAAATGGTTTCTCTTAAAATATTTGCTATTTTTCCTTAATTAAGTAAGGATTTATCTCATTTAGAGAATACATTTATAGTAGTCCTAATTTATTATTATATTTACAGCTGTAAAAAAATAGAATTCTAGTGAAGATAGTAAGACTTATTCTCATTGCATTGGTTTCATATAGTTTTGTATTCACAGCAGATGCTCAGTTTAGGAGAAGTTCTGAGAATAAAACACTGACGTATGAGGATATGTATGATGATCCATACGATATCAATAAATTATTTATAGGGATAACACCAGCTTATGGGGATATACATGTCACCAATATTACCACGGGCTTTGGTGTAGATGCTACTTACTATTTAAAAAATACCATGCATTTCAAAGCGCATGCAAGAACACCTTATTTTATTGGAAGTGATTTTGCCAGAAACTCAGCCAAAAAAAATGGGTTTGATCCACAATCAAGAGCGAGAACATATTTCTATACGGAAGCCAGTGCATCTTATCATATTTGGGATAAAGAACAAGATTCAGAGAGCTTAATTCCGCTTTATTCCAAAAACTATCAAGGCGCAGAATGGGCAGCAAAAGTGCCGGAAAGAGCTCGAATTCCTAATAAAAGGAGAGAGATATTTTTTGCTCGATTAGGTGGTGTTTATTATGAAACTACGTCTGAGTTAAGTAGAGCAATTACAGCACAAGGTGTTACGGTTAATCCTGTGGGTGAAGAGGAATCTCCCAATTCACTAAATGGAGAATCTCAAGGACCTGTATTTGGAAATGTGTTGGGTGCTGGGGTTTCTGTTGGAGCAGGGTTTACGTGGATTAAAAACTTTGCAGCCAAGCCAGATAAAACTTATGAAGAATTGGTAGATGATCATGTCTTTTCTACATTCCTTGACCTATTTATTTTTCCAATGGTAAGAGTGGAAGATTTCTTTCATCAACCAATGAGTGCCAATACGTTTATTCAATATGATGCTTCCACAATTAATACCTCTATGTTCGGTGGTAGAATTGGAATTGATGGTCATTTCAATAGAACTTTAGGCTGGGGTTATGCTGCGGAGTTGGGCGTAAGACCAGGATTAGAAAAGAGAGGTTTCTATGGAATGATTAAGATTATTTTCCCAATGTATGGTACCAAGCTTGACTATAGCGTTGAAGCATTTGGAAGATAATTTCAGCTCTGATTCCCCTGATTAAATCAATATTTTCAAATTCGATTTTTTTTCAAAAAGGGTTTTCAATTAACTCACTTCAAATTTTCATGCACTTTTCGATGAAAGCTGGTCATTTATTGTGTTACCATAAATAATAATTATTATTTTCAGATTCTAAAATATAATCTTAATAATAATTTATTGTAATCATGGGTGTACTCGATCTAATAACGTTACTCATTTTCCTAGCTGCAGTTTTTACTTTTATAAATGTTAATTATCTGAAACTGCCTTCCACAATCGGTTTAATGATAATAGCGTTAGTGCTTTCAGTCCTAATTTTGTTATTGGGCTATGTGTATCCAGAAATTACCGATTTAGCTATTTCCATAGTATCTGAATTTGATTTTAAAGAAGTACTCTTGGATGTAATGCTGAGTTTTTTACTTTTTGCCGGTGCGCTCTCCATTGATGTAAAAAATTTAAAGGAAGAGCGTTGGCCTATCTTGATTTTTGCAACTGTAGGTGTTTTGATTTCTACCTTCATTGTAGGATACTTAATGTATTATGTTTTCGGTTTTTTCGGTTATGATATTGATTTAATTTACTGTCTACTTTTTGGTACTTTGATATCACCAACTGATCCTATTGCGGTTTTGGCACTTCTATCGGAAGCAAAAGTCTCTAAGAAATTAAAAATTAAAATTGCGGGAGAATCATTATTTAATGATGGTGTGTGGTTTTTATTACCATACTAGGATTAGCGCAATCAGGTGTTGAAAATTTTAGTATTGGAAGCACATTAGGGTTATTTGGAGTTGAAGTTGGAGGAGGATTATTATTAGGAGCCGTATTTGGATTCTTTGGATTGAAATTACTTGAAATAATAGATAATGCACATACCGAATTGGAAGTTCTAGTTACTTTATCTTTAGTGATGGTTTCGTATCGTGCTGCTGAGTTTTTACATATCTCAGGACCATTAGCGGTGGTAGTGCTAGGTTTGTTTTTGAGTAAGGAAGGGCATTCAGCTGATTCAAAAAAAGCAACTGGAGATTATGTTTATAAATTTTGGCATTTAGTAGATGAAGCACTTAATGCTATTTTATTTATATTGATTGGACTTGAAATTATTGTGATTTCAAAAGAATATCATCCTGATTATTTCTTAATTGGTCTGTGCGCGATTGTGGTTGTATTATTTGCACGATTAGTAGGAGTAGGAATTCCAGTTAAAATTATGGAGAGACTTCGCAGTTTCGAAAAGAATACACTTGCTATTTTAACGTGGGGAGGCTTAAGAGGTGGTATATCCGTTGCGCTTGCGCTTTCAATTCCTGATAATTTTGAAGCTAAAAATATCATTTTAGCGGCTACTTATTCGGTGGTGGTATTTTCAATTTTAGTACAAGGCTTAACAATCAAAAAACTGGTTCCCAAAAAGTCTGAATAGCTTTAGTTTAAATTTTAAAATTCTACTTTAATTTGATATTTGGATAAAAGTCCAGAAAGTTGGTCGTTTGAAAAATACGCTCCCTTAAGTTTATTGTTTTCAGGATCAAAACTGTAATTCATAGCGTTTCTGAAATCGGCTAATTGTAAGTCACAATTTTCAAAAATCGCCCCGGATAAATCAGAAGAATTAAATTGAGCTCTTCTCAGGTCACATTCACCTAAATCAACATCGATCAGCTTTGAGTTGATAAACTTAGTTTTCATTAACTGCAGTTTATAAAATATAGAATGATTAAGTTGGCAATTTTCAAAACTTACTGATAACCCAAAAACATTGCATACATCAAAATGAACGCCTAAAATTTTGCAGGCCTGAAATGTCACGTTTTGCAAAGAGGTGTTGCTCATTTTCACTGAACTCAAATTGCACTCTTCAAATTTGCAATCTAAAAACTTGTAGTTAGATAAATCGCAACTTTGGAAGTTGCAGTTTTTGAAAATGCATTGCTCATATTCTGCATTTTCCAATGGAATATCTATGAAATTGAGTGTTTTAAAAGTTTCTTCTGCTATTATTTTTTCCACTAAGGTGTCTGTTTTTTTTAGAATACAAATTATGGCTTTATTTTTTCTTAAAATAGATTAGTTGAATTTTTATACATTCTTAAAAAGCATAGTCTTAATTCGATACTGTCACAATATTTTGATGAATAAATTTAAAGGATTGAATTTCGATTTATATGAAATGATAAATAATTTACTTTTAATTAAAATTAGGTTAAAAAGAAAAAGACTCCCTCTCAGAAGCCCTTCTTTTTCACCTTTCGGTACTTACTACGGAAACGATTTTTATAATGAAGTTTAAATTACCACTCCGTTCGGTTTTGTCAATTCAATTATTCAGTACTAGTGATTAAATGAAATTTTATTATTTAAACATACAGGTTTGTTTTTTAAAACTGTGCTTCTTCTGTAGAGCCTTTTAGGGCTGTAGTAGAAGATTTTCCTTGCATAACTGCATTTTGAACAGCATCAAAATATCCCGTTCCTACAAAAGCTTGATGTTTCACTGCCTTGAAACCTTGTTTCTGTAAAGCAAATTCTCTTTGCTGTAATTCAGAATATCCAGCCATTCCTTTGTTTTTGTAAGCTGTGGCCAATTCAAACATAGCCGTGTTCAAGGCATGGAATCCGGCTAATGTAATGAACTGGAATTTGTAGCCCATTTCAGCTAGTTTTTCGCGGTATTCCAACATTTCACTTTCTGTTAGTTTCGCAGCCCAGTTGAAGGATGGCGAACAATTATAAGCTAACATTTTATCAGGGTATTTCTCTTTTAAGGCTTGAGCAAATTCTCTTGCTTCTCCTAAATCAGGATGAGAAGTTTCGCACCATACTAAATCAGCATAAGGAGCATAAGCAAGTCCTCTATTGATGGCTTGTTCCAATCCGTTTTTCACTTCAAAAAATCCTTCAGCAGACCTTTTTCCAGTTAAGAATTGACGATCTCTCTCATCGACATCAGAAGTTAATAAATTGGCAGCATCGGCATCAGTTCTTGCGATAATAATAGTAGGAACGTCCATCACATCAGTAGCCAACCTTGCTGAAACCAGTTTGTTGATAGCTTCTTGAGTAGGTACCAAAACTTTGCCGCCTAAATGGCCACACTTCTTGGCAGAGGACAACTGGTCTTCAAAGTGTACACCAGCTGCACCGGCTTCTATCATACCTTTCATTAATTCGAAAGCATTTAAATTACCGCCAAAACCAGCTTCGGCATCCGCTACTATGGGAGCCATCCAATGAATATCTCCTTCTCCACTTACTGATTGAATTTGGTCAGCTCTCAAAAGTGCATTATTAATTCTCTTTACTACATTCGGAACACTATCTGCAGGGTATAAACTCTGATCAGGATACATCTGACCTGCAAGATTTGCATCAGCGGCTACTTGCCAGCCACTTAAATAGATGGCTTTTAAGCCAGCTTGAACCTCCTGAATAGCTTGGTTTCCGGTTAGGGCGCCTAATCCAGAAACAAATTCTTCTGTTTTCAACAAATTCCATAATCTTTCAGCACCTAGTCGCGCTAAACTATGGTCGATTTTTACAGTTCCAGCTAATTTTACTACCTCTTCAGCGGAATAAGGACGTTCAACTGTTGCCCATCTTGGATTAGTATCCCAATCCGTTACTAATTGATTTATTTTTTCTTGCGTATTCATGTTTTTTGGTTTTATATTTTAAGATTGATTTATAAATAAGGATATGCTTTCAGGGTAAAGAAATCTTCAAAATCCTCACTCTTTACCAAGTTTTTTAATAGGTCCCGAGCTATTGCCAGCTTTCCAGTTTCTACTCTTTCATGATCTAGTATTTCTTTTATTTTCTGAGTTTCTTCTTCCAGAAACAGACAAAATAGAGCTCTATTGAATATTTTGCCGTTTTTGAAGGAGACTTGATGATGATACCATTGCCACAATTGTGCACGACTGATTTCAGCAGTGGCGGCATCTTCCATCAAATTATTGATGGCAACTGCACCTGTTCCCTGGAGCCAGGATTCCATGTATAAAAGCGCAACATTAATATTCATTCTTACTCCTTTTTCCGTAACCTCGCCATACATCACATTCGGGCTGGTTAATGCGGAAGGACATGTATCAAACTCTTTTCGTAAAACTTGTTTTTGATGGGGTTTATCTCCAATAATTTGTTCGAAAACTGCCTTTACAGCTGGAATTAAAGCTGGATGCGCCACCCAACTGCCATCATATCCTGCTAATGCCTCCTCCGTTTTGTCATTTCTGACTTTGTCAAATATTTTCAGGTTTTCTTCTTCAAATTTGGTGGGAATGAAAGCGGACATACCACCAATTGCATGCGTTCCTCTTCTATGGCAAGTTTTCACTAATAGATTGGAGTAAGCTTTCATGAAAGGAACCTGCATGGTCACTTGATTTCTATCAGGTAAAATAAAATCAGATCTATCTCTGAATTTTTTAATGAAGCTGAAAATGTAATCCCATCTACCAGCATTAAGTCCAGCCATATGGTCTCTCAACTCATATATAATTTCTTCCATCTGGAATGCCGCCGTTATGGTTTCTATTAAAACAGTTGATTTTATGGTTCCAATTGGAATTCCTAATTCATTTTGTGCAAAAACAAAAACTTCGTTCCACAGTCGTGCTTCACAGCGGTGCTCCAATTTTGGTAAATAAAAGTAAGGACCACTTCCATTTCGGATTAATTCATGTGCATTATGAAAGAAATATAGACCGAAATCGAAAAGTGATGCTGAGATTTGTTCCCCATTTACTAAGAAATTCTTTTCGGATAAATGCCAGCCTCTCGGTCTTACTTTTAGTACAGCAGTCTCATTATTTAATTTGTAGGATTTGCCATTGTCAGCAGTAAAATCAATTTGCTTTCTGATGGCATCATATAAATTTTGCTGGCCTTCTGTTATGTTCTTCCAGGTTGGGCTTGTAGCATCTTCAAAATCTGCCATAAAAACTTTGGCTCCAGAGTTTAGGGCATTAATGATCATTTTTCTATCAACAGGTCCAGTGATTTCAACTTGTCTGTTTTGCAAATCTTTCGGTAATGAACCGATTCTCCAATCTAAATCATTGCGAATATCTTCCGTAGTCTTAGGGAAATCTAGTTCTTTACCCTGTCGAATTTGGTCATAGACTTGCTCTCTTCTTCCAAGCAGTTCAAACCTCTTTTCATTAAACCGCTCATGCAGTTTATTTAAGAAAGCGATGGCTTCTTCTGTTAACAGATTAAAAGATTCTTCTTTCTTGTTCTTTTTTCTTACTTTTTCTGATGTAGTTTCCATTTGATTATCAGGTTTTTAGGTGATTAGTTTTATCAAATGTAGTTTAGCGAATATTAAATAACAAGCGAATATTCGCTGTTGGATTTTATTCGCTATATTAGCGAATGGGTCTCGTGAAGACAGTGGCTGTTAAGAGCTTAGAAAAATAATTGAAAATAATTTTTTCGCTTCATGGGAGAATGATTGGAAAGTTTTTTTTTGATTTAAATGCTGATAAAATCACAATCATGAAAGGAAAAAGTGAAACACTGCCCGGCTTAAGAGCATTAATATAAATACTACCAAAATGACTATATCTCAAGAAAATGTAAAACTGATTTTTGGTTTGAAGGTGCGACAATTACGCATGGAAAAAGGATTGTCTTTTGCACAATTATCAAAGCAAACGGGCTTATCAGCTTCTTACTTAAACGAAATAGAAAAAGGTAAAAAGTACCCTAAAATAGAGAAGATTAATAAACTTTCAGAAACACTGGAAGTCAGTTTTGATGATTTGGTCTCGTTGCAATTGAGTAAAAAGCTAGCCCCATTAGGAGAGCTACTGCAATCGAACCTCTTTAAAGAATTACCTTTAGAGCTTTTCGGAATTGAACCCGCTCATTTATTAGATTTGTTAAGTAATGCACCAGCAAAATTAGGAGCTTTATTAAGTACACTTATAGAAATCAGTAGGAATTATGGCTTGCGAGTGGAAAGTTTGTATCTCAACATGCTTCGCTCATTTCAGGAAATGCATGATAATTACTTTGAAAGTATAGAAGAAGCGGTTGAAAACTTTAAAAATCAGCAATTGAATGATGTTTCTTATCCCTATACATTTCGGCAATTAGAAAAAATTCTAAAGTCAGAATATAGATATCAGGTTTTGCCAAATGGATTAGAGCACCAGCAAGAGTTAAAGCCTCTGCGTTCCATGACGATACCCGGTGATGCCCCGCAATTATTGATGAATCCCAAATTAAACGAATCGCAAAAACTTTTCACTATGGCGAAAGAATTGGGTTATCAAAATTTGAATCTGAGTCCACGACCTCTGACCTCTAGCTGGATTTCTGTTAATTCATTTGAAGAAGTATTAAATAATTATAAAGCTTCTTATTTTGCTTGTGCCTTGGCTTTACCTGAAGAGGCGATAGTAGCTGACTTGAAAAAATTCCTATCTGAACCAAGGTTTAATTCCAAGTTGCTATTAGACATTTTGGAAACCTATCAATGTACTCCTGAAATGTTGATGCATCGGATGACCAATTTATTGCCTAAAGTTTTTGGCATTAGGGAATTATTTTTTTTAAGATTTAGCACTTCGAACGAAAAAACTTTTAAGCTGACCAAAGAAATGCACCTTTCAGGATTGCATAATCCTCATGGAACTGCCTTGGATCAACATTACTGCAGAAGGTGGGCCTCTATTGAAATCTTGAAGGAATTAAGAAATCAGGAAGAAAATCATCAAGATGGCGTTCAGTGTAAGGTTCAGCGAAGTCAATATGTGAATTCAGATAATGAATATTTGATTATCAGTCTGGCTAAGCCGAGTAATAAAAATATTGGACAAAACAGTAGCGTTTCTATCGGATTATTGATCAGCCCGCAAATGAAACGTAAGGTGAAATTTCACAATGACCCCGTTATTCCTATTCGAATTGTAAATGAGACTTGCGAAACTTGTCCGCTTTATGACTGTAAAGAAAGAGCAGCACCAGCCCATATTTACGAAGAAAAACAGCAACTGAATGCTATGAAAAAAGCCGTTGAATTATTGACTGGCCAGTAAATTAACTTTTCCAAATTCTAGATTTTGATAAAAGTTTTCAGCTAATGGGTTGCTATTTAACTTATTTTAGGTCTTTCTATTTCAAATGATTTATTTACATGAATTGGGCAGTCAAAATGAATCAATATGCAAGCCAACATGGAAAAAATTTTAAGAATCATTATAGTTCTATGTATTGTACAGCAGGAGTATAGGATTGATTTGGAATCATTTCTGGGACTCTGGTCATTGATTTAGACTTTTTGGTTTTAATTTTCATCATCAGTAGCTTTATTAGTTTTGACCATTTTATTATCCATTTGGGATATCAATAAAAGGAAAATAGACTAAAGAATAAACTTTAAAAAATAAAAAAGCGACTCTCTCGAGTCGCTTAAAACCATTAAACTATTATGAAAAATGGATGTATTTTTTTTGAAACTTAAAAAATATTCCGTTTTTACTACAGGATATTTTAGTTTTATCCTAAACAGAATAAGAATTGCTTTAATCTGTAATTGTTATGGTACCTGTCATTGATGAATGGAATTGACAATTATAAAATAAGGTGCCAGGTGCATCCAAAGGAACTGTAAAAGTCACGGTTCCAGATTGAGCTCCATTATTACTAACTCCATTATTATAGGCATTAGCTGTGCCAGTTCCTTGCGTAGCATTAATGTAGAATGGATGTCCTGAAGCATTAACTGTGAAAGTATAAGTTTCTCCTCTTACTAAGGTTATATTAGGATTTGATGAATTTGTCAATCCATTTCCTGAAAGTAAGTAAGAACTTGCGCCATCATTAGTAACATCATAATTGGTTACATTTGCTTCTGATACTACAATAGATGAGAAAGAAATTGGATTGTCTAAACCGTTGTCAGCATCAAACTCATAACTACCTACAACGCCATTATCATTATGCAACATGATCCAAAGAGTTTCACCATCAGCAACTGTTTCACCATCAGCAAATGGAATTTCAACATTTGTTGAAGTTCCTTCTTCTAGTGCCACTGGTTCAGAAATTATACCTGGAGCCACAAATGAACCCATTCCATTATCTCTATGTACAACTACCCATGAAGGCTGACCAACAGTAATACTTTCTACTGTAATAGTGTTCTCTGCGGAAAGTGCTTGATCGTTCGCATCAAACCTTCCAGTCGGTGCTTGAATAGTAATTGGCTGAGTAACAACTGGACCATCAAGACCACTTACTCCATCAAATTCATATTCTCCAATTGTACCATTTTCAGTGTGAATCATAATATAAATAACTTCACCACCATTAACAGTTTCAGTTAATTCTATTTCAACATTAGAATTTGAACCTGGCTGTAATTGCACTGGAGTTGAAATGATTCCTGGAACTACTGGGTTTCCATTATTATCAGCATGCACAACCACCCAAGAAGTTGCATTGACCGTTAAATCTTGAACTGTAATTATATTTCCTTGTATAATCTGATTTTCAGCAGTTATACTTCCTGTCGGAGCCTCTACTGTCATCGTTGCGGTATTAACTGGATTATCAAATCCGTTATCACCATCAAATTCGTATTCACCAATTACACCATTTTCCGTGTGGATCATAACATATAATACATCACCGGCTGCAGTACGTTCTGTTAAAGTTATTTCAACATTTTGATTGGATCCTTCCATTAGTTGAACAGGCTCTGAAATAATACCTGGAACTACAGGGCTACCATTGTTATCAGCATGCACAACCACCCAAGCGGTAGCATTTACAGTTAAATCGCTTACAACAATTGTATTTGCATCTACAGGTTGGTCTTCAACAGTAATTGTTCCTTTTGGAGCTTCTGTTTCGAATCCTACAACTATTACATCATTACCGAATACTTCTGGTCCATCACCATTATCAGGGAAACCATATTCTCCATCAGCAGGACTTTCTATATGTAGCATTGGGAAAAGCATTTCACCACCTGAAAAAGTAGCATTGCCTAAATCAATCATAACATTGTTATTAACTCCCGCTTCAACATAAGTCTGACCAATTACTGGTCCTGAAGCTTCCCCTTCGTGAATTACAATCCAACCATCAGCAGCTGCATTCACTTCTTCAATTACAACCATATTTTCACTTACTGCTTGATTACTTACCGTAATACTTGGCGCACTGATATTGATGTTATCCATCACTATTTCAGTTTCTTCCTCACCATCACCGTCATTATCGTCTTCTGTTACCGTGATAGGAGCATCTAATCCATTAGCACCGTCAAATTCATATACACCAGCTTCACCATTGTCAGTATGTAACATTACCCATACTTCAGTTTCACCTGAAAAACTTGAAAAATCTGTAAGTGGAACAGAAATATCATTTGCATCACCTGCTTCTACAAAAACTGGTTCTGAAATTATATTAGGTACTACTGGACCTTCATTTTCGCTTGCATGTACTACTATCCAACCATCTTGGTCTAGATTAACATTAGAAACAATGATGGTATTTTGTGATATAGTTTGATCTGAAACCGTCAACATTCCTTTTGGCATATCTGGTGCTACTACATCCCCATCCTCTTCATTACATGCAGTAAATAATAAACTTGATGCTGCGACTGCAAACACCGTGCTTTTAATTAAAGCTTTGAAATTTAAATTTTTGATCTTCATGATAATTTGTTTTTTTGATTTCACATTGATTTACGAAAGCTTTCCAGATGCGGATTTATTAGGTTCTGTTTTTCCCAGCATCTGATATAGCTAGGTAACGCTCAAATGTTTATTTATTTGATCTATATAAGTTTATGATGGGGGTAAATGTTTTCAGAAGTTTCGATTTAAAACGAAATCCACAATTTTAATTATCTTTTTAGTAGATTAATATAACTATTTTAACTTGAAATTTCTTTCCATGTAAAACAAAAATCCATTTGTATAGCTAATATCGTAGATTGGTTACTCTTAAAATCAATTAAAGTCAAATGAAGAAAAAATTTCTATATGTCATATTTCTGCTAGTTGTATTCACCGGCTGCGAATATGAAAGAATTGCTGCTCCGGAATCGGAATGTAATTCCAGTGAAATTGAACTTACTGTTGAATCGATTAAAAATACTGCTTGCGCTAAATCGATAGGTGAAATTGCAGTAGTGGTCAATAGTACTGGACAGTATGAATATAGAATTAATGATGGTGACTTCGTAAATAATAATGTATTTAATTCATTAGCAGCCGGTAATTACAGGATACAAGCAATCGACCTTAATACCAATTGCATAAGCGAAGCAATTGAAGTAGCTGTTAATAATGAAGATGGAATTCGAATTTCATTGCTTGAGCAAAATAATAGTGAATGTGGAGAAAATACAGGAAGCATTTCAGTAGCTCAGGAAGGGGGCGTAGAACCTATAGAATACATTTTAAATGGCGGGCAAGCCCAAAATAGTGCTGAATTTATAAACTTATCTAACGGTAATTACTCTGTTTTAGCACGCGATGCAAATGGCTGTGAAGCTGAAATTACAGGAATTGATATTATGACTAGTATCAGTTTTAGTAATGATATTAAACCAATAATTGCCACAAATTGTGCTGTGAGTGGGTGTCATAATGGGTCTGAATCCCCCAATTTATCTAAAGATGAAAATATTATTCAGAATGCGTCCAGAATAAGGTCAAGGACTAGCAACGGTACCATGCCACCAGCAGGAAGACAAGATTTAACAGAAAATGAAATCCAAGCAATTGCTTGTTGGGTTGAAGACGGGGCATTAAATAATTGATATCATGAAAAAAATAGTTTTAATATTATTATTTCAAATTAGCGCATTCAGTTTATTCGCACAGGTTGATAGAGTAAAAGTTTTTAGAGATACAAGAATTGTAAATGGACACTCTACTGAAGTGCTACCTAAAGGAATGATGAAATTTATCATTTCGCATCGATTTGGAGCTATAAGTTCAGGTGTGCAGCAGCTATGGGGCTTGGATAATTCTACCATAAGGATTGGATTGGATTATGCAATTTCGGATAATATCAATATTGGTTTTGGTAGAAGTTCTCTTCAAAAGCATTACGATTTTTATTTAAAGTACAGACTCTTGCAACAAAAAAATGATGGCGGAAGTCCTGTTTCTTTAGCCTACTACACTAATGCTGCAATAAGAACCATTCAAACACCTCAAACGGAAGACTTATCTTTTAATAACAACTTGAGTTATGTCCATCAGCTATTGCTTTCAAGGAAATTTAATGATTTTGTGAGTTTTCAAATAATGCCGACTTATGTACACCGGAATTTTGTTTTGGATCTGGAAAGTAATAATGACATTTACAGCTTAGGTACTGCAGGCCGATTTCAAGTCACAAAAGTGATGGCTTTTAATTTGGAATATTATTTTAATCTACCGGACCAATTAGCCTCTCAATATAATTCTTCCGCTGGTTTAGGGATTGAATTAGAAACTAAAGGACATATATTCCAACTAAATTTCACCAATTCTTTAGGGATGATTGCCCCATTGTATGTGGCAGAAACAACTGGAATGATAGGCAAGGGCGATATCCATTTTGGATTTAATATTACTAGAGATTTTAAAGTAGGGGCCAGAAAATAATTTTATCAAATGAATAAATTCAAAACCAAATCCTACTACATTTTAATTGTGAGTTTAGTGCTTTTGATAGTTTCTTTTGCTTTCATGAATAGTAAGGAAATCAAATCATTTCAGAATTTATCGGATGTATTGAAGTCTTTGGGACAGGATTATCCTTCGCATTATGTGGAAAATTATGATTCAGCAGATATACAAAGAGGATATGACTTAATTCACATAGGAAAGACCAATAATCCTCCTGATGGATTTGCCTCGAAAGCAATTAGTAAATTTTATAGTTGCACGAGCTGCCATAATGTAAAAAGAGAAGATCCTAATTTAACATTAGTTGATCAAGATGCCCGTTTAGAATATGCGATAGAAAATGATTTACCCTATTTGCAAGGATCCACTTTTTGGGGTGTAGTCAATAGAGAATCATGGTATAATGATGATTACATCTTAAAGTATGGTAGTTTAGTAGAGAAAGCAAAAGGTAGTTTAACAGAAAGTATTCAGTTGTGCGCTAAAGTTTGTGCGCAAGGACGTGAGTTAGAGGAGTGGGAAATGAAAAGTATCCTTTCTTACTTATGGACTCTTCAGATGAAAATTGAAGACCTAGAAATGACGGAAAGTGAACTCCAAAAACTTAATGAGTTAAAGAGCTCGAATCCTGATAGTGCTATTGCATTTTTGAAATCACATTATCTTACGAAATCGCCTGCAACTTTCGCAGATTTACCTGAGAGTAAAGAAAAAGGATATCCTATGGAGGGTAGACCAGACTATGGAAAAGCAATTTATGAATTGGGATGTCAGCATTGCCATCATGCTTATGGGGAAAGTGATTTAGTATTAGATAATTCTGTTTTCACTTTTAAATGGTTGAAAAAACATATGCCTGAAGATAGTAAGAAGTCTATTTATGAAATTATAAGAAATGGTTCTTATTCCGAGTTAGGTCATAAAGAGTATATGCCAAATTATACCTTAGAGAAGATGAGCCATCAGCAAGTGGAAGATTTAAGAGCTTATATCGAACTCAACTTAGAATGATGTACATTCCACACTTTTTATAAATTTTACCTTAATAATCCCTTTCAAAATGTATATTTGCGCACATGATTTCCAAAAAATCTAAATACGCCATTAATGCATTAGTCCACTTGGGCAGGAAATACGGGGAAGGTCCAACATTGATAAGCACTATAGCTGAGGAGGAGAATATTCCGCAGAAGTTTCTGGAAGCAATACTGCTTGACTTAAAAAATGATGGCATATTAGGCAGTAAAAAAGGAAAAGGTGGAGGTTATTATCTGCGCAAAGACCCTGAAAGCGTTAATCTAGCTCAAATCTTGAGATTATTTGATGGAGCCATTGCCTTACTTCCTTGCGTTACCTTCAAATTTTATGAGAGATGTGAAGAGTGCAAGGATGAGGAAACCTGCTCCATCCGAGAAGCTTTTCTAAAAGTCCGTAATGAAACCGTCAAAATTTTTAAAAACCAAACGTTAAAAGGACTTTTAGACAGAGAAAAAAAGCTTATTGCTAAGAAAAAATCTTAGGTTTTCTTCTTTTTCTTTTTTGCAGCAGGGAATAAAATATTGTTTAAAATCAATCGATATCCAGGAGAGTTAGGATGTAAATTCAAATCAGTAGGGGGTTCTCCCACAAAATGCTGATAATCTTCAGGGTCATGGCCTCCATAAAATGTGAAAAAACCTTTCCCGTAGATACCATGTAGGTAACGAGCTTCATCAATCGCTGAATTTTCTCCCAAAATGACAACATCTGGTTTGACAAGTTTCTTTTTGTAAGCAGTGGTTTGCCCCATAAAACCTTTCACTAGTTGCGTGTGATTTTGCGTGAGCATGGTTGGAATAGGATCCCATTTTGCAGAGAATTCAAATAATTTGAAAAAATCATTTCCTTCCCTCATTTCAGGTCTATCAATCTGATTTTGGTCAATATTCGAATACTCATATTCCAATGGATTCATTTCTAATTTGAAATCCTCAAATGCTAATGTTTGTTCGTAATCTAACTTTTCCTGAGCATTTGGGTCTGCAGGATCTCCATCATACATTCTGGCTGCAATGTCAACGCCTGCAGCGGCCAAAGCAATATCATAAGTATCTGTAGCAGAACACATTGCAAAAAGGAATCCGCCTTCACTTACGAAACTTCTAATTTTTTGGGTGATGGCTAATTTTAATTGGGAAACTTTTCGGAAACCATGTTTTTTAGCCATAGCCTCGTATTCTTTTTGTTGTTCGATGTACCAAGGCTGGTTAGCATAGCTTCTATAAAACTTACCATATTGCCCTGTGAAATCTTCATGATGAAGGTGCAGCCAATCGTAATCTGCCAATCCTTCAGTCATAATTTCATCATCAAAAATTACATCATAAGGAATTTCTGCATAGGTTAAAACCAAAGTTACGGCATCATCCCAGGGTTGTTTTGATTTTGGGGAATAGACAGCGATTTTAGGAACCTTGTCCAATCTCATGGCATCTTTATTTGAAGATGGACTAGCAATTTCATCCAATAAATTATTGGCATTAGCATCTGAAATAATTTCATAGCTTACACCTCTAATAATGAGTTCGTTGATAATGGATTGTCTACTTTCAATTAAAAAACTACCTCCTCTATAATTCAATAACCAATCCACAGGAATTTCTTTTTCTAAAATCCAAAATGAAATACCATAAGCTTTTAAGTGATTTGATTGCTCAGTATCCATTGGTATAAGGATCTGATTTGCTTTTACATTTTGGAACGAGAGAAAAAAGAGAATTAATAGATAGATGGATTTCTTTAACATATTAAGGGTTAATTATTTAACTTTATGATCGTGATTATAAATGTATAACAAAAAATTATAAATGGGGTTTCAAATCAAAGTTTCTTACTTTTATGTAATAAATCGTTAATAATCACATTAAATTGTTAAAATTTACAAAAAATTTGTAGCCATTGGATTATTTTGAAAACATAAAAGAAGGAGTCAGGTCGATTAAAAGTAATCGATTAAGAACTATTTTAACCGCAGCAATTATTGCTATTGGCATAACCGCCTTAGTAGGAATTTTGACAGCTATTGAAGGTATTCAAAGTTCTGTAAGTGGAAATTTGGCTGGTTTAGGTGCTAATAATTTTGAAATAGAGGCACGAGGTCTAGATGGGCGAAGTAGCACTTCTCAAGGTAAAAAAGAAAAGCGTTACGAACCGATTGGCTATAAAGAAGCAATGCGCTTCAAAGATAAATATAATTATATAGGAGATGTTTCAGTTACCAGTAGAATAACTGGAAATGCCGAATTGAAATATCGTTCTGAAAAAACAACTCCAACCATTAGTGTTTACGCTTCAGATGAGAATTACCTATCACAAAATGCTTACGAAATTGAAGACGGGAGAAATTTTGCTCCTTTAGAAGTTCAAAATAATAGTAAGGTGGTTATTCTGGGGGCTAATGTTGTAGAGAAATTATTTAGAGAGAATGTAGATCCAATTGGCAAAGATATCTCATTTTTTGGTTCTCGATTTAAAGTTATAGCAGTTTTGGAAGAGCAAGGAGGCATGGGGGGAGGTGGAGCAGATCAATCTGTTATAATTCCGATTGGTTTATCGACCTTATTTTCAAATGGAAATTTAAGATATAATATTACGGTTTCAGTTCCTGACCCAGTGCTGATGGATTTTGGGATAGCAGAGGCTACGGGTATCATGAGAGGGATAAGAGGTGATGGAATTGGACAGGAGAATTCATTCAATATCCAAAAAAGTGAATCATTAGCAGAGAGAATGGAGGAAATTGCTGGGTACTTAAGAATTGGTGGCTTTGCAATTGGAGCTATTACATTGTTGGGTGCTTCTATAGGCTTAATGAATATTATGATGGTATCTGTAACGGAGAGAACTAGAGAAATTGGAATTAGAAAAGCCATTGGAGCATCTCCTAGCAAAATTCGTTTACAGTTTCTCTGGGAAGCTATTGTAATCTGTCAGATTGGTGGTATAGCAGGAATTATACTTGGTATAGGTATTGGAAATGGAATTTCTATTATTGTCAGTGAAGGAGGATTTGTGGTACCTTGGTTATGGATGATTATCGGGGTAGTAATTTGCGTGATTGTTGGTCTAATATCAGGTTATTATCCTGCTTACAAAGCTTCTAAGTTAGATCCTATTGAGTCATTAAGATATGAATGATTGGTAGTAATTCGACATGAAACAATATTTACTGCTCCTCTTTTTATTTTCTACAACAGTCTTCATTACGAGGGCAGAAGATACTTATTTTAGAGGTTTTTACCATGGTGAAAATGTTTACATAAGGAATCCATACCTTGACTCAGAAGCTGAATTTTGCATTCAGGCTATTTATTTGAATGGTAACTTGGTTATAGAAAATCCCAAAGTATCCGCTTATCAGATCGATATGAAGCATCTGGACTTGGATAGCAGAGTTGTAATCCGCATTGTTCATCAAGCAGCATGTATCCCAGAGCTTATCAATGCTGAGGTTATAAAAGATGATTTGAAATTTGATTGGCTTAAAGTATATGTCGATGAAGAGCAAATTATATGGATTACCACCAAAGAATCAAAAGATGGATTTTATATAGTAGAAAGAGATTCACCTGAGGGTTGGATGCATTTGGATACTATAAAAACGAAGGGAGGAATTTTCATTAACCAACATAGTATTGAAATAGAACATATTAAAGGAGATAACCTTTATAGGGTGGAATACCATGAACCTAAAATGGAAGTTGATTATTCAGAGAATTTTAATTTTCATTCCGATAAAGTAGAGATTACTCATGTTATTGATGAGGAAAAGTGGATAATTGAATTTAGTCAAGAGGTTAGTTATGTGCTTTACGATAATAGCAATCGAGTAATCAAAAGAGGCAAAGATGTTTCATGCAATATTCGGAATTTACCCAATGGTCGATATATGGTGAAATATGATGGCAAAGAGGTCTATTTTGATAAGAAGTAATTTCTAAAACCCTCCCGTATACAAAATCCCTTTTTAGTGGATTTTAATTCAAAAAATTTAAAGCATACTGATCCTAATTTTAATTGTCTGCACTAACATCCGTAAGTGCAAATTTTCACTCATCTTATACTTTACTATCATTCTTTATTAGTTTTTGAATAAATACATTTAAAGCATTTAAAGATGTGTTTTACCAGTAATTTATTTTTCATTTCCCAAATTAATACAAATTTAATTTTTACAAACACTTGTAAGTTAATTTATAGTTTCGCAATTTACTCTGCATACAGCATAATTAAAATCAAACTAAATTACTACGGAAATGAAAAGAATTTTAACAGTATTTTTAGCTTCGGTAATTTTATGGTCTTGTTCGCAAGATGATGAAAACCTAAGCTTAGTAAATGAAAATGTTCAACCAGAACAAGAAATTGAACTAGTTCCCAAAGAAGAAATAGACGCTATTATTAAAAATGCGCTAGAAGAAAAGAATGAATTTAATTGGTCAGAATTGAATGATGTTCAATTATGGAGTGCCTTGGTTCATTCGGACAGTATCTTAACTATTGGATATAAGGCAGAGGGCGAAGCCAATATTAACGAGCGAATAGTCTCCATCAATGTTAAAGATCCTTCTTGGGTTGATTCCAGAACAAAAATTTTAGATGAAACGCGTTCTGTACTTGAAAGAAAAAGACAAGAGAATATCTCGGAGGCTGATTTACCAAATTTCTCACACGATGTTTTGCCTTTTATTGAAATGAAAGTATATGACCTGGAAGTTATCAATAGATTACGTTCATTGGAGAATGTCCGATATGTTGAGCCTTTAAGTTATGAGGTCGACTTTCAAAAGTATGGGGAAAACGAACGATATAGTGATTCTGGATGCTCAAATGAAGCGAATTACAGCATATCTGGCCTTTATACTACTATAGCTCCAGGCGCGAAAATGTCGTGGAATTATCCTCAAATGGGAATCGATCAGGCATGGAATTATAGTACTGGTTCAGGCATTACAATTGGCATGATTGATACTGGTTTATCTCCTGATCAAGCCAAATTAGGCAGTCAGTTTAATTCAGGATATTCCCAAAATAGGACAGTTGAAAGATACGGTACTTACCAAACAGGCTCATGGTGGTGGAAAGAATATGATGGTCCTAATGATAAGTGTGGTCATGGTACATCAATGGCTGGAGTTGCAACAGCTCCAAGAAGTAATGATGGCTCTGCTGTTGGTGTAGCCTACAATGCTAATCTCGTAGGGATAAGAGGAACAAGCGATGTGGTAGTTAACGGAGGAAATGAAAAAGATGGCGTTACGGATGCTCTAGTATATTTAGGAAGTAGATCTGATGTAAAAATCATCAGCATGTCGATAGGAGATGTATTTAATAATTCTAAAGTAGCGGATGGAATTCGATATGCTTATGGAAGAGGTAAATTAATATTTGCAGCAGCTGGAACCTCAACTAGCTTCACCAATTGGTATGGTGTTATATTCCCTGCTAATATGAATGAAACAGTTGCAGTAACTGGAGTAAAAGAAGGTCAGTATCAAAGATGTAATACTTGTCACTCTGGAAGTAAAGTTGATTTCACGGTTATCATGGAAAAAGCTGGGTCTGATGCACATCCACTTTCAGTAGCGATGAGTGGAAATCAACCTTCAACTGTTGGTGGATCATCTGTTGCTACAGCCACAACTGCAGGAATTGCCGCTTTGGTTTGGTCTAAAAATCCTTCATGGAATCGCGATCAAGTCTTGCAAAAGCTTAGGGAATCTTCCGATTTTTATCCAAATAGAAACTCACAATTTGGTTACGGAAACCTAAATGCATTGACTGCAGTGCAATAAATTATTTCAAATGCTGTATTGGGAAAAGCTGTCTCGTTCAAAAAGAGACAGCTTTTTTAATTTTCTGTCATAATTGCTTGCCGAAAGATGTCTAATTATTAAATAATAAGAGCTAAAGTAAACTCGTGCTTTTATTTTCCCTTAAATTAGTAAGATATCAGATTACCGAATCATTAATTTATTTCTAAAAGTATTATCGCCCAAACTATTTTACTTACCTTTGCAACTTGATTAGTTGAGAATAATATTTAGTAATCTTAACTAATTGAATATCAGTTAATTTATTTATATTATTTAGATGTCAGAAATTAGAAATGTGGCGATTATTGCCCACGTTGACCACGGTAAAACTACTTTGGTTGACAAAATTATCTATGCTTGTCAGGAATTTCGTGAAGGAACGGAATCAGACGAACTTATTTTAGATAATAACGATCTAGAAAGAGAGCGTGGAATTACCATTTTGAGTAAAAACGTTTCCGTTACTTATAACGGAGTTAAGATTAATATTATTGATACTCCTGGTCACTCTGACTTTGGAGGTGAAGTAGAGCGAGTTTTGAAAATGGCCGATGGTGTTTTGCTTTTAGTAGATGCCTTTGAAGGACCAATGCCACAAACTCGTTTTGTATTAGGAAAAGCATTAGACTTAGGCTTAAAGCCAATTGTTGTTGTTAATAAAGTGGATAAAGAAAACTGCCGTCCTGATGAAGTGCATGAGCAAGTTTTTGATTTGATGTTCAACTTAGATGCTACTGAAGATCAGTTAGACTTTCAAACCATTTACGGTTCAAGTAAAAACGGTTGGATGAGCACTGATTGGAAAGAGCCAACAGATAATGTTTTGCCACTTTTGGATGAAATCATCAAAACCATTCCTGCAGCACCTGTAAAAGAAGGTGTACCGAAATTACAGATTGTATCTTTGGATTATTCTTCTTTCGTAGGACGTATTGCTATCGGAAGATTGTACCAAGGTACTTTAAAAGAAGGTATGCAAATTGGTCTTTGTAAAAAAGACGGTTCTGTCAAGAAAATGAGAATCAAAGAATTGCATACTTTCGAAGGTTTAGCAAGAAAAAGAGTGGAGGAAGTACATTCAGGCGATCTTTGTGCAATCATTGGTTTAGAGGGTTTTGAAATTGGAGATACTGTAACAGATCCTGAAAATCCAGAGCCATTACCAAGAATTTCTATCGATGAGCCTACCATGAGTATGCTTTTCACTATCAATAACTCGCCATTCTTTGGTAAAGAAGGTAAATTTGTAACTTCTCGTCATTTGCGTGATCGTTTGATGAAAGAGACTGAGAAAAACTTAGCATTGCGTGTAGAGTCTACAGATTCCGAGGATAAATTCTTGGTTTACGGTAGAGGTATTTTGCACTTATCTGTTTTGATTGAAACCATGAGAAGGGAAGGCTATGAATTGCAAGTTGGTCAGCCACAAGTATTATTTAAGGAAATTGATGGTGTTCGTTGTGAACCAATTGAGCATATGGTTATTGATGTACCAGATGATGTTTCAGGTAAAGCCATTGAGTTAGTGACCCAAAGAAAAGGTGAATTGTTAGTGATGGAGCCGAAAGGTGATGTACAGCATTTGGAATTTGAAATTCCAGCGCGAGGTATTATTGGCCTAAGAAATAACATGATGACCGCTACTGCTGGAGAAGCTGTAATGAATCATAGATATAAAGAATATGCTCCATATAAGGGTCATATTCCTGAAAGGAACAAAGGATCACTAATTTCAATGGAAGAAGGACCTTCTACAGCATTTGCGATCAATAGATTGCAAGATAGAGGTGTTTTCTTTGTGGATCCAGGTGACGTGATCTACAAAGGTCAGGTTATTGGACAACACTCAAGAGATAATGATTTGGATGTGAATATCAATAAAGGAAAGCAGTTAACCAATATGCGTAAATCAGGTACTGATGACGCAATGAGAATTGCTCCAAAAATCAATTTCTCATTAGAAGAGGCTATGGAATTTATCCAGAAAGATGAGTATTTGGAAGTAACTCCAAAAAGCATTAGAATGCGTAAAATTTACCTTGACGAAAATGAGCGTAAAAGAATGTCGAAATAAAGACAAGTCTTGATTAAAAACATATTATTAAAAATGAAAAGCCGGTTTATGCCGGCTTTTTTTGTTTAACAGTGTATTTCAAAAGCGTTTTAAATAGCTTAGCATTTGTAAGTGAAACATATAATCTATTTATTTGAATATGACAGCAAAGAAAGTTTTAGCCAGCATTATCCCAGCACTATTTATTGCTTTAGGTTCATTTTTTCTATTTAAAGTAAGTATACCACAGGTTTTTAAATTCATAGAACAACAGTCTTTCGTTCAAGTTGAAGCAGAACTAATTGAAACTAATCTAGAATGGAGGCTCAACGATTCAGATAAATATATTTATACGCTCTCCGCAATTTATGAATACGAATTTAATGATGTGCAATACTCCTATAAAAGGGAAGAAACGGATGTTAGGGATACCACTTATCATTATATGACCAAAACTAACAAGGAAGCCATACTGCAAGAATGGAAAGAGGAGGAAGCTAAAGCTTTTTATATTGATCCTTCGAAGCCAGAAAAAACACAAAAACTTCAAGATATTGGAGCTGCATTTTGGGCTTTACTTATAGGTTTACCAAGTTTATTTGTACTGGTTGGGGGCCTTATTATTGTAGGGATATTTAAGCATAAAAAAATAGATTATGCTAGTATTGCTGAGCCATGGCTATTTAAAACTAATTGGAAAAACAACCATATTTCTTGTAGTACTATTGCAAGTAATCGTGGAATGATAATAGTAACTGTTTTTTGGAATCTATTTGCATTTACCTTGTTCGGAATTATGGTAAATAAATATGGTATTGATTCTACACAATTATTATTAATAATTATTTTCCCAATTGTAGGATTGGGTCTATTATTAAGTACTTTTTCAAAAATCATAGATCTCACAAAAAATGGAACTGCTTATCTAGAATTAGACCCTTTTCCTGGATCAATCGGAGGGCATTTCGGGGGAGTGATTTTTTTTAATAAGGTACTGCCAAAAAATAGTTTAGTTGAATTAAAATTAAACTGTGTTAAAGTAACTATCTCTTCAGGGGATGATAAAAGTAGAAGAGAAACATTGCTGTGGCAAACTTCAGGCTTTGTGTATTTAAATAAGGATTTAAAAAGTGGGCAATTTAGATTTGATATTCCTTCAGAACTTAAACCATCAGATCTGACCCGACAAGGGATTCATTGGTATGTAGTAAGCACTATATCTTACGATAATGGTCATTTTGAAAGACAATTTGAAGTCCCTATGTATGAAACATCAAAGAAATCTTCAATATCGATGGCTTCTGAAGAGCATCCTGAGGCAAAACGATTTGCTATTGAATTAATAAATGATGTCACAGAATTTACTGAAAAAGAATCAGGTTATACACTCAGGTTTCCAAATTTTAGAATTTTAAAGACCTTTTTGGTCTTTGGATCACTTTTAGGTGGAGGATTGTTAGCATTGGTCTATTTTAATCTACAAGACCAGTTTCTACCTTTCTTGTTCAATATTGGCTTTGGTTTCATAGGAGCCATATTCTTCGGTCTTGCAATTTTTGAAGGCTTTTATACGCTTAAGGTAGATTTGGAACCTGGGGGAATTAAAGTTTACCATAAATGGCTAGGTATTCCATTTAAAATAAAATCAATTGTAAAGAATGAGATGGCTGAATTTAAAATAGGGCCATATCTTAATTCTGATACTAATAGTGGAAAGCATACTGCTTATCATAAAGTTAGTTTGATTTATAATGGGAAGAAGACGGCTGTTGCTATAAGACTTAAAAATAAAGCTACCGCCCAGCAAATGAAAGATTTCTTTGATCGCTACTATAAATTGTAAAATCTATAATATTCATCTTGAAGTCACTATTTAAGGTTTTATTAGTATATTGTTAATCAAATAATAGTATCGAATTGATTTAAAACATTACTGAAATGGCGGAATTAAAAACTAAAATGAATGATGCCAACGTGCATGAATTCATTGATTCATATGCAAATACTGAACAAAAGAAAAAAGATAGTTATGAACTTTTAAAGTTGATGCAGGAAGTTTCTGGACAGGAACCCAAAATGTGGGGAGATTCCATCATCGGTTTCGGTCAATACCATTATAAATCTGAAAGAAGCAGCCAAGAAGGCGACTGGCCATTGATTGGGTTCTCTCCAAGAAAAACTGCCATTTCACTTTACGTTTATTCTGGCTGTGCAGGTCAAGAGGAATTGTTAAAAGACTTAGGTAAGTTTAAAATGGGGGCAGCTTGTATCTACGTGAAGAAACTATCCGATATAAATCAAGAGCCACTTAAGAAATTGATGAAATCTACCATCGAATTTCTCAAAGCAAAACACTCCTAATTAAAATATCAATAGTATGGAAAAGGCAGCACAAACCATGATCGACAATCTGTATAAGAACACAGGTAAAACGCTGGAGCAATGGATTGCGATTGTTAAAGCACAGAACATTGCTAAGCATGGTGAGATCATGAAATTCCTCAAAGAAGAACATGGGCATTCACATGGGTTCGCTAATCTGATTGCACATAAAGCAAAAGGATCTGATGCAGGCTCAGCAGAAAATCAAGATGATTTGATTGTGAAACAGTATAAAGGCAAAGAGCATTTCAAACCAATTTATGACAAGCTGATTTCAGAAATTAAAGGCTTTGGTGATGATGTAGAAATAGCCCCAAAAAATACTTATGTGAGCTTAAGGCGTAAAAAACAGTTTGCACTTTTGAACCCCGCTACCAAAACTCGCTATGAAATTGGCATAAACCTAAAAGGACAAGAACCAAAAGGAAAATTGGAAGCCGAAAAACCAAATGCAATGTGTTCACACAAAATCAACCTTGCGGATATTAATGATATTGATAATGAAGTATTGGGGTGGATAAAAATGGCTTATGAAAATGCAGGTTAAGCATTTCATTAAAACGGATTCAAAATTCTATTAGAGATGGGTAAAAGAGGAGCAATGCCAAACTTCGCTACCATTGACGATTATATAGCAAATCAGCCAAAGGAAGCACAAAAAATATTACAAGAGTTAAGAAGTCTTATAAAGGAAGCAGTACCTGATGCTACTGAACTTTTGAATTATAAAGTACCAGCTTTCACTTTAGTGAAAGGAGGGAAAAGAGATCAGCAGATTATGATGGCTGGATATGGAAAGTTTGTAGGATTTTACCCCTTTCCAACTACAATAGAAGAATTTTCTGATGAATTAACAAGTTATAAGCAAGGAAAAGGATCGGTTCAATTTCCTTTAGATAAACCTTTACCTAAAGATTTGATCATTCGAATGGTGAAATTTAGAAGAGATGAAATTTTAAGGGATTGGCAATGAAATGTAGGAAAGCTTTAAGCTAATTTTCTTAATAAGAAATCAAAAACAAGCAGTTTAATTTATTGAATTCCATCCCGGCAAATACGGGACAAGTTGTGACCGTTTAAAGTAAACACTATACACATGAAAAGCCCCAACTTTAAAACCTATCTGACTTCAAATCTTGAAGTAGCAGAAGAAGAAATTTTGTCTTTGCTTGAAAACTGTGTTACTAAAATTTTTAAGAAAGGGGAGTTCTTATTGCAAAAAGGCGAATACTGTAAGCATGCCTTTTTTGTTGAAGATGGACTCTTAAGGCAATATTCGATCAATGAAAATGGAAAGGAACACATTCTTTCTTTTGCACCTGAAAATTGGTTTGCTACGGATAGGGAAAGTTCTGTTTTCAATAAACCCTCCGCTTATTACATTCAGGCATTGGAGGACAGTAAAGTGGTCATGATAGATAATGATTTCATTCGTTTGCTCTCAGAAAAAATCTCTGGATTTACAGATTTCAATAATCGATTACTTCATAATCATATCAGACATTTACAAAAAAGGATTAACCTATTGTTGAGCGCAGCCGCAGAAGACAGATACTTACAATTCATTAATATGTATCCAGACCTTTTATTAAGAGTACCGCAAACAATGATTGCATCCTATTTGGGCATTACCCCGGAAAGTTTAAGCCGCGTCCGTAAAGAGTTGGCACAAAAGAATTTTAAAACATGAGTACGACTTTAAATCGTCATCTCGGAAATTAACTTTTTTGACTGATAACTGAACTTCAAGGGAGATAACCAAAAGTCTCCTTTGCGAAAACTTTGCGCCTCCGTGCCTTCGCGAGACTTTTTAAGCGTCTTTAGACGCCTGCGGTCAATTTTATTATATAATAGAAAAAGAGAATTGTCTATGATTTAAAGATGTCCATTTGCATGAGATAACAGATAAATTAATCGAACTCAGCTTAAATTTTAAGTTCTTACCATACATCAATGCACAGAAAATGCATTGTGACTAATTTCATAAAATAATATAAATTTATGGAAACAAAAACAGCAGAAATTGTAGCTAGTCCTAAAGAGCATTCAATCACAATTTTAAACTTATAGCCATGAAACAACTATTAAACTTACCCAAGCTGAACTATAAAGGAAATGAAGATAAGAAAATGACACTTCATTTGTTTCTGCAGGTGATGGGTAAAATTCGCTTGAGAATGACTCCAAGAAAAAATCACTGGTGGTACGTGACTCAATACGTGAATACTCAGGGAATAACAACCGGTTCTATTCCCTACAATTCGGGTCTCGATAAATTCAGCATTACTTTAAATGTCATTCAGCATAAATTGGAAGTCAATACAAGCAAAGGAGAGCTTGAAAATTTTCCTTTGCACGACAGCCTTACGGTGGCAGATTTTTATAAAAAGCTGAGCAGCATTATTCAGCAACTCAATATTACAGTTTCTATAATAGATGTTCCTTATGATTTGGGTATTGATAAGTCTTTTGGAGAGATTACCGAATACCACCATTATGATAAGGAGTATACCCAAAATTTATGGCGAAGTTTACTTTGGGTAGATGATGTGTTTAAAGAATTCAGTGGGCGTTTTTATGGTAAAACCTGTCCCGTGCACCTCTATTGGCATTCGATGGATTTAGCGGTAACACGGTTCTCCGGCAATGAAGCACCTCCTATGGCAGCGGATGCACGACTATCAGACAAGGATGCTTATACGCACGAATGCATAAGTTTTGGTTTCTGGGCGGGTGATGAAAATGTAACAGAACCTGCATTTTATTCCTATACCTATCCCTCTCCCGAAGGCTTAGACCAGGAAAGTTTATCTCCTTCTTCAGCGGAATGGGTGAATAGTAATGGAAGTCCAATGGCGATTTTGAAATATAATAGCCTCTTAACAGAAGATGACCCAAGAAAGGCATTGCTGGATTTTATGGAATCAGCCTATCAGGCAGGAGCCAAAAGAGCCAACTGGGATCTTGAGAAATTGACAGTCCCAGCATTAGAAAATCTTTAAACATTAAAAGCCTATGTATTAAAGATCTACTATATAAGATCAGAACATCAAAAAAGACAACAAAAAATCTCCTTTGCGAAAACTTTGCGGCATTGCGGCTTCGCGAGACATTTTAGCGTCTCAGACGCCTGCGGACGTTTTTATTAGTAGCAAAAAAGATGCACTAAAACCTTGGCTGATTTAGCTAGGAGCAACTTTGGAAAAGTTGACTTAAAATTTAATTTGAAAGTTTCTATATTAGACAATCTTTAAAAACATTAAAAAACTGAGTATTAAAGACCTACTAAATAAGATCAGAACGTCAAAGAAAAAAAAATCTCCTTTGCGAAAACTTTGCGCCTTAGCGCCTTAGCGAGATATTTTAAGCGTCAAAGACGCCCTTGTAAACTTAAATTCACTTAAAAGAACTACTTATGAAAACCAAAGAATATTCAAACGGAGAAACCACCATTCTATGGAAACCAGAGAAATGCATCCATTCAGGCATATGTGTTAAAACCTTGCCCAAAGTTTACCATCCTAAAGAAAAACCTTGGATAACACCTGAAAATGCCACTTCCCAGGAAATAATTGCCCAAGTAGCAAAATGTCCTTCAGGTGCATTAAGCATCAAAGGAGCACAAGATAACATCAGAATAGAACGCGAAGATAATGGCAAAAAAGGACGTTATGTGATTTACTACAATGATGAATTTGCGGGAGAAATGACCTTCACCTGGGCAGGAAAAACGCAGTTTATTATTGACCATACAGGGGTAGCCGAAAAATTTGCAGGGAAAGGACTAGGTAAGAAGTTAGTAATGAAATCAGTGGAATATGCCCGCGAAAACAATGTGAAAATCATACCCCTTTGCCCTTTTGCCAAAAAAGTATTTGACACCACTAAAGAAATTCAAGATGTAAAGAGTTGAGAGCTTACTTAGCACTTAGTTTTGAATTCAGTACAAACTTTTCGACTAAAAGTATAATTCATAGGATGGAAATAAAATTAATTCTTCTATATTTAGGCTATTAGTTCATGGCAACCAAAACCAACATTGTACATTTCACTTTGGTAATACAATGAGGTTTTTAATGCTTTGAAAATCATAAGTGAAATACATGTGCCAAGGCATATTTATTCCTAGATATTTGCGAATACGTATAAATTGAGTAGTACGTATTCAAATGTTGGCGGTAATTAATCCAAAAAATAAGAATGAATCCAAATGAGAAAAAGGAAATACTAAAAAACTTAAATGAAAAAGATTTAAGACAGGAATTGATAATTCCACTCCTTAGTAAAATGGGATATATTGCCCCTATTGAATACCACGGTACCAATGAAAAAGGAAAGGACATTATTTGCTTTGAATATGACAGATTGAATGAGCAAAGATTTCTTGCCGTTGTTGCGAAAACTGGAAATTTAACAGGAAATGCTGCTACAAGTGCGGGACTAATGAATGTGGTAACTCAAGTTCAACAGGCTTTTGATAATCCATATGAAGACTTGTACAATATGAGACAAGTTTATATTAATGAGGTGTGGGTTGTAACTTCTGGAAAGATAGTAAGTGGAGCTCAGGAGTCAGTTGTAAACACCTTGCGAAAAACAAACCTTGACAAACAAATTAGAATAATTGGCGATGATAGATTAATACAGCTTATTGACACTCATTTTAGTACTTATTGGAATTCAAATTCTGAAACAAAAGAAAGCGTCTTAATTCAGAGAGACAGACTCATTTCGTTTGTTGAAGATTTACTTGCAGCAAACAATGTTGAAAAATCTACCATTGAATCGGTAAAGTCATCTATTCTTTACTCATCTTTTACACCTAGATTATCAAAAAACATAGAAGGCCTACATATTTCAAACGTATCTCCCTACTCTATCGAATTATCTAAGATTGATTCAGAATATGACGATTTCATTGTTTCAAAGACTTACGGCATAACTAATGAAATATTTCAGCAGGCCAAAAAGCATTTAACATATAGTTTTTTTGATATAGAAGATACTATAAGATATGCTGATGATATAATGAAATTGACAGATCCGAATAAGTTTGTTGAAGAATCACAAAACAATTTAGAAAGAGAATATCCATTTCATAACTCATACGGCAGTGCTTCAAAATTTTTAGATGACATCACATATTTAGAAGAAGGGTTAACTGAACTTAGATACTTCAAATCATTTTTGGAAAAAGAAGGTAAACTTGAATGGGTTAAAAACCTTTCTAAATCAATAGTCGACCTGTTACCAGAAATCGACAGAGTTATTAATAACAGTACCGAAGAGGAAATAGTATTCAACTTTATTATTGATGAAGAAAATGAAAGAATATTATTAGAGTATAATCCGAAAGAACCGAAGATAATCTTCACAAATAATTATAAACGAGTTGAACCCAGTGGTTTTCGAAGAAACAAAGACGGAACCTTAAAGCCTGGAAAAGTGATGGAAAGGGCTCTTATTGAATTTCGAGAATTTATTGAGAACACAACTGGCTATGATGAAGATAAATGGATTAATGAATTTGAGGAATAAAATCAAAACTACTGCCAGCAAAATCTATATGCAATACCCTTTGGGATATTGTGTATATCCAAACCGTTGAAGGTAACGCAAAACAGACATAATACGATGAATAAAGGAACCCGTTTTTATAATTGTGACTTTCAAGTCCATTCACCAAGAGATATTAATTGGTCAGGACCAAAGCCAGTTTCCGATGAAGACCGAAATGCGTATGCGGAAAGATTTGTACTTGCCTGTAGAGAAAAAGGTGTAAATGCAGTAGCAATAACTGATCATCACGACCTTGCATTCTTCCCGTATATTAAAGCTGCTGCTAACAATGAAGTTGACAACAATGGGCAACCAATAATTGATAGAGAAAAACTTGTGGTATTCCCAGGTATTGAGCTTACAATAAGTAATCCACCCTGCCAAGCTCTACTAATTCTTGATGCAAATTTTCCTGAAGATCAACTACTGCGAGTATTACATAAACTATCAATAGAGCCAAACCCTCTATCCGAGCCTTCGACTACTCAGACTGTCCCAATTCCTTCTGATGTTGTTAATGGTTTCAGAGACTTATACGCCAAACTCGATTCGATTGATATTCTTAAAGGAAAATACATTATTCTTCCTCATACAGGTCGGGGACATAAAGGTGTATTAAGAAGGGACTTTTACGAGCATTATATAAAAATGCCTTGTGTAAGTGGCTATCTTGATGGAGCAATTCCTGATGACCAAGGATTGAAAAACATAATTAATGGCAAGGATAGAAATTATGGCTTTAAATCAATTGCGGTCTTCCAAACATCAGACAACAGAAAAGATACATTCGAAGATTTAGGAACAGCTACAACTTGGGTAAAATGGGCTACACCTACAGCCGAAGCTCTGCGACAGGCTAGTCTAGCAAAAGAATCTAGAATGAGCTTGGTAGAGCCTGGTTTACCACAAATATTCATAAGTAAACTGAGTGTAACCAATTCCAAGTTTTTGGGTCGTGTTGAATTAGAACTCAACCAACAGTATAATGCTTTCATTGGTGGTCGTGGTACAGGTAAATCAACCTTGCTCGAATATTTACGATGGGGGTTATGCGACCAGATTTTAGGCGTTGGTAATTATGAAACAGAATCTGAAATTCAAAAAAGACGACAGGTTCTAATAGCCAAAACACTAGTTCCATTCTCAGGCGAAGTTCGGATAAATGCCTCTGTAAACGGAATTGAACATATTGTTAAAAGAAATTCAGTAACCAAAGAAATACAATTAAAAATTGGCAGCAATGATTTTGATAAAGTAACAGAAGAAGAAGTAAGAAGATTAATTCCAATTCAGGCTTACAGCCAAAAGCAATTAAGTAGTGTTGGGGTTAGAACTGATGAATTAAAAAGGTTCATTCAACAGCCCATTATCAATGAGTTGAACAACATAGCTTTCAATCTTAGGGAAGTATCTAAGAATTTAAAAAACGCCTATGGAAATCTAGTACGAAAAAAGGAAATTCAATCAGAGATTGAAGAGCTTAAACTACAGCATAAGTCGGTTGGCGAACAAGTTCAAAATTTAAGGAAATCCTTAAAAGGCTTAACGGAAGAAGACAAGAAAATCATCGAAAACAAAGAGTTATTTGAAAATGAACAAACATTTATTCAAGAGTCAAATAATGAAATAAGCCTTTTCAAGGAAAAGTTTGAAGCTCTTACAGAATCATTAATTGACTATCCTTCTCAAATAGAAGAAGAAACGAAAATATTAAATAGCGAGATACTATCTGAAATTCAAAATGAGAAAGTTCAGATATTTCAAAACATTAAGTCGAGGCTTTCTGAAATTCAAAAGCTTTTTTCAGAAGAACAATTGTCGCCTTACAATACATCAATTGGAAAATGGAAGGAACTTAAGAAAGCCTTTGACGCTTCTTATTCTCAAATTAAAGAAAAGGCATCTGCCAATGAAAGTATTATTAAGGAAATAAACCAACTAGAAATTAGACTAAGAGAACTTACTGACTCAATAAATGATAGACTTTCAAGAATTAAAGAACTAGGAAATCCTGAATCAATATTTATTGAAGAAAAGGAAAAATGGTATGCTCTACATCAGAATAAAATAGACTTGCTAAATAGCCAAGCTTCAAATTTCACAACGCTTTCCAAAGGAATCATTAAAGCCGAGGTAACACGAAGTATTAACATCGAAGAAATCCAAGAAACAATAATCAATTCGTTTACGGGAACTAGAATAAGTAAAGAGAAAATTGATAATCTATGTAACAAAATAAAAGAAAGTGAATCACCACTCGAATCTTGGAAAAGCGCATTGGAAGAATTAAAAGCTCTTGCAGAACACAAGATACTTGAAGACAAACCGCTTGAGTTGCCTGAAACACCCATGCTTACCGAAGCAGGATTAAATGATGTTAATATACAGCGAATAGTAGAATTGTTCTCACCTGAAAATTGGTTAGCGATGGTAACGCAAGAAATAGAGTTTGAACCACATTTTTTCTATTCAACAGGAAATGAAATGCAAGATACCATTCCATTCTCGGAAGCATCAGCAGGTCAACAAGCAACAGCTCTTCTATCCGTTCTTTTGAATCAAGAAGGCAATCCATTATTAATTGACCAACCAGAAGATGATATTGATAACCGTGCAATAAATGACATAATTCAAAACATTTGGAAAGCAAAAAATAAAAGACAGTTGATCTTCACAAGTCATAACGCAAATCTTGTAGTTAACGGAGATGCTGAATTAGTAGTTTGTTGCGATTACAAAGAATCGAGTCAACAAACACAAGGTGAAATCAAATATGAAGGAGCTATTGACAACCCTGAGATCAAGAAGGAAATAACTTTAATAATGGAAGGTGGTGAAAAGGCATTTAAGCTAAGAAAGGAAAAATACGGATTTTAAAAAAACACATACCGCCAACTATATATATATAAAATAGGCAAAATGGCAGTAAATTCAAAGGGTTTAGCTCGTATTAAACTTGGTGCTTAATCGAAAGTTTTGTGCTTGGTAATCCCCTACTTTTCATATAATAAACGCTAGCTGATATAATATGACAAAACCCAAATCAGACAAAGAAATACCAATTGACAATAGTCCATTTTATAAGTCTTTGCTCAAAAGAAGTAGGAAATTGTATCTTACAACATCAGGTAAACCTCGAAAGAAGTTAAATCAGAAGGATATATATCAACGAGACATTTTAGAAATTTGCCTAAGAATTTCTTCACTATTACAAACACTCAGACTTAGTAGATTCTTTTTAGGTGAAAGGCTTGAAGATAAAATATTTGAAAATCACAAAGTAAAAAATGCTGATTTTATACGTTATCATATTGAAACTTATTTTTTACGTTTAACAACTTACAAAGACTTAATTCTTAAATTATTTAACAGAACATATAACCTAGAAATAAAAGAAAATATTGGACTAGAAAAAAAATTAATAAAGCATATTTCTAAATACAATTATCAAGAACTCGATGAACTTTTAAAAGGCTTAAATATTCTAATGACTAATGTTGAACCTATCAGACATAAAATTGCTCATGGAGGTTATCATGACGATGTTCATCTCATTTTAATTGAATCAAAAGAATCTATCATAAAAGATAACTACCGAGACTTGTCTAATAATAAAGAGTATTTGGAAAATTTAAATTCGCTTTTAAAACGTAACATAATTGACATGTATGGAATTGAGCTTATGATGGCAACCTTTGTGTTGCTGGTTTATGAAAAATTGTATCCTAAAAGAAAACAAATCGAAAAAAATTACAGCAGGTAACTCGGTATAAAAAAATATCGATTTAAGCTGTTTCGGAATCTGGTTTTGGCTTTCTATCTTTTTGCTGTTGTAGTAAGTTTTGGCGTTTGAAAGTCTGCTATTTCTTATATACGAATCGTTGAAAATCATTAAACCACCAACCACCCCACGAAAAATCCCCAAAACTCCTCCTTCTAATCCCAGCTCTCTGGGCAAGTATTTTTGCTATTTTTATTACCACTAGCCAACAAGATTAAATTCACTTTAAAAAACGCATTGAACCATCAAATAAGCTCATTTTGAGAGGCATAGGAAATAGCTTCACTTATATTACTAACCTCTAATTTTTCGAATAATTTTCTTCTATGAAACTTAACGGTATCGGAAGAAATAAATAGTTTTTCGGAAATCTCATTTATGCTATAGCCTCTAATTGAATAGCGTAGTATTTCCTTTTCTCTATCCGATAACTCTATTTTTTCTATTCGCTGCCAGCAACAGCTACTTAACTCATATTTATAGGTTTCATTATATCTATTCCGCTGTATTATAATATTGCCATATTTCTGTTCTGTTGACAAGGAGACTAAACAAATCGCTTTCCATATTTTACCTTCTTCCGTTAAAAATATGGGCGTTAACTTTTGATTGATCAGAATCAATTTCCCTTCATTATTTGTCAAATGGAAATCATAAGATATAGAGTAGTCTTTCCTGTCTTCTAAGGGAAGGGTTTCATAAAAATCAAAACCAACCGTATTTATTTTCAATAGCAATTCCAAATCATCTGCCGGCACATATTTGAAATAAAACTCATAGCCCATTTCACAAACTTCTTCGGCAGTATGACCGCTTAAAAAAAGCGGATTATTGCTAACATATTCAAATCCCTTTTTTTGGTAGTCTATAATATAAATACTTTGGTTCGTAGCTCTTGAGATAGCTTTCACAACTTCGAGATAATCGCTTGCATTTTGTACATCTGCAGCTGTCAAGTCTCTTACGGTATTTCTATTCGAAAAAAAGGAATTCTTATTATCCATTAATCTATGGTGATACTTTTTTTAAAGGCTCTACCACGAATTTAATGGTAATTCTACTATTTATCATAGGGATGCCTACGGAATTGTTTCTTTAGTTTCAAGTATTCGCAGTCTTATAGACTGAACTTCAAAGAAGATAACAAAAATTTTCCTTTGCGAAAACTTTGCGGCTTAGCGCCTCCCGACTAAAGTGCGGGACAGGTTATGCGAGACATTTTAAGCGTCTTTAGACGCCTGCGGTCAATCTTGTTTATAGTAGACAAAAGAAAAAGAAGTTCATTACAAGTGCCATTAATTCAATTAAGTACGAATCTGTAACTATTTATTATAGGTTGTTTTTTCTTTCAGCGATCTTATTTCTCCACTAAAATAACAGTAGAACCTTTTTAAACAATAGTATAGAACTACACTCTGGTGTAGCATTATTATGATTTTATGGTAATAGTTTTGAAACAGACAAAACAAAACCTTAAAATGAAAGCTAATATTATCAAAAAAATTCTGTTTGCCCTTACCTTATTAATTCTTTCTGTATTTTCAAATGGACAATATGCTGTCTTTTTTGCTATTTGGATTTTTACAGCTCTACTGCTTTTTACAGTTCGAAAATTTCCTAGGTGGAAAGGTTTTTTATTAGCCTTTCTGGTTATAGGAATAGGGTATTACATAGGTATGGATGTTGCACCATTTTTACCCATTTCTGCGGTAATCACTATCACTATAATTTTTAGTCTGGCATTCTCTTTACCCTACTTAATTGATTCATTCTTTTCGAAACATAGAAGCGCTTTTATAAGCACCCTTATTTTTCCCACAACTGCTGTTTTAATAGAGTATGCGTATCATTATTTTGACCCTTTTGGAACTTGGTGGCACTTTGCCTATACCCAAGAATCACAAACTGTTCTACTTCAATCTGTTTCTGTTTTTGGTTTAGGTTATATCACATTTTTGATTACTTGGTTTGCCTCTGTTTGCAATTGGATTTATGAGCATAGAAATGAATGGAGTTATGTAAAAAAAGGAGTGCTCATTTATAGTCTTGTTTTGGGCTTAACCTTACTCTATGGTGGTTATCGAGTACAGTTTCAAAAACCCAATTCTGAAACTATTCGCATTGCTTCTATTTCTGCATTAGATAGCCTTAATGCTGGGATTGATATTCAGGGAATTAATAACAAAGAAACAGCAGATGATGCTAAAATTGAAGCGAGAAGAAATACATCTAAATTAAATGACTATTTATTTGATAGAAGTATTGCAGAAGCAAAAGCTGGAGCGAAAATAGTTTTTTGGGCAGAAGGAAATGCTGTAATACTCAAGGAGGACGAAAGTGAATTGTATGAAAAAGCCAGTGAAATTGCTTCTGAGCAAAATATATACTTAGGTTTGGGTGTAGCGGTAGTAGACCCTACAAATAGCAAATATCTTGAAAATAAATTTGTTCTATTCAACAAAAATGGAAGCAAGGTTATTGATTATTGGAAGGGTATTTCAGTTCCTGGTGTAGAGGCTCCAATTAGCAATAATAAAACTACCGGAATCCAAAAAATAGAAACTGAATATGGAACGATCGCAGGAGTAATATGCTTTGATTTAGATTTCCCCAATTACATGAAGGAGGCTAAAGGTTCTGATATTCTGTTGGCACCAAGTAATGATTTTAAAGAAGTTGACCTATTACACGCTAATATCGCCAAGTTTAGAGCGATTGAGCAAGGCTTTAATTTGGTCAGACAAGCTAGTTTAGGTCATTCCATAGGGGCAGATTATACAGGAAATGTAATTAGTGAAATGAATCATTTTACGGATAATAGTAAAGTACTGGTAACGCAACTTCCAACAAAAGGAAGGAAGACTATATATTCTATCATTGGAGATAGTTTTATTGTTTTCTGTTTGCTCTCGCTTATTTTGGTCACAATAGTAATTAGAAAGAAAAAAGCTGAAGAAAATTAATATTTAGCTCAAATAAATAGCTGCAGTTTATAGCTTTACCATAGTACAGCAATTGGCATAAAAAAATATAAAACACACTGACTAAAAATTAAAACATGATAAAATCAAAAACCCTTTGTTCAATAGGTTTATTTTTCTTCGTCCTTAGTTATGTGCTTTTTTCTCAAATATCATTAAATGCTCAAAAGCATATCGATTTAGCGCATTGGTTCAATCTGATTGGGGCAGTTTTACTGTTTTCATTTAATGATGTGTTTCCAAAAAATAGGATTAATTCCGTTGCCTCAGTAATAACTGCATTAGGTGTTATTGGGCACATTGGACTTTGCACAATTGACTTTATAATGTGGAGTTTTGGAACTGATGATGTTGGAAGAGATCTGTTGAGAGAGCAAATAAGTAATACTCCATCAATTTTGTATCCTTTTGTTATTGTTGGGCCATCTTTACTCTTTTTAGGACTATCAACTCACGCCTTAAACTTTATAAAAACAAATCCCATAAGTGCGAATATGGTAATAATAGGAGCACCCTTTATTGGCCTTTCCTTTTTTATCTGGAACAATGGAAATTTAATGTTAATCAGTTGTATAGTTTTTGCGACTGGACTTGCCTTACTTTTATTCAGAAAAGAGGCAAAAAATATTGCGCAACCAAACAATGCTTAAATCTGTGAGGAAAAGATTCACTTCTGTCTTATTTATTAAAGTTATAGCGCTTCTTTATGGCTAACCCCCTATAGTTCAAGCGTCCGCTTGGACTTTTTCCTTATAAGGTAAGGTACTTGAGATTAAGCCTGCTTTAAATAAGTCCTGATGAAAAAAATCACTTCCTGAAACTCAGAAAGTACAAATTAGTACTCAGGAAAGCCAAAAAATGTTCAGGAAAGAGATATACAGACTTAGGAAGCACTAAAATAACTTAGGAAAAAATAATATTTTTTAGGAAAGTAAGATTATTACCAGGGCAATATATTATTTGGATTTGGTCTTTTTGTATTCATTAACACGGTTTAAAATGTTTTGATAGAGGATTATGTGAATAGGAAAGAAGCTGGGAGGAGGGTTGAAGTGGATTTGTAATTGATTATCAGCATTTGAATTGCAAATAAATCTAATTGAATAGATTAAATAGCTAACCAAATCTACTTCCATTGGCTGTTTATTTCATAATTGATCAATTCGTAATTCGTAATTGAAAAAAAATGTAATTTCCTATCTCGGTATTTGTCAAAACATATTTTTTTCACCAAAGGTTAATCGAAAAAAAAATTAAACTATGGCAAAGCATATTTTACCCAAAGCAGAGTGGTCAGTTCTACTTGGTCAGCTCAAAAATCTAATTCCTGAAGCATTTAATGAACAAGGCAATGTGATGAATCTTATTAAGGGGAATTGGAATAATCAAATGAATTTAAAACCCTTTAACTCTTGTCTGGATGGAACACAATTAGGTTTCTATCCTATGATGAAAAGTCAGGATGGAAAGGAGGCAGTGGAATATTGTGCTCAGGAATTTAAAGACTGGAGCAAAGTCCCACTGGATAAACGCAAAGAATTAGTAAGCAAAACCATAGATGCGATTGACGCACAAAAAGAGCTTTTAGCTTTAGTGTTGGTTTGGGAAATAGGAAAGCCATTTCCTCAAGCAGTAGATGGAGTCCAAAGATGCATTGATGGCGTAAGATGGTATCTAGAAAATATTGAGGAAATGATAGGAAAAAGAGAGCCATTAGGCGTAATTTCCAATATTGCCTCATGGAATTATCCGCTTTCAGTTTTAGTTCATGCCTGTATGGTGCAAGTGCTTTCAGGCAATACAATCATTGCAAAAACACCATCGGATGGTGGCCTTTGGTCTTTGACCGTTTGCTTTGCTTTAGCCAAAAGAGAAGGATTACCAGTTTCATTAATTAGTGGTTCAGGTAGAATTTTAAGTGAGGCTTTGGTTACCCATGAAGCAGTGGATTGTCTTTCTTATGTAGGAGGCAAAAGCAACGGAAGGTCTATAGCAAGCTCTCTTTATAATGTAAATAAAAGGTATATGCTGGAAATGGAAGGCATTAATACTTATGGCGTATGGGAATTTTCCGATTGGGACAATTTAGCCAAGCAAATCAAATCAGGTTTTAAATATGGCAAACAAAGATGCACAGCCTATGTACGCTATGTCGTGCAGCGAAATTTATTTCCCAAGTTTCTGGAAATGTACTTGCCAGTGCTTAAATCTCTAACTTACGGACATCCATTATTGGTGGAAGAAGGGGAGAAGGAACTTCCTGATTATGATTTTGGTCCGCTTATCAATTCCGAAAAAGTAAGGGAATTGGATGTGATGTATAATGATGCATTAGGTAAAGGAGCAGTTTCTATTTATCAGGCAGAACTGGATGATAATTTATTCTTACCTAATCAAGATACTTCCGCTTATTACGCACCAGCTGCTTTATTAAATTTATCTAGAAATGCTGATTTATACCATCATGAACCTTTTGGCCCTCTGGCCAGCATTATTTTAGTAGATCATAAAAATGAATTAATCAATGAAATGAATGTTTCTAATGGCGCATTGGTGAGTTCAATAGCTTGTGATAATGCACAAGAGGCTCAAGAGATTGCTTCACAATTAAGAGGTTATAAAGTTGGTATCAATAAAATGAAGTCCAGAGGTGATAATGAAGCTACTTTTGGCGGAATTGGTGAATCTTGGAAAGGATGTTTCGTTGGAGGTAAATATTTGGTGGAGGCAGTCACTAAAACTAGCGATAATGAAAAGCTACATGGTAACTTCCCTGAATACACCTTATTACCCGAAAATAGAAGTTAAATGTACCACTCAAATAGGCTGCCCTTTTCGGGTGGGCTTTTTTTGCTTTAATTATCTACAGTCGATTCATTTTAATATTAATAAGATGCTATCTATGTAGTTTTAACTCAATAAGAATTGATTATGCATAATAAACTTAAGAGCATAGTTTGGAGTGATAATAGAAAACGCTAAATTACTAAAATGAATATTTGGGAGAGGGTGGGTATATTTAAAGGAAGAAAATCGGTAGGTCTTTCAACCTACCGACTTTAGTAATTATTCTTTTATTTTCGCCAGTTTAGCATTAACCTTAACATCCGTTATTTTCAGTATAAAGCCCAATCCTAAAATCGGTCTCTTAACCTTGACTTCGTACTGAGGATAAAAAATTACATCATAGCCTTCATTAGCCTTCATTAAATTATAAAGCGCATAACTAGCCGTTGGGTCATTTAATAATGTACCGTAAACTGGTAAAGAGCTTATTAATTTATAAGCTGCCTGGTCTAAAGGACCACCTTGTGATATTTCATTTTCTATGGTAGCTCCTTCTTTATTTAATAATCTTTCGAAGTCAATATTTAATATCCGTGTAGTGGTAGCATCAGCAGTTAGCTGCTCTGAAAATTCAAAATCCTGTTTTTCAAATCTTACGAGAGTATTAGGCTGCTTCATTGTTTTGTTAATGGAGGTGCAACCAACGGATAAAATAAATAGTGCTAATAATGAGGTACTTAATTTTTTCATATCTGTGTATCTTTAGTTTTGCATGAAATTATGTAAAATACACAAAATTTAAAATTATTTATAAAATTATAATTAATAATAGTACTATTATAATAAGAGCTCCAACTGAAATGGAAATTCTACTATCTAAGTCTAAAGTTTTCTTTATTTCTTTTAATTCTTTCTTTATTTCTCTTCTTTCTTTCCAACTTAATTCAGACTTATCAAGATTCTGAATTTCTTCAACTCTATTTTTCAGTTGCTTTATTTCTGCATTGCTTAGGGTGCGTGTTTCTTTTGTCGCTTCTTTTTCTGCGTTGCTAGCACTCACTTCTGAAAATGAGCCTAAAATCACTAATGAAAATATGAAAAATAGTTTGCTTAATTTTTTCATGATCTAAATATTTTATAGTTGAACAATTTTGTATATCGTAAATATATATAAAATTTGTTTACGTAAAAATGCTGCTATATTATTTGAGATTTATAAAAATTGACTTGCTGCACCCACTATACCGGCATGATTTCTCAATTCAGCAGGTATAACTTTAAGATTTTCATCAATAAATTTTTGATAGTTCTGGAATTTTTTACTCACCCCACCACCAATAATGATTAAGTCTGGCCATACTAATTTGTGGACTTCTACTAAATATGAATTCAATCGCTTTCCCCAGACTTCCCAGCTTAAATCCTCTTTTTCTCGAATAGAATTAGCTACAGAAGCCTCTGCTTTATCACCTCTAAATTGAATGTGACCTAGCTCGGTATTTGGCATAAGTTGTTGGTTATGAAATAGAGCTGAACCTATTCCAGAGCCTAAAGCCAAAACCAATATGGTACCTTTTAGTCCTTTTCCTGCTCCAAATCTCATTTCAGCCAAACCTGCCACATCCACGTCATTCATTACTCTTGTGTCGCATCCTGTAGCTTTTTTAATCATATTGGCCAAGGGTTTTTCAATCCAGCTTTTATCGATATTTGAGGCTGTTTTAACAATACCATCGATTATGGCTGCGGGAAAACCGCAACCTATAGAACCCGACCAATCAAAATGGTTCTGTAATTGAATTACAGTTTCCATCATGGCTTCTGGTGTAGCTGGTTTGGGGGTTTGAAATCTTTTTCGTTCACTTATAAATTCGCCATTTTCTAAATCTACTATGGCTGCTTTCATGCCAGAACCTCCGATGTCAATGCCTAATACTTCCAAATGTGATATGTTAAATTTAAATACTTAAGTTAGGGTAAATTTTACTTGAAAAAAATAATTTGGTGTTTGTGGTAAATGATGGACCATTGAAAATTATATCTTCATATTTAGGCATCAGTTGATACTGGATTATAAAAAAAATCCCTGCTTAATTTCTCTAAGCAGGGATTTTTATTGTAAAATGTAATTAAATAAGCGGTATTTTCTTCACTACTGCTTTTAACTTATTCTTTCTAACAGCAATTTGAATCTCGGTTTCCGGTTTCGAAAACGCTGTTTTTACATAGCCCATTCCAATGCCATGACCTAATGTAGGAGATTGTGTACCAGAAGTGACTAAACCAATGGTGTTACCGTCAATATCCAATATTTCATAGCCTTTTCTTGGAATGCCTCTGTCTAGCATGTGGAAACCTACCAATTTATTTTCAACGCCTTCTTCTTTTTGTTTTTTAAGATTTTCAGAATTGATAAAGTCTTTGGTGAATTTTGTGACCCATCCCAATTTTGCTTCAATAGGAGAGGTGGTGTCATCAATGTCATTTCCGTATAAACAAAAACCCATTTCCATTCTTAATGTATCTCTAGCACCTAAGCCGATTGCTTTGATGCCAAATTCTTCACCAGCATCCATGATTTTGTGCCAGATACTTTCTGCATCCTTATTGTGCATATAAACTTCAAATCCGCCTGCGCCAGTATAACCAGTATTGGACATGATCACATATTTTGCATCAGCAAAGGGAGCAACTTGGAAGTTGTAGAATTTGATAGCAGAAAGATCCATATCCGTTGTCAGCTTCTGCAATGTGTCTTCAGCTTTTGGTCCTTGTACTGCAAAAAGAGAAAAATCATCTGATATATTTTTCATTACAGCTCCGAATTCCTCATTTTGTTTGGAAATCCAGTTCCAATCCTTTTCAATATTGGAGGCATTTACCACTAACATATATTCCTCTTCACCGATTTTGTAAACCAGTAAATCATCCACAATCCCGCCTTTATCATTTGGCAAATAGCCATATTGTGCTTTTCCTACAACCAAAGTAGAGGCATCATTACTAAAAACTTTTTGAATTAAATCCAATGCTTTTGAGCCTGAGATAAGAAATTCTCCCATATGGGATACATCAAAAATCCCAACTGCATTGCGGACTGTATTATGCTCTTCGATTAAACCTGAGTAAGAAACAGGCATATTATAACCAGCAAAAGGCACCATTTTGGCACCTAATTGCTCGTGAATGTGATTTATTGCTACTTTCTTCAATTCCATAGTAAGTACATTATTGTATTAAAGTTCCTGATAAGCAAAAGTATGGAAAATATGGGATTTTGGAAGGGGTGTGAGAAAGTTATAATCTACATTTTTACCTCTCCCCACAAATAGGAATATCCAGAGTAGTTTGAGTTTGTCCTAAATCAGGAAGAGGGATATGAATAAATTGTACTTCCATTCCTCTTAGGAAAAGGAACAAAGCTAATGTTAATGCTAGGACAGGTCTTAATTTTTGAGTGAAGCCACTTAATTTCCTGAAGGTTATCTTTCCCGCCCAAACACTTCCGATTATCCAGGGTAGTGTCCCTAATCCAAAAACAGCCATAAACACCACAGAATCCATAATGGTTTTAGTAGTAAAAGAGCTTAAAAGGGCTAAATAGACTAATCCGCAAGGCAAAAGTCCATTTAACATGCCAATTGAAAACCTAGATAGGATATCTTGTTTGCCAATAAATTTTTTAAAACCGTTTTTTACTTTCTGATAAGGAACGGATTCTATTTTATTAAGAAATTTTAAAAATCTGAATCTAGCGGGCAAAACATAGAAATAAATTATAAAAATTGCCATTACGATAGAGAGGCTGTTTTGCCAGCCTAAAATGGATAAGCTTTCTCCTACAAAAGCTAAGGCTAGTCCCAAAATAATGTAGGTGATGATTCTCCCAGTTTGATAAGCTGCAAATCCCCACGCCATGGATTGATTACGGAAAACACCTAACATTAGTGGCGCACACATAAAAGTGCAATGTATTCCACCTAATAAACCTATGCTTAGCGCTGCCCAAATCATCCTTATCGCTGAATAAAAATCTGCTCTTCTTTAAAATACTTTTTGCCTTCTGCCTCCCAACTAAAGGAAACTTTCCAATTGCCTGCTTTAAATTTTTCAATTGGGATGTTCACTTCTTCTGAAATGGGAACAAAGAAATCTAAATTGGCATCTGAAGGGCGGAAAAATTGGACTTTTCCTTCTACTTTTTGAGCATCAGTAAAAATCAAGGCTAAATTATTTCCTTCTTGTTTTACTGAAATCGTGCCTTCCCAATTATGGCCATTTTTAATTTCCTCCATTTTACCTTGATAGGCTATTTCTTCTTTATAGTAATCTTCTTCTACCATATGGATTTCTTGATTTACGCTGATGACCACCATGGTGATTACCAAAATCACGAAGCCTATAAATACTAAAGTTATTTTATTTCCCCAGTTCATAATTATTGTGCTTTACTGAATGTATGTGGTCCTGGAAATCTTGAATCAATGGTTTGGATTAACTCATCATCCCGGTAAATTTCAACTTGAATTTTTTCGTCTATTTTGGCAAATTCATTTCTTGACATTTCAACGAAAACATAAACATCTTCTTTTTCTTGTCCTTCCAGAACTTCAATTGGTCCTGAAGGGAAAAATAAAGCAGCTGATTTTGGCTTTACCTTATAAGTCAAATTCATGGCATCAAAGGATTTATTAATCATCTCCATTTGATACATATTGCTGATGATACTATCATTTTTAATCTGATAAATAGAGCCAGGAGTACGGGTTAAAGTGACTTCTATTGGTGCTCTTCCAACCAATAAGAATCCCATTGCTACTACTAAAACTACCATTATGGCTGAATATGCCATTACTCTTGGAGTAAATAATTTTTTCTTCTTTTTCTCAACACCTTCTTCGGAATCAAAACGGATTAGTCCTTTTGGTTTGTTGACTTTAAGCATTACTTCATCACATGCATCGATACAAGCGGTACAATTTACACATTCCATTTGTGTCCCGTTTCTGATATCAATTCCTGTAGGGCAAACTTGTACGCATAAACTGCAATCCACACAATCGCCTTTGTCTGCTTGAGGCTCATTCTTTTTTAGTCTTCCTCTTGGCTCACCTCGCAACCAATCATATATTACGACTATGGATTTTTTATCAAGAAAAACACCCTGCAATCTTCCATAGGGACAAACTACTGTACAAGCTTGCTCCCTGAAATAGGAAAACACAAAATAGAAAATACCAGTAAAGACTAATAAACCAGTAAAAGCACTCCAATTGGCTTCAGGGCCTGCTTGAATCACTTCAGACATTTCTCCAATTCCAATCAAGTAAGCCATAAAAGTATGCGATACCCAAAATGAAATGAAGAGAAAAACCCCTTGTTTGGTGGTTTTCTTCCAGATTTTATTCCAAGTCCACGGTGCGTTAACCAGTTTTCTTTGTTGGTTCGCATCTCCTTCAATCCAGTACTCGATTTTACGGAAAACCATTTCCATAAATACGGTTTGCGGACATGCCCAACCACACCAGACCCGTCCAAAGACCACGGTAAAGAGTAAGATAAAGACTACAAAAATTAATAAAAGAAATAGTAATAAATGCGTATCCTGAGGCCAGAAGACGCTGCCTAAAATTACAGATTGTCTGTCAAAAACATTGAAAAGCAATAAAGGATGACCTCCAATTTTAATGAATGGTCCCGCAAAAAATAGTATCAAAAGCAACCATGCCAAAACTCTTCTATAGTTATGGAATATCCCTTTTGGCTTTTTTGGATAAATCCAATTCCTCTTCCCTTGCTCGCCTACTGTGGCGAGTTGCCCTCTAAACTGTTCTTGGTCTAAATTATCCATTTTGCTTATTGATTAGAGACCTTCTAGGTTTTGAAAACTTGGAAGGTCTTATTGTTATTTTCATTCTTGCCTTTCTCTAAATTTTAACCAAAGGTTAAAATCAATAGATTCCTGCCTTCGCAGGAATGACGCACGGAACTATTCGGGTGCATAATTTATCACATTTTCCATATTATGAGTTTTAATCATAAAGCGGGTATGCATATAAATCCTTTAAACGCACTTCCGTTATTCCTGAAATTTCTATTTAGTGACGAAGGACACTAAATGAAATTTTCAGGAATCTATTTGTTCTTGCACTCTATTCTTCTACACTATCAACCTCAGGTAATTCATCCACATTCTCTTCAATTCTTTCCTCTGCGTTTATACGCTTTCTGATTTCACCTTGCGGTTCTTTAGGAGCTGCAGGGCTGGAGCCTACTAAACTCAACACATAATTAGAAACATCCTGTATTTGCTTTGGGCTCATATTTCCTTTCCAGGGAATCATCCCTTTTGCAGGAACACCTTCAGAAACTGTGGTAAATACACCTTTTATATCATTTCCGTGAATCCAGTAATTATCCGTTAAGTTAGGGCCAACGCCTCCGCCACCATCATCAGCGTGGCAAACGGCACAGTTCTTTTTATACAAAACCTGTCCTGCTTTTATTACGGCTTCATCAGACTGTAATTCTGCAGTTTCAGCTGTAATTTGAACTATACCAGCTTTTGCACGTGCTTCTGCTCTAAGCGCTGCATCATCAATTGAGGCTTGATATTCAGATTGTTGGTCTGGGATAATATCAAAAATCAAATAAGCAGGAACATAAAATACTGCAAAAAGAAATGTACCTATGAAAATATAGCGAAGCCATGGAGGCATTCCGTAATCCATTTCTCTAATACCGTCATAATCATGGTCGAGCAACATATCGCCTTCTTTGTCAATTGGCTTAAATCTACCCGTAATCCATTTTTGCTTAAATCGTTGCAAGAAAGTTAAATGAACTACGCCATCTTCAAATTTTTTCTTTTTCAGAATGAGATTAGCAGTTTTAACCATTAATACCGCCAAAATAACCATTAAGAAAATTAAGATAAGCAACAGACCACCTATTAAAAGTAATAGTCGGCCTTGTTCTGTTTGCATTAATTGTTCCCTCATAGAAACCTTTTCAATTTCTATATCAGCTAGGGCTTCTGTTGATTGCGCCAAAGCGGTTGGCGAGCCAATCCCCCAAAGGAAAAGGCTGCTCCATATCATTTCAGTGATTTTTTTCATCATTAGAATCATTTTTGAATGTAACATTGTCCTCTTCCATTGGTAAGGATTTCATTTTATTGATATAATTCTTATCTGCTTTTATCACCCACCAAATCAGGCCTACAAAGAAAATAAAGAATATACTCAGCGAAATGATGGGGAAAATTTCCACATTATCAATTGTTTCGAAATAGTGCTTAAACATGTCTTTTTAATTTAATTATCAGCTGTTTCAACTTTGATATCAGTACCTAATCTTTGCAAGTAAGCAATCAAGGCTACAATCTTAGCTTCAGGAACTGTCTCAATTCCATCTGCCTCAAGACTTTTCACAATTCCTTTGGCCTGAGCCAATGCGTTAGCTTCCACATTTTCCTCAAAACCTTCTTCATACGGGACTCCTAATTTTCTCATGACCGTGATTTTATCAGGAAGCCCTTCTAAATCATATGGCTGTTGGAGCAACCACGGATACGGAGGCATGGTAGAGCCTGGTGACATGGATCTTGGGTCATACATATGATTGAAATGCCAAGAATCAGGATATTTACCACCTACTCTATGCAAATCAGGCCCAGTCCTTTTTGATCCCCATAAGAATGGGTGGTCATAAACAAATTCCCCTGCTTTGGAATACTCGCCATATCGTTCCGTCTCGTATCGGAAAGGACGAATCATTTGAGAGTGACAGCCCACACAGCCTTCACTGATGTAAATATCCCGACCTTCTAATTCCAGTGGAGTATAGGGCTTAACCGCTTCAATTTTGGTTGCTTCATTGTCTTTCATCATAAAAGAAGGAATCAATTCAAATATTCCACCCAATAGAATGGCGATTGTAGTTAAAATGGTAAAGAAAATTGGCTTTCTTTCCCATACTCTGTGCCAATACTCTTTTCCTTTACTTACTGCTTTTTCCAAGGCAGGAGCTTCAGCTGCTTCATTCGCTACAAAATTTCCTGCTTTAGCAGTTTTGATTAAGTTATATACCATTACAAAAACTCCTGACAAGTAAAGCAAACCTCCGAATGCTCTTATCATATACATTGGGATAATTTGCAATGTGGTAGATAAGAAGTTTGGGTATTGCAAAATTCCTTCTGGTGTAAATTCTTTCCACATCAACCACTGTGTAAATGCTGACACATACATAGGCAAAGCATAGAATATAATACCTAAGGTTCCCAGCCAGAAGTGAGTATTCGCTAATTTTCTAGAGAACAATTTCGTCTTCCACATTTGAGGAATCATCCAATACAACATACCGAAAGTCAAGAATCCATTCCAACCTAATGCCCCAATGTGCACGTGTGCTACAATCCAGTCGGTGTAGTGAGCAATTGCATTTACACTTTTCAATGACAACATTGGTCCTTCGAAAACGGCCATACCGTAAGCGGTAATCGCCACGACCATAAATTTCAGAATTGGGTCTTCTTTTACTTTGTCCCAAGCACCTCTTAAGGTTAATAATCCATTTACCATACCACCCCAAGACGGAGCAATCAACATAATGGAGAAGGCAGTACCTAATGCTTGAGCCCATTCAGGCAAAGAAGTATAGAGCAAGTGGTGAGGACCCGCCCAGATATATAAGAATATTAATGCCCAGAAGTGGACAATCGATAATTTATAAGAATAAATCGGTCGGTTGGCAGCTTTAGGCAAAAAGTAATACATCAAGCCTAAATAAGGAGTGGTTAAAAAGAATGCCACCGCATTATGTCCATACCACCATTGCACCAATGCATCTTGAACACCGGAAAAGGCTGAATAACTTTTCATGAAATCCACTGGTATAGCAAAGGAGTTTACTACATGTAAAACGGCCACGGTTATAAAAGAAGCGATGTAGAACCAGATGGCTACATACATATGCTTCTCCCTTCTTTTGATGATTGTACCAATCATATTGATACCAAAAACTATCCAAATAATGGCAATGGCAATATCAATTGGCCATTCTAATTCAGCATATTCTTTAGAAGAGGTGAAACCCATTGGAAGGGTAATCACAGCTGAAAGAATAATAAGCTGCCAACCCCAGAAGTTTATCCAGGAAAGTGCATCATTAAACATTCGGGTTTTAAGGAGTCTTTGCATGGAATAATAAACTCCGGCAAAGATGGCATTCCCCACAAATGCAAAAATAACGGCATTGGTGTGTAAAGGTCTAATCCTACCGAAAGTAGTATATTCCGAACCTAAATTAGCCTCTGGTGCAAACATCTGAGTGGCGGCTAAAAGACCGACCAACATCCCGATGGCACCCCAAATTACTGTTGCTATAGCAAAGTATTTGACGACTTTGTTGTCATAATGAAACTTTTCAATTCCCATTTGATTGTTGTTTATGATTTGTTGATTGATTACTCTTTTTACTTTCTTTTTTAGTAGTGGCATCATCCCAAAGCATTCTGTAGGAAGGAGTGGAGGCGTCATCGTACTGACCAGAGCGGACTGCCCAGATAAATGCAATTAAAAAGCCGCTTGCCACTATCAAACTCACGATTATTAATACTACCAGTATGTTCATAAATCCCTGCTTTTTTCGAAGTTTATTAAATATTTACCCGCTAAATATCGAGTTCCCAGTGTTGCTAAAAGCACCACTGAAAATGAACTTATCGGCATTAAAATAGCAGCGATTACAGGTGATAAAAGTGCTTGTACTGCAAAACTTAAGCCCACCACATTGTATAAAAATGACAACACAAAGCCTGCTATCACTAATCTGAAAGCTGCTTTTGAAAATCTCATGATATTGGGTAGTTGCTTCAGGTTTTCGCCAAAAAGGATGCCATCACAAGCCGGACTGAATTGACTCGTAGATTCAGTGATAGCCAAACCGAAATCACTTTTGCGCAAGGCCGCGGAATCATTTAATCCATCACCAGCCATCATGACCTTTTGGTGTGCATCTTGCCATTTAGTGATAAATTCTTTTTTGTCTCCTGGCAATTGTTCGAAGTACATGTTTTCCTCTGGTAACCATTGCTTTAAGAATTCTTTTTCAGATGCCTGATCGCCCGATAATAAATTCAATTTGTAATTGGTGCTGAGACTGTTAAATAAATCTCCAATATTTTTTCTAAAAACATGCTTTATGTTGAAGCAACCGTAAGTCAAGCCGTCTACATTTATGTAAACTTGAGAGCTACTGGCCTTTTTATCAAAATCAGTTTCTTGATTATCTACAAATTGTTTTTTGCCCAATTTGATGATTTGACCATTTACCTTGGCGCTGATTCCCTGTCCGCTTATTTCCTTATAGTCTTCGATTTTTTGAGCTGGGTAAAATGGGAGCCAATTATAAATAATTTGCGATAATGGGTGTTTAGATTGATTGAATAGGGTTTTTACTGCTGCTAAAACTTTGTGCTCTGGCATATTTCCATCAAAAACGACCTCTGCCTTGTCGGAATAAGTTAGCGTGCCGGTTTTATCGAAAACAATGGAATCGATTTTTGACAGGTCTTCCACTGACTGGGTGCTTTTTACGAAAAAGCCTGCTTTGCTCAGCACTCTCATGGCATATCCTAAAGTAACAGGTGTGGCAAGTGCCAAAGCACAAGGACAAGCTACTATTAGAACAGTGGTAAATGCTCTGATGCCACTTTCAAAATCACCTAAGTAAATCCAAGTTCCAAAAGAGATAATAGCAATGGCTAAAACAACTGCAGTGAAATACTTACTGATTTTATCAGCAGTGCTTTGAACTTGTGCTTTAGCGCCTTGTTGAATGGATTCATCATCCCAGAGTTGTGCTAAATAGCTTTGAGAAGGACTTTTCTTTACTTGCACTAAGATTGCCGCGCCTTTTAACCTACCACCTGCATAAATCAATTCTTCCTTTTGGTTGATTTCCGGAACGGATTCCCCTGTTACAAAACTGTAATCGATGGAAGCCTCATCTGAAATCAATAGGCTATCTGCAGGAATGATTTCTTCATTTCTAATTTTCAGAATATCTGAAGGAATAATGCTGTTGAGCAATACTTGTTCCTCTTGCTGACCTTTTATTTTTGTTACCGATAATGGGAAGAAAGATTGAATATCTCTATCAAACCTTAAGTGGTCAAATGTTTTTTGCTGATAGTATTTTCCTATAAGTAGGAAAAAAACCAATCCAGACAGCGAGTCGATATAACCTAATCCCGATTGGAAAAAAATGATGTAATAACTATAGGTAAACAGTGTGATGATACCAATGCTAATAGGCACATCCATATTGATTTGCTTTTGTTTTAGAGCTGCCCAAGCCGATTTGAAATAATCTTGAGCGGTAAAAAACACTACAGGCAGTGCTAATAGAGCATTAAGGAATGGAAATATTTTAGATAAAATATCTTCATCAAATAAATCCAGTCCGAAATATTCGGGCAAACTGAACAGCATGCTATTTCCAAATACAAAACCCGCAATACCGATTTGGAGCCATATTCTTCTATAAGGAGAAGTATTGGATTTTTTATTATCTAATTGAATATCGGGAGTGTAGGCGATGGAATCCAACAGCTTCACTAATTCCAACAAAGAAAGTTCCTGATGCTTGAAAGAAATGATTACAGTTTTCTTATTGAAATCTACTCGGCTACTAATAATGCCCGAGTGGAGTTTATAAAGTTTTTCCAAAAGCCAGATGCAGGCACTGCAATGAATGGCTGGAATATAAAATCTAACTTTACTGATTTCTTCATTTTTGAAATCTAGTAGGCTGTTGGAAAAGGCTTTATCTTTTAGAAAATCAAAATTTTGAATTTTTTTCTTTTTTGAACTGACACCTGGTGAATCGGCAACAGAATAGAAATTATCGAGGTCATTTTCCAGCAAAATTTCATACACAATACGGCAGCCTTCACAGCAGAAATTATGACCCTGATTCTCAATAAGCTCTTGGTCGCATTTCTCCCCACAATGGCGGCATTCGAGGATTTGATTTTTTGCTTTTGATATACTCATTAGGTGCTAATTTTTTCTTTTTCAAAAGTACTAGCTGCCGAACTCCAAAAACATGACTTAAATCAGGTTTCGACTTGAGATTTATCAACTGTAATCTAATAAAAATTAATTACATATGTAAATGGAACAATAGTTTATACATACTTTCTTGTTTAGAATGGCTTTAAACTTCAATAAAATACAGCTTTGATATTTTAAACTTCATATTCAAAACTTAACTTAGACCTTATTATTAAATAGAGTCTATTAGGCAATTACACAAGAACCACTAGATCTGCTTGAAAATCAGAATCAAATGACTAGCCTTTGTGTAATTTAATTTTAGAATCCATACAAAAGAACTACAAGATGTCGATGTCTAAACCGGTGATGAAGGAAATTTTGCAACGTGCAAAAAACATATTGGATGAATATTTGAATGACCAGCACTTAAGAAAAACATCCGAGCGATATTCCGTTCTGGAAGAGCTCTACTATTTACCTCAAGATGAACATATTGATGTAGAGACACTATTCTTGAGAATGAGAAATAAGGAATATACCATTTCCCGAGCAACGGTTTATAATTCCATAGATTTATTAGTGGAATGCGGTTTGGTAGTAAAGCATAATTTTAAAGATAAAAATGCGCTTTATGAACCGGCATTAACCTATGAGCACCACGACCATTTGGTATGCAATAATTGTCTGAAAATCAAAGAGTTTTTAGACCCAAGCATTGAAGATATTAAGAAGCGAGTAGGGAAGTCCTTAGGTTCAGATATCAAACATCATTCTTTGGTTTTTTATGGAGATTGCACGATTGATAATTGTGAAAACCTGAAAAGAAAAGAAGTGGTTAAAGGTTGATTGTAAAGTGAGTTTGATATAAAAATTAAACACCCCCCCCTTCCCCCCCTCAAGGGGGGAGACCACAAGGAGTTTTCTTTTGCATTTTAATTTGATTTAGCGCTACTTTTTTCATTAAATAATTTAGAAAATTGAGACATAAATTGTAGTCTTATGGAAATTTACATCCGTGAGAATGTCCCCTTGAGGGGACTTTAGGGGTGTTTTTTATGGTGCCGTCTTCTGAAATAAAGTTTTGTTAAATAGTATTTGTAAGAGAAAATTGAAATGCATTAAAATACTATCAAATTTCTGAAAACCGCAACAAAACCGTCTTGTAATCGCTTAATATAGTATGATGCAATTACAAGAAACAATACAGCACTTAAATAGTATAGTCGGTAATATCGCACAAATAAACGCGCAAACTGACGGTATGACCTATGAAGATTTCAGAAGAAATGAGCCAGTGAAAGAAACGGTTTATGAATATCTTCAAGAAATGGGTCAAGCTGCTAGAGAATTGTCGGAAAATCAAAAACTCCCTGCTGAAATAAATATTGAGACTTTGGTGGCATTTAGAAATGCTCGTTACAATCAAGAAGCGGAAATAGGGCACCAGCAGGTTTTTAATTTGATTCCTGATTTGCGCGAAATTGCCGAAACGATAGAAACTTCAGATTTGTACCAAAATAACTTATCATAATGGATATTACTTTAGAACCTGTAGATTTTAATATAAGTCAAGATTTGAATAATCACATGCGTGAGATGTTCAATAAGCTTTCAAAATATAATGACCAAATCGTTGGTATTGATTTGTATTTAAAATCAAATGCGAATGATGAAAATGGAGAGAAAACTGTAGACGCAAAAGTCTTTTTGCCAGGAAATGATATTTATGTTTCTGGTGAAGGCGATAGCTTCGTATCAGCAGGTCAAGATTGTTACGAAGTTGCCAAACGACATGTGAGAAAAGCCAAGGAAAAAGTAAAAGACAGACATCAGGGCCGACCTGATAAAATGTAATTTTTATTTAAAATAGTGGGCATTCAGGGTTTAATGCAAGTATTTCATTGTATTCTGACAGAGTTTTTATACTATTGTAACAAGCTAATATTAATTTAATATTCCGAAATCCGTTTGCCTACAAAATTCCGTATTTTTCAAACAATAATGAAATAAGTAGATTATCTTAGGCAGCATTTTGAGAAAATTTTAATGAGAATATTTATTGCAGTCGTATTAACACTTTCCATTTTTACAGGAATAGGATATATTTTTTGGCATCAGGAATGGAAATTCTCAAAGCCAACTCCGGTTCCAGTTAATTACACCAATATTTAAAGTGGTGACTCTTTATCAAATGATTTGCTTGCCACATTAGGGTTGCAGAATGATGAACAACTATTCATTCATTTCTACAATTTCGATTGTCCTTGCTCGCGTTTCAATATAAAAGAATTCCAGAATCTTGTTATTCAATATGGCTCAGAAGTTAAGTTTTTGGCAATTCTGGAAACGGTGGATAAAGAGGAGAGCGAAATTCAAAATTTTAAGGATAAATATGATTTAGGGATAAAAATCCAATTGGATCGTGAAGGGGTAATAGCTGAGCAATTAGGCGTTTACAGTACTCCTCAGGCCGTATTAATTAAAAATCAACAAATCTATTTCAGTGGTAATTACAATAAAGCAAGATTTTGCACCACGCAAAATACAAAATTCGCAAGCTTAGCGCTTTCGGCAATGGTGGAAGGGAGAGAACCACCGATATTTCCTGAACTAGCAACTGTGGCTTATGGGTGTGAACTGCCCGCAAATGGTAATACAAGTACAAGAGTGGATAAATTTTTTAACTTTTTAAGTTTATGACAGCAGTTTCAAATAAGCAATTTAAGCCCTATTTTAACGAAATTTATAAGAAGGCCGATAGAGTAACTGAAATCACTATTGGTGGATATTACTTGTTTGGGATATTTCTAGCTTTTTTTTACGATACATGGTTGGTGGGATTAGGAGTGGGTTCATTATCCTTAGTTTTGTATTTTGGCGTAAAAGTTTTGTTAAAAAAGACCTATGCTCATCATTATATAGGTAGTTTGGTATTGGGAATTTTTATGGCTCAGTTTATTTACCAAATGCACGGGCTTTTTGAAATGCACTATACGGCATTTATAGCCATCATTGTTTTAATGGCTTATCAGAATTACAAAGTATTTTTACCTGCAGCACTTTTAATAGGAATCCATCACGGTATTTTTGCATACATTCAATATTTAGGATTTGTAAATAATAATGAAGCTTATCAATCCATTTATTTCACTCAGTTGGATTATATGGATTTACAGACTTTTCTATTTCATGCAGGTTTGGTAGCTGTTGCAGTGGTGATAGCCTCTGTATATTCGATTAATAGCCGTGCTAGATCAAAATTATTGTTTGAAAAGTTAGTGGAGAGTGAAGAAAAAGATAAAACCACTAAAACGAATATTTTATTTGCAAAAGAAATTGCCAATAATAATTACGATAAGAAATTTGACTTAAATGAAGATGATCCTTTAAGCAGTGCCTTAATGGATATGAGAGATAGCTTAAAGAAAAGCTCGATTAGGGAAGACCAAGAACGCTTTACCAATAAAGGATTGGCGGAGTTATCTAATATTATTAGAGATAATGGAAATAATCTGAAGGACCTAACTTATGAAGTCATTGAGTTTTTAGTGAAATACATGAAACTCAATCAGGGAGGTTTTTTTATTGTGAAAGAAGAAGGAGATGATATTTTCTTGGAACTGGAAGGATGTTATGCTTATGACAGAAGGAAGAAAATAAATAAAAGAATTCAGCCAGGTGAAGGCTTAGTGGGTCAATCCTATCAAGAAAAAGATAGTATTTATCTAACGGAGGTCCCTGAAAACTATATCAACATCAAATCAGGTTTAGGAGATGCTAATCCAAAATCGATTGTGATTACTCCCGTAAAAAGAGATGATATAATAGAAGGTGTGATAGAACTGGCTAGTTTTAGAGTTTTGATGGAATTTGAACGCGAGTTTTTAGAAAAAGCTGGGGAGAGCATCGCGATGGCATTGAATACAGCTAAGGTTAATCAAAAAACTACTGAGCTTTACGAACAATCACAGCAGCAAACTGAAGAAATGAGAGCTCAGGAAGAAGAAATGCGTCAAAACATGGAAGAGTTATCGGCTACTCAAGAAGAAATGCAAAGAACTCAAAATGATTATGAAAAGATGCTAGCGGATTCTCAAAAAGAAAATGAAGAGCTGAAAAAGCAACTTGCTGAAAAAACTTAATGTCACTGAAAAAATTAGCCTGTTCCTATTGACAGGCTAATTTTTTATCATCAATTTATCGAGCAGTATTTAATATTCTTCTTCTCAACTCCAATTTCTCATCCGCAGTTTTAGTAAACTCATTTCCATAAATGGCAGATTCCCATTCGCCATACATAGGGTTAGGAAGCATGATGAAATTATGTAAGAGTTCTTTTCTATACTTTTTTACTAGACTTTTTCCTAATGTGCTATCTCTATCAGCAAATTTTTGATCATAGTCAGTCAAATTATCACCTATGTAGAGCAAAACATTATGGCCTGCTTTTACCATTTCTCTTCTTTCTGTTTTGTCACTTTTAGTAGTGCGCAATAAAAGGTGTTCTTTCTCTGCTTGAGGCAATTTCAATATTTTCAAATTTTTCAGAGTAGGTTCGAAAACTCCTATTTTTCTGTTGGAAACGTAGAATATTTGCAATCCTAAGCTATCGGCAAAGTTTAAAAAATCTGCTGCACCCGGAAGTGCTTCAGCTTTGGCTTCCTTGCACCATTTTTCCCAGCTTTCTGAGCCGTAATTCTTACCCTCTAAAAATAGTCTTGCTTCATAAGGACTGTTATCCAAAACCGTTTCGTCTAAATCTAAAACTACTGCTGGTTTTAATTCAGAATTAGAAAGTGTATCCATCTTTATTTTCAACAACATTTTACCTTTATGATAGGCTTGCAAAAATGAAGCTTCCATCTCTGCAGATTGCTGAAACCATAAAGTAGCATTTCCCAATTGCATGGAAAGTTTTTCTTCGGAAGTCAGAGGCTTTTCTTTGGAGATGGGCTGACAGGCACTAACTGTAAAAACAGAGATAATAAAGATAAACGAACGCATAAAATAGAATTTATAAGATGATGCAAAAGTAGAAGGTAAATTGATAAGTATAATGAAGCTTTCACGTTTTTTTAAATGCAATTCTAATTTCCATTTCAGAAAAGCTTAACTTTGGGCTTATTAAAAGCAATATTTATGTTAATACGCCCAAGAAGAAATCGTAAGTCAGCAGCCATTCGAGAAATGGTAGAAGAAACTACTTTAACTACTAAAGATTTCATCTTCCCATTATTTTTATTGGAAGGACAAAATAAGAAAGTAGAAGTGAATAGCATGCCAGGAATTTATCGTTTCACCATTGATTTAATGTTGAAAGAAATGGAGGAATGCTTGAAGTTAGGCATTAAGGCTTTTGATATATTTCCTGTTGTGGAGGAAAAGCATAAAGATAAAATGGCCACCAAAAGTGCAGATGAGAGTTTTTTTTATCTAAAAGCTTTAAGAGAAATTAAATCCAAATTTCCAGAAGCTTGCATCATGACGGATGTTGCCATGGATCCTTATAGCAGCGATGGCCATGACGGTATTGTGGATGAAAATGGCAATATCCTCAATGATGAAACCTTGGATGTGCTGGCAGATATGGCTTTGGCACAAGCAGAAACTGGTATCGATATCATTGGCCCTTCCGATATGATGGATGGACGGGTAGAATTTATACGAGAGGTTTTGGACGAAAATGGATTTGAAAATACCTCCATTATGAGTTACTGTGCGAAATATGCTTCGGCATTTTATGGTCCTTTTCGTGATGCTCTGGATTCTGCCCCAAAATCGGGTGATAAGAAAACTTATCAAATGAACCCCGCCAATAAATATGAAGCATTAATCGAAGCAGAATTGGATGCACAAGAAGGAGCAGATTTTCTTATGGTTAAACCAGCCTTGGCTTATTTGGATGTGATTCATTTATTGAAAGAAAGTAATGAATTACCAATTGCAGCTTATAATGTAAGTGGGGAATATAGCTTGATAAAAGCAGCAGCAGAAAAAGGATGGCTTAATGGAGAAGCAGCCATGATGGAAAGTTTATTAAGTATCAAAAGAGCTGGAGCTGATGTGATTTTAAGTTATTTTGCTAAGGAAGCTGCTCAGATGTTGAGAAAATAGAATCGAGCTGATGAGCTAGTATGACTGTCGTCTGACCTAAGTAGTTATATAATCGGTCATTCATCTTTAAGAACAGCCCAGTATTCTCCACTCAAATAATCTTTATTGTATTTCAGGCAATTTCAAATTACTTTCAATCAAAATTTTAATGATAACACCATGAAAATAAAATCTTTACTATTCATACTGGCAATTTTTGGTTTTCTGAGTTGCCAAAATCAAGAAGAAACAGCCGACTTAATCATTAAAGGAGGCACTATTTATACGGTCAATGAGAATCAACCAACTGTTGAAGCTGTGGCAGTTAAAAATAATAAAATCATTTTTGCAGGTAGCGAAGCAGAAGTTGAAAAATATCTATCAGAAAGCACTAAGCAAATTGACTTGGCAGGAAAAACCATGACACCTGGTTTTATTGAAGGTCATGGACATTTTATGGGCTTGGGTTACAATGAATTGAATGTTGATTTATTGCAGACTAAAAGCTTTGATGAAGTCATTCAAAAAGTGAAAGAAGCGGTAGATGCTGCGAAGCCTGGTGAGTGGATAACCGGTAGAGGTTGGCACCAAAGCAAATGGAATAAAATGCCTGAAAATACCATCAATGGCTTTCCATTACATCATGCTATCAGTGAGGTTTCACCAAATAATCCAGTTTATTTGAGACACGCCAGTGGTCATGCAGGAATGGCAAATGAAAAAGCGATGCAAATCGCAGGAGTTCTGCCATTATCAAAAGAAAGTATGGTTAATTTGGATGTAGAAGGAGGAGAGATATTCAGAGATGAAAAAGGAAACCCCACTGGAGTTTTCAATGAAAGAGCAATGACGCTTATAACACAGCATATCCCTGAAAGCACGCCTGAAAAGGATAGAAAAGCTTTTGAATTAGCGGTAAAAGCAAGTCATAGAAATGGTATTACTAGTTTTCATGACGCAGGAATTGGTAAAGAAAATATTCAGCTTTACCGTGATATGAAAGCAGAGGGCAAATTGGATGTCAGAATGTACGCAATGCTAACTGGCTGGGATAAGGAATTATTAAATGAATGGTATGAAAAAGGCCCCGAGGTAGATAGTGCGCATCTTTTAACAATCCGTTCTATTAAATTGAATTGTGATGGTGCCCTGGGCTCAAGAGGTGCTTGGCTTTTGAAAGAATATACAGATCAGCCTGGTCATTTCGGACACGAGACACTACCGATGAGTTTTGTTTATACAACTTCGAATAATGCACTAGAAAATGGGTTTCAGGTTTGTTCGCATGCAATAGGAGATAGGGCTAATCAAGAAATTTTGGATAGATACGAAAAAGCTTTGAAAGAAAATCCTCAGCAAGCAAAAAATCATCGTTTCAGAATTGAACATGCACAACACTTGCATCCTGATGATATTCCAAGATTTGCTGAGTTGGGTGTAATTCCTGCTATGCAAGCTGTTCATATGTCATCGGACAGACCATGGGCTATTGACCGATTAGGAGAGAAGAGAATTAAAGAAGGGGCTTACATGTGGCAAGCTTTATTGCAATCAGGAGTACCAATTGTAAATGGAACAGATGTGCCGGTTGAGCCAATCGATCCATTAGCTTCATTCTATGCTAGTGTAAGCCGTAAAACGTTGGAAGGAACTCCTGAGGGCGGATACGAACCAGAACAAAAAATGACTCGTGAACAGGCATTAAGATCTTATACTTTAGATGCTGCATATGGTGCTTTTGAAGAAGATATTAAAGGGTCGATTGAAGTGGGTAAATTAGCCGATTTCACCATTTTTGATAAAGATATCATGACGGTTTCTGAGGAGGATATTCTTAATACGGAAATAGCAATGACGATCTTTGATGGAAGAGTGGTTTATGAGAAATAAATTTAAAAGCTTTATCAGGGACAAGGTTTATACAATATTGGTCTTTTAGAACAAACTTTTTTCTGTGCGTCATTCCTGCGCAGGCAGGAATCTATACGTTTTAATCTTTGATTAAAATACCCATGCTGTTGAAAGGCAGAATCGCTGATATAGCATAATTGAAACAAAGTATCAATAAGACAAGATTCCCTTCTTCAAGGGAATGACGTAAATTCTAGCGCGACCTTCTTAGCTCGTGTATAAGCATACGAGCTAGGAAGCTCGTACTAGCAAATGGGTTGGGAAAAGAATTCTTGATATATAGTAGAAAAGCAGAAGGGTGGTTGGCAAAACCGACCATCTTCTGAGAATATAAAATCACAAAAAAAGGTCTGAAATTTCAGACCTTTTTATTTCACTGCTATTATTTTTTGTCAACTGAATAAGTCGAAGACTTATTTTGTCTATTGCCTACTTGTTTTTTATTGCAGAACAGATTCTTTTTCAAACTCTTCCATATTTGCAGGAAGCTTAATATTGGCCAACAAATTCTCCTCCAATAAATCAGCCCAGGCGAGCATGTAATCAACTACATCTTCTTTGCTATTATGATATAGTTTTACGCCTCTAGTTCCCATATATCTTCTAACTTCTTGATTTTTTAACCTCTCCAGGTCAATCATATCTTTTCTTTCCAATCCTGAATCCATCATACTAGAAATGATTTCATCCATTGGCATGGCACTAGTGCTACAGAAATCTTCTACCTGGTCAGTCCAGTCGCCAGATTTTCTCATAGCATATTCATGGATTTCTCTTTTACTATAAGGTGTTAATTCTTGAGCCAAATGCCCGCAATTGCATCCGCCCATATGTCCCCACTGATAATGGGTGCCTTCCTGAATCTTTCGGGCTGCAGTTCTAATTGCTTTTATGAGTTTTATATTTGCTCTTGCCATATTTATTATTTTCTTTTTGTAACTATCTGGTCAACTGAAAAGTTTATTTTGTAAATGAATTTACAAGCATTTTTGTAATTAATAAGAGAAATTTGTTAAAGCTTGTTAATTTTGTTCAACTATTATGAAAACATTGAGTTATCTCAAATAAAATTTAAAAAGCATGGCATTTAATTTTTTCAAAAAGAAAGAGGAAAAAGAAGAAAAAAAATCTAGTAGATATAAGGAATTGACAGTGCGTCAAGTAATCAATGCAACAGCAGATGCTATTGTGATTGAATTTGAAAAACCCGAGTGGGAATTGACTTATACTGCTGGACAGTTCCTAACACTTATCACAGATATTAAAGGTGAAAGTGTTAGACGAGCATATTCGCTATGCACATCCCCCTTAGTGGATGAATATCCTGCCGTTACAGTGAAAAGAGTGGAAAATGGTAGAATGTCCAATCACCTGAATGATAATTTGAAGGTAGGTGATAAAATGCAGGTCTTGGAGCCAATGGGTAATTTTACCACGAAAGTGGAGGCTACTAAAAAGCGTCATTTGATCATGTTCGCAGGTGGTAGCGGTATCACGCCTATGATGGGAATCTCCAAATCTGTTTTACATGCAGAACCAGATAGCATTATTTCCTTGGTTTATGCCAACAGAAATTTGGAGTCTGTAATCTTCAAAAAGGAATTTGATGATTTGGAAGATCAGTACGAAGGAAGAATGCGTGTTATTCATGTTTTAGATGATGCACCTATTAACTGGCAGGGAGAGTCTGGCTTGTTAAATGAGGAACTGCTCCAAAAAATACTGGATAGAATTCCTAATTGGGGAAATGACCAAACGCAATATTTAATGTGTGGTCCTGAAGGGATGATGAAAAATGTAGAACAACATCTTGAGAGTTTCGGAATTGATAAAGCAAATGTTTACAAAGAAAGCTTTGTTCAGGGAACAATTGATAAAGAGGAAAAGAAATCTGGCAAAGAAGCGCAAGGTCAGGAATATGAAGTAACCATTCTATTTGATGGAGAGGAACATAAATTCCTTGTTCCAGCAGATAAATCTATTTTGGAAACAGCTTTGGATTTGGATATCGACTTACCCTTCTCTTGCCAAAGCGGATTATGCACGGCTTGTAGAGGTAAATTATTATCCGGTACTGTTCATATGGAAGAAGATGAAGGTTTATCTGATGCAGAAAAAGAAGAAGGATTCGTTTTAAACTGTGTAGGTCATCCTACTTCTCCAAATGTGAAAATCGAGATAGGATAAAACCTTCCATCATAAAATCAGTAAAAATAAGAGAGGATGTATAGTCCTCTTTTTTTATATCCAGATGCCGACATCAATGGTCTGAAATAAGGGAAATTACCTTAACGAGTTTTTTGCTAAAGCGAAAAAAAGCTATTGTTTTCCCTGCCTGCGGCAGGCAGGTTTTTCTCTTTTTCCTATGGAAACGAGACAAGTAGTGGTAAATCGAAATGTTAGTCTTTTTTATTAAAAGTTAAATAAGAAGATAAAGAAAATAACCTAGGTTATTTTTCAAGATTGTATTAAAAAAAGAGGCTTCCAAGCCCAACTTAATAGCATTGATAGCTTCATCTCGGTGTTTAAATTCATTTTTATGATTAAATGAATTTAAATATTCGTTATTTAAAAATTTTAAAATACTCAATATGGAATTTGAAATAAAAGAAAGACAGTTTTTACCTAAGAACTTTAAAGTGAAGGATTGGGATACTTTAAAGCCTTATTTCGATAAATTATTGGATGCTGAAATCAATTCAGCGGAAGATTTTGAAAATTGGTTTGCCAACTTAAGTGAGCTAGAAGCAGTGGTTTCTGAAGATATGGCCTGGCGTTACATCAAAATGACATGCGATACTACCGATGAGAAATTAGCTGCCTCTTTTGAAGACTTTGTTCGCAATATTCAGCCCCATATTGCACCTTATAGCGATAAATTGAATAGAAAAGCATTGGCTTCTCCTTATTTGTCATCAGTAAGAGAAAAGGAGGGTTACAACATTATGATCCGGGAAATGGAGAAAGATGTGAAAATTTTCAGGGAAGAAAATATTCCCCTGCAAACGGAAATCTCCAGTCTGTCGCAAAAATATGGTTCCATTTCCGGTGCGATGGATATAGTGCATGATGGAAAAGAAATGACCCTGCAGCATGCAGCTGTAAAATTACAGTCTACTGACCGTAAATTAAGAGAAGAAATCTATCGTAAAATATCCTCCAGAAGATTCGAGGATAAGGAAAAATTGGATAATCTTTTTACTGAACTGGTGAAATTACGAACTGAAGTGGCCAAAAATGCTGGCTTCGATAATTTTAGAGATTACATGTTTTCTGCCATGGGGCGCTTTGATTATTCTCCTCAGGATTGCTTTGATTTTCATGAGTCCGTTAAATCAGAAGTAGTTCCTTTGCTCAATGATATTGCAAAAGAAAGAAAAGAAAAATTAAAGATAGATTCTTTAAGACCATGGGATAAGGCGGTTGATATATCTGGAAAAGAGGCACTAAAGCCTTTTAAAGGAGCTGATGATTTGACAGAGAAGACTATTAAAGTATTTAATAAATTAGATCCATTTTTAGGAAGCTGCTTAACTAAAATGGTAGAAATGAAGCACCTTGATTTGGAATCTCGTAAGGGAAAATCTCCAGGAGGATATAATTATCCATTATCAGAAACAGGAGTACCATTTATTTTCATGAATGCGACTTCCACTTTACGTGATATGGTTACGCTCTTACATGAAGGGGGGCATGCTGTCCATTCGTTCTTGATGAATGATTTAGCGTTGACTGATTTCAAAAACCCTCCTTCTGAGGTTGCTGAATTAGCTTCAATGAGCATGGAGCTGATTACCTTAGATTATTGGGATACATTCTTTGATAATGAAGAAGATTTGAAAAGAGCGAAGACCGATCATTTGCAAGGAATAATAGAGACGCTTCCATGGGTTGCTACAATTGATAAATTCCAGCACTGGATTTATGAAAACCCAGCACATAGAGTGGAAGAAAGAACAAAAGCATGGAACGAAATTCTGGATGATTTCTCTGATTCTATTACTGATTACTCTGGTTTGGAGAAATTCAAAGACAATTTATGGCAGAAACAATTGCATTTATATGAGGTGCCGTTTTATTACATAGAATATGGAATGGCGCAATTGGGTGCAGTGGCAGTTTGGAAAAACTATAAAGCGGATCCAGTTAAAGGATTAGCTTCTTACAAAAAAGCTTTGAAAATGGGCTATACAAAGTCAATTCCTGAAGTTTACGAAGCAGCTGATATCAAATTTGATTTTAGTAAAAAGAATATCAGTGAATTGATGAAATTTGTAAAAGAGGAAATGCAAAAACTGTAAGTATAAATTTTATTTCTAAAAATAGTTCTAGATCAGTTTAAAAAGGAAAGTTCAGATGAGCTTTCCTTTTTTATTGCAAATAGAATCAGTACTTTACGCGTAAATAAACTAGCAGCACTATGAAAAACTCATACTACTTTTTGTTCCTGTTTATATTGCCATTCTTTACTTCATGTCAAAATGATGAGACAATAGCTGAAGTAGAGAACAGTCACAATGAATTAATTAATTTTCTTGGAACTGAATTGGGAGATATTGAAGGGAAAACGATTTATTTAATTCCTACTTCGCTAGGTGACGAATTATTACACAGATTAATGATATGGAGTGATTTAGTAAAGGATGCAAATAGTAAAATCGTGATAGTAGGAGAGGTCAATAAAAATCATAGAGAGTTTGTAAATATCTTTACTCATCAATATGGTGAAATCTATCAGACAAAGAGTCAATATGATTTAATAAATTCAGCTCAGAAAATTGAAATAATGAATGGCACCATTACAAGCAGAATAGAATACGAGAAAATGGAATTTATAAATAATTAAAAAAAAGCCTGCTTAGTTTTCTAAGCAAGCTTTTATAACCACAATCAATTGAGATTATTTTTTGTTTTTGGCCAGATAAGAAGAAACGCTTTCTCTTGCTTCTTGCATAGCTTCTTTTCCTTCTTCCCAGTTTGCAGGACAAACTTCACCATATTTTTCAACATGTTACCATGCATCAACAGTTCGTTCGTTATCGATGAAGAATGTTCCTATGTAAGCTATTGGAGTTCTTTCAAAGATTAACTGTCCTTCTTCATTGTAATTCCAGTCACCTGCTAATACACCAAAGTTGTTAGCAATAGTTTTAGAAGCATCAGCCACTAATGCATAAATTACACTTAAGATTCCACCATTTTTCTGAGGAGTCAAATTAACTTTCCTATTTTGCTTTAAACTGAATTATGGATAGATAAAATTGAAGGCGTGTGTAGCTTTTAATCACTGTTCAGTCTGAAGTTCATTGCGCCAAATCACTTGCCAAAGCTCTAATATCAGTAAAAATACCTATTATAATTTACGTGATTTCGCTCTTTATTTCTATTTACTTAATGTGTTAAATTTGAATTATAAAAGGAAAATTATGAATAATTCAACACAAGGAGTGACTTTATCATCCGCATTTGTAAAAGATGTAATTGATTTATACGAAGGGAAAGAATCATTTCAAAAGGAGTTAAAAAGAATGGCGGTTGGACTTGATATGTCTAGTGCAATGAAGTTTGTACCGATGGAAATTTATAATTCCATGTGTAATTGGATTGAAGCTCAAATTGGACAGGTCAACACCAAAAAATTAGGTAGAAGAATTGGGTCAACCGCTTATTCTGGTATGTTAGCAAATGGATTGATTACGAGTGATGCCACACCCAAACAAATGATGGAAGGCTTGGTGAAAGTAGCTTCTTTGATGATTAAAGATGCAGAAAAAAGAGGATGGGTGATTTTGGAATCAGGACCTAAGCATATAATCATGCGAAGAACACAGACTTTTAACAGTACTTTACAATTTGGGTTGCTTGATGAATTAATCAGAAAAACGAAAGTGGTAAGCCCTAAAGTAGAATATATTAAGTCAGTAGCGGCAGGAGATGAATTTGATGATTATAAAATTTCTTGGTTTTGAGTTTTGAACTAAAAAAAAAGCCTGCTTAGTTTCCTAAGCAGGCTTTAAAGCCATAATCAATTCAGATTATTTTTTGTTTTTTGCTAAGTATGAAGAAACGCTTTCTTTTGACGCTTGCATAGCTTCTTTTCCTTCTTCCCAGTTTGCAGGGCATACTTCACCATATTTTTCAACATGTTGCCATGCATCAACAATTCTTAACATCTCATCGATATTTCTACCTAATGGTAAGTCGTTGATAGTCTCATGACGAACAATTCCTTCTTTATCGATTAAGAATGTTCCTCTATAAGCTACTGGAGTTCCTTCAAAGATTAACTGTCCTTCTTCATTGTAATTCCAGTCTCCTGCTAATACACCAAAGTTATTAGCAATAGTTTTAGAAGCATCAGCCACTAATGGATAAATTACACCTTCGATTCCACCATTTTCCTGAGGAGTCATTAACCATGCTAAGTGAGTCTCTTCTGTATCAGTTGATGCACCTACAACAGCTACACCTCTTTTTTCGAACTCAGCTAATTTCTCTTGGAAAGCCAAGATTTCAGTTGGACAAACGAATGTGAAATCTTTTGGGTAAAAGAAGAAGATCACATCTTTTTTGCCTATATATTGCTCCAAAGAAAAATCTTCAACAATTTCTTCTCCGTTAATTACTGCTCCTGTTTTAAATACTGGTGCTTTTTTTCCTACTAAAGACATATTCTATTATTAATTTATTGTTAAAAAAATATTGTTCAATACATTTTATCCTATTTCTGTCAACGGATAAATACATTTGATGTTTTTTGTATACTAATTAATTTTAATCTAATTAGTATTAAATTATAACCTTTAAAAACTAAGAAAATGAATTCAAAATTCGCTTTTAAATAACCAAAATTAAGGATTTGAATAAAAATTTTAATTCCATGTCTGAAATCAAAGTGCAAAGGTAAGCTTCATATTTTTTAATAGCAATTGAGAGCGCAAAAGTTTCTATTGATATTAGTAATTGAGTTATCATCATAATCTATGATGAAAAAAGACTTAAATTCTATAACTCCTCTTATAAAATTTACTTTTTATATCCCTTAATATTCCTATATCTTTAAGCTTTTAATTCTAGCGTAAATAATGAATAAATTAATTAAAGAATATATAGTTTCTATTAATTCAGCTATTGAAAAAGAGGATTTTGGAGACAAACCACAAGTGCTTTACGAGCCTATTCGATATATCATGTCTTTAGGCGGAAAAAGGATGCGCCCACTTTTAAGTTTATTGTCATATCAGCTTTATGGAAAAAATATTAAGGATATAATCCCTGCTTCTTTGGCAGTTGAGATTTTTCATAATTTTACTCTTATGCACGATGATATTATGGATAATGCGCCACTAAGGAGAGGACAACAAACTGTTCATGAAAAGTGGAACAATCCTGTTGCTATTCTTTCTGGAGATGTAATGTTGGTAAAAGCATATCAACAGATAATTGCACATTGTCCGAAAGAAAAATTAACTGATATTTTAGAAAAATTTAATCAATGCGCCATTGAAGTATGCGAAGGACAGCAAATTGACATGAATTTTGAGGAGCAAGAGCAAGTTCATGAATCCGAATATTTAGAAATGATTCGTTTGAAAACAGCCGTTCTTTTGGGTTTTAGTCTTGAATTTGGCGGGATTTTAGCTATGGATAATGAAGCCGACCAGGCATTGCTGTACCAGATGGGAGTAAATGCTGGAATAGGTTTTCAATTAATGGATGATTTGTTGGATGTATACGCGGATCAAGAAAAATTTGGAAAGCAGGTGGGAGGTGATATTATTGCCAATAAAAAGACTTTTTTACTCATAAAAGCTAATGAACTTGCTTCCGGAGAAAATACAGTGGAACTCAATAAATGGTTAGCCGCTTCAGATTTTGATAAGGAAGAAAAGGTAAATGCAGTAAAATCTATTTACGATAAGCTTAATATCAAAAAGCTTACAGAAGCTAAAATGAATGAGTATTTCAAAAAGGCATTTCAAAATTTGGAAGATTTAGATGCACCTTCAGAAAGAAAAATTATCATCATGGACTTCTTTAATTATCTAATTAACAGAGAACAATAATGAGCACTACCGTAATTATCATCATAGTGACCTGTATCATCAGCATACCTACTTTTAGTAACCCATCTAGAATGTATGCCTGGATGTTCAATCCTTATCAAGTGGTGTACAGAAAGCAATATTATCGCATGCTAACTTCTGGTTTTTTGCATGCTGATTATATGCATTTGATTTTCAATATGATTACGCTTTATTTCTTTGGAGATGCTGTGGAGTATTATTTTAATCAACTAACGGATTATGGAACCCTGCTTTATGTAGGCCTTTATTTGACGGCCATCGTGATTTCTGATATACCGAGCTTAATTAAGCATAAAGAAAATCCTAATTATAACGCTTTAGGAGCATCTGGGGCTGTTTCTGCTGTTGTTTTTAGCAGCATTCTGTTCAATCCTATGACTGATTTATGCCTATATGGATTATTATGTCTACCAGGATTTATATTCGGAGCGATTTATGTTATTTATTCGTATTATAAAGGCAAGCAACAAGGAGATAATGTTAATCATGATGCTCATTTGTTTGGAGCCATTTATGGTGTGATTATTACAATTGCAATCTGGCCAGGGGTTGTGATGCATTTTATAGATCATTTGAGTACTTTTAGTTTGTTTTAAGTGAGAGGATAGGATTAAGAGTTGACTTATTCGCTGGCACTATTTAATGTGTGAAATATTGAATTTGGTGATAATAGTAAAGTATAGGTAAAAATTTGATTGAATAATTTTAAATCCCGATATATAGTACTTTGACTACGTACATTTGAGAAACCAAAATTAAGATTTAAAAAGAATGGATTTAACTATTGAAAATATAGTATTAGTTGGCTCTCTATTATTATTTATAAGCATTATTGTAGGTAAGACATCTTATAAATTTGGAGTTCCCACCTTATTGCTTTTCTTAATAATTGGAATGATAGCAGGTTCTGATGGACTTGGAATCGAATTTGATAATCCTGAAATCGCTCAATTCATTGGTATTATTTCACTTAACTTCATTCTATTTTCAGGTGGATTGGATACTCATTGGAAATCTGTTAAACCAATTCTCAAAGAAGGTATTGCCTTATCAACATTAGGTGTTTTATTTACAGCCGTTTCCCTTGGAACATTTGTTTGGTTTCTAACAGACTTTACAATTTACGAAAGCATGTTATTAGGTTCCATCGTTTCATCAACAGATGCTGCAGCCGTCTTTTCAATTTTACGTTCCAAAAGTCTTGCACTTAAAACCAACCTTCGCCCAACCCTCGAGCTTGAAAGTGGTAGCAATGACCCAATGGCCTACGTGTTGACTATTGCATTTCTAACATTGGTAGTCAATCAAGACCAAACTATTGTATCCATCATTCCTCTTTTTCTCCAACAAATGATTTTAGGAGCTATTGCTGGTTTCGTATTTGGGAAAATCAGCAAATTCATCATAAACAAAATTCAGCTTGACTTTGAAGGCCTTTATCCTGTCCTGGTAATTGCTTTGATGTTTATTACGTTCTCTGCAACTGATGCCGTGGGCGGTAATGGTTTCCTCGCCATTTACATATGCGCAGTTTACTTAGGAAACCAAGACCTCATACATAAAAAAACCATACTGAAAATGTTTGATGGTCTAGCGTGGCTAATGCAAATTGTGCTATTTCTTACGCTAGGATTACTTGTTTTCCCATCCGAAGTAATTCCTTATTTAGGAGTAGGTATCCTCATCTCCTTGTTTCTAATTTTGGTGGCCCGTCCAGTAGGTGTCTTTCTCAGCTTAGTATTTTTCAGAATGAAAATGAGAAGAAGGTTTTATATTTCATGGGTTGGGCTGCGTGGAGCTGTTCCTATCGTATTTGCAACTTATCCTCTGCTTGCGGGAATTGACAAAGCCAATATGATTTTTAACATTGTATTTTTCATTTCAGTTACTTCCGTCCTGATTCAAGGAACCACACTTTCTTTAGTAGCAAAATGGTTACATGTAGCATTACCAGAAAAAGTGAAGCCTATTTCTGCTATCGACAGGTTTATATCTGAAATTCCAAAAAATGCTATGAAAAAAATTAAAATATCTGCTGATTCAAATGCAGTAGGTAAAAAAATAGTTGAATTAGGTTTCCCAAAAACAGCCATTATTTCAATGATTGAAAGAAATGATAATTATACCATCCCAACTGGTGCAACAATTTTGGAAGAAAATGATATCTTAGTGATACTTTCAGAAAATGAAAAAAGTCTTGAGGAAGTTGAAAAATGTCTAAACTAAATTTATTAAGCCATAACTATGACTAAACGATTTATTATACTTGTTGACTTTTCAGAATATTCATTCAACCTAGTAAAGTTTGCTTGTGATTGGGGTTTGAAAACAAATGCAGAAATTCATCTGGTACATCAAACCCTCATTACTGTACCTGCATTAACTGATAATCAAAGCAGACAACAAATTGTGCAAGAGGTCAATAATGAGGCCTTGAAAAAATTGAAAGAACTTACAGAAGATTTGATACCTAGTTCTATCAAAGTTTCATTTTCAGTTTCAGAGCATAATTTGCATAATGTTTTACAAAAACTAGTTGCTGAACCTTTTGATAATTTAATTTTCACAGGACTGAAAGGAACAGGTTTACTAAAAAAAATATTTCTGGGCAGTGTAGCACTAAAAGTGATTGATACTATACAGAATATTGTAGTTGCTATGCCCAAAGAACTAAGCAGTTTTTCACAAGAAAAAATATTTATAGCAGTAACAGAAAAGCATCCATTAAACATTTCGGAATTAAATCACTTTTTAAATTTCATAAATAACGAGAAATCAAAAATCACTTTTTTTCATTTGGCTAAACCCAAAGAAAAAACAGAGAATATAGAAAAACATCTTAAAGATTTGCAAGCATTATTCTCGGATAGATTTGATGCTAATTATGCAATTTATGAAGGTGAAAACCCTTTTAAAGATATCAAGAAAGTGATAAACAGTACTGTTAATGAAATACTCATTATTCAAAAAGGCTCACGTCTTTTAACTGACCAACTTTTTAGGAGATTTTTAATTAATGAATTAGTATATGAAGGGCAAACACCCTTAGTTGTTTTACCGTAGAATAAACATTATGACTGACCCAACTTTACAAATGTATTTGCCTGCCTTTATGGTCATAGCGACTTGGCTAATTGTTTTTTGGAAGCAGTTCAGGAAAATATCCAGAATTCCAGAACCTGAACCTACTACTCAAAAAATAGTTGAATACAACCGCCTGAAACGCATCAGTCTGTTTTTTTGGATTATTTTTTCTCTGTTTGGTGTGATGACCATAATTTATTCTCTAGTACCTGAATTTTATTATGTGTTCTTACCGCTTGACGTTTTCCATCATCCTTTGATAAATGTAATAGGCTTATTAATTATGAAAATTGCTATCGTTTTGATAGTAGTTGCTCAGGTTCATATTGATAAAGAGATTTATAAGTATTCACGCAATATTGAAAGTTTATCTGCAATGGAGCTTGTTCGATATTCCGAGAAAATGCTACTTACAGGCATGTTAGTTTTATTTATTGGCTTTTTTACAACCATTACCAACATCATCGGTCTCCTGTTAGTAGTGACGGGGGTTATCATTTATCTAAAATTATTTTTCTTCAATCCTCCGCATCAATTTCAAAATTAAATAAATTTATTAGTCTATATTTACCCCGTGAAATAGTCAAAACCAAATATACTTACTGAAATGAATATTACAGATCACTGAAGGTTGGTTAACTTGGTTTTTGAAATTTGACTATTCCATGTGGCTTTTTAAAACAATCAGATACACATGAAATCGAATAGCATAAGAGTTTTTAGTGTAATCTGTTTAATGACGGTTTATTGTTTTTCAATAGGCGTTGTTGCAAATTCCTTTACATATTCTGATTTTCAATCCAAGCAATTTTCTTCTTCACAAGAAAAAATTGTATCAGATTTTTCAACCAATCTATTTCTTCATGCTTCTCAACATGAGAATTCGGTAAATAACTTAAATAATTTTCCTGCCCCAACATTCAAGAACCATTCCCATGAATATTGGGCAATAGCCAAAGAAACTGAACACCTTTTTAACACGGAATTTTCTCAATACATCACATCCTTTTCGAGAAACATTCTTATAAACTACAGAAAATCTAACATCATTTTTCCCTTTCAATATTTTTGGTAATTCCTTTTTTCATCGCTCATTATTGTTCAATCGAACGATAAGAATTGATTATTTAATGTTTTGCATGTCCGCAAAACACATTCAAACCTTTTAGAACACTTAAATACCAAAAAAATGGAATTAGATTGGGGAACAGTTATAATCGGCTTTGCTGCATTAGTTATATGCGTTTTACCTTTTGTTTTTGATTACAGAAGTAGAAGTAAGAAAACAAAACACCTCAAATTATCGCTTGCAAAACTTGCTGAACAACATAATTGTGAAGTAAATCAATACGAGTATTGTAGTAATTTTATTTTAGGTATAGATGAAAACAGGAACTCTCTTTTCTTCTTTAGACAACCAAAAACAGAAGAAGGAATTTCTCAATACATTAACCTTGAAGAAATTCAAAAATGTGAGGTCGTTAAAAAAACAAAAAACGTAAAAACCGACACTGAAAACCTTACGATTGTTGAACGTGTTGAAATGAGTTTCATACCATCAAACACAAACAAGGTTGAACAAAAAATTGAATTGTTTGACAAGGAAAAAAATATGCAATTAAACGGTGAATTACAATTCGTTGATAAGTGGTCAAAACAAATTAACGGCCACCTTAAATCCAAAAAGTAATTATTACATAGCCCTGTGGAATTTTCACAGGGCATTTTTAAGCATTAAATTAATAGAACATCAATAATCAATAAATATTCATTGATTTTGTTTCAAATTTGGTAACTCATCAACTTGAAAACCTGCTTACCTATCAACCCAAATTCCAAACATTTTTATTAAATTCAGGCACAATTGAAAAAAATGGAAAATAGAAATATGATAAGGAAACGATTTACGCAGCTATTAAGCTTGCTAATACTATTGGTGTGCTTCTCGCTTCAAGCACAAGAGAAACAAACATTTACTAGCTTTCAAGAAGCTATGCAAGGATTACGTCCTTTAGGTGGAAACCCAGGGCCAAGTAATATTAATTGGATAAATGACGGAGAAGCCTATTCATTTACTGAAAGAGGAGAAAATGGAGCGCAACTTATTAAGTCATTCAATCCTGAAACAGAAGAAGAGAAGTTGATTTTTTCCACAGAGGGATTGAAAGTTCCTGGAACTGAAGATGCTTTTCAATATGTTTCTTTCCAATGGTCAGATGACTCAAAATATCTACTATTCCAAACCAATTTTCGTCCAGTATGGCGAAGATCTGGGATTTCGGATTACTACTATTACTCCATTGAGGATAAGAGTTTAAATTTAGTGGCGAAAGATGCCCAAACCGCTGAATTATCTCCTAATGGGAAGAAAGTAGGCTATGAAAGAGGAGGTAATCTTTTTGTTTTTGATTTGGCTGCAGAGCAAGAAACCCAATTGACAAATGATGCTGAAGATGGTTTTTATAATGGTCGCTTTGGATGGGCTTATGAAGAAGAATTCGGATTAGCTCAAGCTTGGGAATGGTCTCATGATAGTGAATATATCGCTTTCTGGCAGTCAGACGAAAGAGAAGTGCCTATTTTTCAAATGACCGACTACCAGGGTACTCATAAAGAATGGGTAAAATTACCCTATCCGCAAGTTGGAGATACAAACCCTACAGTGAAAATTGGAGTGATTAATGTAGCTAAAAAGTCAAAAGAATGGATGCAAGTGCCGTTAGAAGAAGGATATATCCCAAGAATTTACTGGACAGCAGAAGAGGAGAAATTGGCGATTATGCATCTAAACAGAGCACAAACCAATATGAAATTGTATATGGCGGATGCTACTTCAGGTGATGCAAAAATGATTTTGGAGGAAAGCTCTGATGCCTGGATAGATGTATTTGATTTTTTTGCCGGTATCATGCATTATGCATTTTTCCCTAAAGATTCTAAAGAATTTTTCTGGATAACGGATAAGGACGGCTATGCGCATTTATATCGCTATAATTATGAAGGAGAACTTTTAAATCAGGTTACCACTGGAAATTGGGAAGTAGTTTTTGTTCATTCTATAGACGGCAAAAAGAAGAAAATTTATTACAGCTCTACAGAAGACTCACCTTTGGAAAGGCAGCTTTACGTAGTTAATTTCAATGGTAGAGGAAAGAAGAAAGTAACAGAAATGACAGGCCGACATGCTATTGATATGGCTCCTGAGGCTACCTATTTTATTGACCGATATTCAAATGTGAATACGCCAACAAAAGTCGAATTGAGAGATGCATCAGGTAAATTAGTGAAAATGCTGGAGGAAAATAAAGAAGTTAATGAAGCCCTAAAAAATGTAGCTTTTGTAATGCCTGAATTGTCAAGTTTTGAAAATAGTAATGGTGATAAAATTGACATTTCTATTTATAAGCCTGTGGGATTTGATGCTTCAAAGGAATATCCAATGGTCTTGGATGTCTATGGTGGGCCTGGTGCGCAGTCAGTTTATAATCAATGGAGCGTAAGCGCATGGCATCAATATCTGGTTCATAATGGATATGTGGTTCTTCAAGTTAATAATAGAGGTGGTGGAGCATACGGTCGTGAGTTTGAAAAGGTGGTTTATAAAAATTTAGGACATGCTGAAGCTCAGGATTTTGCGGAGGCAGCCCAGCATATGATAAATCAAGGTTATGTAGATGCGGATAATGTTGCGATAAGAGGACATAGTTATGGAGGTTATATGAGCAGTTTTTCTATTCTAAACCACCCTGATGTATTTAAAGTTGCCTTAGTGGGTGCTCCAGTTACGGATTGGAGATTATACGACAGTATTTATGCCGAACGTTATATGGGATTAGAAAAGGATAATGAGGATGGTTACATCAATTCAGCTGCAACCACTTATGCCAAAAACTTAAAAGGACATATGTTTATTGCGCACAGCACGATGGATGAAAATGTGCACGTTCAAAATACTTTTCAATTGGTAAAAGCATTGATAGATAATGGAAAAGATCATGATTTAAAGATTTTTCCTCCGGGCGCCCATGGGGTAGCTTACAATTATCCGAGTTACTTACTACTCATGAATAATTATATTAATTATTTGGATAGATATTTAAAATAATAGTGTCTAAATTATTTTAGTAATCCTGTCAGGTTTGAGATTGTGAAATCATCTAGCTTTTATTTTAAAAAGTATGATTTTTTAGAACCTGACAGGATTTTTTGTATATAAATAAATAATAATTTTAATCAACTCCCAACTATATAGACTTATGTAGTGTCTTTTGAACGTTAGTAATTTATTAATTGGGATAACAAGTCGTTATGCATAATAAAAAATTACAACAAAATTTTAAGAATGAGGTTTAAATACCTATTTTCACAACTATTAACAAAACAAAAACAATTATGAAGAAGAAGAATTTATTTTTAAGATCAACAAAAACGCTTTACACTTTGCTTTTTGTTGCGATGTCGACTTTAATATTTTCGGCATGTACCGAGGACGTTGAGCCAGAACCAGAAAACAATATTGTAGAGACATTAACCGATTTAGGTGGATATGATTCCCTATTAAAATATGTATCAGTTTATCCTGATTTAGTATCAATTTTAAACTCAGCTTCTGAGAAAACTTTATTTGCACCTAATAATGCGGCCTTTGCCTCACTATTAGAAACTCCAGGTTTTCCTCAAGATATTAGAGATATCAATCCTGATATAATCAAAGGTGTTTTATCTTATCATGTTGTGCCCGGCCAAGAGATTTTAGAGGCTGAATTATCTGGTGAATTAGTTACCGCTTACAATGGTGAAACTATTAAGGTTAATAATGGTACTTTAGAAACAGGTGCTACTAACCCTGAAATTACTTTAGGTGATACTGATATAAAAACGACCACTGGTATTATTCATGAAACTAACTCTGTTCTAATCCCACCATCAGTAGGTGCTAGTTTAACTCCAATTTTAGGGACAGTTTCAGGTACTTTATTATTAGGAGCAAATTTCTCTGATTTAGCTATAGCTATTCAAAGGGTAGATGCTGCTAGAACTGAAAGAGGAGATACTCCATTTGCAGCAATATTAGCTAATAGACAAGGTAGCTATACCGTTTTTGCACCGATAAATCAAGTTTTCGAAGGAGCGGGTATTGACCCTGAAACTGCTAATGTAGGATTTTTGGAAGCTGTTATATTGAATCATGTAATTTCAGGTGAAAATTTATCTTCGACAGATATAGCCGCGCAATTACAGGGAGGAAATAATATTTTGACTTCTCTAGGTGGAGACGTAACAGTTTCACCAACTGAATTTCAAGGAAATCCAACATTGTCTATAGGTGGAGCAGCAGTTGTTTCTCCTGATAATGTTACTGGAAATGGAACAGTTCACGCGGTTGCTGGATTTGTATCTTCAAATTCAAATTCATATACAACTGTATTGTTAGGTTCACAAGGAAGCGCAGAAGCTAGTTTTTATGATGCAGTTCAAAATGCCACTAAAGGATATGCTGCTTCTAGAGATGCTTCAGCTACTGTTGATTTTGCTTACTACTGGGGAGCTAACAATCTTAATTCTTTAGGATCAATAGATTCTGAGGATTTACATACTGTTTTCAATTCAGTTGATTTACCTATTGAAGGAATTTTTGCAACAAGAAATGCAACAAGATTCCAAGTAACTGAATTGGGTGCTGCAGATTTTGATGCAATTGTTACTAATGCTCAAGTATCTGGAATTGCAAACTCTGAATTAACTTCACAACCAGATGCTACTCAATTAGTAGAAGGCAATGTGGTTGCTTTCAAATTAGATGACGCAAGAGGAGGATTATTTGGTTTAATCAAAATTGCTGAGGTTAATGATACTAATGGAACTGGTTCAATTACTATTGATGTAAAAGTAATTGCAGATGCATTTTAAATAGTTAACACAATATTATTTAAAGAGGTTATCATATTGGTAACCTCTTTTTTTGTGTCTTATTATGAATACTATCTCAACCATTTACCTTTCTTGAATGATAAAAATTTACGCTTCTAAAAGATCATTAAAGATGTTTTTTGCATTCAGGCTCTTTAATTAACGTTGACATTTTCTATCCTGTAAGCAAGAGATTAATTTCCGCAGCTAGAATGGTCTTTTTATTTTTAGCTTTTAAAGTCTTATTTATTATTCATAGTGTTAACAAAATAATAGTAAGCTAATTCCTATTTACTTTACAATTGATTGAATCCTATTTTTGCTTGAGATATCAAACTCTGTATACTAATCAACAATTAAGTAATGCATCCTAGCTAGTTAACAAATTGTTAAAATGTAGGAGAAACAAAAAAAGGTGACCAATTTACTGGTCACCTTTTTTATTAACGTTAGAAATGTTTCTTATCTATTTGTTAACTGGTCGAAAGTAAGCGATACATAGTAAATAGCGCCTATATTAGGTGCACCAAAACTTTGGATGTAATAATCATTAGTAAGGTTACTACCGCCAATTTTCAACAATGTCTTGTAAGGCATTTTATAAGAGATTTGGGCATCTAAGGTTCCGAAAGCAGGAATTATTCCATCTCCGAATGACGATTCCCAATAGAATTCTGATTGCCATCTGTAGGCAACATTAAATCCAATCTTATCCGTCAATTTTCTGTTACCAAATTTCACATTGAATTTATGTTCTGGAGTATTAAAACCAAATACAAAACTTTGTCCTTCTGCATTTTTGGTGTTTAGAACGTTCCAATTGTAATTAGAACCAACCGTATAACCACTGCCAATAGAATAATCAACCCCTATTGCTGCACCTTGTGATACAATTTGCTGTTGAGCATTTGTGTAAATTTGGAAGGTATTATCAGCGTTTCCTTGTAATAAACTACTCAAGTTTGGTGATCCGTCAGGATTTGCCTGCGCTTTTCTTACTCTCTGTTGTGTAATGAAGTTATTGTATTGATTATAGTAATACACAGCATCAATCATTATCTTTTTATTGATTAAGCTCTTATAGCCTACCTCAATTGATTGTACCTGCTCAGGTTTAACTGACTCATAATTCAATGTATTTTCATTATCTAAGAACGACTCATCAAAGCTTCCTGTAGAATATAAGTTATTAATCATTGCGTTGACAGACTCTAAAGTGTAGATATTTGGGTCAGTTCCAATTCCATACGTTTCAGCATATTGAGGAAGCCCTCCCAGAAGTCTACTAGAGATGATATTCAAATTAATATGTTGTCCCTGAGTAGTTGGATTTCTAAAACCAGTTTGGAAAGAAGCCCTTATATTGTTGTTCTCCGCAACTTCATAAACTGCCGATAGTCTTGGGCTGAATACTGCATCAAAGTTTTGATTTTTATCAACTCTGGCAGAACCTGTTAGCTTTAATTTATCGTCCATTACTTTCTTACTGGCTTGAACATATGCGCCATATTCTGCAATTGAAATAGGATTGCCGACTGTATCTGGAAATATTGTACCGTTTGAATTCAAATTGTATAATCTAAATGAACCCCCAACTTGAATCGAAGCGAAATCTATTTTTGAAGTTAAATCATATTGAGCCTCTGCATGATACATTTGCGTCATGTCCGCAAAGCTTGGTCCATCAGGAACAGTTCCTGAAGATAATGCACGTTCTTTAGCTTCGTTAAATGCTTCCGAACCTGGCTCATAACGGCTTCTGTCGGCAGCATTTCGTGCAGCACTGAAAGCAGACTCTTGTAAATTAATAAAGCCCATCGGGTCATTAGCACGTAAAGCTGCTAATTCTTGAGGTGTGTAATTTCGGCTTATCTCTTTTAGGTAATTTGCAGTATAAGTAGCAAACCACGTATTATTTGGTGAAAAGGAACTGTTAACCTGATTTCCTAAAAATTCTGTAATGTAGGAGTCTCCTGAATTTTCAAAAGTTCCGTATGCTCTTACAAACCAATCTGTAGACTTTAATTCTAATTTATGCTGCTGAATACTAAAATTAGAAAGAGAATATCTTTGAGCTCCAGTATAAATAGAAGTTCCTGAACCATAATTCCACTGATAAATCCCTTCTATATTGTCTGTAAGTCTGTAATGTGCAGATGCATTTAATTTATAATTATTTGCTCCGTAATCAATTAATTGATGTTCTTCGTAAGGAGTTCTTGAAACCACTTGATTAGGGGCAAAGGCTAAATAATCAGTAAAGTTCTGATTATCTTTTGGTGCAGAACCTTGGAACATGATTCCACTGTATAATGTTCTTAACCTTTGGAAGGTTTCATTATCTCTTTCAGTCCCATCAGCAGCAAATGCTGACTGAATTGCGGTACCTAAAAATGCAGCGTTTACACTTGCTTCGTCACCCATTGTATTTGGATAGTCACTTCCAGGGTTAAAAGAAAGATTTCCTTGTCGACCAGCTTCTCGATCAGTGGTGTAATTTGTGGCATACCAATCCTCCGCTTGCATAAAGCTTGCATTTACTTTGAAAGCAAAACGGTCGTTGAAAAGAGATTTCGCATAACGAACTGAAGCTTCATACATAGGCTGAGGACTAGAAGGTGCGCCAGCCTCAGTATCAGCACCAAAATGATTCATACCAAATTTAGTGAAAGCGCTAAAACCCTGATACTCAAAGGGTGATTTAGAATTCACTAATAAAATTCCATTAAATGCATTGGGTCCATACAGTGCGGATGCAGCTCCAGGAATCATTTCCACGCTTTCTACGTCTAGTTCTGAAGGGCCATTAAGGTTACCAATAGGGAAGTTCAAAGCAGGTGCTTGAGTATCCATCCCATCCGTTAACTGAACAAATCGTGTGTTACCAGTGGAGTTAAATCCTCTTGCATTTACAATCTGAAAGTTGATACTACTTTGAGTAACATCAACACCTTTCAAATATCCAATTGATTTGTAATAATTATCTGCTGGAGTTTGCTGAATATCTAATACATCCATTTTTTCAATGGAAACGGGCGACTGCAATATGCTCTCTTCCACTCTGGATGCAGAAACAACTACTTCTTGTCCCATCAGAAATTCTTCTTCCATTGCAATTTTAATTCCAGTGCTGCCTCCAGTTTGTCGTTCCGGATTATTACCACCGTCATTAATGGTATATTCTTGCGTTTTGTAACCCACCATGCTAAATTGAAGTGTAAGTGGAGTAGGTAAATTTACATTGAAGCTAAAATTACCATCAAAATCTGTGGTGGTTCCTAATACTTTTCCTTTTACAACTACATTGACACCAATTAAGGGGATTTTCGTTTCCGCATCAATTACTGTTCCTGATATAGTGGTACTTTGGGCACTGCTTTGCCATGCAAATCCTATAGATAGGATGAAAAATAGGATAGTTTTTTTGAGTAAATTCATTTCCATAGGGTATAGTTTAAAAATCATATATCAAATTAGCTAAAATTTAAAGCCTATTAAGCCGTACATTCAACAATTTTAAATAAATTAATACAATTTATCCCTAAAAATTAAAATTATCTTTCGGATGTTTAATTATTATGGATGAAAGCATGAATTATTACCATAAAGTGTTGATTACTTTCTTCCATTGAACTAATTTGCCCTTTGTATGAATATTACCAATCCCAATGCCTTTTGGCTTCTCTTTTTAATACTTATACCTATTCTGATCCATCTATTTCAGTTTAGAAGATATAAAACCTTAAAATTTAGTAATCTCTTTTTTCTGAACGTTGTCAATGAGGAACAAAAACGAAGTCAGAAACTAAAGCATATTCTCATTTTATTGAGCAGAATGCTTTTGATTTTATTTATAGTGCTGTGTATTGCTAAACCATTTTTGAAAAGTGATTTGATGGCACCAGAGATTAATCTGGTCGTAATTGATAAGAGTCCCTCTAGTTACGGGTATGCTGAAGGAAGCACAAATTCTGTGGTGGAGGATAATATGAATATTGTCAATCAATTATATGAAAAGTATCCTCAAAACCTAAATGTTGTAAATCACAGAGGCCAATCAATAGAGCCTTATCAAGAAATAAATGTAAATGAGGCGAGCAGTCAATTAAATCTAAAAAATATAGTAAAACGTAATGCATCTTCAGAAAAAGTGTTGATTCTGAGTGATTTTCAAAAGCAGGTGATTGATGAAAATGTTGATTTATTATCTGATTCCGCTTTTGCTTTTGTATTGATGCCTCCGCATCAGTCATCACCCGATAATGTTTGGGTTGATTCACTATGGCTGACACAAGAGGGGAACAGTGGGGAGAATTTACTTTTACAAGTTCAGTTATCTTCTACAGGAAATAATGATAATGTAAATGTGGCATTAGAAAATGCCAATCAGCTAATCGGAACCCAACAAATTGAATTAGTGGGCGGTAATTATAAAAAAATAGAATTTCCAATAGCTCGATTTTTAGAAAATGAAAATAGGTCTTATCAGCTTGTTATTGATGGAGACGCAGTGGAATTTGACAATGAATTTTATTTTGAAGTTCCTTCTCAAAGAAGATTGAAAATTTTGTCACTTTCAAATGAAAGAGAAAACCTACTGATGCGCACCGTATTTGAAAATGAGAAACTTTTTGAGTTTAAATCTGAATCATATAATAACTTTTCCTTTCAAGATTTGGATGAATATGATTTTGTTCTTTTGCAAATTGGGCAGGAGCTCAGCAGCTTTGCTTCCTCAGCACTCAAAACATATGCTACTAGTGGAAATAGTTTATTGATTATTCCTGAGGATGATTTTGTCCAAACTTCTCTACTGGAAGATTTAGGTTTTGCCAATGTTCGCAGGATAAGTCGTGATAATTCTTCCCCTATTAAGCTTGAAAATCCTGATATTCAAAATCCTTTCTTTAGCAATGTTTTTAGTTCAATGGATTCAAAAATGACGATGCCCGAATCTAAATTATTTTTAAGATGGGAAAGTGGTCAAAGTTTACTTTCCCTCGTAAATGGTTATCCATTTTTAAGTGTAACTGGAATTAATAGTAATGTTTATGCATTTTCGGTTCCCTTATCAAATGAATTTACAAATTTCCCTCAGCATGGTCTTTTTCTTCCTACTCTTTATAAAATGGCCTTCTCAGGAAGAAAGGAAAACCAGTTACAATATGCATATTTGAATCAGGAAATTGTAACTCTTAATTTTGAAAATGGTCCCAACTCCTCTGTTTATAAATTGAAACAAGGGGAGCAGGAATTAGTCCCTGACCAGCGGATGAGTGGAAATAAATTAAGGTTAATTCTTCCTGATGAAAGTATTAAGGCTGGTTTTTATGATTTAATTGATACCAAAACGGAAGAAAAAATAATGAGTGTAGCATTGAATTTCCCGAAAGTGGAAAGTGAAAATTCATTTTATACGACCTCCGAGTTGCAAGATTTATTTCAAGATGAGCGTAATATTCAGGTTCTGGAGGAATACGATTTTTCATCAATTGATAATTACATTGCTGAAACCAAAAAAGGTTTTCCTTTGTGGAAATACTTCTTAGTATTAGCTTTGTTGAGTTTATTAGCTGAAGTTTTAATTATCCGCTTTTTAAAATAGATATGCGCACTTACATCAAGGCTGTCAAAATACTGAATTCCGCTTCCAAATGGCATAATCAAACTATTGATTTGATTATAGAAAATGGGAAAATTTCAGACATTAACCCTAAGGGAGATATCAAAGCGGATCAGGTGATGGAAGCTCATAAAATGTTCGCAACTCCATCTTGGGTAGATATGCGCGTTTTTTCGGGGGAGCCAGGTCAAGAATACCGAGAAGATTTTGAAAGTTTAGCCCAAGTTCTAGAAAGTGGTGGCTTTGGTTCAGCACTATTGATGCCTAATACTAATCCTGTAATTCAAAATAAAGCTGATATCAAGACTGTTTTATCACACAATAAATCTCAGGTAAGCCAGATTATGCCATCAGCAGCCATTACAATTAATTGCGATGGAGAAAATTTGAATGAAATGTTGGATGTTTATCATGCTGGAGCAATTGCTTTTACAGATGGTTCACAGCCACTATGGAATAGCGATATTTTAGTTAAGTCATTGCAGTATCTTCAGAAATTTGATGGATTGCTCATTAATTTTCCTCAAGATCATAAATTGGCGCTTTTCGGCCAGATGAATGAAGGGAAAGTGAGTACAGGCTTAGGATTGAAAGGTATCCCACATTTAGCTGAAGAAATTGTTATTCAGCGGGATCTGGAATTACTAAAATACGCAGGTGGTAAAATTCATTTTAGTTGTATTAGTAGTGCCAAAAGTGTTGAAATGATAAGGCAAGCTAAAAGGAATGGGTTGAATGTCACTTGTGATGTGAATATTCATCATTTGATATTGGATGACGAAAATCTTGAAAGTTTTGATACCAATTTTAAAGTTTTGCCTCCTTTAAGAACACAGAAAGATATAGAAGCATTGATTGAAGGTGTAAATGACGTGACGATAGATGTGATTGTATCAGGTCATCAGCCTTACGACCAAGACCATAAAAAAATGGAATTTGATTTAGCTGAATTTGGAATAATGGGAGCTCAAATTACTTTCCCACTTTACCATAAATTCTTATCAGAAAAAATTGAGCTTGAAAAATTTATTGCTTGTATCGAAAGCAATCCGAAAAAGATTTTAAAACTTAAGCAAACCGTAGTTGAGAAAGGCGCTGAGGCTGATTTAACTTTATTTACCTTAGATGAAAATTGGAAGTTTGATGCTGAAAGTAATCATTCTAAAAGTGATAATTCTCCATTTATGAATACAGAATTTTCTGCTAAGGTTCTAGGTGTTTTCAACAATAATCATCAATATTTAGGTTCAAAATTTATCCACTCTTAACATGAGTTTATTAGTCAAAAGTCCATTACGATTTAGCTTGATTGCCATCTTTTTTGTGGTATTGATGTTTTTCATCTTAATTTTTTTAGATAAAAACCCAGTTATTTATTCAAGCAATATTATTTTTATTGGTCCGCTACTGAGCATTTTTCTTTTCTTTAGCATTAAGATTTTTCGAGATACTAATCCTGATGGGCTTAGGTTTTGGCAAGGGTTCTCTATCGGAATTTTATATACGGTATTCTTTACTACTTTTTATGCCATAGTTTTATGGTTTGATGGAAACGTATTTGAAACTGCTCATTTTGATGAATACAGACAGATGATAACGGAAAAAATTGTAGCTGGAAAGGATATGCTAGTAGACCAAATGGGGGAGGCAGGTTTTCAGGAATATTTGAAGTCTGGGGAATCATCAAATGCTAGAATTATTGGAAGTTTAGCTTTTAACAACGTTTTGATTGGTATTTTAATGACGCCTTTAATTTCTTTATTTATGCGTACCAGTGAACCTAAGCGAGTATGAAGTATAATATTAGCATAGTAATACCGGTTTTTAACGAGGAAGAATCTATTCCCGAGCTGATTGCATGGATTGAAAGAGTGATGGCAGTTCATCCAATGCTTAGCTATGAAGTGATCATGATAGACGATGGAAGCTCTGACGATTCATGGAAAATTATTCAAAATTTAGCTAAAAATAAACTTTGCGTTAAGGGTGTGAAATTTGCCAGAAATTATGGTAAGTCTGCTGCGTTACATACAGGTTTCCGTTCGTGCCAAGGAGAAGTAGTAATTACTATGGATGCGGATATGCAAGACAGTCCTGATGAAATTCCAGCTCTATATAATATGGTAGTTAAAGATGGCTATGATATTGTTTCAGGCTGGAAGAAAAAACGACATGATCCTATTAGCAAAACGATTCCTTCCAAATTCTTTAATTTAGTAACGCGTAAGATTTCTGGAATTAAGCTTCATGATTTCAATTGTGGTCTAAAGGCTTATCGTCATAAAGTTGTAAAAAATATCGAAGTATACGGAGAGATGCACCGCTACATTCCCGTTATTGCCAAGTGGAATGGTTTTAGAAAAATAGGGGAGAAGGTAGTGCAACACAGAGCAAGGAAATACGGAGAAACCAAATACGGACTCGAACGATTTTTATATGGATTTCTGGATCTACTATCCATCACCTTCGTTTCGAAATTCAAGAAAAGTCCGATGCATTTTTTTGGTGCCATGGGCACACTCTCCTTTATCTTTGGTTTTTTTGTAACTATTTACATTATCGCTAAGAAATTTTATGAAATTCATTACAGTCTACCAGTTCGGGAAATCGTAGATCAACCATTATTCTTTTTAGCATTGGTAGCGCTTATTGTTGGAGTACAATTATTTTTAGCGGGTTTTGTGGGGGAAATGATCACCATGAATTCTCCTCAAAAATTGGATTATATAATCGATGAAGAAACTGGAATTGAATGAGGTTCTATTCAGTCATTATTCCTATTTATAATCGCCCCGATGAAATTAGGGAATTATTAGAAAGCCTTACACATCAATCTTTTCAAAACTTTGAAGTATTAGTAATTGAAGATGGGTCAACGTTGAGATGTAAAGAGGTTTGTGATTCATTTTCTGGACAATTAGACATCAATTATTACTATAAAGAAAATTCAGGACAGGGGTTTAGCCGAAATTACGGTTTTGAAAGAGCAAAAGGAGATTATTTTATCGTTTTTGATTCGGATTGTATAATTCCATCCAATTATTTTGAAACAGTTGATAATTATCTTAGCCAAAATAAACTTGATGCTTTTGGCGGACCCGATGCTGCTCTTGATAGTTTCACCATTGTTCAAAAGGCCATTAGTTATTCAATGACTTCATTTTTCACCACGGGTGGTATAAGAGGTGGGCAAAAGCAATTAGAGAAGTTCCGACCAAGAAGTTTCAATATGGGGATTTCAAAGCAGGTTTTTGAAAAAACAGGTGGCTATCATATTACTCGAATGGGAGAGGATATCGAATTTAGCATACGTATTGAAAAGGCAGGTTTCAAGACTGGATTGATTACCGATGCTAAAGTTTTTCACAAACGGAGAACAAAATTAAGTCAGTTTTACAAGCAATTATTCTTTTTTGGAAGAGGTAGAATTAACATTTTCAGATTTTATCAGAGCGAATTGAAATTAGTCCACCTATTACCTCTTTTTTTTGTATTAGGTCTTTTTCTTTGGGCATCAACTGCCTTCTGGAACTGGCAACTTTTTCAATTGGGAGGAGCTTTAATTGCACTTTATTATTTTTTAATCGGAATAGATGCCTTGATTAAAACTAATGATTTTAAAGTGGCTATCATAAGCCTTATCACCTCATTTATACAGCTATTTGCTTATGGGATGGGATTTATAAAAGAAAGTTTTTCGTATTTAGCGGGAGACCGGTCTGTTAAGATGAACAGAAAATAAAAGCGATTATTTATTAAATCTGACCAATCACATACATTTTCTCCATTGTAGGATTTTCACTTCCGCCTCTAGGCTCCAAGGTTACTGCAAAAGCAGAGGCTTTTGAAGTAGTTTTCATCTTGAGTAATTGCGTCATGTCACCTGCTACATCAAAAACTCCCATATCAACTGGCGCTCCATCAACAATGGCCCAAAGCTGATACTGATTATCCATATCATTGGAAGGCATCTTCTTAGCATTAAGAAAAACTTCGTTTGTTTTCTTATTCCAGTGTACAAATGCTTGAGCTTCTGGTGCAATATCTAATCCATTCATAGGAACCGTTTCTATTCCAGGCTGCCTTAAAATTTCTATATTTTCAGCATATTGATCCATTTGGTTTTTCACCACATTATATTGCTGAGCCATGCTTTGATTCTGCGCAATTATATTGGACAATCTATTTTCAGTTGCTTGCCATTGGTTATAATAATAAGCACTTAAAGCGATACCTATTACTGCCACGATACTTGCTGCTGCTGATAGAAACGGATAAATAGAGAATGATTTTGCTTCTTTTTTGATTTTGCTTTCAGAAATATCCTTTTTCACTTCTTCAGATGCTGAGGATTCCATTTGTAACACTAACTCTTCAAATAAAGCATTTTTAGATTGAGCTGGAGGTGCAATACTACCTTTTTGCCCTAAAGCAAATAAAGTTTCCTCAGCTTCATCAATGGCCGATCGGACTTCCTGATGCTCTTCAGCATACTGAAGTAACTCCTTTGTTTCAGCATCACTAAGCTGCCCCAAAACGAAAGCTTCGATTACTCCTGACGATATGTATGCTTCAATTTTATTCACGATAATAGTTCCCTTAATGTACGCATGGCTGTTCTTGCTCTAGTTTTGACAGTCCCTAAAGGAATGTCAAATTCTTCTGCAATTTCAGTTTGCGTATAGCCTTTAAAATACATTTGATCAATTACAAATCGAAGTTCGTCTGAAAGTTTATCTAAAACTTTCTCTAACCCTATGCCGTCAATCGACAGCTCAGTGGAGTTTGCATTGTCAATAGTATGTACGTTGTCTGAGACTGAATCGGTTTTAGTTGTTTTCTTAATTTCTTTTGACCGAAGTTTATCGATGGAAGCATTTCGGCTAATATTCACTAACCAAGTATATAGGCGTCCTTTTTCAGCACTGTAGGCATCAATATTTTTCCACGCTTTCATAAAAGCATCGTGTAAAACTTCTTGAGCTACTTCCTCTGATTTTACTATTCTCACTATAACTCCATATATGGCTGCACTGTAATTGTCATACAGATATTCGAAAGCACTTGATTTTTGTGCTTTTAGTTCTTTAACGAGAACTTCTTCCGATATTTTGACTGCTGTTGCTATAGTGCTGAATTTGTAGATGCTAAATAAATCATATTACGGCAATAAAAAAAGCTGTTAGGCAAATTCAATTCATTAAATCTGCTTAACAGCTTTTTGTTTTATTTTTTATGAAGCGCTAGCGCGAGCTTCCTAGCTCGTGCTTATGTATTACACTGCACTGTCGCAAGCGTCCGCTTGTGACTAGCTCGTGCTATTATATATGAATCACCTCATCATAAGCAGCCGCTGCAGCTTCCATGACTGCCTCACTCATGGTTGGGTGAGGATGAACGGTTTTTATCAATTCATGACCAGTAGTTTCTAATTTTCTAACGGCTACTAATTCAGCGATCATTTCTGTTACATTGGCACCTATCATATGAGCACCTAGCAGTTCACCGTATTTGGCGTCAAAAACTAATTTCACGAAACCATCTTTAGCACCCGCAGCACTTGCTTTTCCTGATGCTGAGAATGGGAATTTTCCCACTTTCAATTCATAGCCAGCTTCTTTCGCTTGTTTTTCAGTATATCCCACAGATGCAATTTCAGGACTGCAGTAAGTACAACCAGGAATATTTTTATAATCCAGTGGCTCTGGGTTTTCACCTGCTATTTTCTCAACGCAAATGATTCCCTCAGCAGAAGCTACGTGAGCTAGTGCAGGACCATGAACGATATCGCCAATAGCATAAACACCATCTACATTGGTTTTATAGAAATCATCAACCAGTACTTTTCCTTTATCAGTTGAAACACCAACATCTTCCAGACCAATATTTTCTAGGTTAGTAGTTACCCCAACTGCTGAAAGGACAATGTCACACTCTATTTTTTCTTCACCTTTTTGTGTTTTAACAGTCACTTTGCAACCACTTCCTTTGGTGTCAACTGAAGTTACTTCAGAGCTGGTCATAATATTGATACCCGCTTTTTTGTAAGTCTTAGCCAAAGCTTTAGAAACTTCTTCGTCTTCAACTGGAACAATTCTGTCCATAAATTCTACTATGGTTACTTCCGTACCAATAGAATTATAGAAATAAGCAAATTCAACACCAATAGCTCCTGAACCTACTACAACCATTTTCTTAGGTTGTTTTTCTAAGCTCATAGCTTTTCTATATTCTATTATTTTCTTTCCATCAATTGGAAGATTTGGCAATTCTTTGGCTCTTCCACCAGTTGCTAGAATGATGCTATCAGCAGAGTATTCAGTTTTTTTACCGTCAATTTCTACTTCTACTTTTTTACCTGATTTCAATTTTCCAAAACCGTCAATTACATCGATTTTGTTTTTCTTCATCAAGAACTGCACTCCTTTGCTCATGCCATCAGCTACACCACGACTTCTTTTTACCATGCCTGTGAAATCAGCTTTAGCATCTTTTACAGTAATTCCGTAATCCTCAGCATGGCTGATATATTCAAATACATTGGCACTTTTCAATAATGCTTTAGTAGGGATACATCCCCAGTTTAAGCAAATTCCACCTAAACTTTCTTTCTCCACTATAGCTACTTTTTTGCCTAATTGAGAGGCACGGATTGCGGCCACGTAACCACCAGGGCCAGAACCTATTATTATAATGTCATATTTTGATGCCATAATATCTATTAATTAAAATTTGGATTCTTTTTTACTTGTCGACAAATTTAATGGAAAAGGGGCTAGAAAAAAATTTTGTCGCTTTAATCAAATTTTCCATATCATTGAGTAATGTTTAGGAAGACTAATTTTATTTTAATAAATGAAATTTCCCTTTCGTTTTTTCTCAAAAAGAGCGGTGATTATTTTTGGGTATTAAGTATTTCCGGAATTTTATTTTGGATTGCAAATTTCTTTGGATTGGGAAATACTTCTGATTCTATGCTTTATAATGAAATTGCGGAAGAAATTAATTCAAAAAGTTTTTTTCTTGTCGAGGGATTTAAGATTAAACCGCCTGTTTTTCCCTTAATTATTTCAGTCATAGGTGAACAAAACATGGTTTGGCTAAACTTTCTGTGTTTATTAGGCATTCAAAGCTTCGGTGTATTTTGGTCGCGTAGAATCACTAATAGATTTTTGAGACACCTGTTTTTGATTATTGTTATATTCTCAACCCCACATCTATTGATAAGTTCTTTTCTCTGGACTGAACCCCTTTTTTTGTTCACATTGCTTCTTGTTTTTTATTTTTTAGATAAATTTCAACATACAACCCAGTTGAAATTTTTGATACCAGCTATCATTTTGATAGTTATACTGCCTTTTATTCGTTTTGCTGGTGTGTTTTTAATTATACCTCTTTTTGTAGTACAATTAGCTACTTTAAAGAATAAGAAAATCGCTTTTTTTTCCTTTCTTTTTTTACTTTCCCTCATCGTTGTTTGGGTATGTATATTTAATGAAGGTTTTATAAGACGTTGGGATAGGTTTACTTATCTATTTTTTTCAGGAAAATTAAGTCATTTGGAATTTAATCTTTATTCTTATTCAAAAGCTTTAAGTAGTTGGTTTTTTCCATATGTGATTGAAGGAGTTTTTTCTCGATTATTGAGTGTCATGATTTTACTTGCTGTCATTTATAAAGCATCAAGACTCTATTTTATTTCGCGAGCAAATGTCCTTTTCTTAGCTCCGCTATTATTTTTTGTATATTATTTTTTAATGATGTCAATTTTTAAGGTCGAATATTATGCTGCAGAAAGATACCTAGCTATTTTTTATTTCTTGATTATGCTGAATCTTTTTCTTCAAATTGATATTTATTTTAAATCAATAGAATCTGTTTATTTTAGAAGGGGAGTATATTTTACGATAATTATTTTTGCTGTTTACAACTTACTCAGAACACTCAAGAATGTGTATTTTTGGTATGATTTAAGGTCTGAATCTTCTTGGGTAGAGATTGTTGGAAATACGCAATCAATGATTTTATAAGAGAATTTATAATCTATAAAACCCTGTATCTTTCTTTTCATTTTCTTAATTAGCTTATTCCTTGTAATTTTAGGCTTTTTAGAATCAACTACAAACCCATTATGACAAAACTATTAGAAGGAAAAACCGCACTTATCACGGGTGCTTCAAAAGGAATAGGAAAAGCCATTGCTGAAAAGTATGCCGAACAAGGTGCTAATGTGGCTTTCACTTTTTTATCAAGTGTTGAAAAAGGTCAGGCGCTAGAAAAAGAATTATCGGATGCTTATGGTGTAAAGGTAAAAGGATATCGATCTGATGCCTCAGATTTTAAAGCAGCGGAAGAATTAATAGCAGGAGTAGTTGCTGATTTTGGAAGCTTAGATGTTTTGGTAAATAATGCCGGGATCACCAAAGATAATCTATTGATGAGGATGACAGAAGAAATGTGGGATGAGGTAATCAATATCAATTTGAAATCATGTTTCAATACTGTGAAAGCTGCTAACCGTACTTTTATGAAGCAAAAAAGCGGTTCTATCATCAATATGACTTCTGTGGTAGGGATTAAAGGAAATCCAGGACAGGCAAATTATTCAGCTTCAAAGGCAGGTATCATTGGGTTCACAAAATCAATAGCTTTGGAATTAGGCTCTAGAAATATTCGTTCAAATGCTATTGCGCCTGGTTTCATAGAAACTGAAATGACTGATGCCTTAGATGAAAAGACAGTTCAAGGATGGAGAGATGCTATTCCTTTGAAACGAGGAGGCAGACCAGAGGATGTTGCTGACTTATGTGTTTTCTTAGGTTCTGATATGTCTTCTTATATTACAGGCCAAGTAATTCAAGTGGATGGTGGAATGCTGACCTAATAATTAAATATTTTTTAAAGCCTGTCAGGTTTCTTAAGTTTCGCATCAATTCTAAGAAATGAATCTTTGATTGGGCAAAGAATTTGAAATTAACCTGACAGGTTTGATAATCCTCTATAATTATTTATTCTCGCCCCTTTTTTCCGTTTCTTTCACTCGAACTTATTAACTTTAACTTCCGTTTAACTGAACAATAATTATTCAGTTTAGACTGTATTTCATAAAAACAGTATCATGTACACTAATTTTGAAGATTTAAGCAAGAGTTCAAGACTTTGGGTTTATCAAGCCGATAGAGCTTTCAATATTGAAGAGAAGGAATTTATTCTACAAAATGGCAAAGCATTTGTAGCATCTTGGACTGCTCATAGTAAGGCATTAAATGCCTCAATTGATGTAAAATATAATCAATTTATTGTTTTGGCGGTTGATGAATCAAAAGCTCCTGCTACTGGTTGTTCTATTGATAAATCTGTCCATTTTATAAAAGCATTAGAGAATGAATTGAAAATTAATTTACTTGATAAAAGTAAAGTGGCTTTCTTAAAAAACAATGAGGTTTCTTTGGTGAATTTACCTGCTGTTAAATCAAAAGTAGAAACGGATGAAATTTCAGCTGATGTATTGACTTTTAATAATATGGTGACACGCAAAGAAGACTTTGAAACAAATTGGTTAATCCCAGCTGGAAAAAGCTGGATGGGAAGATTTTTCAAAACAGAAGCATGATTTTATCCCAAAATTCGTTTAGTTGGTATTGACTTTAATTTTTAAATTGGTGAGGATAAAAAACGTATTATTTGCTATAGTTTTAATTTTTCAGCTTGCTTGTTCTCCTTTTAAAAAAGCAGAGAAAAAGTTTGAGAAAGGGGAGTTTGATATTGCTATTGATTTATATCAAAAAGCACTAGAGAAAAATGAGAATCCCTCTGAAGCCTTATTTTCTATAGCTGAATCCTACAGATTATCTAATCGATTAGAAATTGCTGAACCGTATTATAAAGCGGCCATTGATTCTGGTTATACTGAAGACGAAGTTTTTTACAATTACTCCTTGTCATTAAAAGCAAATTCAAATTACGATAAAGCAGAAGAAGTTTTAGAAAATTATTTGCTTGAGGCCAATAATCCTGAAATAAAGCGATTAGCAGAATTTCAACTAAACAATCTGAATAATATTGATGAAATTCTTGAAGATCAAACATTTTATACTGTAAAAAATCTGGAAGAGATAAATACTCCTGATGCTGAATATGCCCCTTTTTTCCATGAAGATGAATTATTCTTTACCTCCACTCGCGATGAGGATGGAAGAATCTACAAAGCTACGGGCGATAATTATTCGGACATATATAAAGTTAGCTCTAAAGGAGCAAATGTTGATACTGCTACAGTAGAAAAATTACCTGCAATAATCAATTGGCCTGATGCAAATGAAGGCTCAGTTGCCATTGGACCAAGAGGGCGTACGATGGTTTTCGCACGCGGTAACACAGGGAAACGAAAGGGCTTAAATGATGTGAATCTATACATTACACGATATAGAAATGGTAATTGGTCCGAGCCAGAATTAATGCAAATTAATGATCCTAACGCATGGAATTCAACACCCGCATTTAGTGAAGATGGGCGAACTTTATATTTTTCATCTACTAGAGAAGGTGGCTACGGAGGAGTAGATTTATATTCAGCTACTGTTAATAGCCGGGGCCAATGGGGAAATGTGAGAAATTTAGGTGATAAAATTAATACTCCTGAGGACGAAATGTTTCCTTCTACCTCGCAGGATGGGAAATTATATTTCTCTTCCAATGGACATCGAGGCTTAGGCAAGCTGGACATATTTATTGCAGAGCGTACAGGTGGGAGAATTAAGATTTCTCATTTAGGTAAACCGATGAATTCTAATAAAGATGACTTTGCCGTTTTTATGTATTCACCCGACAGAGGTTTTTTCTCCAGCGATAGAGCAGGAGGCAAAGGAAGAGACGATATCTATACGTTTAAAAATGAAGATCCAAATTTAAAGATTGTGAATTACTTCTTAGCAGGAGAAACCACTACCAACAATTCCAGCAATCAGGAAGTAATCTTACCTGGAGCAAATGTGAGAATCTTTTCTCAGGACAGTGTTTTGCTTGGAGAAATATTGACGGGCCAAGATGGTAAATTCAATTTCAGGGTTTCGGAAGAGGAGGATTACTTTATTATTGCGGAAAAAGATAATTATTTAACCACTAGAAAGACTTTTTCCACTGTTGGCAAAACCTTGGATAAAAGCAAGCTTACTTCCCTGATTACTAATAAAGTATTTGAGACTGAAATATTATTGGAAGAAATCATTTTGGATAAAGCCTTCGAGTTGGAGAACATCTATTATGATTTTGATTCGGCAAATATTAGAGCTGATGCAGCCCTTGAATTAGATAGATTGGTGACCATATTAAAAGATAATCCTCCTATCAAAATAGAATTGAGTTCTCATACTGACGCTAGGGGAGAAGCCGCTTATAACCAAGAATTGTCAAAGCGCAGAGCGGAATCAGCAGTTGCTTATATCATTTCACAAGGGGTTGACCCCACAAGGATTAAAGCCAGAGGCTATGGCGAAAGTCAGCTGATTATTGAAGATGCTCAAACGGAAGAAGAGCATGAAACCAACCGTAGAACTGAGTTCAAGGTAACCGAATATGATAAGGAAATTGCCAAAAGGATACGTGAACAAGAAGAAGCCCAATTCAAAAAAGGAACCGTAGAAGTCGAAATTAAAGAGGAAAAAGAAGTCCCAGAAGAAGCTTCAACTGATGAGTTTGATTTTAATTAGACAGCCCCCTAACCCCCAAAGGGGGAATTTTCTCACAGATTATACTTATTTATTTTAATGTGATACAGAATATTCCTGAGTCACATTATTTTGCTCTTTTCATTTAAAAGTAAAGATGCTGTCTCAATTTTACTGCTCCGCGAAATCCGTGCGTGTTCCCCCTTTGGGGGCTAGGGGGCTGGACTAAAAAAGCCCCAATTGCTGTGAGGCATCCCCTATTGTTGAATGATGATGAATTTTTTGGCTTGAGCTACAACTCTTTCAAATTAAAAAGCTGAACTTCTTCATTGCGTGACTCCCCCTTTGGGGGCTGGGGGGCTTACTGCACAATCACCCTAATATTTTCCTGCAATCCGTTATGATTTACTTTTAAGATATACATCCCAGCTTTTAATTGCTGGTTGATTTGCAAAGTACCATCCGTATTAAAGTTTCTAAACTCCTGCACTTTAATTCCAGAAAGGTCAAATAAACCTACATAAGCTAATTGTTCTCTAAAATCACTTGGCACCTGTATTTTCAAGTTTGAAGCATCTTGCACTGGATTAGGAGAAACTGCTAGTTTACCTTCAAAACCAACTTCAATAGTCACTACAGGTGAGAATTCGTAAGAAGCATCTATATCAACTGATTTTAATCTATAATAAATTACTCCAAAAGGGACACTTCTATCAGTAAAATCATATTTTACATCAGACATGCTATCACCCATACCTTGAACTAATCCAATTTGCTCCCAATTCTTCTGATCTATAGAACGCTCAATCTCAAAGTGAGAAAAATTTTCTTCTTTAGCTGTTACCCAGTCTAAATCAATATTTTTACCTGATTTTGAGGCTGAGAAGGATTTTAGTTCGATTGGGAGAGTACCATCATTTACAGAATCTGCTCCACCTGCAGCTATTATATCTTGAAAATCTTTACCTTGATATGTTCCAGTTCCAATTGAAATAAAAACGTTTCCATTGTTGCCAGAAGATAAAGCGGAGGTATTATTTGTATCATCAATTAATAGAAATGAAGATTCAGACATAAGTAGTTCATCTCTATTGTTACCACTGCCGCTGAATATTAGCTGTCCTGATCCTTCAATTCTTAGAATCAAATTAGAAAATGATGTTAGATCCCAAGAATCTTCCATATTCACTGCTAGTCCAGTAGGAATAATAACCTCTTTACAATTGCAAGCATTAATACCAGAAACTATCTCTGCTCCAGAATAGGAAGTTTCAGATAGCGTAAATTGTGCTTGTGTTTTAAAGGGTAAATATATTATTGAGGCAACAAGTAAAAATAAAATCTTTTTCATAATCATTAAATTATATATGCAAATATACGGGTTTCACCTACAAGTATCTATAAATCAATAAGGATAAACCCTATTTTTCTTACATGAAACACCTAATATACGACTTAACCCTATTTTATGGATGTCAAGTATATAGCTTTTCCGTTGAACCATCGATTTCACTCGATTAAGCCTTTCAAATTCAAATTATACCAATCTTCATATTGTCATTAAAGCAATTTGCTCTTTGTGGTTGGGACTGCATAAGCTATATTTGCATTCTAAAAGAAACAAGAATTCATTTATGGCTGATTTTGAAAACCTACAACTGGCTAATGACAATGGTGTACTAACCATCACCATCAACAGAGCCGAAAAATTAAATGCCCTAAATATCGCCACTATAGAAGAATTGCGTGAAGCTTTCCAAGATATTTATGATAACCAAGAAGTAAAATCTGTCATTTTAACTGGGGCGGGAGAGAAAGCTTTCGTGGCTGGTGCCGATATTTCTGAAATATCAGAATTGAATGAAATGAACGGAAGAAAATTTTCTGAAAATGGTCAGGAAGTTTTTGAAATGATAGAGAAATGCCACAAACCTGTCTTGGCAGCTGTAAATGGTTTCGCTTTAGGCGGTGGTTGTGAATTGGCTATGGCTTGCCATATGCGTATTGCAACTCCAAATGCTAAATTTGGTCAACCGGAAGTAAACCTCGGAATTATCCCAGGCTATGGCGGCACTCAGAGATTAACGCAATTAATCGGAAAGGGAAAAGCATTAGAGCTAATGATGACAGCTGATTTCATTGGAGCAGAAGAAGCAAAAAGCCTTGGTTTGGTGAATCATATTGCAGAAAGCCATGAAGAATTAATGACTCTTGCCACCTCCATCCTAAGTAAAATAAACAGTAAAGCCCCTCTTGCCATTGGTATGGTAATCGACTGTGTAAATGGATATTATACTGGAGATGAAAACGGTTATCAAACGGAGGCCAACAGCTTTGCAGCTTGCTGCAAGTCTGAAGATTTTAAAGAAGGAACAAAAGCCTTTTTAGAAAAAAGAGCCGCGGAGTTTAAAGGAGAGTAGTTTTAATTACGAATTAGGAATTTGTTAATTACGAATTATAAAAACATGGAAATTAGGAAGATGAATTATCGTTTTGGTACTCATCTCCCTATTTTCAAATTCCGTTTCTCAACTTCCTACTTCAAGCTTCCCACTTCTAACTATTATCCCTCAACTCCCCACTTCCAACACCCAACTTCCAGCCCCACCACATGAACCCACTCAAAAAATTAGCATCAGAAGCCGGTTTGTATGGATTGCCTAGCATCCTGGGTAGGTTACTGAATTATTTATTAATACCTCTTCATACGGCAGTTTTTATTCCTGAGCAATTTGGAAGTATTGGTGAACTCTATGCCTATGCTGCTTTTTTAAACATTATTTATACTTACGGCATGGAAACGGCCTATTTCCGTTTTACCACTAAAGAAAATTCCGAAAGCTATTATGCACAGGCTTTCACGGCTATTCTGTTAACCTCAATCATTTTCAGTGGCAGTATATTTATTTTTGCAGAACAAATTATCCAATTCCTTGATTTATCTGTTGAAACATACATTGTCCGTTATCTGGCCGTCATCTTTTTTGTTGATGCCATAGTAGCTATTCCACTAGCGAAACTTCGACTCGCGCACAAAGCCAAGAAATTTGCTTTCACTCGAATAAGCAATATTGCCTTGAATATTTTATTCAATCTATGTTTTTTGATGCTCTTTCCTTTTTTAGCGAAAGCCGGAATTATGGATTGGGATACACAGAAGCCCTATGAAATTGGCTATGTATTCTTAGCTAATTTATTAGCCAATGTATCCATGATTTTGATTTTATATAAGGAAATCTTCTTAGTCAAGCTGCAGTTCAACTGGGCAAAGACCAAAAAAATGCTGGTTTATGCGTGGCCAATTTTGTTAATGGGCGTAGCAGGCATATCCGTAGAGCAACTGGATAAAGTGATTTTTGAGCATCTACTACCTGAAAATTTTTATGACGGAAAAACAGCTGAAGCAGCATTGGGAATTTATATGGCTGCTTTCAAATTGAGTGTTTTTATGATGTTGGCTATTCAAGCTTTTCGTTACGCAGGCGAACCTTTCTTTTTTAGCCAAGCGGAAGACAAAGAAGCACCAGAACTTTTCGCAAAAGTACTCTACTATTTCGTTTCTCTTTCGTTAGTTATTTGGGTAGGTGTTAGTTTGAATGCCGATTTGATTGGAAAGCTGTTTTTGGGAAGGGCTGAATATAGAGAATCACTTTTTTTAGTGCCTATCTTGCTTTTTGGTAAATTGTTTTTCGGTATCTATATCAATTTGAGTATTTGGTTTAAAGTAACTGACAAAACGCATTATGGAGTTTATATTAGTGTTGTGGGTGGGATTGTGGCTTTAATTGGGAATATATTGTTAATTCCTATTTTAGGTTATACTGGTGCAGCCCTAACTTCAGTACTCGCTTATTTTAGTATGATGGTTTATTGTTATTTTATAGGTCAAAAATATTTTAAAATCCCATATCCTGTAGGTAAAATTGCCCTGAACATATTAGTTGCCGGGATAATAGTTGTTGCTTTTTTCTACTTTAAACCGACTTCTATGTGGCTTAATTACGGATTGGGAATTTTGATTACCTTAATTTATGCAGGATTGATGTTTTTATATGAGCGAAAAAGGATTTTTTCCAAAAGATTAAAATGATACTTTTGAACTAGAAAAATAAATTATGCAAGTAAAAGTTATAAATAAATCAACGAATGAATTGCCAGCCTATCAAACGCAAAGTGCAGCTGGCTTGGATTTAAGAGCAAATTTGGATGAACCCATTAATTTAAAGCCCATGCAAAGAATTTTGGTTCCAACAGGTTTGTTTATGGAATTGCCTGATGGTTATGAAGCGCAAATCCGTCCTAGAAGTGGGCTGGCATTCAAACATGGTATAACAGTTTTGAATAGTCCTGGCACGATTGATGCAGATTATAGAGGAGAGATTAAGATTTTATTGGTTAACTTATCGGATGAAGCCTTTTTTATAGAGTCGGGAGAAAGAGTAGCACAAATGGTGATTTCCAAACATGAGCAAATTGATTGGAACTTAGTAGAGGTTTTGGAAGATTCTGAAAGAAGTGCAGGAGGCTTTGGAAGTACGGGGAAATAGAGCCCCCTAGCCCCCAAAGGGGGAACGCTACCAGATTGAAATTTGCAAAAATAGCTTGTTTCATCACTCCTTTTGTAATTTCACGAGTTAAAGATTTAATAAAGCGATACAAAATCAAATTAAAATGTAAATGCAGTTCCGTGCGAATTCCCCCTTTGGGGGTTAGGGGGCTGGGCTAAATATAAAACATTATGAACATTATCATTCCAATGGCGGGCATGGGAAAACGCATGCGTCCACATACATTAACAGTACCAAAACCATTAGTCCCAATCGCTGGAAAGCCAATCGTGCAGCGCTTGGTGGAGGATATTGCAAAAGTTTGCAGTAGCCAAGTAGATAAAATTGGATTTATTATAAAATCTTCTTTTGGTAAAGAAATAGAGCAAAGTTTAATAAAAATAGCTGAATCAGTTGGCGCGGAAGGCTCCATTCATTATCAAGAGGAAGCTTTAGGTACCGCCCATGCTATCATGTGCGCTAAAGATTTATTGGAAGGAAATTCGGTAGTTGCTTTTGCAGATACGCTTTTCAAAGCCGATTTTAAATTAGATACTTCCGAAGAAGGAATTATTTGGACGCAAAAAGTAGACGATCCTTCCGCTTTTGGTGTAGTAAAAGTAAATAATGATAATGTAATAACTGACTTCATTGAAAAGCCAAAAACTCCTGTTTCCAATTTAGCGATTATTGGTATTTACTACTTTCAAAAAGGGGAAGACTTAAGAAAAGAGCTTCAGTATCTTTTGGACAATGACGTCAAAGATGCAGGTGGTGAATTCCAAATTACAGTGGCATTGGAGAATATGAAAGATAAAGGAGTGAAATTGCGTCCAGGTACTGTCACTGAATGGCTGGATTGTGGAAATAAAGATGCTACAGTTTATACCAATCAACGTTACTTGGAGTTTATAAAAAGTGAAAAATTAATCAGTAAATCAGCTAAAATAGAGGATTCTGTCATTATTCCTCCAGTATATTTGGGAGAAAATGTGTCAATTAAGAACTCTGTAGTAGGTCCACACGTTTCTATCGGAGATAATACTGAGATTAAAGATAGTCGAATAAGCAACAGTATTATTCAAACAAACTCTGTCATATCTGAAGCACAAATAAAAAACAGTATGTTAGGAAATTTTGTACAGTACCAAGGCGCAGCTAAAGACTTGAGTATTGGTGATTATAATAAAGTGATTGAATAAAAATTGTGAACAAAAACTTTCAATATTTTTTAAAGGTTCTAGTTATTTTCTGTCTATTTCATGGACAGGTAGAGGTACTATATGCCCAGACTCCCGAAACTCCAGAAATTCTTCAGCAGGAAGATATTCTTCCAGATTCCGACCCACTAAAAGTGGATCGTTTCAATGTAGAATTTTTGATTGTGGAAGGGATGCATTTTCTAGCAATAGAAAATCAAGCGAAAGCATTAGAAAGCTTTTTAAAAGCCCATCAAATAATGCCTGAAAATGCAGCTTTAAACTATAAAATTGCTGAAATTTTTAAAGCAAGTGAGGAGACTGATCAAGCGCTTTTGTATATTTCAAATGCTACGGAAAAGGAAAAAGATAATCACTATTATCAGTCATTAAAAGCGGAAATACTAACCGCTCAAGGTGATTTGCCAGGTGCAATTGCTACTTATGAGGATCTGTACAAATTTGCTGAAGATGCACCAGATGATTACCTATTAGAATTGGCTGCTTTATATCTATACAATGAAGAACCTTATAATGCTTTAAAAACATACGATAGAATTGAAAAGCGATTAGGTATTTTAGAGGAAGTGAGTATTCAAAAGCAAAAAATATATTTACAGCAAAATAAATTAAAAGAAGCCCTAATTGAAGGAAAAAATTTAGTGAATGCCTATCCGAAAGTAGGAGGTTATGCGGTTTCAGTGGCTCAAATATTGGTTTCTAATAATAAAATTTTAGAAGCAATAGAATATCTGGAGAATTATTTAATTGAGCATCCTAACCAAGCAGAAGCCCATTTAGAATTAGGGAAATTATATCGGCAAAGCAATCAAATAGACCTTGCCTTAGTTAATTTCACAACCGCCTTTCATTCTGAAGAAATTTCGTTGGAATCAAAGCTAAATGAATTTATAGCTTTGATTAGAAAATCTCTTACTCCTACTTACACTAATAAGTTTAAGGAATTAGGAGAGACTATCATAGAAGTTCATAATACCGAAGCAAATGCATTTGCTGCATTCGGAGATTTATTTATTGAACTAGATCAAAAAGATAGTGCACAGTTTTTTTATGAGAAAGCGGTTGCTTTAAATGGAGATAATCTTCAGTTGTGGCAAAATATCTTGTCATTAGAACTAGAAAATAATAATTTTCAACAAGCTGCGGAATATTCCGAAGAAGCGATTACCTATTTCCCTAATCAGCCAATATTATATTTATTCGGAGGATCTGCCTATTATGCTTTAAAGGAATTTAAAAAAGCCATTATGCTCTGGGAACAAGGTAAATCTATGGTTTTTGGAAATGACAGGATGAAAAGTAGTTTCGCGGCTCAACTTGCGGATGCATATCACGCGAATAAAGACTATAAAAAAGCATTTGAGACCTATGAAGAAGCTATAAAACTTAATCCTGAGAATTATTTTGCGGTAAATAATTTCGCTTATTATTTATCTTTAAGAAAGCAAAATTTGGAAAGAGCAAAGGAGCTTTCTTCGATTATGGTAAAAGCTAATCCTAATAATGCTAACTTTTTAGACACTCACGGTTGGGTTTTATTTCAAAAAGGAGAATATGAAAAAGCTTTAACTGTTCTAGAGAAAGCAGTAAAATTGCAAGCATCTGGAACAATTATTGAGCATTATGCAGATGCACTCTTTAAATTAGGAAAGAAAGAGGAAGCATTGCAACAATGGAAGCGTGCCAAAATGAAAGGTGGAGCATCCGATTTAATTGACAAAAAAATATCTGAAAAACAATATTATGAAGCATCTATTTAGCGTATTACTATTTTCTGCAGCTTTGATTTTCACCTCTTGCGGTAAAAAGCTTTTACCAACTTCCACTGTAGAAAAGGAATATGCATTAGAAAAATTTGATTTTGAGTATTTGCAAGCTAAATCCAAGATTAAATTTAATTCTCCAGACCGAAACTTAAGTTCCAACGCCAATATTCGGATAAAAAAAGATAGCATCATTTGGGTTTCAGTTGCTCCTATTTTTGGTATAGAAGCAGCCAGAGGATATATAAGTCAAGATACTATTGTTTTTTTGGATAGAGTAAATAAGGAAGTCTATCGCTACAATTTTGAAAGTTTGAGTAATGAACTTAATTTTGATATTAATTTTCAAATTATTCAATCTATCCTTTTAGGTAATCAAGTATTTGAATTTAAAGGAGATGATAATTTTTCTAAGAGGTCGGGAGAATTGAGAATTAATCAAAAAAGAGGACGTTTTGAATTACAGACTTTAGCTTCATCAGAAAATAGAAAAGTAAAAAGCATTAAAGTTCAAGAAATACCAGATGGAAGTAAAATGGAGATGATCTTCACAAATTTTAATATTGTGGCAAACCAAAATTTCCCTTTTAACGCTTATGTTAATATTATTTCGAAAGGCACCTCAGGCGAAGAATCTACAACAGTAGAAATCATTCATTCTAAAGTTGATGCAGGAAGCACTCCAATTTCATTCCCGTTTAGTGTTCCCGATAGATATGAAAATTAAATTTCCCTATATTATTTTATTGCTTTTTTTTCTATTTGCATTACAGAGCGTTAAAGCCCAAAAGTCTAGAGCTCAGTTAGAGCAAGAAAAGAAAGAAAACCTTGAGAAAATAAATCAGGCTGAAAAAATATTAAATCAGACCAGGTATAAAAAGAGTGCGACTATCGGTCAATTAAATGCTTTAAACTACAAAATAGAAGCTCAGGAAGCACTTACTAATTCTATATCCAATGAATTAAGTTTATTGAATGAGAAGCTTAACGAAATTGGAAGTATTATCAATTCTATGGAAGAAGATTTGGAAAGCATGAAAGCTGAATATATTAGCATGCTTTATGCCACGCAAAAAAGCAATCAATCTTTAAGTAAGCTAGCATATATTTTTGCATCAGAGTCTTTTTATGAGATGTTTATGCGCCTAAAATACATGGAATATTATGGTACCATGAGAAGACAGCAAGCCAAGCAAATTGAAATGATTAAAGAGTTATTAATCGGTCAAAAGGAAAGTGTAGAAGACGTCCGTATGGAGAAAAGCACCCTGCTGCAAGAACAAATTTTTAGAAATCGAGAGTTAAATAAATTAAAAATTAGCCAAAGTAATCTCGTTGCAGAATTGAGCAAAAGAGAGAAGCAAGTAAGAAGTGAGATTGATGAACGGAAAAAGGCAGTTGAAAATTTAGAAAAGGTAATAGCGGATTTAATAAAGGAGGAGATTGAAAAAAGCTCCAAAGGTGCTTCATCATCTAAATTTGCTTTAACTCCTGAAGCCAAGGAGTTGTCAGATTCATTTGCAGGAAATAAGAATAAATTATTTTGGCCAGTAACAGCTGGTTTTATTTCTCAGAAGTTCGGAACACATCCACATCCAGTATATAAAAATATAATTGTCAATAATAATGGAGTAGATATTCAGACAAACGAAAACGAAGAAATTCGAGCAGTTTTCGATGGAGAAGTGAAAAATGTGGCCTTTATACCAGGTATGAACAACGTAGTAATGGTACAACACGGAGAATATTTCACGGTTTATGCTAAGCTCAAAACAGTAGACGTTAAAAAGGGTGAAAAGGTAACGGCCAAGCAATCTTTGGGAGTGGTTTATACTGACAGAGACGGTACTTCAGAAATTCAATTCCAAGTCTGGAAAAATAATAATAAATTAAACCCAGAACAGTGGTTGTTTAAGAAGTGATAAAGTAAAATAGAACCTTTACCCCTGAACTATTCCTCTAAATTTTCCCTTATGTAAGAATAAGCAATCAATTTTTTGATGTCTGATTGCTTATGCAATGGATTATTATTTAACTTTACGTTCACATTATTAAATTGAAAGCAATGAACACAGTATTTGCATTTTTAGGCGGTGGAATAGGCGGATGGGAAATCCTCCTTATCATGTTGGTGATATTAATATTTTTTGGTGCTAAAAGAATTCCTGACTTGGCAAGAGGATTGGGTAAAGGTATTAGAGAATTTAAAGATGCTACCACAGAGATTAAAGATAACATTGAAGACGGAGGAAGAAAAAATACAACTTCCAAAACAGACACGACTGAAAGTAGCAATACAAAGGACCAATAAAATTGGACACTTATCACAGTCTGAAATTACTTCAACTTGAGCTGAAGCAGGAGAAGTATTCCCTAACCTCAGTTGTTAAATATTATTTAAATCAAATTAAGGTGCAAAAGCACCTTAATGTGTTTTTAGATGTTTATGAAACTGAAGCATTGGCTAAAGCCGAAGAACTTCAAAAGAAGTTGAAAGCTGGAAAGCCTTTAGGAAAACTCTTTGGATTAGTGATAGGAATTAAGGATGTATTGGTTCAAGAAAATTATAAAGTACGTGCTGCTTCCAAAATTTTAGAGGGCTTTGAGTCTCAATTTACCGGAACAGCTGTCCAACGATTACTCGATGAAGACGCCATTATCATTGGGTCTCAGAATTGTGATGAATTTGCGATGGGGTCTTCAAATGAGAATTCTGCATTTGGTCCGACCCTCAATGCCGCAGATAATTCAAAAGTAGCAGGTGGTTCTTCGGGTGCATCCGCAGTTGCAGTTCAAGCTGGACTTTGTATGGCCTCTTTAGGTACTGACACTGGCGGGTCAGTAAGGCAACCCGCAGCTTTTTGTGGAGTCGTTGGCTTAAAACCAACCTATTCCAGAATTTCTCGATATGGATTAATAGCTTTTGCATCTTCTTTCGATTGTATCGGAATTCTTTCAAAAAATATTGAAGATAATGCCCTAATTTTAGAAGTAATTGCGGGTCATGATGAATTCGATAGTACGGTTTCCTCGGAAAAAGTGCCTGCTTATGCTGAAAATCTCCAACTTGATAAAAAGTTGAAAATAGCATTCGTAAAGGAAACCTTAGAAAGCGAAGCACTTCAACCAGAAATTAAAGAAGCCACACTTTCAAAACTAGAGTGGTTAAAATCACAAGGACATCAAGTAGAGGAAGTCACATTTCTATATTTAGATTATCTTTTACCAACTTATTATATTTTAACCACAGCAGAAGCAAGTTCTAATTTATCGCGTTTTGATGGGGTAAGATATGGATATCGGGCTTCAGAAGTTCAAGATGTTGAGAGTATGTATAAGCTTTCCCGAACGCAAGGATTTGGTGAAGAAGTGAAACGCAGAATTATGTTGGGAACTTTCGTGTTATCAGCTGACTATTTCGATGATTACTACACAAAAGCGCAAAAGGTTAGAAGAATTATTCGAGATGAAACCAGCGCGGTGTTCGCAGAGTATAATTTTATTATAATGCCAACTACGCCTACAACAGCTTTTTCATTAGGTACTAAACGAGATAATCCTGCAGAAATGTACTTAGAGGATGTTTTTACCGTTCAAGCAAACGTGGTAGGAAGTCCAGCTATTTCAATTCCTAATGGTAAGGATAAGCAAAATTTACCAATAGGATTGCAGATTATGGCTGATTCATTCAAAGAAAGGGAATTATATGCATTTGCTGATTATTTGATGAAGTCTTAATATTTTTTAATAGGAGAGTAATGATAAAAAATATATCGATTTTTGCATTAATATGGCTTTTTTCGCTATCTGCTAGTTTTGCAGTTCAGAAAAGTCCATTGTTTTATACTTTATCTTTTGATTCTACTTTAGTTTTGGAAGATACTACCAATGAAAATTTAATTCATTTCTCGCATCAATATGAATTTGTGCCTGAATTTGAAGATAACGTCATACAAGAACGTCTCGCACTCATTGAAAATGAAATACCATTAACTTACAATCCTATTGTCAATTCATTCATTCGCTACTTTACTGTTACGGATAGAGAATATACCCGAAAAGTTGCCAAATTGCAGACTAAGTATTTTCCGATGATTGAGCGTTATTTGAAGAAATATGGATTGCCCGATGAGTTAAAATATTTAGCAATAGTAGAATCCGGCTTAAACCCAAAAGCACAATCACCAGCTGGAGCTGTTGGGCTGTGGCAATTTATGCCTTTAACTGGCAGGCTGGATTATGGGCTTTCAGAGAATTGGTATTTAGACGAAAAAATGGATATGGAAAAATCGACTGATGCAGCTTGCCGATATCTATCATTCCTTTATAATTATTTTTATGAAGATTGGCCTTTAGCACTAGCAGCTTACAATACTGGCCCAGGAAACGTTAGAAAAGCAATCAGAAGAAGTGGTTATAAAAAGAATTTCTGGGAGATTTACCCCTATTTATACAGAGAAACCAAGTCCTATGTGCCACAATTCATAGCCATTATGTATAGCATGAATTATTTGGAAGAGCATAATTTCTTTATTGAAGAATATGAATATATGCCTGATTATGAAACGATTGCTATTAATGGATTTCTTAGTTTGCCTTTATTTGCTGAGCATTCAGGCATTTGCATGGAGACTTTAAATGATTTAAATCCAGAGCTGAAACATGGTGCTATTTCTGAAAACCATAATATGTATCCATTAAGAATTCCTTCGCATCAAATGGACTTTGTTGTAGAAAATTTGAATGAAATTATGCGTTTTGCAGGTCAAGGTAAAGAGCATTTCGAAAGGTTAGTAAAAAATGAAGTAGGAAGTACGTATGGTCGTCAAAAATTGACCTATAAAGTCAAATCAGGAGATGTATTAGGTAAAATTGCCAGTACTTATAAGGTTAGGATAGCAGATCTACAACAATGGAATAACTTGAATGGAACGATTATCAGGGTAGGACAACCTATAAATATCTGGATTGCAGATGAATTTTATGATCAATCTAATAGTAAACTAGCATCAGCAAGTCAAAATGCAAGTTCTAATCAAAACGTTAACATTCAGTCTGGAGAATATAGAGTGCAAGTTGGAGATACATTATGGGATATTTCTAGAAAATTTGATGGCTTAACGGTAGAAAAGTTGAAAAAAATAAATAATTTGGACGGAAATAGCATAAAGCCTGGTCAGGTTTTGAAAATTAACAGTAACTCATAGTTAAATTAATCTTTCATGAAATGAGCGTAAATTTTAGAATCCTCAACATACCGACCAAGGATAGCTTGTCTGCCTCTGGCAGGAATAAAATTTATCGAATTACATTTGACCGTTGAAAATAAAACTATACACATGAAATAACCATAAACTGCCGAATACCAACCGAGCTTGAATAATATAAGTAAAAGTGTTGGTTTTAAGGTTTTCTGGTGGCTGAGCTATTCCATGTGCCGAATAAAAAATAAAACATATACACATGAATAATCTTAAAAAATACCAAAGCATTTTATCCATAATTTTTGCTACACTTTTATTATTTTCATGCGATTCTGGAAATGAGAATTCTGATGATAATAGAACTTTACCGAATGCTAGAGGGGAGTCTGGAGAGATAATCATGGTAATGCCTCCATCTATTTGGGAAGGTGAATTAGGTGACTTAATTAAAGAAATATTTACTTCAAATGTTGCGGCTTTACCACAAAACGAACCTCTTTATGATTTGAAACAAGTGGACCCTAGTAAGTTTAACAGCATATTTAAAAGCTCAAAAAACTTGTTATTTGTAGCCACGCTAGACAACAATAAGCCAGAAGGGAAATATATGAAAAGATATTTCACAGATAATTCATTAAATCAAATCAATAAAAACCCAGATATATTTTCATTCAATCAGCAAGATGTTTATGCTCGCGGTCAGGAGGTTTTGTATTTATTTGGAAGAAATGAGCAAGAATTAATTAAAAATTTGAAAGCAAATAGAACTGCTATAAAGGAATTTTTCAATGTCAAAGAGACGAATAGATTGGTAGAATCATTCAAAAGTTCAGCTGAAACAGGGATTATGAATTATATTGCAGATAGTTTGAATCTAGAACTTATTATTCCAAATGGGTTTGATATTGCAGTGAAGGAAGATAATTTTATATGGCTAAGAGAGCTTGATTCTGAAGAGGAATTTAATTTATGGCTTGTAAGAATGCCTTATAATAATGATGAAGTTTTCAATCCTAATAACATTAAAGAATTAAGAAATTCCTTGGGTGAAAAATATATTACAGACAAAGATTTGCCTGATTTGCACCTAACAAGTCAAGATGAGGTTGAATTTGTAATTGATACTGTTAATCTGAATGGTAATTATGCTATCAGAACAAAAGGTTTGTGGAAATATTCTGATAATTCAAGAGGAGGGGCTTTCGTAAGTTATCTTTTTGCTAACGAAGCCACAGGAGAGCTTTATTATTTAGAAGGCTATTTGGATGCGCCTGGAGGGGAAAAAAGAGAGCCTATGCGTAAGTTGAAAGCAATTCTAGGAACAGCTAAAACGCCTACTGGAATTAACGACTAATTTGAATCTTTTTCTTGTTGATTTGAGATTGCTATCCTAAATTCAATTTTTCTTTTATTATGGACTTAATCTAAACTTTGAATAAAAGATTAAGTATGCTATTATTTACTATTACATATTTATTATGCCAAAAAAAGTTCGCAGACAGGACGCATTAAACTATCATATGCAAGGGTCACCAGGTAAAATTGAGGTGGTGCCTACAAAAATGTTAAGCTCTCAATCGGATTTAGCATTAGCCTACTCGCCAGGAGTGGCAGAACCTTGTAAAGAGATTGAAAAAGATAAAGAAAATGCCTATAAATACACAGCCAAAGGAAATTTGGTAGGCGTTATATCAAACGGAACTGCTGTTTTAGGATTAGGAGATATTGGACCTGATGCCTCTAAACCTGTTATGGAAGGAAAAGGTGTGTTATTTAAAAAATTCGCAGGAATAGACGTTTTTGATATCGAAATACAAGAAAAAGATCCTAAAAAACTGATTGAAATAATCAAATCATTAGAACCTACTTTTGGAGGAATTAATTTAGAAGATATAAAGGCGCCTGAGTGTTTTGAAGTAGAAACTGCATTAAAGGAGCAAATGAATATTCCAGTAATGCATGATGATCAGCATGGAACGGCTATTATTTCTAGTGCGGCCTTGCTGAATGCCTTGGAATTAGTAGACAAAAAAATTGAAGATGTCAAAATTGTAGTGCTAGGAGCTGGTGCAGCTGCTATTTCATGCACTAAATTATACCATTCGTTGGGAGCCAAGATTGAAAACATTTATATGTTTGATAGAAAAGGCTTGCTCACAAAAGATAGAGATGATTTAAGTGAATTTGGAAGATTATTTGCTTCTGATAATTCTGATATTAAGGAGGTATATGATGCAATGCAAGGAGCCGATGTATTCTTAGGATTGTCTGCAGGAAATGTGATTAGTAAAAAACACATCAAAGCAATGGCAGATAATCCAATTGTGTTTGCCTTAGCGAATCCGGATCCGGAAATTCCTTACGCAGATGCACTTTCAGTTCGGAAAGATATTATTATGGCTACGGGTCGATCTGACCATCCTAACCAAGTCAATAATGTAATTGGTTTCCCTTATATTTTTCGTGGTGCTTTGGATGTGAGAGCAACTGCGATTAATGAGGAAATGAAACTAGCAGCCGCTTATGCCATTGCAGAACTGGCTAAGCAACCTGTACCGGAATTAATTAACAAAGCCTATGACGATCAAAAAATTGTTTTTGGACGAGAATATTTGATTCCAAAACCATTAGATCCTCGATTAATCACTACCATTTCACCCGCAGTAGCCAAAGCAGCCATGGAATCAGGAGTAGCTAAAACCAATATTAAAGATTGGGCTCTTTATGACGTTGAGCTTCAAAAAAGAATTGGGGTTGATCAGAAATTGATGAACAGAATTCTTACCAAAGCTAAGAAAGATCCTAAAAGAGTGGTTTTTGCTGAAGCAGATAATGTAAATATCTTGAAAGCTGCTCAAATGGTTATTGATGAAGGAATTGCTCAACCGATATTATTAGGAAATAGAGAAAAAATTGAAGCTCTAATTGAAACTCATCAGTTAGATTTGACCGGTATAGATATAATAGATAATTTTCTTGATGAGGAAAAGCGTCAGGAATACGGGAAAGTACTTTACGATAAAAGAAAACGAAAAGGTGTTACTCAATATGAGGCAGTAAAATTAATGCGTGACCGTAATTATTTCGGTAGCATGATGGTTGAATTAGGTGCAGCAGATGCATTGATTTCTGGACTTACTAAAGATTATCCGAAGACCATTCGCCCAGCACTTGAAATTATTGGAGCCGAAGAAGGAAAAAGAGTTGCAGGTATGTATATTCTACTGACTAAAAAAGGGACATTCTTTTTCTCCGATACTACCGTAAATACAAATCCAACAGTTGATGAATTAGTAGAAATCATAGGATTAACAGCAAGAGGAGCTAAAGTTTTTGGTTTTGAGCCTCGTATGGCGGTGCTTTCCTATTCCAACTTTGGAAGCAGCAAAGGCGAAATCCCAGAGAAAACTGCCCAAGCTAGAAAAATTGCCAAAGAAAGATGGCCTGAATTAATAATAGATGGTGATATACAAGCCAATATCGCGGTAAACGAAGAATTATTAAAAGAAACCTATCCGTTTAGTGAATTAGCTGAAAAGGGGGCTAATACATTTATTTTCCCAAGTTTAGCTTCTGGAAATATTGCCTATAAATTATTAATGGAATTAGGTAATGCTGAGGCAATTGGTCCAATTCTATTAGGAATGAATAAACCTGTACATATTTTGCAATTAGGTAGCTCAATTAGAGAAATAGTAAATATGGTGGCTATTTCAGTAGTGGATGCTCAGAATTATCAGACCCGAACAAACTTATGATTTCATATTTAAAAGGAATTTTAATAGAATTAGAGCCTACTCACCTCATCATTGATGTTGGGGGAGTAGGTTATCATGTTAATATTCCTTTATCAACCTACGATGCTTTTAAGAAGCAAAAAGAAGCGAAAGTATTGACTCATTTCCATGTAAAGGAGGATGCGCAAACGCTTTACGGATTTCATTTATCGGAAGAAAGGAAAGTATTTCTAGATTTAATTGGAATTTCAGGTATTGGCCCATCAACAGCAATTGGTATGCTTTCAGCCATGAATCCTAAAGAAATTAAGTCTGCTATTGTAGCAGATAATGTTAAGCAAATTCAGTCTATTAAAGGAATTGGTGCCAAAACGGCACAAAGAGTGATTCTTGAATTGAAAGATAAATATAAGAAAGAAGATTTAATCACTGAAAGTGGACATTCTAGTGTATCTTCAAACAATAGCTTACGAAATGAATCGTTATCTGCTTTGATAAATCTGGGTTTCGCTAAAAATTCAGCTGAGAAGGTAATTGATAAGATTTTGCAGGCTAATAAAGAAGATATTACATTAGAGCAATTAATTAAACAAGCATTAAAATCAGCTTAAACTAAATTTTATTTTGCTAAGTAGAAGGGTTCCACTTCTTTTATGGGTTATAATGCTTTTTATCCTCTTTTTTGGGGGAAAGAGTCATCTATATGCAAATTTTAACGCAAGTTCTTTTGAATTGTTTCAAGAAGTTCAGCAGGTTCAGGATACTGCTAAAACGGACAGCACAAAAGTAGACAGCACTAAGGTTGATAGTGTTCGAAATTACCAGCCTAGTAGAAGACCAACCTACCAAGCACAGGACCGCTACGGAAACCCCTTTTTAAATAATTTTAGCAACAGCCCACTATTGCTGGAAGATCCAGCTGCTTTAACTTTAGAAGTTGAAATAGACACAGGCTTTAATTATTACTTTTACGAAACGATTGGAGATATTGATTTCAGACCTACCTCTTCTATGTCGTATGAAGAGTTTTCCGATTATCAAGATGATCGAATTTTAAGAGAATACTGGAAAGAACGTTCTTTAGGGCTTGATGGTGAAAGTGCTGTAAGTGGTCGTTCATTAATTCCACCACTTTATGTGAGTCCAGTTTTTGATCGATTATTCGGAGGTAGCTTCGTTGAGTTAATTCCAAATGGATTTATCACACTTGATTTTGGGGGTAGATTCACAAAAAATGCGAATCCCAATCTTCCAGCTCAATCACAACGATATGCAAGTTTTGAGTTCGATCAACAAATCAATATGAATGCAGTAGGCAAGGTGGGAGACAAGCTTGCGGTCACGGCCAACTTTGCAAATAATAATTCATTTGATTTTCAGAATGATTTAAAAGTAGAATATACAGGTTATGAGGAAGAAATTTTAAAGAAAATTGAAATTGGAAATGTGAGTATGCCAGTCAATAATTCACTCATGTCTGGTGCACAGAATCTTTTTGGAGTAAAAACACAAATGCAGTTTGGGCATTTATTTGTTACTAGCGTTGCTTCCACGCAAAGAGGAAAAGCAGAAAGCATCAAAGTAGAAGGAGGTTCTCAAAGACAGGAATTTGAAGTTCGAGCCTCAGATTACGATGAAAATAGACATTTCTTTTTAGGTCATTTTTTTAGAAATAATTATGAAAGGTGGTTAAGTGGTTTACCTAGAGTGAATTCAAGTTTGGATATCAGAAGGGTAGAAGTTTATATTCTTAATCGAAATCAAAACACACAAAATTTAAGGTCTATAGCCGCATTTATGGACCTGGGAGAGGCTAATCCAAATGACATCAATCAGCCTCAATTTTTAGAATCAGGTATTCCAAATAATAGTCCCACTGATAATGATGCAAACGGTTTATGGGCTGAAATCAATAGCTACAATAAAAATTATGATAATTTTCTAAGCTCTTTAGAAACTTCAAGTCAAGAATTAGCCAGAACAGAAGATTATGAAATAATTAATGTAGCAAGAAAGTTAGATGCTACTGAATATTCATTCGATAAGGTGTTGGGATATATTTCTTTGAGAAGGCAGCTTCAAAATGATGAATTACTTGCTGTATCTTATGAGTATACTTATAATGGTGAAAGATTTCAAGTAGGAGAAATGGCGGAAAATTACGGAAGTAGATCGGATGACGAAGTGGTTATTTTAAAACTTCTTAGACCTTCAAAAATCAATGTAGATGTACCAACATGGGATTTGATGATGAAGAATATTTACAACCTGCAAGGAAATCAAATTTCTCAGGATGGTTTTCAACTTCGGATTATTTATAGAGATGACAGAACGGGACAAGACAATCCAAGTTTACATGAAAGTTCATTGCAAGATATTCCTTTGCTTAGAATTTTTAACCTAGATAGTTTAAATCAGAATAATGATCCGCAACCTGACGGTAACTTTGATTTTATTAATGGATTAACGATCAATCAAGAAGAAGGAAAAATTATTTTTCCCGTTTTAGAGCCTTTCGGAAGTAGCCTCAGCGAACAATTCAGAGAAGATGAACAAACATTTAGAGGTAAATATGTTTTCAATACGCTATATGAATCTACTAAAAACGATGCTCAGCAACTTACCTCCAAAGATAAATTTTTTATAAAAGGACAATACGAAAGTGGATCTTCTACTGAAATAGCACTTCCTGGATTAAATATTGCAGAAAACTCTGTTAGAGTCAGTGCCGGAGGAACCCCCCTCCAAGAAGGTATTGATTTCCGAGTGGATTATAACTTAGGCAGGGTGATTATTCTTAATGAAGGTATTTTGGGTTCAGGTAGAGATTTGGACATTGATTTTGAAACAGAAGACATGTTTAATTTTCAATCAAAGACACTAGTTGGAAGTCGGTTTGATTATGTTTTAGGTGATAAATTTAATGTAGGTGCTACGGTTTTGAAACACACGCAAAGACCTTTAGGGGTTTCTCGATACACAATAGGTTCAGAGCCATCAAGTAACACCAAATGGGGGGTAGATTTAAATTATAATGATGAAGCTCCTTTTCTGACGAAATTAGTAGATTTAATTCCATTGATCGATACGAAGGAACCTTCTTCTCTAAGCTTTAGAGGGGAGTTTGCTCAGTTGATTCCCGGAACAAGCAGTGAAGTGGATGGTCAAGGAACTGCATATTTAGATGATTTCGAGCAATCAGTCACGGTTAATAATTTGGGAAGTGATTTTGTAAGTTGGAATTTGGCTTCCACACCCGAAACGGGGGATATGCGATTTATCGGTCAAGGTAAATACGGTGTTAATAAAAAACGTGCAAAAATAGCATGGTATAATATTGATAACACTGCCATTTACCAAAATACAGGTTTTAATTTACCCGAGATTTCAGATGAAGCGAAAGAGAATCACTATGTAAGGAGTGTTGCTGAGCAGGAAATTTATAAGAACCGAGATCCTAATTTTGGAATTAATCTACAACAGACATTTGATATTGCTTATTTTCCTGACGAAAGAGGGATGTATAATTTTAATAGTGATTTGACTTCTGAAGGCTTTTTAAAGAACCCCAAACAAAACTGGGCAGGGATTACCAGAGCTATTACTTCGGAAGTTGATTTTGACAAGAATAATATTGAGTACATCGAATTCTGGTTGTTAGATCCATTTATTCAAACCGATAGGGGTGTGGTGGATGATGGAACTGAAGATGCCACTAATAATACTACGGGTGGGAAATTAATTTTTAACTTAGGGAGTGTGTCTGAGGATGTATTATCTGATAATAAATTATCTTTTGAAAATGGATTGCCGGAAAATTATACTAATGAATCGGAAGTAGATATCACAGAAGTGGCAAGAGTACCTTCTAATGCTCCTATTACGGATGTTTTCTCTGCAGATGCTAATGCTAGAGAAAATCAAGATGTTGGATTAGATGGTGTTAGAAATGACCAAGAGGCAGAATTTTATAGCGAATTTGTGGATGAAATTATGGCAAACACACAAATTTCTCCAGAAGCTAAAAACCGTATTTTGAATGATATTTCTGCAGATAATTTTACATTTTTCCTCGGCGAGGAGTTTGATGAACGAGAAGCACCGGTTCTGGAGCGCTATAAGGACTTTAGTAATTTGGAAGGAAATACCCCTGCCAATAATGGTGATACTGACGTAAACCCTTCAGGTAGTAGATATCCAGACTCTGAAGATTTGAACAATGATAGAACGGTATCAACTTTAGAGGAATATTATGAATATGAAGTACCATTATCTAGAAGTACGTTAAGCGTTGCCAACAATCCTCTTATAGTCGATGAAGTAACTGCTTCTGATGAGGATGAAAATGTTAAATGGTATCTTTTTAGGATCCCAGTAAGAAATCCTGATAGAACGCAAGGTAATATTCAAGGATTTAAGACTATCAGATACATTCGAACAATTTTAACTGATTTTGAACAACCTGTGGTTTTAAGAATGGCAGATTTTAGATTGGTAGGTTCTCAATGGCGTAAGTATGATGGCTCATTAGTCAAAACAGGAATAATTGAAACACCAGAAGAAGAATCTTCTAATTTGGTAATTTCTTCAGTCAGTATAGAAGCCAATTCTGAAAATGGTCAGGGAAAAGTGCCTTATACTTTACCTCCTGGCATCACACGTGACCAAGACATTGCGTCAGTTGCAAATCCAGTTCGGCAAAATGAAAAATCAATCCAATTGTGTGTAGAAGATTTGGAGGATGGAAGAGCAGTGGCGGCTTTTAAAAACGTGAATTTTGACCTTATCAATTACAACAGGCTTAAACTTTTTCTCCATGCTCAAGGACCGCAAGTTAAGGATGATGAAGTTACTGCTTTCGTACGATTAGGGACTGATTTTGATGATAACTACTATGAAATTGAAATCCCGTTAAAGATTACGCCATATCAAACTACTAGTCCGCGTGATATTTGGCCGCTAGAGAATGAAATCGATTTAGATCTTAACCGACTTTATGAATTGAAAGCTAGGAGAAACAGAATTTTAGGGAATCAGAATATTTTACTTCCATATTCTGAAGAGCTTGGCAAATATACAATTACAGTAAGAGGAAGACCTGATATGACTTCTGTTCAAACTATGATGATTGGTATCCGAAATCCTGATGGTGGCAATACACTACCCCAAAATATTTGCCTTTGGGCGAATGAAATGCGAGTTACAGATTTTGACCAAACAAATGGCTGGGCGGCAAATGCCACCATGAATGCAAAGCTAGCCGATTTTGCCAATGTAACGGTAGGGACTAACTATTCCACAGTTGGATTTGGTGGAATAGAACAAAATATTGCCCAGAGAACTCGTGAAACAGCTGAAGCATTTGATGTATCAGCTAATATAAGTCTAGGAAAATTCTTTGGAGATGAATCAGGCGTGAAAATCCCGATGTATCTTGGATATCAAACTTTTACATCCACCCCATTTTTTGATCCAAGAGATCCCGATATTCCCCTTACGGCAGCTCTAGAAAGTTTTGAAACCGTTCAAGAAGCAGAAGATTACAGAAATTTGGTGGTAGATCAGGAAGTTAGAAGAAGCATTAATTTTACGAATGTTCGGAAAGAACGCAAATCTAATGATAAACTCGTATTGCCATTTGCCATTTCAAATTTTGATTTCACTTATATATACAGCGATATAAATAGAAGCAATTTACAAACTGCACAATTTGAAACCAGAAATTATAAAGGAGCAGTCGGATATAATTATGGCTTTCCGAACACCAATATCGCGCCATTAAAAAATGTAGAACTATTTAGTTCGCCTTATCTAAAATTAATACAAGACATCAATTTTAATCCTTTACCATCAAGTTTTAGTGTTCGAGCCGATTTGGATAGAAGTTATGTGAAAACACAATTAAGAAATGATAGGTTAACAATAGAAGGCATTGAGCCACAATTTCAAAAATCTTTTACGCTCAATAGAAACTATAACTTAGATTGGAATTTGACGGAAAATATCAATATGAATTATTCCGCTCGAGCATTTTCTATTATAGATGAGGCTCCGGGAGAAATTAATTCTGAAGCTAAAAGAGATAGTATCATTACTAATCTTCAGAATTTGGGTAGGATGAAAAGTTTTGATCAAAGTATAATAACAGGGTATCAAGTGCCCTTTGCAAAGTTCCCTTTAACTGATTGGATATCTTCCGAGGCTAGATATAAAGTAGATTTTAATTGGACTTCAGGTTCACTGAATCAAATCGATACATTAGGTCATATCATCCAAAACAGCAGTGAGTGGGGGTTGAACTCTCGATTGGATATGAACAAGCTTTACAATAAATTAAAAATTTTAAATAGTATCAATAATCCTCCTAGAATGAGGGCGGATCAAGAAGATACTACCTGGACGCAACCAGGAGCACCAATTGTGAAAGGACTTCTGAAATTATTAATGTCTGTGAAAAATATAACGGGAAATTATTCTGAAAGAGGAGGTACCATTCTTCCCGGATTTAGAAATAGAGCTTTCCTTTTTGGACTTGATTCCTCACTGACGGCTCCTGGTATCCCATTTATTTTAGGTAGTCAAGATCCAAGTATAAGATTTAATGCAGCAGAAAATAATTGGTTAGCCAAATCATCTTCACAATCTAATTTCTACACTCAATCTATTGTCAAAACCTTGGATATAAAAGCAACACTTGAGCCAACAAAAGATTTAAATATCCAATTAGAGGTAAATAGGACCGTAAATGAAAATTACAGTGAATTATTTAGGTTTAGCGAAGATCAAGATGCTTTTGTTAATCTGACTCCAACTCGAAGTGGGAATTATATCATGAGTTACAATATGATAAATACAGCATTTGTAAACACAGATGAAAATAATTCTCCGTTATTTGAACAGGTTCGGCAAAACAGAGAGGTTTTGAGACAAAGAATTTCAAATTTGAATCCCAATGATGGAGCATATCAATTGAATCACCAAGATGTTTTAATTCCATCTTTCTTAGCGGCATATTCTGGTATCTCACCCGAAGAAATTGATACCAATCCATTCCCTAAGTTTCCTTTACCAAATTGGCGTATCGATTATAAAGGACTAAGTAATATAAAGGTCATTAAAGAAATTTTTCCTAGCGTGAGTATAAGTCATGCCTATGTTTCTACTTTAACTATCAATAATTATATCAACAATGCGGTATATAGCAGTGAGTCTGAACTGAATTTAACTAATAATTTGAATAATTATCCATTACCTTCTGAAGTTTCAGATAGTGGATTCTTTTTACCTGTTTATACAGTCGGTCAAGTGTTAATTTCGGAGCGATTTTCTCCATTGATTGGAGTAAACTTAAGAGGTAAAGGAAGATTCACTGCAAAATTTGAATTAAATAAAGAGCGAAATGTAGCACTTAGTACCGAAACCTCTCAAATCACTGATCAAAAAAGTAACGATGTAGTGATAGATATAGGATTTACCGATCCTAACTTTACCTTACCTTTTAAAGTGAATGGGAGAACTGTTTCTCTCGAAAATGATTTGATAATGCAGCTAAGCATCACTGTGCGAGATACGGAGGTAGTTCAAAGAACTTTAGATGATGGTAGAAATGTATTAGTTGACGGAACTATTAATTTTCAATTGAGACCTACAGTGAATTATATTGTTAATGACAGATTGAATCTTAATTTTTATTATCAAAGAAATTTCAACGAACCAAGGGTTCAGAATTCATTTCCAACCACAAATACATCCTTTGGTGTACAAGTTAGCTTCGGATTGCAATAATAATTTTTGCATCCGGAAAAAGAGTGTAATTTTGGGATAAGTTATAAATCAGTAGCTAAATTTAAATAATAAAAGAATGAATATTCCTGACAATTTGAAGTACACCAAAGACCATGAATGGGTGAGAGTAGAAGGAGATGAAGCCTATGTAGGTATCACAGAATTTGCGCAACGTGAGCTTGGTGATATTGTATATGTAGAAGTGGAAACTGTTGATGAAGAAGTAGCGGAAGGTGATGTTTTTGGAACAGTAGAAGCGGTGAAAACGGTATCTGATTTATTTATGCCAGTTGGAGGAACCGTTTTAGAGTTTAACGAAGCTTTAGAAGATGCACCAGAGTCTGTTAATGATGATCCATATGGAAATGGTTGGATGATAAAACTGAAATTATCAGATCCTTCATCAGTGGATTCATTATTATCGGCTGACGAGTATAAGGAGCTGATTGGGATCTAATTGTGTTTTTAAGGTATAATTTATTTGGAATTATTTGGTTTTGCCTTATCCTATTATTGGGTTTAACACCAGGCGAATCAATGCCCATGACAAATGTGTGGGATATATTTGGTTTTGACAAAATTGCGCATTTCAGTGTTTTTGCAATCTTATCATTTCTGCTTATCCTAGGGTTTTCTAAACAATATACCTTCCTATTTGTCCGTTATAATGCTGTTATATTATCTATATCAATAAGTTTTATGTACGGACTAACAATTGAATTAGTTCAGACGTTAATACCAGAAAGAGGTCTTGAGTTATCGGATATCATTGCCAATACTGTTGGAGTTTTTGCAGGATGGATTGTATTTTATCTGATTTATAAGCTCTAAATTGTTTTTTCTTTGAAAAGAATTGACGGAAAATTTGAATTTAATTCATTAAATAATAGTTTTACTATCTAAACGATGTTTAATTATGGAACTTAAAAAGAATCCGAAAGCAGACATCAATAAAAAGTCAACGCTTTTTTTGAATATTGGATTGTTTATATCCATTTCCTTGGTGTTTTTTGCTTTCGAGTACAAATTTTATGATGATGGTCCAGTGATGGATTTAGGAACTGTGACTGATGATATGGAAGAGATCATGGAGATTCCGCCAACGGAGCAGCCACCTCCACCGCCTCCCAAGGTAAAACTTCCGGAAATCATTGAGATTCCTGATGAAGAAGAGATCGAAGAAGAGATCGAATTAGATCTTGATATGGATATGAGTCAAAATGATGTTATTCAGGATCTCGTATTCGAGGAAGAAGTTGTAGAAGAGGAAGTGGATAAGGTATTCACAATTGTAGAGCAACAAGCTGAACCAGCTGGTGGTATACAAGCATTCTATGATTATGTTGGTACTCAATTGTCTGATAAATATCCTAGACAAGCTCAAAGAATGGGTATTGAAGGAGTTGTTTATGTCCAATTCGTAATTGAGAGAGATGGTTCTTTAACTGATGTAAAAGCTGTAAAAGGTATAGGTGGAGGTTGTGATGAAGTAGCTGTTGAAGTGGTTAAAAATGCCCCTAAATGGATACCAGGTAAGCAAAGAGGTAGAGCAGTACGTTCTCAAAGGGTAATACCTATTAGGTTCGTATTGAATTAAGATGTTATAGATTAATAATTTCTAAAGCCGGTTATACCGGCTTTTTTTTTTATGCGCTTTTTTAAATATGCAAATGATATGAGCTAATGAATCTTTATTTTTGTCTTTATCATTTTGGTTGCTTAATAATTTTAATATGGAAATAATTGGGGTAATTATTGGTTTATTAGTGGGAGCTGTTTTAGCATATTTTATTCTTAAATCTCAAAATAAGAATGGAACTGAACTGGAAAGCTTAAAGGTAGAGAAACAACAGGTTTTAACAGAATTAAGCGTTTTAAGAAGCCAGAAAGATAATTTCATAAATGAATTGAAAGAAGAGAAAAATGCTCATGCTCAGGAGCGAGAAAAGAATGTTCAATTAAATAGACAATTATCTACTGTTGAATCCGACTATAAAAATCTTAAAACCAAATTGGAGGAACATAAATCTGAGTTAACAGAACTTCAACAACAATTTAAGAATGAGTTTAAGAATTTAGCACAAGAGATTTTCGAGGAAAAAAGTAAGAAATTTACCGATCAGAATAAAACTAATATTGGAGAACTTTTAAACCCTTTACGTGAGAAGATTGATAAATTCGAAGAAAAAGTAGAGAAGAGTAACAAAGAAAATCTGATTTGGAATAGTGCTTTGAAAGAGCAAATTACTTCTTTAAAAGAGCTGAATTTACAAATTACAAAAGAAGCTGAAAATCTCACTAGGGCATTAAAAGGAGATTCTAAATCTCAGGGAAATTGGGGCGAAATGCAGCTTGAAGCCATTCTTGAGAAAGTAGGTTTGCAAAAAGGGATTCATTATGAAAAGGAGAAAAATTATAAAAATGAAGAAGGAGGCAATCAGAGACTTGATTACATTATTAAAATGCCTGATGATAAATATCTAGTATTAGATTCAAAGGTTTCTTTAACTGCCTATAGTAATTATTTCGATGCGGAAGATGATGTACAGCAAGCCCGTTTTCTTAAAAATCATTTGGATAGCATGTATACTCATATTAAAACCTTAGGAGAAAAGAACTATCAAAATTTATATGATATCAATCAACCAGATTATGTTTTAATGTTTGTTGCAAATGAGCCTGCTTTAACTATTGCCTTGAAAGAAGACCATGGCCTTTATGAAAAAGCCTTAGATAAAAATATTGTATTGGTTTCTACCACTACTTTAATGGCTACATTAAGAACTATTTCCTATATCTGGAAGCAAGATTTACAAAATAAGAATGCGATTGAAATTGCAACTCAAGCAGGTGCTTTGTATGACAAATTCACCAACTTTACTGATGATTTATTGAAAGTCGGTAATAATTTAAAAACTACACAAAATAGCTATTCTGATGCTATGAAGAAACTTTACGATGGGAAAGGAAACTTAATTAGAAGAACAGAGATCTTACGAGAATTAGGAGCTAAAACTACTAAATCCATAGATAAGCGACTTTTGGATAGATCAACGGAATAATCTTTTATTCGTAAAAATTGATTGAATTTTCTGTTAAAAACTTTTGTTAGTTTGTACTAATATTTGATCTAATTGCGTTCGTAATTAAATGAAATTAATCAACTTAACCATTTTATTATTTATTATAGCTTCTTTTTCAGATTTGCATGCACAAATTAAAAAGGGGAGAGTTGCCTCAAATGCTGATAATGTACCTATTGAAGGAGTTCATATTGTAAACACCAGTGCAAATAAAATGGCTATTTCTGACCAAAATGGGTTATTTTATATTGTTGCAAACCCAGGCGATACTTTGATAGCCTCTAATGTTAATTTTAAGTCTAAAATATTTGTGATAAATAATGAGCAGTTTTTAAAATTTAAATTAAATCCTGCAGTAATTCAATTAGATGAAGTAAGAGTGAGTAATATTCCAGAAACGGAATCTGATTTCAAGAGGAAGATGGTTGGTATGGATAATATCGAGGACAAATCAATTAAGATTGATGGATTGATGCCAACCGTTCCCAAAGGCAAAATACCCAAGAATTACGACCCAGGCTATACAAATTCATTTAAATATGCGATAAATAAGCCTTTATCATTCATTGTTAAAAAACTTAATAAGAATTATAAAAATAAAGTTAAATATTATCAAATTGTCGCTAATCACTCCAATACTATAGCCAACAATAAGAAGTATAACCCTGAGATTGTCACAAATTTAACTGGCTTAAAAGGCGATGAGTTGGTAGATTTTATTCAATTCTTAGACCTCGACCCTGCTTTCGTGAAAAGGTCTAGTGAATATGAAATTGCATTACATATTATTAAGGAATTCGAGCATTACACCGCTCGGAAAGGTTGATTTTAACTCACTCTAAACCCAATAATTAGAATGTCATCGATCTGGTATTCTTGTAATTTTTTCTATTCAAAAGTTAAGTTCTAACTCATTATTTTCTTGTTCGTCTGCTGGCAAATGGGTAATTTCTGCTAAAAAAGTACACATCATTTTTGTTGGTAATGATGCCAAAAATAGTTGGTGATTTTTATCCAAATATTGTATTAAATTGGGAATGTAAATCTGAAGAGGAAGTAGGCTCTGCTGAGGAGCAACCTACCAGCAATAAGGTTTACCAACTGGAATGACCTCCCTTAT
>NZ_DASSWQ010000043.1:0-33824 GCF_035704835.1 Marivirga sp. | reverse complement strand
TGTTCCATTTGTTAAGAGAAGCATCGCCATAATCTGATAAATACAGACTATAAGGCTGCACCAGGTTAGAGGTTACCTGCACAGGATTAGCTGCATTTTGTGCAAAAACAGATAATTCAGCGAACAGCAATAGCCATATCAGGATAATCCTTGGGAAATATTGTGTTGAATGGGGAGTGATAATGTAAAGTTTTGGTTAAAATATTACTTCAAAAGTATGAGTTTTGATGGGATTACAAAATAAATAATGAATATTTTGGGAAAGGGATTAAATTTCAAAGGATGATGGGATGTAAATAATATACTTTAAAGATGAAACCTGTTTTCTTTTTAGTGTGCCATCTGAGTTGGCACGCTTCCTTAGGGTTTTCAACTTCAAAAGGTTGATAAACAAATGGAAAACAAGCCTTTGGCAATATTTACAAAAGATGAATAAAAGCTATTTTATCACTCATCAACTAATTTTTAACCACAAAAAATATTAGGTTTTATTAAGAGTTACCTGTTTAAGGATGAACAAAATCTTTATTCTTTACTCTTAAATCTATCTTTTACACCACCCTTAGAACCAATCCTTTTAAATATTCGCCTTCGGGATGGAAAATATTAATAGGGTGATCGGCTGGCTGATGGAGCTGATGTAAAATTTGAACTTGTCTGCCAGCTCTTGCGGCTGCAGAAAACACAACCGTCCTGAATTGATCCTGACTCACGACCTGAGAGCAGCTGAAAGTAAAAAGCACACCACCTGATTTCATATTCTTCATAGCTTTTTCATTAATCGTTCTATAACCCTGCAAGCCATTTTTCAATACTTTGCGGTGCTTGGCAAAAGCCGGAGGATCCAACACAATCACATCATATTGCTCGGGCATTTCATTCAAGAAATTGAAAACATCAGCCGTAAAGGATTGATGATTTTGCGCTTCAGTGAAATTCAAGCCGACATTTTGATCGGTTAAATCTATTGCTCCCTGAGAACTATCGACACTATGCACCAATTCAGCATCAGCTTGCAAAGCAAAAATGGAGAAGCCTCCAGAATAGCAGAACGTATTGCAGACCTTATTGCCTTTGCTGTATTGCTCTAATAATTTCCTATTCTCTCTTTGATCAATGAAAAAGCCAGTTTTCTGACCGCTCACTACATTGATACTAAAGATATTACCGTATTCTTTCACCAGCCATTCTTCTTTTTCTTCACCGAAAATAAATGAATCAATTGTTTCCAATTCAGCCTTGAATGGAAGGGTGTGAGCACTTTTATCATAAACCGCTTTTAAGTTATCTCCTAATAGCTCCTTCAATACTTCTAAAAAGATTTCCTTGATTTGATACATACCAACAGTATGCGCTTGAAAAACAACACAGCCATCATAATAATCGACTATAAGTCCTGGGAAACCATCTCCTTCTCCATGCACTAATCTGAATACGTTCGTCTCTGGATTATCCCACAAATTTGCAGTCTTTCTCAATTCAATGGCCGTCTGTAATTTCCTTTTCCAGAAGTCGTGATTGATTTCTTCTTTCTGAAAAGTCAGCATGCGAACTGCTATAGAACCTACTTGAAAATAGCCAATTCCTATAAATCTTTTATCTTGTGTATGGATTTCCACAAAGTCACCTTCCTTAACTTCTGTTGGAACAGGATGAATGGCACCCGAAAATATCCAAGGGTGGAATCGCTCTAATGATTTTTCTTTTCCTTTTTTAAGATTGATGATGGGTAATGGGCTTTGCATAAAATCAGATTCTAAAATATTATGCAAATATGAGGAAATTTGGGGAAGAAGGTTCTGTTTTCAATCTACTTATTCAAATTCTACCACTACTGGGAAATGATCTGATAGAAAAGTATCTTTTATTCTCAAGCTATAATTTTTATAACTTTGGATTTTAAATCCCTGATAGAAAACATAATCGATTCTCCTGTCATAGTTTTGCCCGATTATAAAAGCGTTATAAGTTCCAATCGGACCTAAATTTAAATCTGCTTGAAAAGCATCTTTCAAATCAGAATTGATGATTTTTTGAATAGGAGCTGTTTCAGGTTCCAGATTAAAATCGCCCATCAAAATGACTTTTCCAGCATGACTTAATTCTTCAATCTTAGATAGAATCAAATCCACACTTTTAGCTCTGGCTACTTCTCCCACATGGTCGAAATGGGTATTTAACACCAAAACCGAATCACTGGTTTCTTTATCAATTAATTTTGCCCAAGTGCACACTCTAGGCAAAGCTGCATCCCAGGCTTTGGCCGGAACTTCAGGATTTGGAGAAAGCCAAAAAGTACCACTATCTATGATGGAATATCTTTTCTTTTGATAAAATATTGGGGAATATTCGCCCTTTTGTTTTCCATCATCTCTTGCTACTCCTATGCGTGCATAATCCACTAATCCTGTTTTTAAAAATTTAATTTGTGAATGGACTACTTCCTGCATTCCAATTATATCCAAGTCTTCGATTTTTATGAAATTGATAATTTGTTCCTTTCTGTTATCCCACTGATGAACACCTTCCTTTGGATTTTCATATTTAATGTTAAAAGTGCAGACTTTAGTAGTTTGTGCGTTTAGTTGGAAACTTAAGAATATGGAGAATATGAAAATTAAATTACGCATAACTGATTTCTTTATAACACTCTGCCTTTAAGGCTTAAAGAGAATCTGATTAACTATTTGCCATACAATAACCACAAAAGAGAAAAAAGAACACAATAGATTTATATCATTATAAAATAGAATACCTAACATATCTTTAAATCTATAGGAACGAAAAATATCTAACAGATACATTATAAATTTTTTACTACTTTACGTTAACCTTCCTAAGAAATCAGCTTATATCACCAATAACCTTGGTTATTTACTTTATCTTCTTTTGTGGTGAGAAAATGCTATTTACCCCAATTTACCGTTTTAGATTGGAGATCAGAAGAGTTTGTTCCCACCATAATTTCAAACTCTCCAGGCTCCCAAATGTGCACTATATCCTGATCCACCAGATTATTGTATGTGTAGTATTTCAAGTTGTCAGTGGTTATTTCAAAAGTCACTTCTTTTGTTTCCCCTGCTTTTATAAGAACTTTTTCAAATGCTTTTAATTCTTTCACAGGGCGAGTGGTGGATCCAACTATATCTCTGATATATAATTGTACCACTTCTTTGCCATCTCTGTCACTCTTATTTTTTACTGATATGCTTACCTTCAATTTGTCCTGTGATTTCAAATCGGATGAACTTAATTGAATTTCTCCATATTCAAATTGACTATAACTCAGCCCATAACCAAAAGGAAATTCTGGCTTATTGCTAACATCCAGGTAATTTGATTTAAACTTTTCAAACCAGTCACCTTCCAATGGTCTACCAGTATTTTTATGGCTGTAATAAATAGGAATTTGTCCTACATTTTGAGGGTAAGTCATCGTAAGTTTTCCAGAAGGATTTACATCTCCATATAATACATCAGCCAAGGCCAGACCTGCTTCAGAACCTGGAAACCAAGCATTTAAAATAGCATCGGAATGAGGCAAAATTTCATTCAAAACTAATGGTCTTCCACTCAGCAGAACTACAATTACTTTTTTGCCTGTTTCTTTCAAAGCCTTCAATAAGCGCACTTGATTGTCTGGAATGCTAATATCAGTCAGACTTGAGCTTTCCCCAGAGCTTTCGGAAGCTTCTCCCAAAATTGCTACTATAATATCAGAATTTATAGCTATTTGAACCGCTTCATTAATCATTTCGGATTCTGATCTAGCGTCTCGGTAGGTATTTTTGCCAAATATACTTATTCGCTCCTCCAATGCTGGATCTTCAACCAGATTAGAGCCTTTAGCATATTGAATATTATCTGGATTGGCAGATACTTCTTTCATTCCATCAAAAATAGAAATTGATTTCATGATATCTGCACTTACGCTCCAGGTGCCCACCATATTTTCTTTATTATTTGCAAGCGGACCGATTAAAGCAATTTTAGCATCTTTCTGTATGGGTAAAACTTCTTCCTCATTTTTCAAAAGAACCATAGATTCGGAAGCTATTTTTCTAGCAATTGCTCTATTTTCATCAGAAAAAATTACTTTTGCAGCACGCTCTTCGTCCATATATTTATAAGGATCGTCAAAAAGACCTAATTGAAATTTTGCTTTTAAAATAAGTCTGCAGGCATTGGTTATAATTTCTTCTGAAACTTTACCTTCATCAACAGATTTTTTTAGCGTGGACAGAAAGCCTTCACTGACCATATCCATTTCAACTCCAGCCTTTAAAGCCATTGCAGAAACACTCTGTAAGTCACCCATACCGTGAGCAATCATTTCGCTCACGCCTGTATAGTCACTGACTACAAAGCCATCAAATCCCCATTCTTCTCTTAAAACATGAGTCATCAACCATTTATTTCCAGTTGCAGGAATTCCATCCACTTCATTAAAAGAAGCCATCACGGTTCCAACTCCTGCATCTACTGCTGCTTTGTATGGCGGAAAATAATCATTGTACATTCTTAAGCGGCTCATGTCTACTGTATTATAATCTCGGCCTGCTTCAGAAGCTCCATAAAGTGCAAAGTGCTTGACACAAGCTAGCAATGTATTTTCAGCAGATAAATCGTTCCCTTGGTAGCCTCTGACCATGGCAGCCGCTATTTGACTACCCAAATATGGGTCTTCACCACTGCCCTCTGAAACTCTCCCCCAACGGGGATCTCTTGAAATATCTGTCATGGGAGAGAAAGTCCAAGCAATACCATCAGCAGATGCTTCCTCAGCTGCAATTCTGGCTGATTGCTGAATCAAATCCATATCCCAACTAGCAGAAAGACCTAAAGGAATTGGGAATATGGTTTTATATCCATGAATCACATCTTTAGCTATAATTAAAGGTATTCCTAATCGGCTTTCCTCCACTGCAATTTTTTGCACTGCCCTGATTTTATCAATGCCGTTGATATTAAATAAACCACCTACTTTTCCTTCTTTTATACTTTTCGCTATGCCTGTATTCGTGCTGATACCAGTACTTACATCTCCAGCAGAAGGCAAATTCAATTGACCGATCTTCTCTTCCAAGGTCATTTCAGAAAGTAAAGCATCTACTTTTTGTTCGATATCGGAAGTGCTTTTATTTTCCTGGGCATAACTGCTGGAAATAAAAAGGAATAAAAAGCCAACTGTAGATATTATTAAATATTTCATTATTCCATTATTTTGAATTTGAAAATAACCAGGGGAGCAAATCGGCCTCTGCAAAAGCAGAATCCCAGCTATTGTGATTGGCATCAGGATATAAAGTGAATTTCACATTTGCTTTTTCATTTTTTAAAGCTTCCACCATTTCTTTAGAATACTGTGGTAAAACCACATCATCTTCAACACCGTGAAAAACCCACAAATCGATTTCCTGCGCATAATTTTTTACAGAATTAGGATCTCCTGCACCGCAAATAGCAATCGCTGCAGCAAAAGTATTAGGCTTACGGTGAAGCAATTCGAAAGTACCCATTCCACCCATTGACAATCCTCCCAAATAGATTTTATCCTGATTCACATTTTCATGCGTTTGCATAGAATCTAACAAACTTATCGTTTTCTTTAAAGCAGGATTAGGCTCGCTCGAATAATCAAATTCAAAAACATTTGCGCTTTCAGAACGATCAATATCCGCTTTGGCCCAATATTCATCTTCAGGACATTGAGGAAAAATCACAATGGCTGGGAATTTTTCTCTGTTTTCTTCATTCAAAAATAAGTGGGAACCATGCACTAATTGCTTCTCATTATCATCTCCCCGTTCGCCTGCCCCATGTAAAAACAGCACTAAAGGATATTTTTTATCCCTATCAAAATTCTTAGGATAGAGAATTCTATATTTCAAAGTGTCACCATTTTCGATAAAGACTTCTTTATCAAAAGCTGATGTATTTTGTGCATTTAGTGCCATTGGTAAAACAATAATCAATGAAAATAGGATGGTCAGATTATTCTTCATAGTAAAATCCTAGTTTAGATAAACCATTTTCAATTTCCTTATTTTGCATAAAAAGCTCCCAAATTAAGCCGGAACGATGGTTTTCAATCATCACTGGAATTGGACCCTGGTCAATGGCCAAATAGCGCGGCAATGACCAGTCATGCTCAAATGAAAAAGCATCATAAGGTCCATAATCTCCTATTAAGCTATCTCTTTTGGGTTCATACAAAAATTTTAGGAATTGCATACTTTCTTTGGGTGTATAAGGAAAGGAAGAAAGTGCAGCCGTAGGCGACACCACTCCCAAATCATCATTCGGATTATGACCCGCATATCCACTCATAGAATAACTGGAGGTCAAGCCCCACATATCCTCGCCATATCCTTCAAAATCATTGGGATTTTCCAGCGCATGCTTATAATGAATTAATGCATGGTTTACATTCAAATCCCAATAATTTCCATACTTATCATTTAGATTTTTAGGATTTAAACCCAAATAAGAATAATGAGCCCAAAATAATGGACCCACAGCCTTATCTGCATGTTCGTAATGATCTAAAATAGTAGGTAAACCATAGGCTGTAGTGTCATTTGCAATATCTCCATTTCTTGCCCAGCCTTCGTGATATACCTCAGCCTCTATCGCGTAAGTAGGTGAAGAAGCTGCTAATACATACATGATCAGACATTCATTATAGCCACCAACTGGGAAATTCATATCCCAGCCATGATTGGGAGACCAATGCCAATACAGCACATTTTCCCCTCCTTTAGTGTACCAATCCCATTCTACTTCTTCCCAAATTTTGGTTATGCGTTCTGCCAAATCTTTCTCATCTGCATTACTGGAGTCCAAAAATTGTCTTACTGTTAATAAGCCTTGGATTAAAAAAGCTGTTTCAACCAAATCACCACCATCATCCTTAGCAGAAAAGGCTTTTACCTTTCCTGTTTCACCATTGAGCCAGTGTGGAAACGCACCGTGAAAGCGATCAGCATTTTCCAGAAAATCCAATACTTTTTCAAATCTTTCAATGGATTCTTCTCTTTTAATAAATCCTCTTTCAACTCCCACAATTATTGCCATCAAACCAAAACCCGAGCCTCCAGTTGTTACAATATTTTTATCATTGGAGGGATAGATCCCGTCTTCATGAAATCTTTCTCTGGCTAATCCAGAATTTGGTTCCGCTCCATCCCAGAAATACTGAAATGTTTGATATTGCACTAAATTCAGTAATGAATCTTCGTCAATCTGTCCAGCAGTATCATCTTGCTCTTTTTGCCTTTCTGGAGATGAGCAAAAAGTGAAAAGTAAAGCTGTAAAAAGTAGAAAATAAATATTATTCATTTTAATTAAGTTTTAATAAGTAAATCCTAAATCGTTTAATCCATTTTGTACATCAGGATCTTGCATGAAAATTTCCCAAAGTAGTGCTGTCCGGTGATTTTCAATCATCGTTATAATTGGCCCTTGATCTATAGCTAAATACGAATCTGCATACCAACCTTCCGTTACATTAAAGGCGTCATAAAAACCAAATTCTCCCCATAATCTATCGCCTAGTAAATAATAAAAATGTCGAATAGCTTTCATCGATTCTTCCGGAGTGTATGGGATGGAAGAAATAGCGGCTGTTGGTGTAATCACACCTAAGTCATTTGAAGGTGAATGGGCACTATATCCTTCATGGTTATCGCTGGCCGTTAAGCCCCAGGAAGATTCCCCATAGCCGACAAAATTTTTCGGGTTCTCCATTACATAGGCTTGATTGATTAAAGAATGTGCCTGATTTTGCTCCCAATAATTGGCATATTGATCCTGCAAATTTCGTGGATCTAAGGCCAAAAAAGAGTAATGTGCAAAGAATAATGGCCCTCCTTTATTTTCTCCTAATGGCATGTTGATTCCGTAGGTTGAATTCCCATTTATGATTCCACCGTTTCTGGCCCAACCTGCATCATACACAGATTTTTCAATAGGATGAGTTGGCGAAGAAGCAGCCAGCACGTAAATGATTAAACTTTCATTCCACCCTCTGATGGGCAAATTAATCGCCCATTCATTTTGAGGTGACCAATGCCAATATAATACATCTTCTCCTCCTTTTGTAAACCAATCCCATTCCACTTCTTCCCATAGGGTAGTGATTTGATTAATGATTGCCTGTTCTTGAATATTCGTTTCATTCAAATATTGCCTTACAGTTAGAAGTCCCTGAATCATAAAAGCAGTTTCCACTAAATCGGCTCCATTATCTAAATTACTAAAGGGAATGGTAGCTCCTGTATTTCCGTTCATCCAATGGGGCCAAACGCCATGAAATCGATCTGCATCTGCTAAAAAGTTGACTATCTTTTCGAACCTATTGACTCCTTCTGTGCGGGTAATAAATCCTCTTTCTATCCCCACTATTATGGCCATTAAACCAAAGCCTGAGCCACCAATGGTAACCAAATCACCTGAGGTGTTTCTTTCTCTTGCCAGACCGCTATTGGGATGCGCGAAATCCCAGAAATATTTGAAAGTTTGGGACTGAATTTTGGTTAATAATTGCTCATCTGAAATTTCATCAAACTTATAGGTGGAATCTAATTGGGTGTAAAAGTCTTTGCTATATCCCTCATACTCAAAATCATCTTCACTTGTGAGATTGTTGGAAATTCTGAAATTATATCTCGCCAAATCATTGGCTGCTTCTTCAGCCTGGATTTGCAATGTTTTTTGATCCTCTGAAAGTTGAAAGGTCAAAGGTAATCGGCTTCCATTGTTGGTCAGGAAAATAAAGTTATCAAAATTTGTTTGTGGATCGAGAGTCTGATCAAAAGCCAGAATGATTTCCGGATTAAGTGGGACATTGGTAATACGACTATTTGATTCTAAGGAAGTGCCATTTACTTCAGCACTCATCAAGCTAAACTCGCCTTGTTGGGTTTGAAATTGATAGGTGGCACCGGGAAATTCTTTGTTATTGGTAGAAAGTACTGGATCAACAGTTACTGTATAAATAATGTTATTTTGAAAATCATTTTCAGGCAATGCTGAGATGGATTTATCTTGATTAAGATATGAAAAGGTCAGCGCAACATTTCCTTCAGTCGTTGAAATCATGATACTTTCTTCAGCAGATTCTCTATTTAGTGGATCGGAAAATTCTAAAACGAGTCCTCTATCAAAAGGAGCATCTTCAATCAATTCACCAGCTACTAAATCAATTGTACCAATCCTAATATCTCGTAATTGCAGAAGACCTCTGATTGGCTCTTGCTCAGATTCTTCTTTGCAAGAGGAAAAAGCTCCACAGAATAAGAGTATAAAAATGATGCTCGATATATATTTAGTTAATTTTAACATTCAAAAATTGGGAGACAAGGGAAATATAAAAAGCAGAGACCATACTGTCCCTGCCTTTTAAAAACAATTAAACTATTATGGTCTTTCAGCTTCGTATAAAGCAGATACATCTTCTGCTGTATAAGCTCCATGGAAAATTCTAAAATCATCTAACCAACCTTTAAAGTGATTGGCATCTGGGTTTTCATAGTTACCAAAAGCATCAGCATCGAATAAAGTACCTGCTCTTGAATGAATAAAGCCTAAGGCTAAGTCATCAAAAACTTCAGGTTCAGCACCTCTATAGTCAACGCCTGCAGCTGTTTGTTTTGGGTCACCATCTGGCCATAAATTAAAATCAAAACTTTTCATTAATTCTCCATTGAAATAAAGATATCCTTTCTTCTCTGCAGCATTATAAGTATACACGTTGTGATACCAGTTTTCCGCTATTATACCTTTCATTTGTTGAGCACTTAAACTTCTTGCATAGTCCCAACCTTGCCATCCGCCATTTGTATTATCAGTGGCATTATTCGGGAAAAACATATCTTCTGCAAATTGAGTCCCCTCTTCATTTACATATGATATTGCATATTTTGAACCATCATAAGAGCCAAATATTTCATATTGAATACCGTAAAAAGCTCCTAAGCCAAAAACAAACATACCTGTTTGATTTCCATCATCATTAAAATGGTTTGTTGTATCTGTTTTTAACCAAAAGCTAATCGTAAAATCTTGCGTTTCGTTCAAAAGTGAGCCTGCATCCGGAATCTCAATTAAACTTCGATCACCGTCAAAGTAAGCAGTGCTATTAACAGCTCCGAAGCGGTCTTCTTGATATTCAATAGCTACTTCAGTGCCATCAACATAGTTACCCATTTCATCCGTAGCGTCTCCATCAAGTTTCCAATATGCCACCTGCGCTTCAGATAAAGGTGCTTCAACTGGCAATCTACCAGCAGTTTTGAAAGTCCTTGAACCATCGGTTACCATTCCACCATTTGTACCTGCTACAGCGGATGAAACTGTTATAGTATAATCAGTTCCTTGAACCAATTCTTCAGTTGGAGTTGCCGTTAACATACTTCCATCTGCGCTGACTGTTAATGGAACGTCAGTTTCTCCATCACTTATTGAAATACTAGAAGCTGTGGCAGTTGCAGCATCAACTTCTCTATCAAATGTGATTTCAAATACTGCATCAGGTGGTACATCTTCTGCTGAAGTTGCAGCATTTAAATCTACAGTTATTTCTTCACCATTAGTGATATCAGTTCCTGTTGCAGTTAAGGCCTCGATTGCCAAATCGGGTGCTTCATTTTCATCTTTGTCGCAAGCTGTAAAAACCAATGCGCTTATTAGCAGGGCACCAGTCCAATACTTCATTTTTTTTAGCATTTTCATAATCGTTTTGTTTTAAGTGTAAAAAATTTAATTCCAATTCGGGTTTTGGGAAATATTTCCACCTGAGATGTTAATTTCAGATTGAGGTATAGGGAATAATTCATGCTTACCGGCTTCAAATCCTAAAGGACCTAAAATTTCTTCTGCTCGGTTTGTCCTGATTAAGTCCCAGTATCGTAAGCCCTCAAAAGCAAGCTCACGAGTTCTTTCCTCGTAAATAATTTCTCTCAATTGGTCTGGGTCGGTTGTAGTTATATCTGGAAGGATTCCATCTACATCTCCTCTAGCTCTTTGTCTTACCTCATTTAGGTAGGTTAGCGCTTCAGCGGATCTGCCTGTTTCATTCAAAGCTTCTGCAGCCATTAATAATACGTCAGCATATCGGATAACTCTTCTATTATGCCCCCATCGGTCAGCGCTTCGCTCTCCTGTTGCATAAACTTTTCTATTGTAAGTTTCTATTTGAAGTATAGAACCATCTTCTGCATAAGTGGTGTCTGGCGTGGTTCCATCACCTTGGATTAAAACGCCATCAATAGTATCCCCTAAGAAAATTACAGAGCCCTCCAATCTTGGGTCATTGTTATTATTCAATTTTTCTATCCAGGGATAAGATGGTCTGCCAAATCCCCATCCCCAGTTTGGTGTTCCTCTTACGCCTTGTGTATTCGCGTACTGATTTCCACCTAAAGCAAAATTACCTTCTGGAATTGCTCCGATTTCAAAAACTGATTCCTGCCCGTGCTCGGTTGCCACCCTAAAAGCCATCTGAAATTCATCCTCTAATTCATACTGTTGTGAATTGATTACTTCCAAAGCGTAAGTAGCAGCATTTTGAAAATCACCTCTGAATAGATAAATTCTGGCTAACATTGCTCTAGCGGCTCCTCTGGTAATTCTGCCCGCATCCTCATTGGCGTATTCAGATTTTTCCGGTAAATTATCTATCGCAAATAATAAGTCAGGAATAATAACCTCCTGATAAATAGTTTCTTTATTTGTCCTTTCTAGCCCATCAGGTGCCTCGGATGATTCCACAAATGGTACATCCCCAAAAGCTTGTACCAAACTGAAATAGAAAAATGAACGTAAAAAGCGAGCCTCTCCCAATAATCTGTTTTGTAGCTGAGCATCCATTTCAATTTCAGGTACTTTCTCTAATACCAAATAAGACCTTCTTATTCCTAGGTATAATGTTCTATACCATGTTTCAATATTTCCATCATCGGCAGTGAACGTATAATTCTGGAAGTTTAGCACTTGAACACCATCACCAGGATTACTTCCCTTCACCATTTCATCTGTCATGATGTCTATCAAAGGAAATCCGCCCGAATAAATGCCCCATATTCTTAATGTATTGTAGATTCCATTCGTGGCAATTACTGCCTCCTCTCCAGTTGCAGGAAAGTTGCCAGCTACCAAAGTTGCCTGTGGCTGTCTATCTAAAAAATCATCTTCACATCCGAAAATGGATAAGATGATTAGCATCCCTATTAATGAATATATTTTATATGTTTTCATCAATTATGATTTTTAAAATGTCATATTTAAACCTGTACTTAGCACTCTTGTAGTCGGGTAAACTCCATTGTCTATCACTCCGCCCAGAGCAGAATTTCCACTTCCTATTTCTGGTGTATATCCTGAATAGTCAGTCCAAATGAATAAGTTTGTTCCTCTCACAAACACTGATATTGAATTGAAATTAATATTGTCAAGTAAGGTTCTTAGAAATTGGTAATTGACTGTAAGCGTTCTTAATTTAAAGAAGGACGCATCCTCAACGAAGTAATCGGAGGGTTGGTAATTGATTCCTGTTAGAGAAGCTTGAGGGTCAGTATTTGAAGTTCCTTCTCCCGTCCATCTATCCAAAAATCGATCCTCAAAATTCACAAGATTTGGTCTGACAGCTTGTTTGCCATTGTAAATGCTATTGCCTGATTGACCTGCAAAATCGGCTGAGATATTTAATCCTTTAAAACCGACACTAAAATTGAACCCATAAACGAAATCTGGAATCCAGGAACCAATGAAGGTCTTATCGTCATCATTTAAAACCCCATCTCCATTGACATCCTCATAAATAAAATCACCAACGCCTTGTTGACTAAGCCTTGGAAATTCATTTAATTGTTCATCATTCTGGAAAATACCAGCTACTTTATATCCATAAAAATGGCCAATTGGCATTCCTACTTCCGTAAATGTAACTCTTTGCCCGTTTCCTAAATCTCCACTGATTATATTATCTGCTATTCCAATATCTTCTCCGAGATCGGTTACCTCATTGTTATTGGTGAATCCATTCACACCAAATCCGTAGGTAAAATCTCCTATTTCATCTACCCAGTTGAGCGCAAATTCTATCCCATTATTATTAACAGTAGCCGCGTTGAATCTTTGCTGAACAAATGCTCCTGCACCAGCATAACCCGGCAGGTCAAGCAATACTAATATATCAGAAGTGGTTCGGTTGTAATAATCAAATTCCCCTTGTAATCGACTTTCTAAAACATCAAATTCAATTCCTATGTCGTATTCTGAGGTAGTTTCCCATCTTAAATTAGGATTGCCTGGACTATCAACAAATGAGGCACCATTGATTAAAGATTCATTAAAACCAAAAACTGAATTGATGCCTGAACCTATTCTGGAATATTGATCATCACCTGGTATATTTTGATTTCCGTTGAGGCCATAACTTGCTCTCAACTTCAAATTATTAATGATGAAATCTTGAGGATAAAAATTTTCGTTCGAAATGTTCCAACCTAGTGCAATAGCAGGAAAATTGGCATACCGGTTATTTCTACCAAATTTCGAAGACCCATCTCTTCTGAAGGTAAGCGTTGCTAAGTACCTTCCGTCATAAGCATAATTGGTTCTAAACAGAATGGAAGTTAAAGCACTGGTTGCACCCCCATTTGCATTTACCTGATAATCTGAAGCACCTGCATTTAAATACCATAAACTTGGGTCAACCCCAATTAAATTTCTTCTACCCCCACTAATAAATTCAGAATTAATTTCTTGGGCAGTATATCCTATTACACTGTTTATTGTACTTCTTCCTAATTCTTTATTGTAAGAAAGTGTGTTTTCAAAAATCCAGTTTCTGCTTTCTCCAAACCCGATATTGATATTACTTTCCTCATTTTGCTGAAGTGGAGCAACGAAAAATTCAGGAGTAAAAGAGCGATTTTTATTATTGATTATATCAAATTGGTAACTACTTCTAAACTGAAAGCTTTCTAAGAAATAGACCTCTGCATAAAAATTACCTAAAGCTCGTAATTCATTTCTGGTAGAATTATTAAATTCAACTGCTGCCAAAGGATTACTCCCTTGAACCTCTCCGAAAGTGCCATCATCATTGTAAGGTGCATTAATGGGCCAAGCTCTAATCAGGCTATTCACCACGCCCGGAGGATTGGTAGCATTAATGTTAATTCCTGTTAAGTTTGTGCCAAGGGTTAGAAATGGTTTAACCTCATAACTCGTATTCAATTTAAAAGTCATTCTTTCAAAATCAGACTTTGGAACAATTCCTTCTTGTCCGAAATATCCCCCAGAAATGTAGTATGACAATTTTTCTGTTGCTCCTTTGGCTGAAATAGTGTGGGTTTGAATTGGTTGCCAATTTTGGAGTACTTCGTCTTGCCAGTCGGTATTTGGTAGGGCACTTATGTTATTATAGGTTCCTGGTTCAGCGTCATTTATATAATTCGCAAATTCAGGACCCGACATCACCCCAATTTTGTTCGCAATATTTTCTACTCCATATTCAGAGGAAAGAGAGATACCGCCCTCCCCCACTTCAGCAGTTTTTGTGGTCACTAAAATCACCCCATTTGCACCACGAGTACCATAAATCGCTTTAGAAGAAGCATCCTTTAATACCTCAACTGATTCAATATCATTACTATTCAAAAAGCCTATTCCACCTTCTATAATTACTCCATCAACCACATATAAAACTCTGTTATCATTTAGAGTTGTAATTCCTCTCAAACGAACATTAGACTCAGCCCCTGGCCGACCTGAACCATTTAGAACCTGTAAACCTGCTACCTTTCCTTGTAAAGACTGCATTGGATCCGCTGCAGGTGCTTTAATCATTTCATCAGCTTCTATCGAAGAAATAGAACCCGTTAAATCACTTTTCTTAATCGCTCCATAACCGACAACGACAACCTCATCTAAGGTTTCAATATCTTCTTCCAGTTGAATATTGATAGTTGATTGGCCATTCACATCGACTGTTTGCGTTTTGTAACCAATAAATGAAAAACTTAAAGAAGCCTCTTCTTCTATGCTTAAAGTGTAAGTCCCTTCTAGGTCAGTAACTGTTCCTCTGTCACTTCCTACTATTTTTATGGATACGCCTGGAATAGGTTGGTTGGTGTCAGCATCGGTCACCTTTCCTTTCAATTCAACCTGAGCTTTCACTGAGGTGACAATGAAAATTAAAAGTAAAATTAGTTGTAGCTTTTTTTTCATAAGAAAACATTTAAGGCGCTCTCGGGAGGCCATTATTTAAACTTCTGTTTCTGAAGTTAAGTGAATGTTTACTTGATATCAAAATTATAAAATAGATATTTTTATATTATACAATTGAAAAAAAAGACTGTTTTTCAAATGTTATAACGCTTTAAAAACAATACTTTTTATGCGATAATAATCATTGAATAGATATTTTATTTTAGTTGTCCTGATTAAAAAACAATAAAAATATTTTTTTAACTATATCGAAAAAATACAATTTCTACCGAATTTCTGTAAAGTTGGTGAGTTTTTCATAACCGAAGTGGAGCATATTGTTTAGATAGGACTTTCCATTATTTTCAATTTCTTCCTCCACTTTCTTTTTGAATTCCCAAATGGTATTTCTACGCATTTTCATTATTTCAGCAAGTTCATCTAAGGTGTATCGGTCTTCGTTGAGATGTGAATACACAATAAAAAACGCTTTCGTTAAATCAAATTTAATTCCCTTAAAAATAGTGAAGGCCGTAGGGCTTTCATTATACCCACATTTGGTACATCTTCGAGCTAAGTTGGTTTCGTTAAAATGATATTTAGTATTGTTACATTTTTGACATTCATAACCTTCTTTCCATTTGAATGAGGCGAGAATCTCAAGGCACTGTTCTTTGGTGGTGAAAATCTCAATGAATTCTTCGAAATTTATATTTTTATGCATTAAACGCTCTCGCTGAATTTTTTTAATATCATTCTGCAATCGCCAGTTATCTAAATCAAGCATAGAATTAATTTCCGCTATTTCTCTTGATTGCGTATTAATTCTTTTATTGGTTTCTTCAAGCTCAGAATTCTTTTGATGTAAGTCTCTTGTTCGTTCCTCTACCTTTTTCTCTAGCCCTTTATTAATTCTATTGATGACTTTAACATTTTGCTCATGTTGGGTAACAATTCGCTTGAGCGCCCTATCTCTGTTGGTCTTTAAAATTCTAACCCTATCGGAAAGTGCAAATGTTAAAAATATCATTTCTAATATAAAACCTAAATGCAGGCTGTAATAATTGAAAGTATTAAAAGGAATAATTGACCAGTTTATGAGTGCTCGCATTAAAAATCCTAGAAAAAGAATTCCATAAGCTACCACAAAGAAGCGAGCAGGTTTGTAACCTCTTCTAAAAACGAAAATGCTACTGATAAATATTAAGGATAAAAGAATTATCTCAATATTTCGAAATCGAAATAAACTAGGATTAAAAAATAAACTATAAATAAAGAGAGAAGAACGAATCGCTAAAACTGCTATAATTAATTTATGCAAGCGCGGGGCCCTTATTTTGGTTTTCAAAAAATGAATAGAAAAAATGGTAGACCAAAAGATAATAGCGTAAAGCGCCACACCATATGCCAACTGATTCCATTTGGGCTGCTCAGGCCATAAATATTGGTAGGCTATACCGTCAATACATAATGCATAAAAACCTACGCTTAAAATATAGAAGGTATAATAAACATATTTTATCTCCCTAATTGCCAAATAAATCAACAAATTGTTTAAAGAAATAATAAGGATCATTCCATAAAAAATACCGTAAAGGAAATATTCACTCAGACTATATTGAATAAAGCGATCAATTCTTTTTATAGCAATCCTTATGTCAGCATATTGAGAATTTTTGACTTGAATGTAAGCTTCATATTCACTATCTGCTTCAAGTGTTAAATCAAAATTTTTGTGTTTTATTGATTTACTGCTAAATGGGTAGGCATCTCCCAAATTATACTTTCGGAATAAACCATTATTCTGCCTGATGTACACATTAATACTATCTATGGTTTGATCGTAAAATTCAAGAATATAATTTCCATCGTATTGGGGCAAAACAAAATTTAACTTTATCCAATAAGTAGAATTCCTATTGTAATCATCAGGCTCAAAATCAGGCTTTTGAGTAAAATTATTATAAAATTGTGCTGATTTTACATCTGAAAAAGTTAATCTATTATGCTTATCTTCATAAGAATATAAATCCTGCATATTCAAGATTACTTCATCCTGCTCTTGATTTATCTCAAGAGGATTAAAAAATATTTGCCATGATAGAATGAAAATATAAAGTGACATCAATTGTAGTTAATCCATGAAATCGACATTAAAAATTCTACTTCGAATTTTAAACCAACCGAAGATGAATTTTTAATCAAAGATTCCATGTGACCATAAAAAACTATAATATACACATGAATATAACTTTCTTCCAATTAAAATAAGATAAAAACAATATTATTTGTACAAAACTGATAACTGTTCGATAGGTTAGATAACAGAGTTTTAGAAAAAAAAATAGGAGCTAAAAGCTCCTATTTTTTGATAATGGATGATCTTGATAAAACATTATCTTTTACCTTTAGAATATAAGAAAGCACCAACCAAAAGCACTATTACACTTATTATTAACGGAGTCCAGTCAGCCGAACTAACAGCGATGTCCATTCCTAAAACACTAAAGCTTTCAGAATCTTGCATTGCTTGAATGCCGAACATGATCGTACAGACAATACCGATAACTAAAATAATTATACCTACAGTCTTCATAATTAATTATTAATTTAAGTTAAAAAATGATTGGCAATATATTCATTTGTAATTAATACAAACGCAATTATTTTTAAATAGTTTTTAGAAACCAAACTGCAGGATAAATCTCAATGGGAACTTCTCAAAGCAATTCATCTAACAATAATTGCAAATCGAGGGGTCTAGTGTACATTTCAATTTCATCATGATCATTTCGGGGCCATTCCTCTTTTGGTCTGTCCCAATAAAGTTCGACTCCATTTCCATCAGGATCGTCTAAATAAAGTGCCTCTGAAACACCGTGGTCGGCAGCACCTGTGAATTGATAATTAGCTTCACGCAAACGCTGAAAAATTTCGGCAAGCGACTTTCTGGTCGGATAGACGATGGCAGTATGAAATAAACCTGGAGCGTAGTCAGGACCCTTCTCAGCCCCTTTACTTTGCCAAGTATTCAATCCAATATGATGGTGATACCCGCCAGCGGAAATAAATGCAGCCTGATCTCCTAACTTCTGAATAATTTCAAAGCCTAATAAACCATGATAAAAATCCAGAGACCGATCTAAATCAGATACCTTTAAATGAATATGGCCTATGCGAGTTTCAGAAGGAATGTTATATTTTTTCATAATGTGTAATTTTCAAATAGTTAAGCTAGAATTTATTGTGTGTTGCTACACTATTGAGGAATATACTAAAGTACTCATATATTAAATAAGCCTAAATATCAGTTAATTTCTCCCATAATGTTTCAAAACAATACTTACAAAAAGGTATACTCTAAAAATATTTTTATTAGATTATTACAATTTTCATTATTTTGAAAAAAGTGTAGTTAGGCTTTTTTCTGAATAAAAATGATTTTCAAGTTTTAACCTTTTTAATTTCAATTACCCTGTTTAAAACCACTAATCAACCATTTATCCTGAATAAAAAGTGAATTAGTCGACAAAATATATAGTTCAATAGAAAAAAAAAAATAGACAATCTGTGAATTATGTAACAATCTCTAATATTAAAAATATACCTTACATGCGTAACATTCTAAACAGTATTTAAGGTATTAACATTTAAAGATTCTATACTGAGCTAATAAAAAACTTTGTAGCATTACTCAATACTAAAAATGAAGCTTATTCATTAAAAAAAAGTATAAGCTCTTCAGGAAGATCACAATTTACCCAAAAGATATGACTGAATCGGATTTAAATAATAGCTGTTACATAATTGGTATTGGTGCTTCTTCAGGAGGAATGGATGCTATTCATTCTCTTTTCGACCACACCCCTACTGATGGAGTATCGTATGTAATCATTCAACACCTTTCGCCAGATCACAAAAGCTTTATGGTAGAGCTTTTAGAAAAACATAGTAAGCTCAAAATTTGTGAAGTAGAAAATGAAATGTATGTCCAGCCCAATCAGGTTTATATAATACCTAAAGGGAAGAACATGACGATTGATAATAAAATATTATATCTCACCGATAGCAAGCCTAATCAAGTTAATAAGGCTATCGACATATTTTTAAATTCCCTAGCTGAAGACCAAGCAGAAAAAAGCATAGCCATAATTCTTTCGGGAATGGGGAATGATGGAACCCGCGGTGCCGAGGCCATTAAAAAAAATGGTGGAATGGTCATTGTGCAAGAGCCTTCCAGTGCCAAATTCAAGGATATGCCACTGAGTGTAATTGAATCAGGTAATGCTGATGCCATATTACCACCTCACTTAATTCCCGAAGAAATAATTGCCTACTTAAAAAGGGAAGAACTGAGTGCAGAATTATCAGAAGAAGTCACTAAAAACAATGAGTCTCAGCTGACTGAAATTCTTAATTTAGTAAAGCAGTACACTCCCCTTGACTTTACGAATTACAAACGCCCTACCATCATCAGACGAATTGTCATCAGAATGACAAAAAATGATATTAAAACACTTACAGGCTACATCAATTATATTCATGAAAACACAGGTGAACTAGAGATTTTAGCAAAGGAATTTCTGATTAGCGTAACCAAATTTTTTCGGGATAGGGAAGCTTTCCAAATATTAAAGGAAAAGATAATTCCTGATATCATAAAAAATAAGTTGATGGTGGATAACTTGAAACTCTGGGTAGTGGGTTGCGCTACTGGCGAGGAAGCTTACTCCATTGCCATTTTAATCATGGAGCACTTAACTAAAGTGCAGAAGAATCTGGAAGTTAAAATTTTTGCTAGCGATATTGATAAAGCTGCTTTGGCCGTTGCCTCAAAGGGTGTTTACAGTGCAAGCATCAAAAAAGAAGTTTCCGAAGAACTGCTCGAGAAGTATTTCATACAAGAAGATGATAAATATAGGGTTAGAGATAATATCCGAAAGATGATCATTTTCGCTGATCATGATATTGTAAAACAGCCCCCTTATGGCAAAATTGATCTGATAAGTTGTCGTAATCTTTTAATTTACATCAACCCAATTTTACAGAAAAAAATACTCTCTTCTTTACATTTTTGTCTGAATCCGGAAGGTTATTTATTTTTAGGCCCTAGTGAAAGTTTAGGTGACTTGAAAAAATCTTTTTCTACAGTAGATAAAAAATGGAAAATATACAGAAATGCAGAAGTACCCAAGCAACTAAGAGATACTACCTATAGCACTCCTGGTCTTTCTTTACCTAATATATCTTTTAAAAAACACCCCGTTTCCGAAAGAACAACTAACGATACTCAGCTGTCGGAGATTCATAATCATGGCATATTGGAAGAATTAGGTTTTGAAGCAGGTATTTATGTGGATTCAGATTTCTCCATTTTAGAAACATTTGGAAATTATGATAAATATCTATCACCCAAATTTTTTAATTTCAATTTACTGGAAATGCTTCCTGAAGAGCTTTCCATTGCTACTTCTGTTTGCTTAAAAAAAGCGGATAGAAATCGGGGAAAAAGTAGCATATCAGATGTCCGATTTCTAAAAAACAATAAAAAGCATTTCACGGATGTGGTCGTCATCCCTATCAATAAAAAAACCAATCAAAAGCAAAACAGCTCACTTATACTTTTTAGTGACCACCACGAAGGCGAAAAAAGTAGTCCATCTAATGAATTCTTTGAATTGGACGCTCATTCGGCTCAGCACATCAATGACTTAAAACATGAACTGGACATTACAAAAGATAAGCTGAAAAAAAGTTATGATGCTTTAGATGAATCGAATGATAATATAACTTCATATAATGAGGAATTGATCTCTAGCAACGAAGAACTGCAAAGCACTAATGAGGAATTACAATCTGTAAATGAAGAACTACAAACGGTAAACAATGAATATCAATTAAAAATTAAAGAATTAGCAGAGGTAAACGATGACCTTTCTAACTTTTTTAAAGGCATCATTAATGGGCAACTTTATATTGATAATGATATGATATTGCGCAAATTCACAGCTCCTGCTGTTAAGCAAATCAATTTGAAAAGTACGGATATTGGCAGACCACTTAGCGATATTTCCACTAAGATAAAATTACCAACGCTGATGGAAAATATTGAAAATGTGATTAATTCATCTGTTGAAATTGATAAAGAAGTACAAACAAATGATAATTGTTGGTATCATATGGTGATTACTCCGTATTTCAAAGAACAAGAAAACATTTACGATGGAGTTATTATAACCTTTAATGAAATCACTGAATTAAAAAAATCACAACATAAGCTCTCTCGGATAAATGCAGACCACAGAACATTCATTTATTCCGTTTCTCACGATTTAAGAGGCCCTCTTTCTAGTCTTAAAGGATTAGTCTCCTTTTTAGCGGATGATACCAAAGCAGCGAGTATCGGAACAGACAAAATAATGGATATGATTAATGTTTCGATTAACAATTTATTAGAAACGATTGATGAATTATCCGACATTACAAAAATTGAAAGTGAAATAGATAAAGCCGCACCTGTTGATTTAGAAGAATTGTGTGAGGAAATTAAAATCAGTCTTCATGAAGAAATAGACAAAACTGAAACTAAAATAATTTGTGATTTTGAAGAGCCGTATATCTCATTTGGCAAGAAAAACCTAAGAAGCATATTACTCAACTTAATTAGCAATGCCATAAAATATAGATCACCTGAACGAACACCAGAAATCACAATTAGCACCAGAAGGAAGGAAGAATTTATCGCCCTTTCTATAAGTGATAATGGCCTAGGAATGGAACCTGATAAAATTGATGAGATTTTCGCCATCTTTAAAAGGCGCCATAATCATGTTGAAGGTTCTGGAGTTGGATTTTATTTAGTAAAGAAAATTATTGAAAATGCAGATGGAGAAATTACTGTTGAAAGTGAACTAGATAAAGGCTCCACCTTTACTGCCTATTTCAAAATCTAGGTCTAATCTACCATGATCACGCTCTTATTTTTATCGCATCGATTAACTTTTAGTAAGTCATGAGTAAAAATTATTATTTACTCTAAATGAATTGCAATTGATTTTCAATATGGCAAATCAAAATGTGAGATTTTTGCAAATATTTCTTTGGTAAAATCAAATTAAACTAACTATTTCACGAAAGCATCCTAATTATTTACTACCTTTCTATTGTTATATTTTTTAAAGGATGTAATGTGCATATTCCTACTACAATTATTGAATAGAAGCAATCAATTGGACAGGCCTAAATTCTCATCTTGAATCTTTTCAATCAAATAATAAGATATACAACAACCCCAAAATTAATCCAATGGCGATGACTGAACCCGAATTAAATAAAAGCTCTTATATCGTAGCCATTGGAGCCTCCACAGGCGAAATGGAAACAATCCAACAACTGTTTGACCAGTTGCCAAGTGAGGATGTTGCTTACATTATTGTCCAACATTTTACAAAGGATACCAAAAGTCTTATAGCAGAGCTTTTAAATAAACACAGTGCCTTAAAGATTAATGAAGCAGAAAACGGAATGGCTGTAAAACCTAATCAAGTTTACATCATGCCTGTTGGGAAAAGTATGACCATCAAAAATAAGGTTTTACACCTAAACAGTAGCAAACCCAGCCAATCCAATGCGCAAATCGATATTTTTCTGAGTTCTTTAGCTGAGGACCAAGCCGAAAAAAGCATAGCTGTAATCCTCGATGGAATGGGGCAAGATGGCACAAAAGGAACTGCAGCCATTAAAAAGCGTGGCGGTTATGTTATCGTGCAAGAACCGTCCAGCACCGAATTTCAGGAAATACCACGTAATGTAATTGAATCAGGAAATGCAGATGTTGTCATCGAACCACATTTAATTTCTACAGAAATATTATCCCATTTAAAAGCCGAAGAACTTAAATTAAAATTATCTCAGGAAGTTCTACATGATAATGAAGAACGATTTACTGAAATTCTTAACTTAGTAAAACAGCATACTCCACTTGATTTCACAAATTACAAGCGGCCAACCATTATTAGGAGAATTGCCATCAGAATGACCCATACCAATATAGAATCAATAGATGAATATATTGAGTATATGAAGAAAAATACCGCTGAACTTGAGATTCTGGCGAATGAATTTTTGATAAGTGTCACCAAGTTTTTTAGAGATAATGATGCATACCAAACGTTACAAGAAAAAGTAATTCCTGAAATTATAAAAGGTAAAAAAACAGGAGGTACACTTAAAATTTGGGTTGTGGGTTGTGCTACTGGAGAAGAAGCATATTCCATCGCTATTTTAATAAGTGAACACCTTGAGAAAGTTGGAAAAGAATTGGAAGTCAAAATTTTTGCGAGTGATATAGACAAAAATGCATTGGCCCTTGCCTCCAAAGGAGTTTATAATTCAAGCATCAAAACAGATATTTCTGACGAACTACTAGAAAAATATTTTAGTAAACAAAACAATCAATATAAGATAAGTGAAGATATCCGAAAAATGATCGTGTTTGCTGATCATGATATTGTGAAGCAACCTCCTTTTGGTAAAATTGACCTGATAAGTTGTAGAAATCTTCTTATCTATTTTAATCCAATTTTACAGAAAAGAATTCTATCTTCTCTGCATTTTTGCCTTAATTCAAAAGGCTATTTGTTCTTAGGTCCGAGTGAAAGTTTAGGAGATTTGAAAGAGTCCTTTTCCATAATCGATAAAAAATGGAAAATCTACAGAAGTATAGAGCAGCCTAGGTTTCTTAGAGATACTACTTACAGCACGCCTGGCATAACGCTACCTGATATTTCATCTAAAAAATCTTCCGCCAAGCCTGCTAAAAGCGATAAAAAGGCAGAAAAAATCAGTAAACAAAGCATTTTTGAGGAATTAAATTTTGAAGCTGGTATTTATGTGAATGCTGATTTTTCTATTTTGGAAACTTACGGAAACTAAGAGAAATACCTGTCCCCAAAATTTTTCAGTTTCAATTTACTTGAAATGCTTCCTGAGGAATTAGTAATTGCTACTTCGGTTTGTCTGAAAAAAGCCAATCGAAATCAAAGGAAGAATTCCTTATCGGATGTAAAATTTGTAAAAAATGATGAAAAGCATTTTGTAGATATAGTCGTGATTCCTCTCAATGAACATACAGGAGATTTAGTGGATAGTTCATTGGTTTTATATCGAGACCACCTCGAAAAATCGGGAGATAGAGCGCATGATGATTTTTTTGAATTAGACAAATATGCTCGCCAACACATCGAAGACTTAAAACTAGAACTTTCTACCGTTAAGGAAGAATTAAAACGAAGCCATGAAGATTTAGAAGAATCTCATGACAATATCTCTTCCTACAATGAAGAATTAATATCCAGCAATGAAGAACTGTAAAGCACAAATGAAGAGCTACAATCAGTCAATGAAGAACTACAAACGGTAAATAATGAGTATCAATTAAAAATAAAGGAGCTAGCAGAATTAAATGATGATTTAAATAACTTCTTTAAAGGCACCGTTAATGGGCAGCTTTATATCGATAACAATATGATACTGCGCAAATTCACTCCGCCTACTACCAAACAGGTAAATCTTCAGAATTCTGACATTGGTCGACCATTAAGCGATATTTCTACAAAAATTAAGCTTCCTACGCTCATTGACAATATTCAGATGGTTATGGAGTCTACCAATAGTCTTGAAAAAGAAATACAAACGAATGACGGCCGTTGGTACCAAATGGTAGTTACCCCCTATTTCAAGGAAAAAGAAAGTACGCACGATGGTGTAATTGTTACCTTTAATGATATCACCAAATTGAAGAAAACGCAGGATAAATTATCGCGAATAAATGCAGATCACAGTACTTTTATTTACTCTGTTTCTCACAATTTAAAAGGACCAATCGCCAATGTAGAAGCTATGTTGCCTTACTTAAAAGAAGAGAAAAAATCTGATAGTTTAGACTCTAAAAAAGTAGTAGATATCGTTCAAAACTCTTTTACATTCTTAAAAAGAAGCATAGACGAATTATCTGATATTGCAAAAATTGAAAGTGAGCTAGAAAAAAGTGAAGCAACTGAAATTAATGAATTGTTTAAAGATGTTAAAAGTCATCTGCAGGAAGAGTTAAAAAAAGCGGGAGCCACTATAATTTGCGATTTTCAGGTGCCTCGGATATCCTTTTCCAAGAAAAATTTGAAAAATATTTTATTCAACTTACTAAGCAATGCTATAAAATACAAAGCTGCAGACCGAACTCCTGAAATAACCATTAGCACAAAAAAAGAAAATGATTATACCGTACTTACTGTTCAGGATAATGGAATAGGCATGAAATCAGATAAAATTGATGAAATCTTTAATGTTTTTAAAAGAAGGCATAGTCATGTGGAAGGCTCTGGCGTAGGATTGTATTTAGTCAAAAAAATTATTTCGAATGCAGATGGAGATATTAAAGTAGAAAGTAAGTTAGATAAAGGCTCCACTTTCAAAGTGTACTTCAAAAGTTGAAGCCTTTATCGGATAGTCTCCCTAATATTTCGCCTTCAGAATGAATAATAAATATTGATTAAGGTGTAATCAGAAATATAGAATGCCAATATTAAAAACTACTCTCACCCCATGCTTTATCAAAAACAATCTCTTTTATTGGTTTTCTACTACGTTCTTTAGATTCTCTGGCTTTTAATTCTTCTGGCACATTTTCAAAATCTAGCTTATAGCCTAAAGCTATAGCAGAAACCACTTCATATCCTTCAGGAATATCGAAAGTGTTTTGAATATTATCTCTTACAATCCCTGCCATTTGGTGCAAATACAGCCCCATTGAAGTTACCTGAGCTGACATATTCCCAACAGCCAATCCAAGGTCGTGCCAGCTATGCATATTGGGTTGACCATTCATGTCAAAAGTCTTTTTGGCGAATGTGAGCATCAAAACAGGCGCATTTTGAGCCCACTTTTGATTGTGTTCATTTATTCCATTTAACACTTTTTGATAATGCGCTCCTTGTGCTTTCGTAGCCACAACAAATCGCCATGGTTGCTCATTAAAACAGGATGCCGCCCAACGAGTAGCCTCAAAAATTTGTTGCAATTGTTCTTTTGAAACTTCCTTGTCAGAAAAAGCCACAGGACTTTTCCGTTTTTTCAATAATTCTAATTGAATCTGATCTAAATTTTGGGTTGTATTAGTAGAATGATTTTCCATATTTCTTTTTAGTAAGCAATACGTAGAATGAGATTACATGTTGCTACATGGGTTTTGAATTAGGAATGTTAAAATTATGGATTACGGATTGATAGTCTGAATCGTCTTTATAGTGTTTACACTTTGAAAACTCTAAGATGAATCAATACTCCATCCCAATATCTTTTTGCTTATCAAAAGACATTAATTCCTGCTCCAATTCATTTAGAATTTCGCCAGAAGTACGCATAGTATTTTCAAAATCATCAGGATTTTCATCTCCAGCAAACCGAATGCTAACTTCCTGGTCGAGTGGTAGAAAAATAGCTTCAAAAACATCTGATAATTGAAGTTTAGTAAGCTCCAGAATTCCTGAATTAATAGCCACTTGGGTAATTTTATCTTTTCTCTCCGCTTCTATTTCCTTAATCTCTTTCATGGCTGCTTCCATTCTATTTTCAAAGAGCGTGATATCCAAATCCAGTACTCTCAAACTTTCAAACTCGGCTTGCTCCCATTTGAAGTTTGGAACGTCCAGCTTAGGCTCTGGCAACAGAATTGTAATATTTTGATTTTTATCACTACTCACCACCATATTTTCTAAATCCACAAAAGCGGAAATCTCTACTGGAATTTCATAATATGCAATAATCGGTCTATTGGGTTTATTTCTTCGGTGTACAAAATAGACATCATTCAAATTTACTTTTGCCCCATGAAAATCTTGTCTTAGAATCACTTCCTTTACTTGAGCTTCTTCTAAATATTTCCGTGGGTGATGGAATTTGGATACGGCCCAAATGGTGATAGGTATGGCTATCAAAATACCGACTAAAAGAAAGAAAATATTGTTTTTCATGAGGTTCTTTTTTGGTGAATGCAGAAGTGAAGATAATGAAGGATGAGGGGAATTGGAAATTGAGCTGATTCAAAACACGGCTATTGAAAGAATTTTGTAACTGTTTAATCCAACTTGGGTTTAATTATGGCGAATTCGCCATAATTAATATCTGAATTTTTGGTTGAATCTCAATAACCTAAAAATTCTCAAATTACTCTAAACATAGTGGTTTAAAGTCTATGATTTTGTAATTTTGACACTATGTCAAATCTCATATTTTCTGGACACGATACCTTCCATTGCAGGCAGTTTTGGTTGAAAAAAGGCTATGACTTTATTAACAAGGGAATGTCATTCAATGATGATAATGCAGTATTAGAGTTAGGTATTGGTAAAAATATGGTAAGTGCGGTTAGGTTTTGGATGAAAGCATTTGGTTTGGTGGATAAAAATGAAACTCCGTATAAAATAACAAAAGCTATATTTGATGATAATGGCTGGGATCCATATTTGGAGGATGAAGGCACATTATGGCTTCTTCACTATTTTCTAATTAAATCAAACTATTCTTCAATCTATTCCATTTTATTTACAGAACTGAGAAAAGTAAAACCAGAATTCAACAATAAGAATTTACAAGATTTTGTAGCTAGAAAATATTCAGAATATGGCTCTTTTAATAAAAACACCTTAAAGAAAGATTTTGACGTTTTTGTGAAGCTCTATTTAGCAACAAAAAATGAAAAGGATCTTGAGGAAAATCTATCGGGAATCTTAACTGAATTAAATTTAGTTGATGAAATAAAAAGAGGAGATAAACATATAAAATTGCAGAGTATTAGCAGTAAAAAAAGACAAAGTTTACCTCCTGAAATAATACTTTTTGCTATTATTTCAGATGATACTTATGGACAATCCATAAGTTTTCAAAGTTTGTATAGTGAAAATGGGATTGGAAATATTTTTGCAATTGACCAAGAGAGTCTCTATGAGAAACTGCAACTTGTTTCCGAAAAATATAAAAACATTATTCTATCGAATGAGGCTGGAATTGTAGAGATACAATTCAGGGAGCAAAAACCATCTCCTTTTCAAGTTTTAAAATCATATTATGAAGGTTAAGTTTTCTCCATCTATCAATATATTAAGGGATTCTGATAAGGATATTCAGTATTATCTTACTCCAAATACTGAAAGAATTGCAGCGCAATTAGTTAATGATTTTAAGAAAGGTTTTCATGCTTTCAGCATTATTGGGTCTTATGGTACTGGAAAATCTTCTTTTCTATGGGCATTACAACAAAGTTTAAAAGGTAAAGAAGATTATTTCAAACTTAATTTCGGTAATAAAAAAGTTAAGTTTTTTAATTGGGTTGGCGAACACAATTCCTTTACAGAATATTGTGAAGATTATTTTAATCTTGAACATCGGTTCAGTGGAAATCAGCATATTTTTGATGCTATCTTTAAAGAATATGATGCCTTGGGCAAGGATGGTTTATTAGTCATTTTTGCAGATGAATTCGGGAAATTTTTGGAGTTTGGTACCAAACATGAGCCAGAAAAGGAATTGTACTTCATTCAACAATTAGCCGAGTTTGTTAACGACTCCAATAGAAATATTCTTTTTATATGCACTCTTCACCAAAGTTTTGATGCATATGGCTATGAATTATCAGATGAGAAACAAAGAAATGAATGGAGAAAGGTTAAAGGACGATTAAGAGAACTAACCTTTAATGAACCAGTAGAGCAACTTTTATATCTTGCTGCTCAAGAAACCGAAAATGAAGAAATAACAGGTGACAAGGCCAGCCAACTCATAAACCTTATTGAAAAACATCATTTATTTTCAATAGAAACAGAGTTTTTGAAAAAGATAGGTGATAAACTATTCCCCTTAGAGCCAATATCAGCAGTAGTATTGACTGCTGCTCTTCAAAAATATGGTCAAAATGAACGCTCTCTTTTTACTTTTTTAAAATCAGTTGAGATAAGTAATCGAAAAAATTATTTTGATTTAACTCATATCTATAATTATCTCTATCATGATTTCTATTCTTTTATTAACTCTAAGAGTAACCCGCATTACATCAATTGGGCTTCAATAAGAGAAGCAGAAGAAACAATTGAAGCAGAATTCCAAGAAAAGGCTCCAATTGCGATCAAACTTATTAAAATAATTGGTCTGCTTTCAATTTTTAAAGCTGGTGGAGCCAAAATAAATGATGAATTTCTTGAGTCTTACGCTTCCATAATTCTGGGTATTAAGGATGTATCAAAAATTTTAGAGCAACTTAAGAGACAGAGAATAATTAAATACTCTGCTTTAAGAGATTCTTACCAAATATATCTCGGAAGTGATTTAGACATTGAAGAAGCCTTACTTAATGCAGGAAAGGATGTCAATGATGGGCTTGACATGGTTTCTAAGTTAAATGAACATTTCAACTTCCCTATCATAACCGCTAAATCTATAACCTACAAAAAAGGGACACCAAGATTATTTGATTTTAAAATCTCTGAAGAACCACTAAACCATATCCCTCAAGATCAAATAGATGGATATATCAATTTAATTGCAAGTAATTACTTGACGATTGATGAATTAATGGAGTTCTCAAGTAAAAATGAAGAGGCTGTTTTATATGGCTATTACAATAATACCAAGGAAATACGAGATACTTTATTGGAAATTGAAAAGACCAAGAAAGTAATTGCAGCTAATGAAGAAGATCATATAGCACAAAAGGAGTTGAAAAGTATTCTTGCAAGTAACGAACAATTACTATCTCATTATGTGGCTAATTCACTTTATGGAAATCAACTCACTTGGGTTTTTAAAGGGGAAAAAATTGAGATTAAAAATAAGAAAGAATTTAACCGCTTATTATCTGAAATTTGTGAAACAGTTTATCCTGCAGCTCCAAAATTCAATAATGAGTTATTAAACAAACATAAGATCTCAGCCTCAATCCACTCCGCTAGAAAACACTACTACAAAAGTTTGGCTGAAAATTGGAATCAAGAAGACTTGGGGTTTGATAAGAATAAATTTCCACCTGAAAAAACCATTTACCAAAGCTTATTGTCTGCTACGGGAATACACAGGAAAATTGGTGATCAATGGGAGCTTACTGAGCCTTCAGAAAATTCTACTTTTACAGAACTGTGGAAAGTAAGCGAACAATTCTTGGATGAGGCAAAAGAAAGTAAAAGAAAAATTACTGACCTATTTGAAATTTTAGGTCAACGCCCATTTAAACTAAAATTAGGTCTCATTGAATTCTGGATTCCTACTTTTCTTTTTATTAAAAGAGGAGATTTTGCACTTTTTAATCAAAATGGATATGTACCTGAACTGAATGGCTCAATTCTTTATTTAATGACCAGAAATCCAAAGGAATATTATGTGAAATCCTTTGAAATATCTGGCTTAAGACTAAAGCTTTTTAATCGATATAGAGCATTACTACAGCAAAAGGAAAGCGATAAATTAAGTAATGCAAGTTTTATTGAAAGCATAAAACCCTTTTTAACCTTCTATGCTGGATTAAACGACTACAGCAAAAACACTGAAAGAATCAGTAAAGAAGCTATTCTTTTTAGGAAGGCAATCATTTCTGCGCAAGATCCTGAAGCTACTTTTTTTGAAGATATTCCAAAAGCATTAAATGTTGATTTAAAAAAATTAGCTGAGTCAGACGCTTACTTGTCTGAATACACAATATTACTTCAAGAGAAAATTGATGAGTTAAAATATGCTTATCGGAATTTCCTTGATCGTTTAGAAACTTTTATCACCCAAGAAATAGTTGGGGAGGATTTAAATTTCACTGATTATAAACAAAGACTAATTAATCGTTTTAAGGATATAAAAGAACATCAACTGCTACCAGAGCAATTAACTTTTATCCGAAGACTTAGCTCTCCAATTGATGACAGAGACAGTTGGTTGGCTTCAATTTTCCAGACTTTAAGTAAAAAGCAATTAGCTAGCTTTACTGATGAGGATGAAGACAGAGCCAAAAACAGATTAATCAGTATGATACAATCTTTGGATAATTTAGTTGAAATTTCTAGTATTGAATTTGATGAGGAAAAAGAAGAAATAGTAAAGTTAGATTTTACCGTTCCAGGTGAGGGGCTCCAAAAACAAACCATTCGCTATGGCAAAGCCACTTTAAAAGGTAAGGAAGATATCTTTCAAAGTATAAACACTATACTTGATAAGGATAAAAAATCTAAAATTGCTATATTGACAAAGTTACTAAGAGAAGAACTCAATAATGGAAAAAGCTAAACACGTAATTGGGATATCGGGAGGAAAGGACAGTGCTGCCTTAGCTATATATTTATTTGAGAATTATCCTCATTTAGATATGACCTATTATTTCTGTGATACAGGGAAAGAATTAGATGACACCTATAGATTAATTGAAAATATTGAAAACTATATTGGAAAAAAAATAATTCGTTTGCAAAATGATGAGGTTGCAAAAACAAACGAAAATCCATTTGATTACTTTTTAAAATCATACAGAGGTTATTTACCCTCCCCTACCGCGCGCTGGTGCACAAAAAAACTTAAATTAGACCCTTTTGAGAATTTTGTGGGCGATGCACCTACTATTTCTTATGTAGGCATTAGAGGAGATGAAGACCGAGAAGGCTACATATCCACTAAAAAAAATATTCAATCCATTTTTCCTTTCAGAAAAAATATTTGGGCAGAAGATGTAATCAACAAAGTATTGTATAACGGCAATATTTCCATGATCTCTGATTTATATGCATCTCATCTTAACGGGCGCCAATTAGATAAAGTGATTGACATTGTGCACACACCTTTTGATGTAGACCCAAAAGATAAAAATATTACAAAACGTAATAGAAGAAATAAATTGGAGCAACTATTGGACTTAGGTGTTATCCCATTTAATAAAGTTGTTTTTGATTTTTTAAAAACAACCGAATATCCATTAGCCACTGAAGAGGACTTTCCAATGTTGGAAAATGATGACTTATTGATTAGGGAAGATATATTTAAGATCCTTAGAGAAAGTGGAGTTGGAGTTCCTGAATATTATGAAAAGAAACCTTATCAAGTTGAAGAAAAAACGGGTGAATATGCCAGAAGCCGCTCAGGTTGCTATTTCTGTTTTTTCCAACAAAAGATAGAATGGATTTGGCTTTATGAACAACATCCAAGCCTGTTTATACAAGCAATGGAATATGAAAACGCTGAAGAAGGCTTTACTTGGAACCAACATGAAACTTTAGCGGATTTGATAGAACCTAAGCGAACGGAACAAATCAAAAAAGAGCACCTAAACCGCATGAATAGGGCAAAATCTAAAGATTCTAAATTTTTAATCGACATCCTTGACGATACTGAAAGTGAAGGATGTGCAGCTTGTTTTATTTAAACTAGTATGAAAAGCAAAGTTTATTTAGCTGGTGGAATGAATTCAAATTGGCAAAAAAAAATAATTGACGAATTATCAGATCAATTTATTTTTTTCAACCCTTCTGAACACAAACTTGATGATGTAAAAGAGTATAAAGTTTGGGATTTATATTATGTTAAAAATTGCGATATACTATTTGGTTATATGGAGAAATCAAACCCTTCTGGTTATGGGCTAGCTCTAGAAATCGGATATGCCAAAGCTTTAAATAAACTAATTATCCTAGTTGATGAAAGATCACACTCAGATGCTACATTTCACAAAAACTTTAAATTCATTCAATTAACAAGTGATATATATTTTAATAAAATAGAGGATGGAATTACAATGTTGTCTTCAATGTGCAGAGGGATCAAATAACGGATTCAATTTAGAAGTGTTTTACTGGCTTGGCACTCTTCTTTTAGGTTTTGGTGGTTATTTTATTGCCTATAAACAGTTCAAAATGTCTTTAAATTCATCAAAAGAGGAAAGAGAAATTAATTCTCTTTCTAAAAAACTAAATGAATTTTATGGACCATTTTATCAGTTAAGAAAAAAAAGTTTTACTTTATACAAGGAGTTTCGAAAGAAATTTGAAACTGAAGACCCTAATTTTTCAACTCTCAAATATCTTTTATCGGGTAAAAGATTTTCTGGAAATGATGAAGTTTTATTAAATGAAATAATTTTAATTGGAGAAGAGTGTGAAGATTTTATTCACAAAAATGCTGGCTTAATTGATCATAATGAAATTAGAAATAACTTATTACCAAAGTTAACAACTCATTACAGATTAATTAAATTAGCCAAAGATGGTATGCTAAAAGGTGATTTAGATACTATCGGTAGATACACATTTCCAAAAGAAATTGATTCTGAACTTGAAAACCGGATAAATGAAATAAAAGCTCGGTTGAATGAATTAAACAAGAAAATATAATAATAACCATATAAACATCAATTTAAGGTTATTAAATATTTCTGATAGCACAATTATTTAATATGGTAATGATGCCAAAAATAGTTGGTGATTTTTATCCAAATATTGTATTAAATTGGGAATGTAAATCTGAAGAGGAAGTAGGCTCTGCTGAGGAGCAACCTACCAGCAATAAGGTTTACCAACTGGAATGACCTCCCTTAT
>NZ_DASSWQ010000032.1:0-8041 GCF_035704835.1 Marivirga sp. | reverse complement strand
CGAATATTTGCCGCCAGCTTCTTTCAGATTCGCAGTCGCCCACGACACCCTTGCTATTGGCTAACGATAAGTACTGTAACTCTCGTTCGGGACTTGCACCCTATAGCATGATGACCATGCCTGACACACAAAAAAAGCCCGAAAACTAAGTTTTCGGGCTTTGATTTTGCAGAAGCAATATTAATAATTAATTGCTTGGATGTTCACCACCTCCAGAAGGATGCTCCTCCTTAGTAGAATCCGAAGCATCATCACTTGGATGCTCCGAATCATCTGAATGCTTTTCCTCGTCCATCATTTCTCCATCCATTACCTCCTCTGTTGAGGCATCCTCTGATGAACCTTCTTTATTACCATCACCACATGATATTAATGTAGCGGATAAAAGGAATATTGTTGCTATTGCAACAAGACTAAGTGATTTAATTTTCTCTAAAATCTTCATAGTTAGTTAATTGGTTATGATTATTTTACAATTTAGCCATTCTAAAGATTAAATCAACTTTGAAATTAAAAAAATGATTATTCCAAACTCACTGATATTAAAGACAATCCGAGAGGTACTTTCTTTTCTTCTTTATTAAGGCTTGGTCCTATTGAAAATTGAATACTCTATATTATTTTTCTGTCGAATCCATCAAGATTTAGATGCTCAAAATAATAGAGTAAAAAAAGTAGAATAAGGTCTTGCAAGCATCCTGAACAAAGTGCAGAAATGATCAGAAAAGCAATGCATTAGTTTATTCCAGTGGTTACAGAATCTTTATTCAAAAAGGATTGTAGATTTTCTAATTGCTTCGATTGCCTGTAATTCCAATACCTGATACTTTTTAAGCTTTCGTTTTGCTCTTTTAAGGATTCATTAAAGGAAGAAAACTCTTGGGAAATATGTACTTGAGTTTCTTTATACTGTTTAAACTCATTTTGAAGCTTTTTACTCAACAGATCAGTATTCTGAGATTGTTTAATTAAATCTTCCTCAATCAATTCTTGTTTTATTTTCAGTTCATTTAAATTCTCATTTGATCTGTATCCGAAGAAACATATGAATATAAATAGTAACAGTGCTATAAAACTGGGAATTAAAAAGCTTCGCTTTGAATGCGATTGAAATGTTTTTATTGATTTTGGCTTCTCAAATTGAAAGGAAAACTCGGGCTCCATCACATACTTTCTTCCTTGTAATAAAATAATTGAATCAACAAATCTCCATCTGCAATAGTATGCTGCTGGTAATCTTCAAAATCATTATTCCCGATTTGTACTAAATTATCTTCTAAAGGAGTATAAGAAATAGAAAAACAAGCTCCATTTTGCTCCAGTTTTTTAAGAAATACAACTAATTGAAAATATTCAGATAAAGCAACTTGCATATTACCTTCTGCTTGAATGTAAGCGGTCTGAGTATAAGTAGAAATCTGTAAGCAACTACTAGAAATGAAATAAGGAGCAATATCCTGTATATACAAAACATCTCCTGCTCTTTTCTCTAATTTGATAATTACAGTTTCTTCGTGTTTTGTAAAATTCATTTTTATTGTAAAAAGCTTTATTTTACTATAGTTCTAGGTATAGCTGCAGGTAATCGGCTTAACATTTCATTATTTAACAGTTGAGTACTGTTTGTAAAGCTGCTTACATTAATGACATTATTCTTTTGCCTACCGATCAAAACTACCTCATCTCCAACTTTAGCATCAGGAATATGAGTGATATCCACCATGAACAGATTCATATTGATTAAGCCTACAATTGGTGCCTTCTTACCATCAATCAATACATAACCTCTATTAGATAGTGCTCTCGGATAACCATTTGAATAGCCTAATGGCATCACTGCAATTTTCATTTTATGACTAGCCTGGAAGGCAGTTCCATATCCAATGAAATCTCCTTCAGGAACATCTCGAATATCCATTATATCCGTCTTCCAGCTGAATATTCTCTTTAAGGCACCATCAGACTTTTTATCAGTTTCCGATAGATGGTGATAGTAAATATCTGGACTCGGCCAGAATCCATATTGGGCAACTCCTACTCTTACTAAATCATAAACAGTATCAGGCATTGCCAAAGCGGCAGCTGAACAAGCTATATGTCTAATATTAGGCTCGAATTTTTTATCCTTACAGATTTTTAAAAATTCTTTATATTTCGATTTCTGCTTATCTATTTTAAACTGATTGCTCAGACTCTCTGCTCCACCAAAATGAGTGCACAGTCCTTGAAAAATTATATGTTCTTTATTTTTCTTTAGAAAGTTAATTGCTTTAGGAAATTCCTGTGCTGGCATTCCTGTTCTATTTGCACCCGTTTCCACTTCAATATGAACTTTAGCTGGCTTACCAATTTTTTTGGCAGCAGCCAGTGCAATTGGTAAACGGTCATAATTATAAACGAAAAACTCAATATTGTTTTCAATTGCCCAGGGTATATCTTCTTCATAGATAATACCCATAATCATAATCTGACTTTTCTTATTACATGCATTAAGAACTTCCTCTGCTTCAAATGAAGAGGCTACGGAAAAATGATGAACTCCACATTTTTCAGCTAATGGCACAAAAGATTCAATACCATGTCCATAAGCATTAGCTTTTACCACAGAGGAAAGAATGGCATCCTTCCCTATTTTCTTCTTTATAAAATTAATATTTGCTTTTAATGCTGATTGCTTAAGCTCTATTCTCGATGAATGTTTTACCATTTTTTGTTTGTTTCCAACCAGGTATATGATTTCCCCCAGCTTTCTTTTGCTAATGTTTTAACTTTCTCTACTTCTGTGGCAGGTATATTATCTACCATATTTTCTGCTTCCAAATCATTAAAATGAAAAGCGTAAGTTCTCGCTGCAAACTGGTACAAGGGCAATGATGATTCCCCATGAAGCTCTCCATTTCCAAAAACAGAAGGTTTAATATTTTGCCCCCAATCTTGGCGACCTTCATTATTTGGGTTAAGGAAATAAGCCCTATATTTTTCTGATGGGTCTTTATCTACTCTTAACAATGAAATAGCATGAAAACCTAACATATCACCTTTTGAACTGGTAATAAAAATACCAACCGGGTTAGGATATATAAGTCGATGCCCACCATTATATTCAGGATGACACATTGCATAAAATACCCTTATAAAACCGTCAAAATCTACAATCGCATTGGAAAAATAATCATAGGCCGATGCAAATCCAATTTGAATCCATTGACCATAAAGAGCTGGGTTCACCCACTTATGAGGGTCTTCTGCCCTTCCAGAGCCACGGATCATCATTTCATTGTATATCCTATCCAGCATAGGTACTAGAGTCACTGATACCGCATCCAGGTTGTAATCTAAATTCTGTACTAATCCTTGTCCTGTTACAGAAGCTTTTATTTCTTGTCCCTCAAATCGAAAAGTAATATCATTAGTAACAGCAGCAGTTTGAACCATATTTATCAGCTTAGCAGGTGCATGTTGACTCCACATACTTATACCTCTTGCACTTTGACAAGTAGGGTTATTTCCTTGTCCAACACCTAAAGGTTGACCTAAAATACGGAAAAGAGCTCCCATAAGATATTGCCTGGCACTCACTGCCTGATGGGGGTTTTTAGTAGACTTTAAAATTCTTTCTTCCACTTGTGGATGTATTTTTATACCGCTAAGATTGGACAAACCTGAACGCACTGCTTCTCTGGCAATCGTACCATTTTCTAACATTTTGGCCAATCCGTAAATGCACTGGGCATTGTAAATATGCACCGTTTTTAAAATCAGATCAGATAAAAAGGTAGTTAACTCGTTCCATCTTGTTTCTCCCACAGGCGTTAATCCTAAACAAATAGGTACTGTTTGGTAATATTCATTTTCAATCAAATATTTCAATAAAACAGCGTGATATTGACTAACCAAGCCGTACTCTAGCATTGATTTTCCAATTTCTTCAGCTTCTAAATAAAGTTCAGTATTATTTAATTTTTCTAATACAGATTGATATTCAGTAACGTTTTTATTAGCTGTATTAGCAGTAGGTCTGTAAATACATCTTTGGAACCTTAAAAGCTTTAAATCTCCTTCTTTTTTAGGATCTAGTTCAATCTTTTCTTTAACTAAAGCAATAATTTTTCTTTGCTTTTCTGTCACAACAGGCCGTTGTTCGCATATTAGTGTAAGCTCTTCTGCTAAAGTATCTTTTACGTCATCTAAATGAATATGCTCGGATAGGAAATTAAAGAGATTATGGACTTTGTTTAATTCATGCTCGCTCATTATGAGGCGAGTTTCTTCTACTGGTTCGTTGAAAACAAATTCTAAATTTGCCACTATTACTTCCTGAATAAAACTTTCTGCATCTTCAGCAGAAATCAGATCCGTTTTGTAATCACCTTTAGTAATTGCCAATAATCTAAGTTCACTTAATAATTCAATTGTGGAATTAGGATGACCACTTTTTAATGTTCCATTTACCAGTCCGGCCACTAATTTGGACGGATCAGCCCAAGGTGATTCCCTAAAAATACCTCCTTCAGATATCTTATCGATTAAACTATAAACCAAAGCTAAACCCTCAACAGAATCACTTAAAACATCGATTTGCCCCATTAGACGGTTTGCTTTCTCTGGTCTTGTCAAAGATGTAGCAGCGGTGAACTCTTCTAATAGTTCTTTTAATTTCTGATTGCTATTGTCAATTAATGTTTGATTCCCCATGGGGTTCTAAAAATTTATAAGGTTCATTGTCAAAGTTAAAAAATGACAAGCGTTAATAATACTCAATTTGGCTCTAAATAATGTTTTATTACGGGAAATAAAGTAAGAAGGACACAAACTATAGTTTGCGACCTTCTTATTTAATTATTCTTAATGATAGAAATCTACATCTTCATAATGTAATAATAATTCTGTCATTCTATCAGGGTCTTCTCCTTTAAAGTTCACAGTACCAAAGTGATTCCCGAAACCAGCTCTATCACTTATTTTTTGTGTAGTCATTGGAGGGATCAAATTATGATCTAAGAAATAAGGTTCCTCTTTCAATTCCTCTGGAATTTCTAATTTAGAAATTGAATTTTTGTGAGGATAAATCATCACATTTCCATAGAAATTCTTAGGTCTTGCATCAGGAGCAGGTAATATTTCTTTAATTTCTTCTTCTGACAAATTAGGATCATGCATTAAAACAAATGCACCTAAAGCGTCAAAATCGTAGGCTTTTCCTGCCAATTCCAAAATATGTCCACCAGGAATTCTGCAAGCTACCTCACCAAAGCTTAACGTATCATCTTCGGTTAGGAACCACTCAGGGTGAATCATTCCATATTCTATACCAAATAAATCGACAAGCTTTTGCATCTCTTTCATGATTTTGTCACGTTTTGAATACAATAGATTTCCTTCTGGTATAAAGTTAGAATAACCTAATTTAACATATTCAGTAATATTTAGAAACCTTATTTTTCCTTTATGAATAAAAGCCTCACAAGAAAACTCAGTTCCTGGCAAGTGACTTTCTGCTAAACATGGAAAATCATCTTCTTGACATTTCTCATCAACATCTGATAAAGAACGTAATAACCGGTGCCCAACAGTACCCGCAGAAGCAAATGGTTTAATATGAACCCAACTATCTTCTTCTCCGTCTACTTGGAGATTTGCTTGATTTAATCTTTTCATGAAAGCTTTTACACCTTCTTTGTTGTACACCTCTTCAAATAAACCAACGCGTAAACCTCCAATTAAAGCTTTTCGCTTCATCATTGCCTTATTTCTAAATAAGAAAGCACGGTTTAATACACGGGGATCATTTCTGTAAATGGAATTTAAAGCTCCAGCCCATTCCACAGTTTCTTCGAAAAGAGGAACAGCTACGTCTGCATTAAATGGTTTTAACTTCTCATGCAAATCTATAGAATTTGAAGTATCACTCCATTCATCAAATTGATAAGCGACAAAAGGAATATTATGCTCTTTAGCATAATCCTCAAAGTCAGGAAATGATACGACTACATAAGGTTTATTGAGCTTTTGCATACTCTCGATTACGGGTAAACTCCAACCCATTAGTGCAAAACAATTTGCCATAGTTCTTATAGTTTAGTTTAAAAGTTTAGTAATTACCTAATATAAACTATAAAATTTACAAGTCCGATATAATACTATGATATCTACAAATATGAAAAGGGAGAAAATGGGTCTATTAATTGCGTAATAGAGGAAAAAAAGTTGTGAATAAGCTTACCATATTTCAAAAATATATATTGTCACTGTTCTTCCATACCATTCATAAGGCTTTAAGTTCTTCCAAAATAAAAACATTTAAAAAAACAAAAAATCAGACTAATTTGAATTTAAAAAAACATTTGAACCTATGAAAAAATATATATTGCTACTAACTTTTGGATTAATATTTAACTACCAATCCAAATCACAAGAAAGGAAGTTGGAGGCGGAAGAAGAAATTGTTACAAATCATCAAGTAAGTATAAAGGGAGAGAAAATATCCTATTCCGCACAAACTGGCACTCAACCTGTCTGGGACGAAAATGGCAAACCCATTGCAGCAGTACATTATACGTTTTATAAACGCTCTGATATTTCTAATACCGATAGAAGGCCATTAGTTATCTCTTTTAATGGTGGACCTGGTTCGGCATCCGTATGGATGCATTTAGCTTATACTGGTCCAAAAATTCTTAGAATTGATGAAGAAGGTTTTCCTATTCAACCTTACGGAGTAAAAGACAATCCGCATTCTATCTTGGATGTTGCTGATATTGTTTATGTCAACCCCGTCAATACTGGGTACTCACGAATTTTAGACCCCGAAGCTAAAAAAGAAACATTTTTCGGAGTAAATCAGGATATTGAATATTTAGCAGAATGGATAAATACTTTTGTTACCAGAATAAATCGCTGGAATTCTCCAAAATATCTAATCGGTGAAAGTTATGGAACCACCCGAGTTTCAGGATTAGCTTTAGAATTGCAAAATAATCAATGGATGTATTTAAATGGTGTTATTTTGGTCTCTCCAACAGATTTAGGTATTGATAGATCAGGAGCAGTAGAATCAGCTAATCGCTTACCATACTTTACAGCGGCAGCATGGTATCATAAAAAATTGCCTGCAGATTTGCAATCGAAAGATTTAGACGTAGTGTTAGCCGAATCAGAAAGTTATACGCTCAACCATCTTTTACCGGCTATTGCAAAGGGTGCCTGGATATCGGATGATGAGAAGGAGAAAGCAATTCAAAATTTCAGTAGATTTTCGGGTTTATCTGAGAAAGTTATCTCACAGCATAATATGGATGTTCCGACCTCCTTCTTTTGGAAAGAATTATTAAGAGAGGAAGGATTTACAATTGGTAGACTTGATTCCCGCTACAAAGGAATTGACAGAATGGACGCTGGAACAAGACCAGATTTTAATTCAGAATTGACTTCCTGGTTGCATTCTTTTACTCCAGCCATTAATTATTACTACCGCAACTTCTTAGGCTATAAAACTGACATTAAATACAATATGTTTGGACCAGTTCGCCCGTGGGATAATAGTAATGATAATACTGGTGAAAATTTAAGACAAGCAATGGCACAAAATCCCTATTTGCATACGATGGTTCAAAGTGGCTATTATGATGGTGCTACTACATATTTCGATGCAAAGTATACCATGTGGCATATCGATCCGAGTGGTAAAATGAAAGATCGATTTTCATTTAAAGGATATAGAAGTGGCCATATGATGTATTTGAGAGCTGAAGATTTAGCTACTTCAAATGAAGATATAAGAAAATTCATAGAAAAGAGCTTGCCTGCCGCAGGAACACCCGCTAAATATTAACAACTTTCTTCCGCTCAGTTCTCAAATAATATGAGCGGAAGAAAATTTCTACCCATCTTTTTTAAAGAGCTTTTTCCTGACTTCCGCATTTTAACACCCAAAATTAAATAGCTCAGCTAAATACTTTTGTTCTTGGGTTAAGAGGAGAGTCTTCTTAATTCTTTTACCACTAACAGGCATTATAGCCTGTATTTCAAATATATTTTCAGC
>NZ_DASSWQ010000027.1:0-4401 GCF_035704835.1 Marivirga sp. | reverse complement strand
TTAACAATAAAATAAGTCAATTCTTATCTGTTTTTTCAGTGTATCGGAAGTCTCTATCTATAACAGGACTTCAAAACAGAAATTATCCAGAAATGAGTCGTAATTTTAACTTTTATAAAAGGTAGTTGTGCAACAGCCACGTATGCTTACATCGATTTCAGATGGCGCTATAAGTTACCTCTAGTATTTATCCTCATCATAACCTTAATATACCAATTACATTTTGTAGTGGTTTATACACCTCTTTACGATACGAGAGCTAAAGATAGCAACGAACCAATCACTGGAAGCAGCTTTACGCTTATGGTTTCTAATGTTTTAATGGAAAATGAAGAAAAAGACCGTTTTCATGCGCTTGTAAAAAAGATTAATCCTGATGTGTTTTTAATAAATGAACCTGACAAAATTTGGGCAAAATCAATACAAAAACTGGAAGTGGATTTTCCGTTTTCTATCTATTGTCCAATGAGTAATACTTACGGAATAATACTTTTATCAAAACTTAAATTAACAGAAAGCTCTGTGAATTTTCTGGTAGAGGACAATATACCTTCCATCTTTACAAGAATCACCCTTCCTTCTGGTATCATTGTAGATTTCTATGGAGTTCACCCAGAACCTCCTAAACCAGGTAGTGACACCTATGAAAGAGATACCGAATTACTAATTATCGGTAAAAGAATTAGAGAATCAGACAATCCCACTGTAGTAGCTGGCGACCTAAATGATGTTGGCTGGTCAGATACCTCCAAACTTTTCAGGCGATATAGCGGATTAGTGGACCCTCGTGAAAGCAGAGGATTATTTAATACTTTTAAAGTTTCTTTACCTCTTCTTCGTTATCCGCTCGATCATATTTTATACTCTAAAGAATTCGGATTAGTGGACCTACAGAAACTTGATGATATAGGGTCTGACCACTTTCCTATTTTTATTCGATTGAATTATGAACCTGGCAATGATAATGTTGAGGCCATGAAAAACACTTATTATTCTAAAAAAATGTAAATGAAATGGAAAATTTTTGGTTTGATAACTGGGATAACATCTTTAGAATAATCTGTGTAACACCATTAGCCTATATCAGTATGGTCATTTTATTAAGAGTTTCTGGTAAAAGAACTTTGTCCAAAATGAATGCTTTTGATTTGGTGGTCACCATTGCATTAGGTTCAGTATTGGCTAGTGTGGCACTTAATAAAAAAATACCGTTTGCAGAGGGAGTCACCGCTTTCATCGTTTTTATCGGTTTTCAGTTTTTATTTACCTGGCTATCTGTACGAATAAATAAGTTTAAAACTCTAATAACTAGTACACCTTCTCTTATTTTCTACAAAGGTGACTTTCTTCATTCTGCTATGAAGAAGGAAAGAATAACCGTAGAAGAAGTATATAGCACTGCAAGACAAAATGGCTATTCTAATTTGGATGAAATAGATTTTATGATTTTAGAAACAACTGGTGATATCGCGATTATTAAAAAAAATGCGAACAAGCAAAATAATACATTGAAAAATGTAAAAATGAAGCTGAAGTAGGTGAACTAATACCAGGTATAATTTTATATTCTGACACTATGAATTAACCCAAGTCAATATGAATATGATGCTTTAAAACTTCAATATTCAACGCCTCACTATTGCTTTTAAAAACTATAGCATCATCTCCTGCAAGCTTTAAATAATAAAGTAAAAATCATTTGATGAATAGTAAATTAACCTACCACGATTTGAATTACTCAAAAGGCAAAATGTGGGAATCCTGCAAAGCATTTAAGGAATTGTGTAACAAAATTAAAACTGAGGTGAGGATCTTTATAGTAGAATTATCAACCCTATGTTCAACTTTAAATGAAATCAAAATGACTGAAAATCAGAATCAAAAAACTGATAGCATGACAAGGGACCTAGGCATGTTAACAGGTATGTTTCACGATCGCGAAAGCTCAGAAAATGCATATAAAAAATTGTTAGAAAAGGGTTATACAACAGATGAAATCAATTTGATTATGCCTGTGGAAACTCGAAGAAAACATTTTTTAGGAATTATAAAACAAGCTGACTTCAGAAGATTTACTGAGGTAAATGTTACCGAAGATTCAGCTAATGAAAGTACCACTGGAGTAATCGCAGGAATTCTATCTTCTACCGGAACCAAGGTAGTGGTAAGGGGGCTTGAAATTATTATGGCTGGACCAATTGCTGTCGGTATAACAGGATCAGGAGCTAGTGGAATACCAGGCGGAATAGTGGGTGCGCTTGTAGAAGCTGGATTTTCTAAAGCAAGCGCTTATTTGTATGAGGCAGGAATCAAAAAAGGAAGCATAGTGATGGGAGTTCATATTATGGATGAAGAAGATGCTAGAGATTTCGAACCAAATCTCCATGCCAAAAAAGCGCAAGAAGTCCACCATTAAAACCCTCTAATGAATGTCTTAATAAGATTATTCAATAGCGAATAAACTATCAGTAATCATTCAACACCTTAAAAAAACAAAATGAAAAAGAACCCCTATTCAAAAGGAGCATTTCTTTATGCTGCCTTAATTTCAACAATTTTCCTATTTTTCGCATGTGATTCTGAAACAAAACAGGCTAGTAACAAAATTGTTGCCTCGGACCGAAATGATGAACTTTTTGAAAATAATAAGAGCGAAAATGAGGCTGAATTCCTTATTAAAGCTGCCGAAATTAACCTGAAAGAAATTCATTTTGGTCAACTAGCACAACAAAAAGGTAGCGCCACGCATGTTAAGGAATTGGGTAAAATGATGGAAGATGCTCATACCAAATCACAGGCTGCTTTGACGGAGCTAGCTAAAAGTAAGGAAGTAACCATACCAAGTGCACCTAGCAGTGAAGCTAATGATGCTTATTCAAAACTAAATGAAATATCAGGAAATGAATTTGACAAAGCATATGCCGATCAAATGGTAAAAGGGCACGAAGAAGCTATTGAAACTTTCGAAGAAGCCTCCGAAAATAGTAAGGATAAAGATGTGAGAAACTGGGCTAATGCAACTTTACCTGAGCTTCGTAATCACCTTCAACATGCTAAAGAATCTCAAAATAAATTTGAGAACATGTAATTACAATTCAATTTTAAATTAAACGAACCTTTAAAAATAATAAAATGAAAACTATCATATTATCAATAGCAACGGTCATCATCACTACAGGTGCATATGCCCAAACTAACCCAGCGATCAAACCGGTGGAACATTCAATAAATAGTTATTATGTAGAGCCCACTAATCTATTCCCGCCTGATGGCTTTATGCTTCAAAATGGACAGTTGGTAATGGTTATTAACGGAGAAATGACTCCTCTTGAAAAAGACACAACACTCACCAATGGAACCATAGTGATGACTGATGGTCATTACATGAAAAAAAATGAGCAAAAAATGATGTTCCAAGAAGGGGAGCATATGGACATGTCTGGAAAAATGACCTCCAAAAATAGCACCACAGGCAATTATGAATCTGATGGTAAAAACTTTCCTAATGGTTATTTATACAAAAATGGGCAGATGATGAAAGTGAAAAATGGAGTGATGTCTCCACTAGAGCAAAATGTAAAACTAATTGATGGAACCATTATAATGCGTAATAGCTACTATATGAGAGATGGTGAAGAAAGAATGAAATTCGAAGAAGGCGAACATATGGATATGTCAGGTATGATGAGTAAACCTCAAAAAGAAGACGAAATGCATGATAAAAACAAAGATCATCAAGAGTCTGACACTACTAAAAATTACGATTACTAAATCATTTTTTTAACAATTTAAATTTAAATCAAAATGGAAAATAATAAAGCAATTGACGCGCTAAACTCCCTTATTATTATCAATAATGATAGAATAGAAGGATATGAAACTGCTGCAGAAGCAACAGAAGAAAAAGAATTAAAAAACTTATTCGCAAAATTTATCGCATCTAGTCAGAAATGTAAACAAGAGTTAACTCAAGAAGTAAGAAACTTAGGTGGAGAAATTGCCGAAGGAACAAAAGCTTCGGGAAAATTCTTCCGCGCTTGGATGGATGTGAAAGCAGCGATTACAGGCAAAAACCGAAAAGCAATTTTGAAGTCATGTGAAAATGGCGAAGAAAGAGCAATTGAAGCTTATAATGATGTGATTGAGGATGATGTGGAACACTTAACTACCCATCAGAAAAACATGATTAAAGCGCATAAATCATTAATCAAAGGGGATCAAGATCATGTAAAGGCATTGAGTGATGCTTTGGTTAATGCATAATTAGTCGACCCTTAAAAACTATTTAATACATTGATTATCAATTATTTAATTAATAAAAAGCTTTGATTTTTTTGCAAGTTTTCGTATTTTCCTGACAGAAACCTTGCAAATATTGATGCATGAAACCCATTAAAAAAG
>NZ_DASSWQ010000063.1:0-3812 GCF_035704835.1 Marivirga sp. | reverse complement strand
TATTTTTCAATTCCCATTATTTCAACTAATTTAGAAGGAATTAAAAATATACTAAATACAACATCAGCTATCAAATCATATATGAAAGGTCATCAAATCACTAAGATTCCCAATCAAAACGATTGATAGCATGACGTTGTGCTTCATGCGAAAAAAACCAACGCGCAAAGCAAAGAGTGCTATCGCACACATTGCTTTTTTTCCAACGGACGGACAGATTTTAAAATCAAATTCAGTACATTTGACAAATATTGACAAATCACTTTTTGTACAATGAATTCGTTAGGCGAAAGAATTAGAAAACTTAGAGAATCAAAAAGCTTACTCTTAAGACAAGTAGCAGCTTACTTGGAAATTGACACGGCACTTTTAAGTAAAATGGAGCGTGGAGAAAGAAAGCTTACAAGAGATCAAGTTGTTGCTCTTTCTAAACACTTTGGAGTTGAAGAAAAGGATTTGTTGACTCTTTGGCTAAGCGATAAGATTTTGAATTCTGTCAAAGATGATAAGTATGCTGCCTTGGCTTTAAATAAGGCTACTGAACTACTAATAAACAAAGCATGAAAAACAAAGCAAAACCATTTTTAAAATGGGCAGGTGGTAAAACTCAATTGATTCAAGAAATTCAATCTAGTTTGCCAATTCAAATAAAATCTGACAAGTTCACCTACATTGAACCATTTGTTGGCAGCGGAGCAATTCTATTTTGGATGATTAATGAATTTCCAAACCTTGAAAAAGCAGTTATCAATGATGTTAATACTGATTTGATAAATACCTACCGAACTATTTCAAGCAAACCATATGAATTAATTTCAATTTTAGAAACTCTGCAAAATGAATATCATTCTCTTGTAGATGACCAAGACAAAAAGAAAGAATACTATTACGACAAAAGGAAACTATTTAACAATCGAGAATTAGAACAAAGCGGACAAGCCGCTTTGTTTATTTTTCTCAATAGGACTTGTTTTAATGGTCTTTATCGTGTCAATAGAAAGAATGAGTTCAACGTTCCGATGGGAAGTTACAAGCAACCAACTATCTGCAATTCAGAGAATTTACTAGCTGTTCATAATGCTTTGCAAAAAATTGAAATCCTATGCGGGGATTTTGAAGAAACAATAAATCACACAAGTACCAATTCATTCTTCTATTTTGACCCACCCTATAAACCATTAAGTGAAACGTCAAGTTTTAACTCCTATGCTAAGGATGATTTCAATGATCTAGAACAAATAAGGCTTAGAGACTTTTGTCAAAAACTTGAAGATCTAGACCATAATTGGATGCTTAGTAATTCTGACGTGAAAGGAAAAAATCCCGATGATAATTTCTTTGATGATTTATATGCCAACTTCTTCATTGAAAGAGTTGAAGCTAAAAGAAGTATAAATGCTAATCTTTCTAATTTTTGTTTGGGCGCTACCCTATTGGGTCGGGCTATCCGCTCCAAGTCCTCGCTCCACTGCGGGCTTTCCACTTCTATCCCTAACGCAGCTTAACCTTCATTATGAATTTATCCTTTGATTTAAAACTAGCCGAAGGTTATAAAAGTAATTCCCAAAAAGCTCGAGTATTAACTGAGAATTGGGTGCTCAGCAATTCGTATTGTCCAAATTGTGGAAATTTGCCTCTTACAGATTTTGACAACAATAAGCCTGTTGCAGATTTCTACTGCAAATCGTGTACTGAAGAATTCGAGCTAAAGAGCAAAAGTGGGAAACTAGCGAGTAAAATTACAGACGGAGCTTATTCTACAATGCTTGAAAGGATTAATTCCGCAAACAACCCAAATTTCTTCTTTCTTACCTATTCTAAAAATTGGACAGTTGACAATTTTTTGATTATTCCGAAGCAATTTTTCACAGAAGAAATTATCATTAAAAGACCACCATTAGCCCCAACAGCAAAACGTGCAGGGTGGGTTGGGTGTAATATAGATATATCCAAAGTTACTGAAGCAGGCAGAGTTTTTTTAATTAAGAATTCGAAAATTATTGACAAGTGTATCGTAAGTCAGTCATTCAAGAATACTATGTTTCTTAGGCAAAAATCTAATGAGTCAAAGGGTTGGATATTAGATGTTATGAAGTGCGTTGATGAAATAAAAACAGATGAGTTTAAACTTGATGAAGTCTATAACTTCGAGAATAGATTAAAACTTAAATACCCAAACAACAATTTCATAAAAGATAAAATCAGACAGCAACTCCAAATTCTTCGAGATAAAGAAATTATTGAATTTGTTGGTCGTGGTAAATACAGAAAGATAAAATATGGAAATATTTAAAGTAGAAATTCAAGAATTCCTTTCAAGAATCGTTGAAATAGAAGCGAATTCAATAGATGAAGCGCTTGATAAAGTAAATCAGTCGTATCGTAATCAAGAAATAGTTTTAGACTCCAATGATTTTATTTCTAACCGAATTGAAGCTATTCAACAGCAAAGTTTAATTGATTTTGATACTCTATCCAATGGAGATAACTTCTACATGATTGAAGGAAAGAAAATTACTTTTTGGGGTAAAGACATTGAGACAAGAATATCAATAATTGATAAAGATGCCTTTCTTTATATTTCAGAAAATGATATACCCGAGAAAGAACCGTTTGAATTCAACGATGATATTGATTATAGAATTTTTTTGATGCTGTATTCAAAAAATGAATAAATTTGCAATTCACTAGAACTTTCCTGAACAATGGACTTTCTATTCAAAATGGTCAAGTCGTTAGCGTTAATAAGGGTAAATGGGATAAGTCTCATGGCTTTGATTTCATAAACGACTTTAATCGCCAGTGGCTTTCATTAGTCCGTAATAAAATGAAAGATGACGCCACAATTTGGATTAGTGGCACAATGCACAATATTTTTTCTGTAGGTCAAATTTTAACAGAATTGGACTTCAAGATTTTAAACGTTATAACATGGGAGAAGACTAACCCGCCACCAAATTTTTCTTGCCGTTACTTCACTCATTCGACTGAGCAAATAATTTGGGCTAGAAAAAAGGAAAAAGTTCCTCATTATTACAATTATGATCTTATGAAGCAATTGAACGGAGACAAACAAATGAAAGACGTTTGGAAATTACCTGCAATTGCAAAATGGGAAAAGTCATGTGGCAAACACCCAACTCAAAAACCGCTTTCAGTCTTAACTAGATTAATCTTGGCCTCAACCAAACAGAATGCATGGATTTTAGATCCTTTTGCAGGTAGTTCAACAACAGGAATAGCAGCTAACCTAGCGAACAGAAGGTATTTAGGTATTGACCAGGAAGAAGAATTCTTAGAGATAAGTAAGAATCGTAAGAAAGAAATCGAAAACAGGCTTATTGCCGCAAAATACAGACAAAAATTAGCAGGATTTAATAATCAAGGAGAGTTAGATTTATTTCTTGCAGAAGAACCGACTGTTGAATATGGAAATGAATTGACTCTATGAATAGTCCAACGCTCAGTTCAAGCACATTGCAATCCTCGTTCCTGCGGTTGCAAAGAGCTTTCACCCCAACGCACGGACGAAAAAAATAAAGCACGAAAGCACAACAATGGCTATACGTAATGCGGGATTAAGTGCTAATATTAAAGTAATTACATTAAATAAACTAACTGCTAAACGGAAAAGTAAGTGCCTTGAAATCCCGCACTACGCATAGCCGAGACCGTTGTATTTAATTCCTTTCTTAAAATTATTCTGCTAGACAGTTGGTAGAAAGAGGGTATAAAAATCGGATTGATTAGCCTTGAAAAGGCCTAAGTTTTTCGGGCGAGCCGTGGAAGCAGTGTGCTTCTAAACGGTAAAG
>NZ_DASSWQ010000058.1:0-26890 GCF_035704835.1 Marivirga sp. | reverse complement strand
TTGATAATTCTTTCTTCCTTGCATGGCAAAATATAGCAAATAAAATAGACTTATACAACTGATAGTCAGATGTTTATATAGTATATATATATATATACTAAGTCTAAATTACACTACATTTGAGTTGTGCAACAGCCACATACGCTAGAATTATGCTGATACAAGTTAAAAAAGCAATTTGAATTCGAGGGAAGTCAAAAATTCTAATCCACCATTCATCAGAATTAATCATAGGAAGGCCCGTGGCAATGAGGACAATCACAATTAGGATTAAGGTAAAAGTTCGCATTAATCTTAATTTGATTTGAATAGTCTTTTTTATGAAATTCAATTTTTGAAAACTTTTTTATCGTAATTTAATCCTGGTACATCAGAATTATGGTTTGGGTTCGTATTGAGATTTTTGTGAGCAGTTTTTGAATGCTTTCTTCGGTTCCAGTAATAGCTCAGTATGTTTCTTACTGTAGTTTTTGCACCTGTAGCATGTTTCGTAACAAAATTGGCGGTAGCAAATTGCAAAACTGTTCCCAAAATATTTTTTGTTGGATTAAGTGAGGTTCCGACTAAGAGTTTTTTGGTAATAATTCCTGTTCCTATTCCGATTGCATTTCCTAAAAGATTCTTTCTTATTTCGGAGGAAGCAGTCACTTCCTTTACGGTACTTTTAATCAGGTTGATGGGTTTTAAACTATCGAATGTGGAATGAAACTGAGTAGTAAGAGCCTTCAATTCTCTAGCACGTTTTTCTTCTAATTCACGAATGGCATGATTTAACTCATCTGTTTCATTTTTCATCTGATTGGTATTTACATTTTGTACTGGGAATCTTTTAGCTTGTAGTGGTCATTTCTTCACCTCGCAATCCTTTTGATTTAAGGGTGATATTATAGATATTTCACGCCTTTATTCTTTTTTCTTTTGTATTTGTTTAATTAATGAATTGCTGATGGGCTTTTTTACTAATTCGTCTCGGAAAATATGTAGTGGAATTGCCACTAAAGCATAAAAGCCGCCCATTACAAAGAAACCATAGAATGATTCCCCCAATTGTTTGCCAATCCATAAAGCCAAACCAATATTTAAGATTAAAAGCGACAATGCAACTATAATAAAAATTGCAAAGATAGAAACGAAGGATGAAGCCATATCAGTCGATTTGCTAATGGCGGTTAGCTTAAAAAATTCGATAGATGTTTTACTATAGTCTTCAGCCTTCTTCAAAAGTGTTTCTATAGGAGTTGCATTGTCGTCCATAATCAGTGAGTTTAAATGTTAAATACTAATGAAAGGGAAATTAATATCCTGAATGTTCAACATCGGAAGCTGTATTTTTAGCATCTTTTTTGAACGTATCGAATTTATTTTTTCCTTTATTTGCCATTGCATCCGCATCTTTCTTCGTTGTTTCAATTTTTTTAGAAACGGTGTCAGAAAATTCATCAAACTTTGTTTTCAGTTCGTCTAAATAATCATCGCTTTTATCTTTGATTTGTTTGCGGGTTGTAGATCCTTTTTCGGGTGCTAATAATATACCTACTATAGTACCAGCTGCAAGTCCTACTAATGTTCCGAATACTGCTTTTCCTTTGCTCATAATTGATTTTGTTTATGCCTCCACAGCTACCGGTTGGCTGGCCCAGGATGCGGTTTAATTGGTTCTTATTTATTATTAAATTGATTTATTCCCTGAGAAAACTTTCACCATGATAGAAATTAATGCTATTACGAGCAGTAGATGAATAATTGCCCCGAAGCTGTAGACAAAAAAGCCTATCGCCCAAACGATTATCATGACTATTGCTACTATATAAAGAATGTACCTCATGATGTCAGGTTATAATTTTAAGGTTGATAATTTTATGATTGGATTGCATCAATCCTCTTCAACGGCCGCTTCAAGGTTAATTGACTCAGCAATTTCAGATAGATGTCCATCAGCCTCTTTTTCCTCTTCAAGGGTCGCTTCAAGTAGTGATACAGCTTCTGATAAACCTAAAATTTCAGCAAACTGGCGAAGGGTTCCGTAGGTAGCAATTTCATAATGCTCTACCTTTTGTCCCGCTGAAATAATTCCAGCATCACACATTGCGCCTTCATCACACGATTCCATAATTTCATCAGCCTCTTTAATTAAGCCTTCCATCGCATCACATTTTTTTGCCGTTGCTTTTTTATCCAGTATTTCAAAAACTTTTTCCACTCTGGTTACTTGGTTTTCAGTTTCTTCCAGGTGACTTTTTAGCGCATCAATCAAATCTTGTGATGTAGCATTATTTATCATCTTTGGAATTGCTTTTATGAGTGCTTTCTCAGCCCAATAAATATCTTTCAATTGATCTTCAAATAATTTCATCAGTTGGGATGATTTTAAAGAAGAATCTGACGTTTTTTGATTTTGCATTTTCTTTTAATTTAATGGTTCAAATTTTATTTGTTATTAAGGTTGCTTAACACTGTTTCAGATTCAGAATTGCCTTCGAATTCATCTTTTTTGACCGACCAACTCATGTGGCCATTGTCTGGTTGTGTTGCTTTATCTACCTGTGCTTTACGCTCGGCACTTAAAGCTTTATTATCTTTTTGAACTGAATCTTCAGTTCTTTTGGTACCCTTAATTTCTTCATCGAGCAAGCCATTCGTTTTTCGAACATGCTCTAACGGGTTATCAATAACTTGCCATTCTTCACCCATTTCTGGACTTTTTCCTTGGTTCCATGGTCCTTTGCTATCTCCGCCTTTTGACATATTGAAATATTTGTTGCTATAGCGTGGATCACTTTGCAAAATACCTGGAGGAAAGTTTGGTTGTATGTCATCAAGGGCTGCTTGAAACATTTGAAAATGTGCCACTTCTCTGGTCATTAAATAGCGCAATGACTCTTTTACTAAAGGGTCATCTGTGTATTTTAATAGGTTTTCATAAACCATTTTAGCACTGGTTTCTGCTCCTACATTTAGTCGAAGATCAGCAGTTAAATCGCCCATTCCCATAATATAAGAAGCACTCCATGGATTGCCTACACTGTCAGTTAGAGTCGGAGTTCCACCACTAACTAAAAAGAATTGAGGATTAGTCATGGCTTCATGGATATAATCTTCCTTCGCGGCTTTACCATCTAACATTTTAGTTAAATCAGATTCATCAGCTGCATTTTTAAGTTCACCGTTTACTCCTGTCAAAAGCATTTGAACAGTAGCGCCTACTATTTCAAGATGACTAAACTCTTCAGTAGCGATGTCCATTAACATATCATATTTGTCAGGAGCAGCTTTTCTGCAGCCAAACGCCTGTACAAAATATTGCATAGCCGCTTTAAGTTCTCCATTTGGTCCACCAAATTGTTCTAAAAGAAGCTTGGCGAAACGAACATCAGGTTGGCTAACCCTTGCATTAAATTGTAATTCTTTAACATGATGAAACATAGCTGTATAATTTAAAGGTTTGGGTAACACGAAAAATGTTTATTACCCGTGTTTTATTATTCAAATTTATGTTCTTAAAAGTGTAAAATGTTACATCATTATTATGGAGATTTATATGATTCCCACATTCTTTTTTTAACATAAAAAGATAGGCGTTTATTGATGTTAAGATGTATTTGAATCAGCTTGCAATAAGAATCCTAATCTTGCAATAAGTATCCTAATTAAAGGTAGAAATGTTAAAATCTTTTAATAACTGTTTTATTAGACTATAGGAGTTGGTAAGTATTTTGTAAATGGGAGAGATGAATAGTTTATTAAATACACTTTAATTTTTTGATAGATCAAATATAAAATTTAAATAAATTATATGAGGTAATTTGAATGCTGATTAATTATTGAATATACGCTATAAACTGACATTAAAAAAGAGTGTTATTAATCTCGATAATATTAAATGATAATAAACTAATATGATTTTCTTTTCGGATGGTTTATACTTTTTATATCGAGCTAGTGTGGATTACAATTTTACTAAGTCCATTAATTTTCTGATTGCAATTTTTTTATTAATGACTGCATTTCTGCAATTTCCTGCTTCTGCGCTTTTATGATTTCATCTGCTAATTTTCTTACTTCAGGATCTTCTATTTCTGCTCTTTTACTTGTGAGTATGGCGATGGAATGATGGGGAATCATAGCTTTCATATACAAAACATCATCGATTGGTGTCTGCGTTCTTGCTAAAGTTAAGGCACTAATAAATAGTATAATACTTCCCAGAATAATGGCAATATTTTTCTTTTTATCCTGGTACATTTTCAGCATAAATCCCAACATAATGAGTGCCATAGGTGATATCCCTAAGCAGGCCATGTAGACACGGGTTAGGTTGAAGTACACATGGTCAATTTCATAGGTATTGAAATACATAGTAATGTACATAGCTATAAAGGAGCATAGCAACATTAGCAAAAATTTTATATAAGGACTTTTACTTTCTTGGCTTTTTGTCATTTCTTGATAATTTTCCATTTCATTTTTTTTAGTTGATAAGATGTTCTGTTTAAATGGCAGGCTGGACACTGTGGGAAAATAAGATCTACCGATCAGGCTATAACAATATTTCCAGTCATTTTTAAAATCTATCCATGAAGGAAAATAATATTCATTTCTAGAAGGGATATTTCAAATAACGTGATTATATCTATAAATAAAGTCAAGGTTCTTTGTTTGCAATATATTTCTGATATAATTTCAGCTGTGCTTTAGATAAATATTAAACGTTGTGAATTTCCCTACCTCGCTTTCTACTTCTATTTTCCCACCTTGATTAGTGACCATTTTGTTGATGATAAATAAACCTAACCCTGTACCTTCAATGTGCTGGGTCAATCGAGTAAATTTTGAAAATATTTCTTTTTTCCTTTCAGAATCAATCCCAATGCCATGATCTTTTACTGATAATAGGGTAAACTCTCCGGATTCTTCCGTTTTTATGAAAATTTCAGGAGTGGTGTCAGGTTTCGAAAATTTTATGGCATTAAACAGTAAGTTGTAGAGTATACTTCTTAGATGTTTTTTAGAAAACAAGATTTCGGCAACTTCAATATTAGTGGTAATCTTAGCATGCGATTTATATATTTGATTCTTCAAGGTAAATTTCACGTCTTCCAAAATCTTTTCAATACTAACGGTATCTGATTTATCAAGAGTATCGGTGCCTATTTTGGTAATATGAGTAAGTTCATTTACAATATCTTGTAAATTATATGCTGATTTCTCAATTTTTTGTAAGTAGTCGCTTATTTCATCTTTATTCTCCTTTTTAAAAGAGTGTTTTAATAGGTCGACCAAGGAAATTAGATTCACTAGTGGACCTTTAAAGTCATGAGCAACAGAGTAAATAAATGTTTCATGATCGGCATTTATCCTTTCAATATTTTGTTTATCTCTGATTCGGTCAGTAATGTCGATAAAGGTAATCACCACTCCATTCGTCACATTTCCTTTTTTAATAATGTAAGGGAGAATATTCATCTGAAACGATCGATTGTCTGATGTCCTAATTTCATCCTCTACGTCATTATTGGTGACCATCACTTCCTTTATAATATCGACTAACCTATCGATTTTTGATAAGGCTGGAATTTCATAAATGGATTTCCCTAGGTCTTCTTCCTCCAGCATAAAGTGTGCATTTGCTGGTGGACTGAATTTTCTTAGAATCAAATTAGCATCAATAAATAGCTGGGGGATTATTGTATTTCTAAAATAATTTTCGAGTTCTTCGTTTAGCTCAATCAGTTTTTTGATGTTCTTTTCCTCTACTTCTTTAACCTTATCCATATAGCTGTTTTTTTACTGAATATTTTAATGCTTATCCCATATTCGTGATAAGCGTCTTAAATTATCAAATTTAAAACCCATTTATAGTTTAAATCTTACATATTATTTTTTAAATATTATATAATTCACATCTTTCGAATTTGTATGCAAAGCTGTTATTTTTAGAGTTCATTAGCTCTTTAGTTTTCTTTCTCCTACTTATAGTACATGAGATTTATACAAACTTTCACAAAATCTGTGTAAGACCTAGAGTTTTTGGTATCAATAACTTTGTAAACATGCTTAATGCATATTTGAAACTTAAAAAATAAGAAAAGATGGACTTAAATAATAAAGTAGTACTTATAACAGGAGCTTCCAGCGGTATAGGAAAAGCAACAGCAATGAAGTTAGCCGAAGAAGGTGCGTCAGTAGTTTTATGCGCCAGGAGTGAAGATATATTACTAGAATTAAAAGATAATATTGAAAAAGGTGGTGGAAAGGCATTGGTCGTAAAAACAGATGTTACCAAACCTGAGGATTTTAAAAAAGCTGTTTCTCAAGCTTTGGATGAATTTGGTTCAATTGATGTCTTAATTAACAATGCGGGATTGATGCCCCTATCATATGTTGAAAAACTGAAAACTGATGAATGGGAGAAGATGGTAGATGTCAATATTAAAGGTGTACTTAATGGAGTAGCTGCGGTATTACCCACTATGCAAAAGAATAAAAGTGGTCATATTATCAATATTTCATCTTCTGCAGCTCATAATTACTTTCCTGGTGGCGCGGTTTATTGCGCTACAAAGGCAGCGGTTAAAATGTTTTCTGAAGGATTAAGAAAAGAGTTGGCACCAGAGTATGGTATTAATGTGACTTCTATAGAGCCTGGTGCAGTGGACACCAGTTTGTTTGAGTCTATTACTGATGATGACATTAAGGAAAAACTAAAGGGAATGAAGGAAATGACTAAAATGGAAGCAGAAGATATCGCCAATTCCATTTTTTATGCTTTAAATCAGCCAGAACGAGTAAATATCAACGATGTATATCTGATGCCAACAGAGCAAGGATAAGAAATAAGAACCTTAAAACATATATAAAATGAGCGAAGTAGGAACCAAAGAAGCGATTGAGACTGTCAACCCCGCTACGGGCAAGAGTCTTCATCACTTTGAACACATGACTAATCAGGAGGTTACAGAGGCCATTTCAAAATGCCATGAAGCCTTCAAAATATGGAGGGAAGTCTCTCCTGAAGATCGAGCAGAAGCAATAAAAGGCATTGGAAAAGCTTTGGTGAATTCCAAGGAGGAGTTGGCGCAATTGATGACCAATGAAATGGGAAAAACTTTAGTGCAAAGTAGGCAAGAAGTAGATTTATGCGCTGCCATCTGTCAATATACTGCGGAAAGAGGGCCAAATGACTTAAAAACTGAAGATCGGGATATGGTCAGCGGGAAAAAAGGTCGAGTTTCCTATGCACCCATTGGTGTGGTGTATGGCATCCAGCCATGGAATTATCCGAGTTATCAAGTGGTGCGATATTCTATTGCCAGCCTGATGGTTGGTAATGCGGTACTATTAAAGCATGCTTCTAATGTAACCGGCACTGGTAAGTTGCTGGAAAAAATCTATAGTGAAGCTGGTATTCCAGAGGGTTTGTTTACAACCCTAGTGATTAGTCACGATCAGTCTGATGAAGTGATTAAAAATAAATTAGTAAGAGGAGTTACACTGACAGGAAGTCCTGATGCAGGAAGAAATATTGGACAGAAAGCTACCGCTGAACTGAAAAAGACGGTCTTAGAATTGGGTAGTAATGATGCTTATCTGGTTTTTGAAGATGCGGATATTGACAAAGCGGTGAAAGCATGCGTAAAAGGTCGGATTTACAATAATGGCGAAACCTGTATTGCTGCAAAACGATTTATCGTTACTGAAAAAGTGTATGATGAATTCCGCGAGAAATTCGTGAAAGCTATGAGTGAAGTAAAAATGGGAGACCCCAATGATGAAAGCACCGAGTTGGGTCCTATGGCTCGAGAAGATTTGCGCGATGATTTACATGAACAAGTATTGAATAGTGTAGAAAATGGGGCAGAAATAGCTTGTGGAGGAAAAATACCGGATGGTGAAGGATTTTTCTACCCAGCAACCGTTTTGGAAAATGTACAGTCAGGGCAACCTGCTTACGATGATGAACTTTTTGGGCCTGTAGCTGCATTAATCAAAGCGAAAGATAACGAAGACGCCATGCGAATTGCAAATGACAGCCGCTTTGGTCTGGGTGGTGGAATTTTCTCTAAGGATGAAGATGCTGCCATCGAAATGGCAGAGAAGCACTTTGATACCGGAATGGTGTTTATTAATTCTTTTGGCCTTGCCGATCCTGCTATGCCTTTCGGTGGAGTGAAAGATTCGGGCTATGGTCGAGAACATGGCGGTTTCGGATTAAGAGAATTCGTTAATATTAAAGCAGTTATGAAAAGATAAGTAGCTTTCATGAAAGCTTTATAATCAAGAGGCTATCTCAAAAAATACGTCAATCACCATAAGGTTTGATTTATGAATTCTGAGATAGTCTCTTTTTTTGATAAAATTCTGTCTTATTTTAAATCAGATGAAATTTGTCTTTTTCATAGAAAGTCCAAATCAGATCATGAAATTGAGAATATGATTTTTTGCTGTAAGTATCGGGTGGGGGTAAACAAAAGCAGTACCAAAACTGCAGCTCGTGAAATTTACTTTCTCCAGATTTAAGTTCGGTAAAATCGATATTGGGCTGAAAATAGCCATTTTGTAATTAAAACCATTTCTTTTCAAAACTGATTTCCCTATTGATAATGGAAAGTTAACATATTAAGTCACTGTCTTGACTCCAGTTTAAGTGTGCTTAATTTTACGGAATAATCTGCTGTGAAAGTGTGATTTTTACAAGAATATCATACAAATGTATAACATATACCCGTCTCGTAAAGCGGATATTTGAGGTGAACAGCAAATCAGGTTAAAACTGGTTTTGCAAAAAAAAAATATCGAAAGCATCAATCTTAAGAATCAACAAAACCAAGAATTATGAAAAATACGAACAGTTTAAATTATAGTAACAAATTGGCACCAAGAGGTATTTCATGGAAGGCTATTTTCGCAGGAACAGTTGCGACATTATCAGGAATGCTGATATTAAATTTGATAGGATTAGGAATTGGATTATTCAGTGTAGAACCAACAGAAGAGAACAATCCCATGAATGGACTAGGATTAGGAGCTATTATATGGTGGGTTGTCAGTAATTTGATAGTCCTCTTTATTGGAGGTTTTGTGGCAGCTCGTGTGGGTATTTCTTTTAAAAATGTTGGCGGTGTTATTCATGGAATCATGACATGGGCAGTCTATGCTTTACTCTCAGCATGGCTGGTTACATCCGCAGTAGGTAGCATTATTTCTGGGGTTGGCAATGCCGTGGGAGGAGTCCTTTCAACCACTGGTGAGACACTAAAAGAACAGTTAGGTCCGGTTGTTAAGGAGCAGTTCAAAGGGTTAGAAATTTCTATGGATGATGCTAAAGATAAATTTTATGCGCTATTGGAAGATACGGGTAAAAAAGAACTTGATCCTGAAAACTTAGAAGATAAAGTTGAAAAAACGGCTTCCAATGCAAAAGAAGAGGTGCAAGAGAATAGTAATCGGGCTGGAGGTTCCAATATTGATATTGAAGAGATTTTCAGCCAAAGTAAAAATAGATTTGAACAATCGTTTGAAGCATTAGACAAACAAGCGTTGACCAATGTGTTAGTCGAGCGCACAGATATGACCGAAAGCGAAGCAAAACAAACTGTTGATAACACGCTGGCTGAATTTGAAACCGCCCGAAGAGAATTTGAAGAATTTTTAAAAGAAGCCGAAGAAAAATCAAGAGTGAAAGCTGAAAAAGTATCAGAGGCAGTAGCGCAGGCGTCTTTATATATGGGTATTGCGCTTATACTAGGTTTAATAAGTTCTGCCTTGGGAGGATTTTTAGGAGTAAAAGATTTGCGTGAAGATTATACCAGAGATGAATACCATGAAGATGATGTGGAAACAGACATCAATCATCGGAATATGAGATAATAAATGTTGAGGAATTAGAACAAGAAGGTTTATACCGTTTCTTGTTCTATTTTTTTAATCTGTCATCGAATTTCATTGGTGTTTGACTCACAATTCTAATCTTTTTAGCCTCTGGATGTAGTGGGTTAATTAGGTAATTGTACTCTTGAGGAACAATACAACTGGGTACTTTAAGAATTGCGGCTTCATTATTTTGCACGAAGTCGTCACCGATTATTTGAGTTACAAGCAATGGAGGTTTCGAATCCCATTTTTCTGGTAAATCAGCTAATTCTACTTCCAGAGCAGAGATGTCATCTGGTATTTCAATTTCAATAAAATATCTATCATTGGGTAAATCTTCACTTATGTCTAAATGTACCGAAACTTCTAAAATTGCCAATGCTCTTGTTTCAGCTGTGTAAACTAGTCTTGTGTCTTCGCTGTTCCATCTGAAACCCTTGGACTTTGAAGCTCCAAGTCCAGTTAATGTCGATTTCAGATACTTTTTTCTTTCAGTCCGATAGATTCTCATTAGGCAAAATTTCCGTGTTCTATCCTGGTTAAGCAAAACTTCACCTCGTTTATACCGCTTATCGTATCAAGAAATTTTATTGGAGCGGTTCCACCTAATGAGATATTTGGCTTATTTAGCCACCTTTGAAATTTTTCTTCTTCGTTGTTAAAAATTTCGATACCAAAATCAACTAATTCAGAAATGCTTAGCACGAGCTCACTATCTCTACTGTCCAAAAGAGAATGATTTCCTTTTTTCTTATTATAGGTTGTTTGAGGAACACCAACTATATTTAAAACTACTTTAACAGGGTGGTTAATTTTTTTACTGATAAATTCCAATGATCCATAAGGGATGCCTGCTCGGATAACTTCAACTCTTTCCAATCGATTTGACCAAATGAAAGTTTTGCCATCAGCTTTTAGAGTCCATTTTCGAATGCTTTTTTTTCTCAACTGGGCTTTCTCAATACTGCTTTTGGTATTAAAAGTCGTTGTTTTCAGTGAATTATTCATTATAGTGATTTTGCTGTAAAGATACAATCAAATTGTTGTAACTGCAATTGCTTGAATTTCTTCATTTTCCAAAATTTTTAGTCCAGCATTAACTACCTCGCTTACGTATATCTATCTTCTAGTATTAATAAGATGTAATAATTATCACAAAAAACAAACTTTATCAGTTAAATAACAACTGATGATGATTAGGAACGTAATAATTCACATAGCTATAATGTACTTTTTCTAGCTTTATTTAACTATCAACTTTTTAATACTACCATTATGCTTGCAACAAATTATAGAGGGCCACGAAGAATCCGTGTCGACAACGATATCCCCATCCCAGAAATCCAACATCCACAAGATGCTATTATCAAAGTAACTCGATCCTGTATTTGCGGTTCTGATCTTCATCTATATAATGGAAATGTACCAGATACAAGAATAGGGAGCATTTTCGGACATGAATTTGTTGGAATTGTGGCCGAAATTGGTGCTGATGTTACCGAAATTAAACTGGGAGATCATGTAATTGTCCCCTTCAATATTTCCTGTGGGGAATGTATTTACTGTCAGCAGGAATTATATTCTTGTTGTCATGAATCTAATCCACAATCTACGTCAGTGAGTGGGATTTTTGGATATTCGCATCTTGCTGGCGGCCATCATGGCGGTCAGGCTGAATATGTGAGAGTTCCTTATGCCAATGTTGGTCCTATGGTAATTCCGAATAATATGGATTTGGATGATGCCGTATTGCTTACTGATATAGTACCGACTGGATATCAAGCCGCTGAAATGGGCGGAATTCAAAAAGGCGATACCGTAGTCGTTTTCGGTGCCGGACCTGTAGGAATTATGGCTGCTAAATCAGCTTGGCTTTTCGGTGCTGGCCGTGTAATTGTCATTGACAAAGAGGAATACCGTTTAGATTTTGTCAAGAAATATGCAAACTGTGAAGTCTATAATTTTCTCTCTTTGGAAGATCCGGTTAAATTTATCAAACAAACTACCGATTGGGTGGGGGCGGATGTGTGTATAGATGCAGTAGGCGCAGAAGCCGCTGGCGATGCACTGCAAACCATTACAGGTAGAAAATTACTGCTACATGCTGGGTCTGCTACCGCATTACAATGGGCAATAAATTCGGTAAAAAAAGGAGGAATTGTTTCAGTGGTGGGCGTATACGGGCCTACAGGAAACCTCATCCCGATTGGTAATGTGGTCAATAAGGGAATTACCATTAGAGCTGGACAAGCCTCTGTAAAAAGATTGCTCCCCAGATTAATCAAGCATGTACAAGACGGAATTATTAATCCAAAAGAATTAATCACTCACAGAATTCCACTTGAAGAGGCCGCTGATGCTTATAGAATGTTTTCCGATAAACTGGATAATATCATTAAACCAGTATTGATTCCACCTACTATCACACTTTAATTCAAAAGATTATGAAAAATATAAATAATGATTATTCGCACATTAAAGGTTGGGGTGTAGATGCAGATACCAAAAATGATCCGACTTATCCAATTCAAAACCGGAAAAATGGTCCTTTGAAATATGAAAGGAAAGACCAAAAGCTGCAAGACGTAAATCAGGAAGTATTATATTCTAATGAAAGACCGTATGTAAGTGCTGTATTTGGTTTGGGGCCAGAACCCTCAGGATTGAACGGTAAGTTGAGGCGTTATGCATTCCAACATGGAGAAAATGAATACAGTCATTGGCTACCGCTTTTATTGGCGGATAGAGTAAATGCAATTGAAGGAATAGTAGAAGATATTAAAAATGGTAAATTACCTAATATTATTGCTGAAAAAGGATGGCCTGCACAGTGGAAGCACGATAAAGTAGGCTTGATGAAAAAGCTGGCCATATATGCTGGTATTACTGCAGGAACATATTTTCTACTGACCAGAAATAAGAAATAATTTCTACTTTATTCAGTAGTATTAATATTATTCAATTGGTTCTTTTGGTCCAAACGGATGCTTGACTTATGCATATCCTTTATGGTGGCAAGTTGTAAGCATTCGATTGTACCTTTAACTAATATGTCTGCCATAACTGAAGTAGCATAAGCATCAGTTTTTTCTTTTAGTATCATTTCTCTTCCAAGGCAGGCAAGTTAAATTGTCCAAAAGCACTTTTTTCTTTCATCAATTCTTCTATTTCATGGCTTTTCCTTGGAGCATCATCTGAAAGCAGTTCAATACCATCTTTGGTAATGAGGTAATCATCTTCAATTCTTACTGGAATGTTCCACCATTTTTTATCACAAGGGCTTCCTTCTGGAATATAAATGCCAGGCTCTATGGTAATGACCATGTTTTCTTCCAGCAGTTCGTATTCACCTAAATCATGCACATCAAGTCCGATATGATGGCAACAGCCATGCGGATAATAGCGATGTCTTCCAGTCGCTGGGTCTATCAAATCCTCAGCGTTTAAGCTTTTAACAACACCCAAATCCAGCAAACCTTTGTTGATGATGTTCAGGGTAGTATCATACAAATCGGAAAAAGGAACACCAGGCTTTGCGATAGACATGGCGGCTTCTTGTGCTTCATAGACCAAATCATAAATAGCTTTTTGCTCTTTGGTGAATTTTCCATTTACAGGAATCGTTCGTGTTACATCAGCTGTATAGCCATGATATTCGGCTCCTAAATCCATTAAAATCAGCTCTCCATCTTCAATTTCAGGTTTGTAGTTTTCAATATAATGCAATACGCAACCGTTATGGCCAGCACCCACTATGCTCGGATAGCCTTCATATTCGGCTTTATATTTTTTGTAGATGAATTCATGCATGCCTTGCACTTCCAGTTCGGACATGCCTGGCTCCATGGCACGCATCACTTCTGCTTGACCTAAAGCCGAAATTTTTACAGCTTTTCGCAATAAATCAAGCTCTTCCTCGGTTTTGATTCCACGCATCGGACGCAATAATTCATCTAAAAGCGTTGTGTTTAAGTTATTCTTTTGGGGTTCAGGCGTAATGTCCAATTTATTTTCATCAGGATAATTTACTTTTTGTTTAAATTGACTAATTAAATCATACAGATCGCCTTCCTCCGATGTTTCTCTAACATCATCTTCAAAATCATAAAACAGCACTTGGTCAAACTTAGAAAAATCGATAGGGAAATTTTTGAATTCTGGTGTTTCAAACGCGACTTCAAGTTTTAAATCATCAACAGCTTGAGAAGGACTAATTCTACCTCCGTCATAAAGTTCAGCAAGTGCATTTCTACCTCTTACAAATACAACTTCATCAAAAGTAGAACCTTTAATAGATTGCTTTTCCGAGAAAATCATCAAGAGTGCATGGGGCTGTCGATGACCAGTCAGATAATAAAAATTAGGGTCTTGATGATATTTGAAATTCACGTCATTGGCGCGGTTGCGAATAGGATTGGAAAAGAAAACGGCTACCGAATTTTCGGGCATCTTCTCTCTAAGTATAGCTCTTCTTTCTTGGTGAAAGTCACTTGAAAGGAAATCCTGGGGCTTTTGAATTTGCCCAAAGATAGAAATAGAAAGGAGCGTGAGCAATATTGAAAAATAGATGGTTTTCATAAATTACATTTTTAGAAAATTAGGGAATTTTTATGTTTTTCAGAATCGTTATTATACCAATGGTTTTCAAAACATTCAAACATCCAAATATCCAATTAATTTATATCATTTAAGATATAAACTTTTTAGCATATAAATTACGTTTGAAGATATTGATTGATAATTTGAAATTTAAAGTATTATTTAGCTTTTACAATGCAACATAGGATTTTACCTTTCGTGTTATTTTTATTGGCTTTTGGCAGCTGCAGACCGTCACCTGAAGAGATAGAACCTGAAATCGATTTTGAATTGTCGCCTCCTGCTTATTTTGGCAGTTTCAATGAACGTATTCCAGAGGATAATCCCATAACAAGCAAGGGATTTGAACTTGGTAGAATGCTTTTTTATGAAAAAAAGTTATCTGGAGACAATAGCATGTCTTGCGGAAGTTGCCATGAACAAAACAAAGCATTTACTGATGGAAAAGCCTTTAGTACTGGTATAAATGGACAAAATGGAGAAGTGAGCAGTATGTCTCTTGTTAATCTGCTTTGGGCGGAAAAATTCACCTGGAATGGAAAGGTGCAGTCTGTGGAGGAGCAGTCCATTGAGCCTATCCGAAATCCTATTGAATTGCATGAGAATTTTGAAGATGCAATTAAAAAGTTAGAAGAGGCGGGCTACGAAAGATTATTTCAGGAAGCATTCGAAACAACTAAAATTACTGAGGATTTAATAGCTAAGGCATTAGCCCAATTTCAAAGAGCATTGATTTCATCTAATTCAAAATACGACCAATATTTAAGGGGAGAATACGAACCAACTTCGTCAGAAAAAAGAGGGGAGCAGTTATTTTTCACGCATCCTATTCCCGGACAGCTAAGAGGTGGAAATTGTGGAGATTGTCATTTAGGACCACTCACCTCAGGGGCGATTGATGATTTTCAAGGATTTCATAATAATGGTTTAGACAGCGATGAAAATATGGACGAAGGCCTGATGTCAGTGACCGGCAACTCAGCTGATAAAGGCCGATTTAAAACACCAAGTTTGAGGAATATAGCCCTCACGGCTCCTTATATGCATGATGGCAGATTTCAATCATTGGAGGAAGTGATAGAGCATTATGATAATGGAATCCACCAAAGTAGTACATTAGACATTTTAATTATTGAAGGAAGCAATGAGAACCAGGCTGCTGGTGATAGACCACAACTTTTCTTAACTGATCAAGAAAAGGAAGATATTTTGGCATTCTTACACATGCTGACTGACCAAGTATTTATTAATAATCCTAAATTCTCTAATCCATATGAAAATGAAAATAACTAATTATTCATTTTTTGCTTTAGCTCTTTTATTTTTTGCTTGTCAGGATGATATGCCAAAAACCACTAACCTCCAACTAGAGTTTGCGCATAAAGCCGGGATAGAGGATTTTGAGTATGGAAGAATGTATGAAAATATAGCAGGGAATAGATTTTCTTTAAGATTATGGAGGACGTATATAAGTGATGTAAAATTACTGAAATCTGATGGTGAAATTTATTCAGTCCCAAATAGCTATCATTTAATAGAGCCACAGAATTTAAATAGATTCACTTTGAATCTGAGCGATATTCCAACAGGAACTTATGAATCCATTCAGTATTATATAGGAGTTACTGATGAAGAAAATTTATCAGGACAGCTTGTGGGAGATTTAGATCCGTCCAATAATATGGCTTGGAATTGGACTACTGGCTATAAATTTATCAGAATGGATGGAGAGTTTGAAGATAATGAGGGAAATAGGAGAGGAGTTGTGGTTCATATCGGTACTAATGAAAATTTAAAACTACAATCATTTACATTTCAAAATCCGCTCATCTTAGGTCAATCAGAGGGTCATATTTTATTTGAGCTCGATTTATTAGAAGCTTTTAAAAGTCCTCATACCATTGATTTTGAGGTTTTAAATGATTTTCAATTTAATAATGAAGCTGATTTAATAGGGGAGAATTATGCAAATGGTTTTATTAAATTGATAAAATAAAATAATAAAGCCACAAACTAAAACATACCTGATCTACATAGGTTAAAGTAGAATACGTAAATAATAAAACTATGAATCCATTTAAAAGAATTCTTTTATTCTTGCCAGTCTTACTAATCGCTTTCTCTTGTGAGGATGATATGGAAGATGTAATGAATAATGACGGTAATCAAGATGATAACGGTGTAAACATCGTAGAAATGACAGTTGGAAACTCTGGTGCCTCCGCTTATTTCGTAAGTGAAATTAATGGAAATGAAGAAGTTACTTCATTAAATGAGGATAACAGTACTTGGGCATTGACTGTGGGAACTCGTTATGAGTTAAATGTGACTGGTGCCAGTGCACATCCTTTTGCTCTTAGAGATACAAATAATGAAATTTTGTTAAGTATGAATTCTACGGACGGAAGTTTTGAAGGAAATGCTGATGTTAATTTTCAAATAAGTGGCTCTAATTTCAGCTTTACGCTTACGCAAGAATTAGCAGATGCATTAGATAATTATGTTTGCACCATCCATTTAGGAATGTCAGGTAGCATAACTACTAATTAAATTTAATAGAAAAGCTGTAGCGTTAAATCTCCAATCATTATATACTATGGTTGGAGATTTTTTTATGCAGTTCATCCGGTGAGACACACAGTTCATCCCAATATAACTACGGTTCATACCTCTGTTTAGCTCCCTTATCTATCATTATTGTTATTACATCAAACAAAAAATGAACTACTATGAAAAATTTATGGAGATTACTTTTATTAATACCCCTGACGTTTATCGCATTTTCCTGCGATGAGGATACGGATGATGAGACTATGGAGCCAGCTCCTAATTTAGTTATTGCTGCAGAAGATGCTGGTTTAACTACCTTATTAGATGCAATAGGTGCAGTAGATGGTTTAGAAACAGCTTTATTAGCGGAGGATGAAATTACAGTTTTCGCTCCAACTAATCAGGCATTTTCTGCTGCATTGACTGCATTTGGAGCTTCAAATTTAACTGAGTTAGTGGAAGCTATTGGAGGAGTCGGAAATCTTGAATTAGTTTTAGGTTTTCATGTTGTACCAGCTGTAGCATTTGCTGAAGATTTAGCTGATGGAGAAAACACCTTTACTACATTAGCTGGACAAGAATTAACGGTAACTTCATCAGCTAGTGGTGTAACTGTTACAGACTTTGAAGGAAATGTTTCTAACGTTGTTACCGCAGATGTTGCAATTGAAAATGGAGTTGTACATGTAATTGATGGTGTGTTACTACCAGAATTGCCGGCAGAACCCTTACCTAACTTAGTTGAAGCTGCCACAGCTGCAGAATTAAATATACTTTTACAAGCTGTCGGTGAGGTAGATGGATTAGGTCAAACATTATTAGATGCAGAAGCAATTACGGTATTTGCCCCAACTGATGCTGCGTTTGGTGCTGCTTTAGAAGCATTCGATGCCACAAATTTAGAAGAATTAGTGGAAGCTATTGGAGGAGTTGGAAATCTCGAATTAGTTTTAGGTTTTCATGTAGTACCAGCTGTAGCTTTTGCTGAAGATTTAGTGGATGGAGAAAATACTTTTAATACATTAGCTGGTCAAGAAATAACTGTAACTGCATCTGCGGATGGTGTGACTGTTACTGACTTTAATGGTAATGTTTCAAATGTAATAACTGCAGATGTCGCAATCGAAAATGGAGTTGTGCATGTTATTGATGGTGTTTTATTACCTGAATTGCCTGAGCCAGCATTACCTAATTTGGTAGAAGCAGCAACAGAAGCAGGTTTAACAACTTTATTAGAGGCAGTTGGTGCTGTCGATGGTTTAGCTGATGACTTATTAGCAGCAGAAGCAATCACTGTATTTGCCCCAACTAACGCAGCTTTCGGTGTAGTTTTAGAAGCCTACGGTGTGGATAATTTAGGTGATTTAGTAACAGAATTAGGTGGTGTAGATAAACTAAATGAAGTATTAGGATATCATGTGGTAGCGAGTGCTGCTTTATCAACTGATTTGACCGATGGTCAAACATTAACTACCCTTAATGGTCAAGAATTAACTGTTACTATTAATGCTGATGGAGTTTTTATTAATGATGTTCAAGTTACAACCGCTGATGTAGAAATCTCCAATGGTGTAGTACATGTTGTAGACGGAGTTTTAGTACCAACATTAGAATATCCGAATGTGGTAGAAGCAGCGCAGGCAGCAGGTTTAACTACTTTGATTGATGCCGTAACTGCAGCAGATCTAGGTGCTACTTTAACTGGTGCTGAAGCAATAACTGTTTTTGCTCCAACGAATGCTGCTTTTGAATCATTACTTGCACAATATGGAGCTGCAGATTTAACTGAATTAATCGCGAAATTAGGTGCTGAAACAGTATCAACTGTATTACAATTTCATGTAGTGTCATCAGTAGCTTTTTCTCATGATTTAACTGACGGAATGACTGTAACCACTTTAGCTGGAGAAGACTTAACTATAAATTTAGATGGAGAAGCGGTGACTGTTACTGATGTTGACGGTTCTGTATACAATGTAACTACAGCTGATGTTAAAATTGATAATGGTGTGGTGCACGTAATCGATGGAGTATTACTTCCATTAGATCGTCCTACTTTAGTAGAGGCTGCTACCACAGCTAATTTAACTACTTTATTAGATGCAGTAGGTGCCGTGGATGGGTTAGCAGCTGATTTGTTAGCAGCAGAAGCAATCACTGTATTTGCGCCAACTAATGATGCATTTGCAGCAGCATTAACTGCATTTAACGCAGCTAATTTAACTGAATTGATAGAAGCAATCGGTGGGGTTGATAATCTTGCTACTGTTTTAGGTTTCCATGTCGTACCATCGGTAGCTTACGCGGCAGATTTAGCTGAAGGAGCTCAAACGCTAACAACACTTTCCGGGCAGGATTTAACTGTAACTAGAACAGGAGCGTCAGTTACAGTAACTGATACTGAAGGAAATACTTTCAGTGTTACCACGGCTGATGTTGCTATCGAAAATGGTGTGGTGCATGTAATTGACGGTGTATTATTACCACAGCTACAAGCCACTGTTAATATTACTGTGGGTAATTCTGGTGCTACAGCTTATTTCGTATCAGAAGTAACTGGAGCAGATAATATCACCACTTTAAACGAAAATAACAGCACTTGGAATTTAACAGTAGGTACTAGATATGTACTAACCGTAACAGGTGCTACTGCTCATCCTTTTGCTTTAAGAAATGCTGCTAATGAGTATTTGTTAAGTCAAGATTCTAACGGTGGAACATTCCAAGATAATGCTGATGTAAATGTTGTGGTTGATGGAAACACTATTAGCTTTACATTGACACAAGAACTTGCTGCGGCAGTTGATAATTATGTATGTACTATTCATGGTTCAATGTCAGGTTCCATAACAGTACAATAATATTGTATGAATAATTGATTGTAATTTAAAGGTAGGAAAGAAGATTTTCCTACCTTTTTCTTTTAAGTTCAATTCATGTTTCAACACAGATATAAATTCTTATGGATTGCCTTTTTGGCAACATATTCTTTCCTCAATATTATTGTGTTGGAAGGAGATAGGTTATTTCAAGCAGGTCTGCCTTATAATTATCTTTTCTGGACAATTCTCTGTCTGTCTTTTTCGGTATGGATGTCAAATTGGCTGATAAGTAAATTCCTGATTCAGCATTTCAAAAAAATCCATCCATTGATCAAGCAATTTGGATCGAGCGTGATTTTCACTTTTCTCATTAGTTTGCTTTCGGTTGAAATTACAGATTTGCTGATAGGAGACCCATTTACCTATACCCGCCAGAATTTCCTATTGACTTTTGCCTTTACCTTTCGAATCAATCTTTTTCTTAATACTATAAATGCAATCTTCTTTTTTAATAGAAAATATAAGGAGAAGGAGTTGGAAGCAGAAAAATTAAAAAACATCAATATTGGAAGTCAATACGAAAGGCTCAACCATCAATTGAATCCTCATTTTTTGTTTAATAATCTCAATGCTTTATCCACATTAATGCATGATGATGTTGAAAAAGCAGATATATTTTTACATAAATTATCGGCTATTTACCGTTACATATCCAAAAATGTTAATGAGGAATTAGTGAGCCTCGAAAAAGAATTAAATTTCTTAAATGATTACATTTCACTACTTGAAATCCGGTTTAAAAATTCTTTATTAATCGAAATTTCACTGGATAAAGAATTATCTAAATTATTTATACCACCAGTTGTGCTACAGCTTTTGATAGAAAATGTAGTGAAACATAATTTTTTTACTGAAGAAAAGCCTGTGAAGGTTAAAATTGAAAACAACGGAAAATATCTGAAAATCATCAATTCAATTCAGCCTAAAACGCAAGATGTTGATTCGATGGGGATTGGCTTACAAAACATTTCGGAGCGTTACAGGTTTTTGGGAGAAACCATAAAAATAACCGAAACCGAAAAGCATTTTGAAGTCATTATTCCCTTAATCGAAATAAGATGAAGCTATTAATTTTTGAAGATGAGCCCTTAGCGCAACAAAGAGTTATACAAATTATTAGAAAAAAAAGGCCTGATTGGGAAATTACTGGTACGGCACAAAGTATAGAAGAAGCTAAAACGATCATTAAAAAGAATACTGATATCGATTTAATTATCTGCGATATTCATTTGGCAGATGGTGATTGCTTTAAAATATTTGAAAATCAAAATCTACAAATCCCTATTATTTTCCTAACAGCCTATGACCAACATGCTTTGGAATCTTTCAATCATTATTGCATCGATTATGTGTTGAAGCCTTTGCAGGAATCCCGCTTAATCAAAGCATTTGAAAAATATGAGCAATTATGTACCGGTGAAAAATCAGCTGAGGTTGATCCTAACTTGATTAAAGCTGTAATGGATAAAATCACACATAAAGCTTATAAACATCGATTTTTGACAAAAGTGGGTAATAAAATGATATTTAAAGATATTCATGAAATTGCCTATTTTTATGCTGAAGATAAGATTGTATATCTCAAAGAAATCGGTACATCAAAAAAGTTTATTGTTAATTTTAGTTTGGATGATTTAGAGAAAAATGTACTTGATCCTGCTCAATTTTATCGCATAAATCGCTCTATAATTGTTAACTTAGAAGCGTTAATTGAAATGAAATCATATCATAATGGCAGACTAAAATTAATTGTTAAATCAACTGACGATTTAGATTTAATTGTAGCCAGAGAACGAGTAGGACAGTTTAAAGATTGGTTAAATCAATAAATTATTAAAGTGTTTATGAAGCAATTTTTTATTTTTAGTGTTTTAGTTTTGTTTTTTCTTAATTCCACAGTTGCTCAGGAATACAGCAAACAGGAATTAGATTCTATTAAGAAAGAAATTTTTACGATTAAAAATGATGTAAATCAAATTCAATTGCAATTATCTGATGCGAAAAAGACGCTAAAAGCAGGAATATTTGTAGCTACATTAGGTTATACAGTTACCATAATCGGAGGACAATTATTAGGAACCAATCCGCAATTAGGCGAGGCTTTACTTTATACAGGTGGTGCAATCGGGATAGGGGGCACCATCGTTTTAGTCAATGGTTTTAATAAGATAAGCCTAAAGAAACCTATAGTTGGGAATTAGCCCAGAGCTATTTCACCCCAATCACGGTGCATATCGTCAAAACGTTTCATTACTTTTTTAATGAAATCTTCAGAGATTAGACTTTTTAATTCTTCCACATTCGCGACCTCGTATTCATCAATCTTAAAAGTTTGTTCATATAACCCTAATTCGAATTTCACAAGATATTTTTCATTCCATTGGAACAAACTGATTTTGCAGAAATTATTGGGAAGCTCACCTATTACTCTCATTTTGTATTTTTTTCAAAGTTAAGTCTTAAATTATTATGCCTGAATTAAAAGAACGCTTTTATGATTTTTTAACAGAGGAAGATGAACCTCGAGCATGTAAAGCTATTCCTGAAGATGCTTGCACTGATGTTCCCAAAAATTTCACGCTTAATATTGCAAATGGCACCTTAACCAAGTTTGCAGAAAAAATTATTAGCCCGAATCTTACCCTGGCCTGGATAATGGATTTTTTTGGAGCCTCTTCCACCATGATTGGTGCTTTGGTTCCCATCAAAGATGCAGGTTCTTTATTGCCTCAATTAGCGGTTTCGGGTAAAATTCGATCCTTTTCAATTCGTAAATACTTTTGGGCTGTAAGTGCTTTGGTTCAGGCATTTGCCTGGCTTGCAGCTGCAGGACATATTTTATTCGGTAATGAAGAGACCATTCCAGTTGTGCTATTAATCTTGTTGACAGTGTTCAGTTTGGCAAGTGGGGTTGCCTCCGTAGCGTACAAAGATGTAATAGGGAAAACGATTCCCAAAAATACCCGAGGTCAGATGCTAAGCTATCGTTCTACTTTTGGCGGGATATTGAGTTTGATTGCAGGAGTCGTATTGGTGTTTTTTATACAAGAAGAGGCCGATAAATCGATTTATGGATTTTTATTTCTATTTGCTGCTGCATTATGGTTTATAGCAGCTCTACTGTTCTTTATGATAAAAGAAGAGAAAGGAGCAACCGATGGCGGGAGAAACCCTTTGCAAGAAGTTAAAGCTGGTATAAAACTCATTACGGACGAGAAAAATTTTAGGAATTTCCTTTTTACAAGAGCTTTATTAATGGCGGTTCCGCTCCTCCAGCCTTTTTATGTTTTGGTAGCCAAAGATATCGGGAATCCCGATTGGAGTTTGCTAGGTTATTTGATAATTGTCAATGGTTTAGCAAATGTTCTGAGCAGTCCATTTTGGGGTAAAATGGCAGACCAATCGGCTACTCGTTTGATGCGAATTTCTTCTTTCATAGCTATTGGTGGAGGTGCTTTTGCTTTATTGTTTTATTTTGCTGCAGATTGGAACTTAGGTTTTTTTGCATTTCTTCCCGTCTTTTTTATTAATGGAATTGCCTATAGCGGAGCCAGATTAAGCCGAAAAACTTATTTAGTAGATTATGCTCCTGAGGATGACAGACCTACTTATGTTTCCGTTGCCAATACTTTTATTGGTTTATTTACGCTTGTTGCAGCTGGTTTTGGTATAATAGCGCAGGTTTTTGGCCTGCCAGCACAGATCATATTCTTTATGAGTTTATTGGCATTAGCTATTGTGTTGAGTTTTAGGTTGAAGAGCGTTTGAGTTCTAGTTGTAGGGCAATAACATGAGTTCTATTTTAAATTCCTGCCAAACAGGCATAAAACGTTATCTCGGAAATTTTCTTTTTATTTTTTCAAAAAAAGAAAAATATCCGAGATCTCAATTTGGCAATTTTCGTGAGATACCGGGTAAAATAAGACTTTTGAAAAATTAAGTCTTATTTTTCCGGTATGACGGTAGTTCTATTAATCGAACTCAGGTTAATAAGGTCGCCCATAATGGGCTTGGGTTGCATTTTGTTTTTTAGTTACTATAAGGTCATGCCTACGGCATTTTAGAACAATTTGCGCCATGGTCGGTATAATGGAGCACCGACCATTTGCAATATTTTAGATTTAATGGTCCTTTGTGTTCTCAGGGAAGTTCTTTGAGAAACTCAGTGGTTAAACTTTTATAGCCTTTGACTGTCCTTTTGTTTTCTTTTTAATCTATTGTGGTTAATTTATATTGTGGTTATATTTTTTTAGAAAATAGACATCTCAGTATGGGTAGTAAATAACTCCAGTGCATGCATACCTTTAGCAGAATTACCCTTTTCATTGAGTTTTGGACTCCAAACAGCAATGCTGAATTCTCCGGGTAGCACAGCAGCAATTCCACCGCCTACACCACTTTTTCCGGGTAAGCCTACTAGGAAAGCAAATTCACCTGATTCATCATAGAAACCACAGGTCAGCATAAGTGCATTAATCCTTTTGATTTGGTTGGGTTCCAGAAATAATGTGCCGTCAGGAGCAGATTTACCATGTTGGGCAAATAACTGAAAACACCAGGCTAATTCGACACAGCTCATATCGATGGAACAGGTGTAAAAATAGAAATCTAATACATCTTCTGGCTTATTGTGAATGTTTTTAAAGCTTTTAATAAAGTTCGCCATGGCTACATTTCTATAGCCCATGCTTTTCTCGGATTTAAAGACTTCTTCATTATAATGAATTTTATCAGTGCCTTGTAAGTCATGAATGAATTGTAAATATTCTGCTTTTGGGTTTTCTAATTCTGAAAGAAGAATATCACAAATCACGATAGCACCTGAATTTATAAATGGATTTCTTGGAATTCCAGCTTCATGTTCCAGTTGAATCAAAGAATTAAATGGGTCGCCAGAAGGTTCGACATCAACTCTATCCCAAACTTTCTTACCGATGCATTGAATCGCCATACTTAGCGTAAAGACTTTGGAGATACTTTGGATTGAAAATCGCTCGTTATAATCTCCAGCATTATAGATTTCACCGTTAACAAATTGTAGTGAGACTCCAAATTTATGAGGATCAATCTTAGCTAATTCTGGTATATAGGTAGCTACTTTACCAGGATGTTCCACCGAGTTTACAGTATGTAAAATATCATCGAGTATTCTGTTATAGTCTTCCAAATTAATGTTTTTGCTTTCTACTTCTTACGGGAGGAATGATGATGGGATACGGAAAAGTAAATATATGATTTATACCAAAGTTTAAAGAATGAGTTTTTCATCAATTATTTTTATAATAACTTTTAATTGCTTAGTTTTAATTAAGTGTAAAGTTTAATATATGTCAACAGCAAAATTCATTTTAGGCTATACGGTAATTATAATGATTTTTACAGTGGCTTGTAATGAAAAAACGATTCAGGAATTAGATTACTCAGCTACTCCCTATCCTATTAAAACAGGATATGATGGAACAAATTTTTATTTTAATTACACAATTCAAAATACCGACACCGGTGAATTTATCTATTATTATGACAATATGATGAAGCGCATATCAATTGTTGATTTCGAAAATAGAGAAATAATTGACCATATCCCATTAAATGATGATAAATATGACATTAGAGGAGTTGCGGAAATTATATTTTCAGATACTTCTATGATTCTAAGGAATATAAACAAGTTTTACTGGGTCAATAAGGAAGGAAGAGTAAATGAATACATGGATACTAAAATATTTGGCAATGTGGAATTTCACAACAATACACCATTTAAGGCTAGCTATAGAACTTCTTTTCAGCAGTATGTAGCCGGTTCAGGAGAAATGATTTATTTTCTTGCCTTCCCATCAAATTATGATCAAGCATTTTTTGAAACCCCCATTATTTCTAAAATTTTCTTTAAAGATGAGAAAGTTGTTCATTCCAAAGAACCGAATCCCGCATTAAACTATAAGGAAGATGAAGAAACTTTTGGATTTGCGTCCAGGCCTTTTATTTTTAATATTCATGACGAGGTGTATGTTACTTTTCCGTTTACTCCTGATATATATATATATGATTTCGAAACTTTAGATTTAAAGCGTAAAATAAAATTATCAGATTACAATGAACTAACCAATAATAAGCCTATCACTATTGCAAAATTTAACGAATTATATGAAAGCAATGCGGACAGTCCTTTAGATAGAGAGTCATATCACCACAACTTATTCTATGATCCTTTTAGGGAATTATTTTACAGACCGGTGGCCAGAGAACTTCTGGAACATGAAGAGGAAATCGATTATAAATTATGGTTACTAGTTTTTGATAAAGAACTTAATTTAACTGGAAAATTAGATTTAAAGGATGATTTCTCTCCATTTTTGTATATCAGCAAAAAAGGATTATTCATAAGGAAGAAAAAACAACAAGAAAACAGAATAGACCTCCATAGACTTGATTTTGCACTCCCTTAATTCAAATAATGACTCAGACCTTTGCTGATTGTTTCTAAAAAAGGGAATTTCTGCTTCAATTTCTAAATGGGAATTTCAATATTCTAAGCCTAGTGAAAGGAGAGATTAGTAACCAAAATGACCTTAGAAGATTATTTAAAATTAGATTCAGAACTATAGTTAAGTAACATTTCAAATTTTAATCGGTTATTATAATTGATTAAAAATTAATGAAATGGCTAAAAAAAATAACATACCCCAAGTCAAAAATGAAGAGCAATACGAAGCTTTAAGAGATAAAGGCATGAGCAAAGAAAAATCTCCTGACTTCCGCATTTTAACACCCAAAATTAAATAGCTCAGCTAAATACTTTTGTTCTTGGGTTAAGAGGAGAGTCTTCTTAATTCTTTTACCACTAGCAGGCATTATAGCCTGTATTTCAAATATATTTTCAGCTATCTCTATAGCTGTATTCGGGCTGATAGTTGCTTTTTTCTGCATCAATTGCCTTTCCAGTTCTTTATAAACCTTATATGCAACAAACGAGATACAAATGTGGG
>NZ_DASSWQ010000050.1:0-70086 GCF_035704835.1 Marivirga sp. | reverse complement strand
GCTTTTTAATGTGATCTGCTCTTCAAATTTCTTGATATGATCCGAAAAATGAGGCACTTCTCTCTTGGCTCTTTCAATTAATGTTTTGGCTGAATTAGCCTTGGTGTTTAACCATCCGTAATTTTTACTTAAATTGCTCATGATATTTATATTTTATATCATGAGCTTAACGCTCCGGTAAGTTGAAATACTTCAGCTACCGGAGGTTGAGTTCAACATTTGCTAAAATGCATTTGCTTACTGCTTCTAGCAAAGTGAGTAGGAATTCTCCACAAAGCCAAACAGCTATCTCATTTAAGGTAAAAGCAACCAAATTCCCTCACTCCTTTTGCTACTTAACTATTGTAGTTATGGTTTGGCTTCGCTACTTTAGTATTTCATAAGCGAAGTGTAGCAAACGCATTTTAGCTTCGCGTTAGGTGTAATTTGGCTACTGATAAATGGAATTTAAAGATCAGTTAGAAGAGAAATACAATGAATATCTAGCAGATGTTGCAAGAGATTTAGACTTATCAATATATGAGAAATATAATACTATAAACCACGGAGCTTTAATTAAACTTGAAAATTCACAGATAAGACTTCAGCTAACTAACGACAGAGGCTTAATCTCATTAGAAGTGAGTAGTGCTCATGCAGAGGAAGACTTTTACGATTTGGAATTAATTTTTGCTCTATTGAACCCTGAGAAATCTTTAGTAGGTCTTAAGAGAAAACAGATACTTAATAATAGAGTGAATTTAGAAAATCAAGTCTTATTTCTACAAGCCAAATATCAAGAAATAGCTTCCCTTTTTAGCGACAGTAAATATAGAATCACTAAACAAAGATTATCGAAACTTGGGGAAGAACGGTTTTTTGGTTAAAAGAAAACACCTAACATCTAAGCTCTAATGATGCGCGCTAAGGGCGGGGTTCAACATCATATAAGCGTAATACTGGCTGAATTGCTGATTTCGAGCTTTAGTGCTACTAAGAAAGTTTATCATGAACAGCTAGTACACCCGGATTTGCAAAAAAACCAATGTACCTAATAATTCAAGTGCATACTGTATTTGCATTGATTACTCAAGTTTAAGGACGAATTTTTTCGATTTTGGAATGAGTTTCTAGGTAAACGGGCAAAGCAGCTGAACCATACCATGTATAAATATCATAAGCTAATAAATCAGCTTTTATCGCAGGGTCAGTTTGTAAAAGTTCGGATACTTTAGCTTTATCTTGCTCGTTGAAAATAAAAATTCCGCGATAATTATTTTCATTTTTACTCAGGGGACCAGCTACAATTATTTTTCCAGCTTTCGCCAGTCTTCCTATATTATCTAAATGTCCACGAAATAGGCTATCCACTTTAGCTTTATCTTCAATTTTTCCACTGCCAGTTTTTAACATAACCAAGCTATAGGATTTCATTCCGTAATCATCAGCTCCTAAAGAATCGGCTAAATCTTTGTCATATTCCACACTTTGAGCGAATGCTGTAAAAGATAAGAGGAGTGAAAATAAAAATAAAAGGGTCTTTTTCATGGCTTTAATTTTAAAAATTAATAAGCGTGATTATCTTAAAAAATCTTCGATCAACCTTAAGAACTCCTCTGGTTTTTCTGCATGAATCCAGTGGCCAGCTCCTTCAATCATTTCAATTTTGGCATTTGGGAAGAAATTATTGATAGTGATATGGTCTTCAGATTGAATGTATTTAGAGTTTTTCCCACCTACAAAAAGAACATCTTTTTCAGTGGCTAATCTTTTCTCTAAGCCTTTTCCTACTATCTCAATATTCTTTTCTAAAACAGGTAGATTGATTTTCCATTCGAATTCTTTTTCATCATTTCTAGTGAGGTTTTTCAATAAAAATTGTCTGACACCTTTTTCGGGCACATATTCTGCTAATTTTTTATCCGCATCACTTCTTGATTCCAATTCATCTAACTTCAAGCTGCAAAGTCCTTCTAAAATAGTATCATGATGAACTGGATAGGCTTTTGGTGCAATATCAACTATTACTAATTTGTCATATAAGTCGGGATGCTGAACGGCAAAATACATAGCTGTTTTACCACCCATTGAATGACCAATAATATGAGGATTTTTTATTTTATTCGATTCTATAAATTCTTCCAGGTCAGAAGCCATTGCTTCATAGTTATGAACTTTATCATGTGGCGAATCACCATGATTTCTCTGGTCCACCAAGTATACCTTGAATTTTTCAGATAGCTTTCGTCCAATCGTCATCCAATTATCTGAAGAACCGAAAAGTCCGTGTAGAATGATTAATGGCTCTCCGCTATTACCTAATTCTTTATAATTTAATTTCATTTTTTAGATTTTTAGAATCTAGATACTAGAACCAAGATTTTAGAACCTAGTATCAAGAAAATTTTAATAATTTCAAATTTCGTCTAACATCCATCATACTTCACACATCATCCAACATCCCTCATCCTACTTCCAACTTCGGGCTCCCTACTTCTAACTCCCTTTTTCCCACTTCAATATTCTCTGAGTTCTCGAAGGTATAGTTGAATCGTATTCTCCAACCCATAATAAAGTGCATCGCAAATTAAAGCATGACCAATGCTCACTTCATCCATAAATGGAATTTGCTCTTTTAAGAATTTCAAATTTGCAAGACTTAAATCATGTCCTGCATTAATTCCCAAACCGGCTTCCTGAGCAATTTTAGCAGCTAAAACAAAAGGCTTAACTGCTTTTTCTCTATCCATAGCGTATTTTGAAGCATAAGGTTCGGTGTAAAGCTCAATTCTGTCGGATCCAACTTTTGCAGCTGCTTCAACTAATTTGGGATTTGTTCCAATAAATATGGAGGTCCTTACCCCCATTTCTTTTAATTGCGAAATGACATCTTTCAAAAAGTCATAATTTTTAATGGTATCCCATCCTGCGTTTGAGGTTAAAACCCCTGGTGGGTCAGGTACTAAAGTGGCCTGAGCGGGATTATTTTCTTGGATTAATTCTAAAAATCTAGCATCCGGATAGCCCTCTATATTAAATTCAGTGGTGACAATAGGAGCTAAATCGTAAACATCTTGGGTAGTAATATGTCTCTCATCCGGGCGAGGATGAATGGTAATGCCTTTGGCGCCAAAACGTTCGCAATCTTTAGCAACATTCACTACATTAGGGTTTTTACCGCCTCTTGCATTACGCAAAGTGGCAATCTTATTGATATTGACGCTTAAGCGTGTCATAATTTTATTTTTATATGATAACTTTGTCGGCAAGATAATGATTTTAAAAAATTTACTATGAGCTTAAAACAACAAATTGATACGGATATTAAAAATGCAATGAAGGCCAAAAATAAGGAAGAGCTTCAAACATTGCGTTCTATCAAATCCATGATTTTATTAGCTGAATCTGAGAAAGGGGCTGAGGAAAATCTTTCTGAAGATGCTGAAATGAAATTACTAATAAAAGCGTCCAAGCAGAGAAAGGAATCAGCGGAAACTTATAAAGAGAATGGTAGGGACGAATTAGCTCAGGCAGAATTATTTGAATTAGATGTCATTGAAAGATATTTGCCAAAGCAAATGTCTGAAGCGGAAGTACAAGCTAAATTAAAAGAAATTATTGCTAAAGTAGGTGCTTCTGGCCCACAGGATATGGGTAAAGTAATGGGCGTTGCTACAAAACAATTAGCTGGAAAAGCTGATGGAAAAATGATTTCTCAATTAGTAAAGCAATTGCTAGCTTCTTAAATGAAAACCCTTGATATCATTTTACTGGTACCTCTGTTTTTTGGTGCTTATTTAGGCTTTAAAAAAGGGCTCCTATTAGAAATTGTATCATTAGTTGCTCTTATTTTGGCAATAATTGGTGCTTTCAAACTATTGGATTTTGGAATGGAATTGCTACAGCCGTACTTCCAAAATTGGGAACATGCTTTACCTATTATTTCATTCATATTGCTTTTTATTGCAATATTATTGATAGTTAATTTGGTTGGTAAAATTGTGAAAAAGATTTTAGATATGACCCTCTTAGGAGGGCTAGATAATTTTGCTGGAGCGGTTATTGGTTTATTAAAATGGGCCTTTGGTGTCAGCTTAGTACTTTGGATGGGCGAATCGATTGAGATTAGTGTTTCACCAGAAATGGCAGAAGGGACGTATGTTTATCCAATTATAGCATCAATCGCGCCTTTTGTAGTGGATTTAATATCTGCTTATATGCCGTTTATTCAAGATGTTTTTAATCAATTGAAAGCACTTCTAATAAAATAATATTCATGATTTTAATTTTGGATAATTTTGATTCTTTTACCTATAATTTAGTTGATTATTTTAATCAGATTGGTGAAGAATGTGACGTTATTCGAAATGATATAGCTCCCGAAACGATTGATAAGCTAAAATACTCAGCATTAGTATTGTCACCAGGGCCAGGAAAGCCTCAAGATGCTGGGTTTTTAATGGAATACATCAGCTTTTTTGAAAATGAGATACCCATTCTAGGAATATGTTTAGGTCATCAAGCAATTGCTAAGCATTTTGGAGCCAATGTAAAAAAAGCATTAAAACCTATGCATGGTAAAATTTCAACTATCCATTTGGTAACTGATGATAGATTATTTGATGATATGACTAGAAAATTTGACGTTGTCAGATATCATTCTTTGGTTGTAGAAGGTTTTGAGCAAACCATGCTGATTCCTTTAGCTAACACTATCGCCAATGAAAACATGATTTTCAAACACCAATTTCTTCCTATTTATGGCATCCAGTACCATCCTGAAGCAGTGCTTACAGAATTTGGATTAAAAATTTTATCGAATTGGAGTGCATTAGTAAATAGAAAAAAGGAAGCAATAGTCAATAAATTGTAGTAGTTTAAAGGAAATTGATATATTTAACCATATGAAATATTCTAGCGTTAAAGCGAATGAGATATTGGATTCAAAATGAAAGGCGTTAAAAGACTAAGTTTAGTGAATTAAAGTAAATTATGAAAATACATAAACAAGGAGAATATAGTTTTATAGATGAAGGAGCAGGCGAGCCATTAGTTCTTTTGCACGGATTATTTGGGGCTTTAAGTAATTGGGAGGCAGTTGTGGGCAAATTTTCCCAAGAATATCGCGTTTTAATTCCATTATTACCTATTTATGAAATGCCAATAAAACAAGCCGGTTTAGGCGCACTTACAGATTTTGTAGAGGGCTTTGTAAAGCAACAAGGTTTAGAGCAAATGACTTTAATTGGTAATTCTTTAGGAGGACATGTAGCATTAATTTATACACTTAGGCACCCTGAACAAATCAAAAGATTGGTCCTTACAGGAAGTTCAGGTCTTTTTGAAAATACTATGGGGGGGTCATTTCCGAAGAGAGGAAGCTATGACTATATTCAAGAGCGAGTAGCTTATACCTTTTATGATCCTAAAACGGCTACAAAACAATTAGTAGATGAGGTTTTTGAAACTACTAAAAGTATCCCAAAATGTATGCGAATAGTTGCCATAGCGAAATCGGCTCAAAGGCATAATATGCGCGAAGAAATAAAAAAAATTACAGCACCAACTTTATTAGTTTGGGGCTTAAACGATACCATTACTCCACCAATGGTAGCTCATGAATTCGATAAATTAATCCCAAATACAACTTTAAAATTTATTGACAAATGTTGCCATGCACCAATGATGGAACATCCTGCAGTATTTAACAAATACCTTGATGATTGGTTAAAAAACAAGGAGCTAGTAACAACAGCATGACAATAGAATTAATTAACGATATGATCCCGCCTCTTAAGGTGACCGATGATGCGGCTAAAGCATTAGTGTGGATGGAAGAGTTAAGACTTCATGCCTTGCCCGTTATAAAGGATAAAAAATTCCTGGGATTTATTACGGAGGACATGATAATTGACCAAAATAATGTGAATGCAAAAGCAGGAGACTTTATTTTGAAGGGAGAGGATTGTTTTGTTTTTGATTATCAGCATACCTACGAAGCAGTTAAAAAAGCAACAGACTTTGATTTTGAATGTGTAGTGGTGGTGAGTGCGGAAGAAGAATATTTAGGGGTTGTGGTGCTTTCTGATGCATTGTCCATTTTTTCGCAATCCGCTTCTATTCAAAGTGAAGGGGGGGTTATAGTATTGTCAATGAATCAAAATGATTATTCATTAACAGAGATTAGTCGCTTAATTGAATCAAATGAGGCACAAATTATGGGTTCAAGTTTAAATATTGATATAAATGAGCCTACTAAATTTAGATTAACGCTAAAAATCAATAAGATTAATTTGGCACATGTTATTGCCACTTTAGAGCGTTTTGGCTATAAAGTGGTGGCTAAATATCAGGAAGTAAAATCAATATCCAACGAAAAAGAAAGATTGGATATGCTAATGAGATATTTAAATGCCTAGTTCAGTAACAATTGCGCTTCATGGGAAGGTATTTAATGATGAAGTTAAGCCGCATATAAAAAGGGTAGTCGATTTTTTCAACCAAGCCAATGTTGAATTAACGGTTTCACAATTATTTGCTAGAAAATTTACTGAAGCATTTCCAGAATATTCCGATTTTGCAATTTTTAAAAAACTAAAAGTAGAAGATAAAATAGATTATCTGATAAGCTTAGGCGGTGATGGTACCTTGCTAGAAGCAGTTAACTATGTGGGAGCTCTAGAAATTCCAATTTTAGGTATTAATACAGGTCGACTCGGATTTTTGGCGACTACCTCAAAGGATAAAATTGATAAAGCATTATCAGATTTATTAAACAAAAATTACAAAATAGATAGCCGTGCACTAATTTATTTAGAAACAAGCTCAAAAGTTTTTGGTGAAAAACCATTTGCGTTAAATGAATTTGCGATCCTTAAAACAGATTCATCATCCATGATTACAGTTCATACGTATGTAGATGGAGAGTATTTGAATTCCTACTGGGCAGATGGATTAATAGTAGCTACTCCAACGGGTTCAACGGGATATTCTTTAAGCTGTGGTGGACCAATTATTCTGCCACATTCTAACAATTTTGTTATTACTCCTGTTAGTGCTCATAACCTAAATGTAAGGCCATTGATAGTTTCTGACCAAAGTGTAATATCCTTCAAAATAGAAGGTAGAAGTAATAAATTCTTGGTGTCGCTCGATTCAAAATCGCATTCTGTCGATTCTACTGTTAAAATGTCGGTTAGGAAAGGTGACTTTAAAGCAAAATTGATTACGTTCGATCAGTCAAATTATTTTGATACACTCAGGCAAAAATTAAATTGGGGATTAGATTTAAGGAATTGATTTCCACTTATTTAAATTATTTGTGTTAATTTTGCTTGTTAAGTTACGAACCGCTAAAAGTATGAAGAAATTATTACTGTTGTTTTCCATTATCATGTCTGCCGCAATAATATTGCCTGAAAGTGTGGATGCCCAAATTTTTGGTGGCAAAAATAAAAGGAGAAAAAGCAGTCGGAAAATAGGTTCCTTTTCAGGGTCTAGAAGGCTTTTCAATCCTGAGATCTCCTACTATGCAGTTGGCGGTGGGATAAATGCTATGAATTATTTTGGGGAAATTGCACCAAGACCTACTTCATTGAGTACTGATATTTCATTCACACGACCAGGAGTTAATTTATTTGTTAAGCAAAAGTTTGGAGATAGATATACCTGGAAAGTGAATTTTATGTGGGGTAGATTGCAAGGTTCCGATGTAGAAACAGTTGGAGGAGGTGATGGAAGTAATTTTGTAACTGAGAATGCCAATAGATATTTAAGAAATTTAAGTTTTAGAAATGATATTTATGAATTGTCTTTTCAAGGGCAAATTGACTTATTTAAACATGGAGGAAGATTTTCTTCTCGTCCGCCATTAAATATTTATGCTATTTTTGGAGTGGGAGCAATTTTTCATGAGCCTAAAGCACAAGCACCGGAATATTTTACAACTGATTCCTTCTTAGCATCAAATCCTAATGATTTTACTGGTGGTCAAACTCCTCGTTATTATGAATTAGCTGAGGCGGGTGAATATGTAAGTTTATGGCAATTAGGTACTGAAGGGCAAAGAGCAAGTACGGAAGCTAGAGAAGCTTATCTGCAAGCGTTTGGAAAAGAATTACCAACTCCTTATAGCAGGATTTCAGTTGTCATACCGGTAGGGATAGGAGCTCGTTACAAATTAACAAGTAACTTAGATATTTCCATGGAGGTTGGTTATCGACACACCTTCACTGATTATCTTGATGATGTTAGTGGTGAATATGTAGATTTAGGAGTTTTTGGAAGTTTGGCTGATTTAAGAGCAAACCCTGAAGCAGCACTCGCTATGGCAATGTCTGATAGGTCCAACCAATTCTCAGAAGAAGATTTTAACAATATTCAAAACTTTGTTTATGTACCCGGGACAGATACTTACTCTTCAGATATAACTGATTTGATGTGGTCTAGAGCTAAAGGATATGGAAATAATGGAGGAAATGTCGGACAAGAAGATTTACGCAATATAAGAGGAAATCCAAGAGATAACGACATTTATATCACAACAAATATCTCTATCACATACATTTTAGGGGGTGGACTCGTTAGAGGTGCAAAGTTTAGATAATCTATGTGGAATAATCCTTCTAAAGTAGTACGATATATTTTATTTTTTTTGATTGCCGTTTTAGGTATCAGCAGTCAAACAAATGCTCAATCTAAAGAATTCGGAGGAGGATTGGCAAGCTTTAATTACACAGGAGATTTAATTCGTAATTATTCAATTCAAAATCAAACGTTTGGAATCAATCTCTTTTATGTAAAAAACTATCAGTATGGTTGGTCAGGAAAACTTAATTTCGCAGCTGGCAGAATAAAAGGAAGTGATGAAAATCCTATAGATCCACAAGCTGCAATACGAAGTGCCTCTTTCCAAGATTTTATAACTGAAATTTCAGGGCAAGCTACCTATGAATTTCTTGATTTCAGAAATGACAAAGCATTGGTCAAATTCACACCTTATTTAACTGTTGGGGCAGGTTTTTTCTTGATAAATCGTGCAGAAAAAACGACAGACTACAGTGATATTCAGCTTATGATTCCATTCGGTGGGGGGGTGAAATATAGCTTAGGGCCATTATGGACATTAAATTTTGAGTTTTCAGCTAGAAAATTATTTTACGATTATTTAGATAATATTTCGCAAGAAATAATAACAGATAAAAGGAATTCAAATTTTCAATTTGGTGACTGGAATGATAATGATTGGTATTATTTCACAGGATTTTCAATTAGTTATACATTCTGGGGAGTAAATTGTCCAGTCCCATTGAAAAAATAGAAATCAGAAATCCTTCACAAGTTTATTAATAGTTATGATTTTCGTACCTTGCGCCTTTATTTGGAGCAGTTGATTGAACATGGAAAATAATTTGGATAAAAACAATTTACCAAAACATGTAGCCGTTATTATGGACGGAAATGGAAGATGGGCTAAAAAGCAGGGTGCAGCCAGAGTTTTCGGTCATAAAAATGCCATCAAGTCTGTTCGTGATACAGTTGAAGGTTGTGCAGAACTGGGAATTTCTCATCTCAGTTTGTATGCTTTTTCAACAGAAAATTGGGCTAGACCTAAGATGGAAGTAGATGCACTCATGCAATTGCTGGTTTCGACCATTAAATCTGAGATGAAAACATTAATGGAAAATGATGTGAGACTCTCTTCCATAGGAGCTATTGAGAAATTACCAAAGAAATGCTATCAAGAGTTACAGTCTGCAAAAGAGCAAACGACCAATAATAAAGGATTAAATTTGATATTAGCCTTAAATTATAGTGGTAAGTGGGATATTATTCAAGCATGTAAAAAAGCGATGTCTGATAATTTGGATGGCAATTCTAAGGCAGAAGAGTTAACAGATATTAAATTTGAGGAGTATTTATCTACAGCTACTATTCCTGACCCTGAGCTATTGATTAGAACAAGTGGAGAATTTAGGATAAGTAATTTTATGTTATGGCAATTGGCGTATACTGAAATTTATATTTCAGAAATTTTATGGCCAGATTTCAGAAAGGAACATTTGCATAAAGCATTATTAAACTACCAAACTCGAGAGAGAAGATTTGGAAAAGTATTAAGTGAATGAAAAAACAGATATTAATTATTATCAGTATTCTATTTTGTGGGAACGCTTTGATTGCACAGATAAATCCTTCACTGGATTTCAGCAAACCAAGGAAATATGAAGTTACGGAAGTAGTGGCGGAAGGATTGGAATATTTGGATGAAGGAGCGGTAGTTTCTATTACAGGAATAAGAAAAGGAGACAGAATTGATATTCCCGGAGATGATATTTCTTTTGCAATAAAGAAAATGTGGCGCCAAGGATTATTTGCTGATATAACCATAAAATATGAAATAGTTGAGGAAGGAAAAATTAAGTTGATTCTTGAATTGGTAGAATTACCAAGACTAACACAATATAGCTTCGAGGGAATCAAAAAATCAAAACAAACTGAGCTTTCCGATGAATTAAGCCTAGTTAAAGGTAGGATTTTGACTGATGCATCGGTCAAAAATGCAGAATTAAATATAATTAAATATTTCAAAGGGAAAGGTTTTTTGAATGTGGAAGTAACTTCCAGACAAAAGCCTGATGACGTGGTAAGCAATGGAGTTGAATTAATATTTAAAATCGAAAAAAATAATAAAATAAAAATTCAAGATCTTTATTTTGTTGGGAATGAAGCATTCGGAGATAGGAGACTAAAATCAAAACTTAAGAATACAAATGAAAAGTTAAGATTTACCATTTTTGAAGATGTAATTAGTAGAGCTATCAATTCAAAACCTAAGCATTGGTTTCAGTTTTTCACTCAACAAGATTCAGTTAGCTTAAATAGAGCATTAGATTACCTAGGAGAACATGTAAACGTTAACTTCTTTAAGTCTTCTAAACTAGTTAAAGAAGATTTTGAAGAAGATAAAGTGTCACTTATTCAATTCTATAATAGCAAAGGCTACAGAGATGCTGAAATCACCTACGATAGCATCTTTAAAGTTGGCAAGAATATAGCAGTTGAAATTGGAGTGTATGAAGGTCAAAAATACTACTTTAGAGATATAAATTTTACTGGAAATTTCACTTATAATGATGAAGTATTAAAAACAGTATTAAATATTGATAAAGGGGATGTTTATAATTTAGAAAAAATAAATAGAAAACTAAATTACGATCCTACTGGAAATGATATCAGTTCCATTTATATGGATAATGGCTATCTGTTTTTTAATGTTACCCCAGTTGAAGTAAATGTAGAGCAAGATTCCATCGATTTAGAATTAAGAATTTATGAAGGTGCACAAGCCACTATTAATAAAGTCACCATTTCGGGTAATACGAGAACGAACGATCATGTAGTTTTAAGAGAACTGAGAACTATACCAGGAGAGAAATTTAGTCGAGAAAAATTAATAAGAACACAGCGTGAGCTCTCCCAATTAGGATACTTTAATCCTGAAACAGTAAGCCCAAGCCCAGTACCTAATCCGAGTGATGGGACTGTAGATATTAACTGGGATTTGGAGGAAATTTCCAACGATCAAATCCAGCTTTCTGGTGGATGGGGTGGATATATCGGGTTTGTTGGAAGTTTAGGAGTAACCTTTAATAATTTCTCTATAAATAATTTCTTTGACTTTAAAAATTGGGATCCACTTCCGGTTGGAGATGGCCAAATTCTTTCATTGCAATTTCAAGCAAACGGAAGACAATTCCAGAGCTATAACTTTTCATTCACAGAACCATGGTTAGGAGGTAAAAAGCCAAATGCGTTAACAATTGGTGGTAGCTATTCATATCAAGGTGATTTTGAAGATTGGAGAAACCCACGTTTAGGAATAGCAGGGTCTTTCAAAATCTTTAGAGGGTTTGTAAGTTTGGCTAGAAGGTTGAAATGGCCTGATAATTATTTCACATTAGCTAATTCATTGGAATATTCCAGATATACATTGAATAATTCTAGAAGATTTGGAGGGCAATTAGGATGTACGGATTGTGAGTCAAACAACTTTAATTTTAAAACTACGATTGCTCGAAATAGCGTGGATAATCCTATTTATCCAAGAAGTGGTTCAAATATAAGCTTATCAATTTCTTTAACACCTCCCTATAGTTTACTTACTAATAGAGATTATGATAATTTGACATTCGAGCAGAGCATTAACTTTTTAGAGTATAATAAATGGATGTTTGATGCATCATTTTTCAATAAAGTCGTGGGTGACCTTGTTATTAATACAAGAGCAAACTTTGGAATCATTACGAGTTATGGAGATGAAGTAGGAGTTGGCCCTTTCGAAAGATTCATTCTGGGTGGTTCTGGTTTAGCAGGAGGGCAAGGATTTATTCTTGGAAGCGATATTATTGCACTAAGAGGTTATGAGGATAATTCACTCAGACCAATTGAGTCGGTAAGAAGTGTTGAAAAAGGTGACGTAACTACTCGTCAGATTAGTGGCGGTACGATATATAATAAATTTGTGATGGAACTAAGGTATCCTATATCTTTGAACCCTTCTGCAACAATATATGTACTCGGTTTTGGTGAGGCGGGAAATACTTGGACTAGTTTTGACGACTACAATCCATATGACTTAAAACGTTCAGCAGGTGTAGGTGCGAGAATCTTTATGCCAGCTTTTGGTACAATTGGTATTGATTGGGGCTATGGATTTGATAATGCGCCTGGTAGAAATCAACCGAGTGGTGGACAAATTCATTTTACGATTGGAAATCAAATAAGATAAATTGGTATGAGATTTGTTAATGTCCTTATAACAATTGTAATTTTGAGTATTAACACGCAAATGGCGTGTGCTCAAAAGTTTGGTTATGTGGATTCAAAATTCATCCTTAGTAAAATGCCAGAATATCAAGAGGCAAAAGATGAAATAAATGCTTTAACTTCTGCTTGGCAAAATGAGATTAAAGAGATGCGTAAGGAAATTGAATCAAAGTATGCTGAACTGAAAGCAGAAGAGGTACTTTTAACCAATGATTTAAAAAACGAGCGCTTGGCTGATATTGAAAAGAAAGAAAAGGAAGTTGAGGAGTATCAGAATAAAGTATTTGGCGTAAATGGGTTGCTTTTTCTAAAAAAGAAAGAATTAGTGAAGCCTGTTCAAGATAAAGTCTTTGAGGCAGTTGAAGTTGTTGCAAAAAGGGAACGTTTACAAATAGTATTTGATAAAGCGGGCGAATTAATAATGATTTACACTGATCCTATTCACGACTATACAGATTTAGTTTTGGAAGAATTAGGGTTGATTGATGAAAACGATTTAAATAAAAATTAATAAAGACAGAAAAAAGATGAAAAAGGGTTTAGTTTTGATTTTAGCATTGGGCGTATTTTTTACAGCAAATGCCCAACAAACAAAAATAGGTTTTACTAATGCGGATTACGTATTAAGTTTAATGCCAGAGTCTAAAGTAGTACAATCTCAAATTGAAGCGTATGAAAAGCAATTTTCAAATTCAATTCAGCAAAAATATCAGGATTTTCAAACAGAAGTAGCTGAATATCAACAAAATGCACCTACTATGACTGAACAAGTCCGAGCTGAAAAAGAACAGGAATTGCAAGATTTACAGCAATCTTTACAAAAATTTCAGCAAGATGCTGAGCAATCTATTCTTCGTAAGCAACAGGAGTTGTATCAGCCATTGTATGAGAAAATTCAAAATGCAATTGATAAAGTTGCAGAAGAAAACGGATATACTCATGTTTTAAGAGCTGAGTCTTTATTGTATATAGGTGATGAAGAAACTGGTGATATTTCTGATATGGTTTTAAGAAAATTAGGAGTTGAACCACCAAAAGCTTCAGCAACTGACGAATAATCAATATTGAAAATATACCGAATTTCTATTTAGCAGCTATTTATTGAACTTAGCCTCGAATTTATTCGAGGCTTTTTTTTTAATTTTTCCAAAGTTCTGAACTTTGGAAAATGTTTTCTTGAAAAGAATATATTTATGATACAAAATCCACCATTCCTTTCTGGAAAAGATTTAATTCTGGTCATTAGCCCTTCTGGAGTGGTAAATGAAGGTTTAGTTCGAAAAGGAGCTTTCATTCTAGAAGAAGCAGGGTATAAAGTTGATTTTGCCCCTAACGTTTTTAATGCTCATTTTAAGTTTGGTGCCAAACATCAAGAAAGACTTTCTGATTTACAGTATGCCTTAGACCACAAAGAAGCAAAAGCCATTTATTGTGCCAGAGGAGGTTTCGGAATTACGCATATTATCGATTCTTTGGATTGGACTCAGTTTAAGAAATATCCAAAGTGGATAATTGGCTTTAGTGATATTACAGCTCTCTTACATGCTACTTTTCAAAATGGATATTGTGCATTACACACCAGCGTTCTGCAAGGATTACCTAAGCTATCCATTAATTACCAATCACAAGTTATACATGCATTGTCTGGTAAGTTTGAAAATTTGAAATCTAAAAGTTCCTTTAATAAAGATGGGAGTGCTTATGGACAATTAATCGGAGGTAATCTATCTCTTTTGGTTCATCAAATTGGAACAAAAACTGAATTAGATTATACTGGTAAAATTCTTTTCATTGAAGAGGTGGCAGAACCTCTTTATCATATTGACCGAATGATGCTGCAATTAAAAAGAGCTGGGAAATTAAGAGAGTTGGCTGGATTGGTAGTGGGTCAGTTTACAAATCTATCGGAGGATAAATCCATTTATGGGCAATCAGTGGAAGAAATCATTTTGGGTCACTGCCAAGATTATGATTTTCCTATAGGTTTTAATTTTCTATTTGGGCATGGTGTAGATAATGTTCCTATTATTCATGGGGCAGAAACTAGTCTTAAAGTTGAAAAGGGATTTTCGACTTTAGAATACAAAAATTTACCCCAACAAAAACCCAGCTAGCAACCCAATCAATACCACATAAGGAGCTGGAATTTTTGTGAATAGTAAAATTCCCACAGTACCAATTATCAAACTAAAATTGAGCAGGTTAGTCTGAACCGGTTCGAAAAGCAAGAAAATTGCCGCTATCACCATTCCAGAGCTGACTGCGGTGATACCTTCAAGCGAGGCTTTTATGATCCTGAATTTTTTCAGTTGATCCCAGAATCTAATCAAGAAAATCATCATCAAGGTGCCCGGAACAAATATTCCGACTGCGGCTAAGAAGCCACCTAAAATTTCACCCCAAATGCCATATTCTCGCATGGAAAGCGCGCCTATATAACTGGCAAACGAAAAAGTAGGGCCAGGAATGGCTTGAGCAATTGCAAATCCACTAAGAAATTCTGAGGAAGACAAATAATGTTTGAAATCAACAAATTCCGTATAAAGAAAGGGAATCAATACCTGTCCACCACCAAATATCAAGCTTCCGTTTCTGTAGAAATTCTCTAAAAGTCGGATGGGTAATGATTGAGTATATAATCCAATTATAGCAATTAAAATCAAAACACTGATCCAGATGATTAAAGCCGTCCACCTGATTTTAATCTTTTCCTTTTCCTCTATCGGTTGAGACTTGTATTTGAATGCGGTTATAAATCCACCAGCCAAAATCAATGCTGGAAATAAGTAAGGTGAATTAATCCAAACTGAAATGGCCGCTGATATAATTAATAATACCACACTTGTTTTAGTATGAATTACTTTTTTAACAATCCTGTAAGCTGCAGCTGCCACAAAGCCGACTGCAATCGGCTGCACAAAAGTTAAAAAATGAGTAGAAACCTCTCTTTCATCTAGATTTGACATTAAAATTCCAAAGCCAGTCATTAAAGCAACTCCTGGAATAACCCAGACAAATAAAGTCAAAAAAGCAAAAGGTGCTCCTCCTATTTTTGTAGCCAGACCCGTTAAGATTTGAGTAGAAGAAGGCCCTGGCAACATTTGGCACAGGGCGTTCATTTCTATCAATTCTTTTTCAGTTAAATATCCTCTTTTGTAAACTAAATGATCCAAAAAATAGGCAAAATGGGCAGTAGCACCTCCAAAAGTGGTGATAGATAGGATAAATATATCCTTTAAATATATTAGATATCGGATATTTCTAACCACTAATTACTTCTTCAGCAATCCAATTTCGGCTAATCTTTCAGCCAGAAATTCTCCAGCTTTCATATCAGTATAATTTTTAGGGTTTTCCTTATCCACGCAACTATCTAAACAGGTTAAATCCATGCTTGATTTCGGATGCATAAAAAACGGAATGCTATAGCGGGAAGATTTCATTTGTTCTCTTGGCGGATTTACTACCCTATGAATAGTAGATTTTAATTTATCATTAGTCAATCTTGCCAACATATCTCCTACATTCACCACCAATTGATTAGGTAAAGCTGTAATCGGAATCCATTCGCCATCTCTTCTTAAAACTTGTAATCCATCTGCACTAGCGCCCATCAACAAAGTAATTAAATTAATATCACCATGTTGAGCTGCTCGAACGGCATCTTCTGGCAAATCTTCAGGATTTTCAATCGGTGGATAGTGAATTGCACGCAAAATACTATTTCCGTAGGTTACTTCTGAATCGAAATAATTTTCATCCAAACCTAAATAAAGCGCAATGGCTCTCAACATCTCAAAGCCAGTTTTCTCTAATTTTTGATACGCTTCTTTGGCTAATTCAGCTAATTCCGGAACTTCAGATGGCCATAAATTATTAGGATATTCTTTTTTCATTTCATGACCATCAGGCACGAATTGTCCAACTTGATAAAATTCTTTTAAATCAGGTACTTTGTGCCCTTTTGCTTGCTCTTTACCTTTGCTTGTATAGCCTCTTTGTCCTGCTAGCTCTTCTTTTTCATAGGCTTTTTTCTGCTCAGGACTCAGGTTAAAGAATTTCTCAACTGCTGCATAAAGCTTTTGGCTTAAATCATCGCTTAAGTAATGTCCCTTTATGGCGACAAATCCTATATTATTGTAGGCTTCACCTAATTCTTTGACAAATTTTGCTTTTGTTTCTTTTGTTCCCTTGGTGAAATCCTCCAGATTTAAGGATGGAATTTCATTATATAATCTTTTGCTCATAACAGTATCGAAGTTTATTAAGTTGATAGTGTAACATATTCGCACTACCTTAGTACACATTACTAGAGTAAAATAAAACAAAAAACACAAAACCATGAAAAAAGCCACAATAAGATTTAGTTTTTTATTTGCGATGGCAGCAATATTTGCTTGTAGCACCGGAAATAATGAAGAAAAAGCCACGTCTGAGGATGAAAATTCAACAGAAGAGAATTCTGAAAAATCATCGTCTATTAGTTTAACACCAGTAGAATCCCCTGAATTTGAGGATTCAATGTTAGAAATGTTAAGCCCAATGGAAAATGAAACCAACTTGGAAGCTGGCGCAGTTAAGTTTTCTTACAATGTGAAAAATTATGAATTAGCAACACAAACTATAGATGCGGATATTAAAAACTGTGCAAATTCGCCTAAAGGTCAACATATTCATTTGATTTTAAATAATCAGCCGTATTCTGCGCATTATGAGTCTGAATTCACCAAAGATTTAGAAGAAGGTCATTATGTAGCCTTATCTTTCCTGTCTCGTTCTTATCACGAAAGTGTGAAGAGCTATGGTGCAGCTAATATTCGTCAGTTTACAGTAGGTAAGAAACCAGCTGATGAAGAAATAGCTGATTTATCTGACCCACATATGTTTTATAGCCGTCCGAAAGGAACTTACACTGGTGATGATGCCAAAAAAGTATTATTAGATTTCTATTTATTGAATACTGAACTTTCTGAAGAAGGGAATAAAGTAAGGGCTACTATTAATGGTCAGGAGTTTATGATAGATAAATGGCAACCATTTTTTATTGAAGGTGCTGAGATGGGCGAAATGACTATTAAGCTTGAATTATTGGATGCAAGAGGAGAGTTAATTCCTAGCCCTTTCAATCCAGTTGAAAGAACTGTTACTTTAGAAGAAGGTGATGCTTCTTGATTATTTATAAATTAAAATTTAGACCCGCTAGGCTTCAAAAATCTTGCGGGTTTTTTTATATCAACTTTTCCAAAGTTCTTAACTTTGGAAAAGGTAATCAGGCTTCTTTGGTCAATTCTCAGTTGAAAAACATTTTGTCAATTGAAAAATTAGCACATCATTCGCTAATTACTTAATTTTAGCACTGTAATAAAAGATGTATGAAATAAACAGAAGGAGAATTATCTGATACTTAACTAATTTTCATACCATAAAGTAATAACTCAATATTATGAATTATCCGATAAGCGAACGCATCAATAATATGTCAGAATCTGCAACTTTAGCTATGGCAGCTAAAGCTAGAGAATTGAAATCTCAAGGAATTGACATTATCAGTTTGAGTTTGGGAGAACCTGACTTTAAAACTCCTAAGCATATTCAGGAAGCAGCTAAAAAAGCGATTGATAGCGAAAAATATTTTACTTATCCACCAGTATCAGGTTATCAGGATTTGCGTGAAGCGATTGCCCGCAAACTGGAAAAGGAAAATGGTATTCCCAGTTCTGCTGACCAAATCGTAGTTTCCAATGGAGCTAAACAATCGATAGCGAATTTGATGTTGTCCTTATTAAACCCAGGAGATGAAGTGATTGTCTTCGCTCCATTTTGGGTAAGTTATACGGAATTGGTGAAATTGGCAGGAGCAACTCCTGTTTATGTAACTGGGACGCTTGAAAATGATTTCAAGCCTACTGCAGAGCAATTGAAAGATGCTATTACAGATAATACAAAAGCCGTTTTATATTCATCTCCATGTAATCCTACAGGAAGTGTTTTTTCAAAAGCAGAGTTAGAGAAACTGGCGATGGTACTCAGGCAATATGATAATATTGTGGTGATGTCTGATGAGATTTACGAGCACATCAATTTCGGAAAAGAAGGACATGTAAGCATGGCTTCTTTACCTGGAATGGCCGAAAGAACCATCACGATTAACGGTTTTTCAAAAGGATTTGCCATGACAGGCTGGAGAGTGGGTTATATTTCTGCTCCATTACCGATTGCTAAAGCAGCTGCGAAAATACAGGGTCAAATTACTTCTGGTAATGCTTCTATCTCGCAAAGAGCAGCTTTAGCAGCAATCACAGGAGACCTACAACCAACCCGTGATATGACCAAAACCTATCACAAACGCAGGGATATGGTGTTGGATTTATTGAAAGAAATGCCTGGTGTTGTGACTAATGTACCGACAGGGGCGTTTTATATTTTTCCAGATATCAGTAGTTTCTTTGGGAAGTCTGATGGAGAAACAAAAATAAAAGATGCAGATGAATTAGCGGTCTATATTTTGAAGAAAGCGAATGTTTCAGTAGTAACTGGAGGTGCATTTGGAGCACCAAATTGTATTAGAATTTCTTATGCTGCTTCTGATATTGAACTGAAAGAAGCAATGAAGCGCTTGAAGAAAGCATTAGCAGAATTGAACTAAATAGAGCCTATTTAAATAGATAGCGTCATGCCGGAAAATTAAGTCTTAATTTTTCAAAAGACTTCATTTATGCGGTATTTCTTGTCAAATTTCCGAGATGACGTATTGCCATTTATTTGAATAATATAAAGTACCAAATTTTATTGTTGAGTAATTTTATTTTAGAATTTAATAGATGTCGATCAAAAGTATTCCTGATATATTTAAAGCATTTCAACAACTGAAAGTATTGGTCATTGGTGATGTGATGATTGATGCTTATATCTGGGGCACTGTTTCAAGAATTTCTCCTGAAGCGCCTGTGCCTGTTGTAAATGTTAAAAATCGTGAAAAGAGAATGGGTGGGGCGGCTAATGTTGCTTTAAACTTACAATCATTGGGAGCAGAGCCGATTTTATGTGCTGTTTTAGGAGATGATGAGGGGGCAGATATTTTTGAAGGCTTATTGGAAAAAAGAAATATCACAGGAAAAGGCATCATTCGTAGCAAGGACAGAATTACCACTCTTAAAGAACGAGTTTTATCAGGTTCACAGCATTTATTAAGAGTAGATTCCGAAAGTCTAGAGCCGTTAATTCAAGCAGAAGAAAATTTATTACTGGCAAAAATTCTTGAATTGATTAATGAGGTAGATGTTATTGTTTTTGAGGATTACGATAAAGGTACGATTACTCCTCAAATCATTCAGCAAACTGTAGAGAAAGCCAAAGAATTAGGAAAGCCAGTTGTTGTAGATCCTAAGAAAAATAATTTCTTCGATTATAAGGGAGTTGATTTATTCAAACCTAATTTGAAAGAGTTGAAAGAAGGTATGCACGTGGATTTCTCCAATTCTGATCAGGATATGCTAAAAGAGCAAACACGATTATTGCGTGAAATGCTTTCTGCCAAGTTTGTGATGACTACTTTATCTGAAAAAGGAGTTTACATTCAATCAGAGAAAGAAGATTTTTTAATTCCTGCTTATAAAAGAAGTATATCTGATGTTTCAGGTGCTGGAGACACGGTAATTAGTATTGCAGCCCTCTGCATAGCATTAAAACTAAGGTCTGATTTTGTTGCTTCACTATCAAATTTAGGTGGTGGAATCGTTTGCGAGGAATTAGGGGTTGTACCAATTGATGCTAAAAAGTTGGAAGTAGAAGCAATAAAGCATAATTTACAGTTCTAAATAGGGCATAAATTTAAAAGCCAAGCATTTCTAATAGAATGAATTTTTCAAAGCTTAAAAATGACGTAATAGAGTGGTTAAATAATGCAATCTACAACAGTAGAAACGCAGTATTAAATACTTTAGTATCATTAAAGGCATTTATTTGGCTTACTGCCGCTATTTTATTGTTTTTCGTTTTTGGATTTGAAACGGAGTCTAATGAGTTAGATCAAGTCTTTTTAGGGCTCGATATTGTTCTGATAATTTATTTCTTCTCATTCTTAATTCGCCTACTTTATGAATTCCGAAGGACTGAATTTCTGAAATCTAATAAACTGGAGGCCGTATTGGTATTTATTATCATTATCAATACAATAAGTAATTATTATTTTGATAATCAACTAATAAAATACTTAGCGGATACACTTGGTTTTAAAAATTATGAAGACGCATATCTCACTTTTATTACCTTCTACTTCTTAGTATTAATTATATATGAATTTATCAGGGCAAGTACCGTTCTTTCCAAATTAAAGACGAAGCCTGCTAGAACTTTTATCTATAGCTTTTTGCTATTGATTGCCTTTGGAACAGGAGTATTGATGTTGCCAGCTATGAGTGTTGAGGAAGGCTCCATGTCTTTTATGGACGCTTTATTTACCTCAGTTAGCGCAAGTTGTGTTACTGGATTGATAGTAGTGGATACTGCCACATATTTCACGATGAAAGGGCAATTTGTCATCATGATTTTATTTCAACTAGGGGGATTGGGAATTATTTCTTTTACCTCCTTTTTTGCCACTTTCCTCAAAAGTGGGGTAGGTATTAAACAACAATTAATGCTTCAGGATTTTTTAGTGAGTGATTCTTTGTTTTCCGCAAAGGGCTTATTAAGAAAAATCATTGGTATTACTATCATAATTGAGGTTATATCCTTCATTATGATATTTTTTAGCTGGGGAGAGGATGTTGTATTTGATTCCATGGGACAAAAGATATTCTTTTCGGCTTTTCATGCAGTAAGTGCATTTTGCAATGCAGGGTTCAGTTTATTTACAAATGGGCTGTTTGAAGAAGAAGTTGCAAATGGATATGTGTTACATATTATTATTGCCTTGACCCTTATCTTAGGTGGATTAGGATTTTCTACTATTCAAGATTTATTTTCCAGGAAAAACCTAAGAGATAGGTTTCAGAATCCTTGGAAGGACTGGGCGCTAAGCACTAAAATAGCGGTTTATACTTCATTAGTTTTACTTGCATCAGGTACACTGATATTTTATCTATTAGAATATAACAATACACTATCAGATAAAAACTTCATTGAATCATTAATAGCAAGTTTCTTTCAATCAGCATCAGCTCGTTCAGCAGGTTTCAACACAGTCGACTTTGCTGCACTAAGAACGCCAACTTTAATTGTAATTACCTTTTTAATGTTTGTGGGGGCTTCTTCTGGTTCTGTAGGTGGAGGAATTAAAACGTCAACTTTCTATTTATTGATAGTTTCAGTTTTCGCTACTTTAAGAGGAAGATTAAAAATTGAGATTGACAGAAAATTCATTCCTAAAGAATTACTGTTTAAAGCTTTATCCATTTTCTTCTTTGCTGCTTCATTAAATTTAATTGGGATTTTTATCCTTACGATTACCGATAGTAATTTCACCTTAAGGCAATTAATTTTTGAGCAAGTTTCAGCTTTCGGAACTGTAGGGTTAAGTACTGGTATTACTGCTGATCTTTCATTTGCCGGTCGGGTTGTTATTATCCTTTCCATGTTCATTGGTAGGGTAGGGACATTAACATTCGCCCTTGCCTTAAGCAGCAGAAAATCTACTCAAAGCTATAAATATCCTAAGGCGCATTTGATGGTGGGGTAAATTTGCCTTCTTTATTTCCAACTAATTTCATAAATAAGTTGTCTTTAAAACTGATACTATCAACCTTAATTTTTTTAATCAATGAAGATCTTAATTATTAGTTTCCTAATAGCGTCCGTTGGATTCTGTACTCCTAAATGTGATGAGAGTAATCTTATCGATGCTTACGCCTTTCCGGAAAATATGGAGGAATTAATTCCTTACGAAAATCAAGATAAATTTACGCTCATCCATAATTCAGGAACTGAAATTCCTTTTGAGGTATTTAGAAATTCCACAATTGAAACTGGAGGCTGCGACCATTGTTGTGATTATTATACCTATGAAAACGAAGAATTATTCGTTATTTCTGATTATCCTTTCTATGATATCCAATTTAATATTAATGCTGGAGAGGAAGGGATATTTAATTACGGAATTTCTATAGGAAGAGAATATTTTTCATTGGAAGAAAATATGCAAATGTCAGATTCTGTAAAAATTAATGATCAGTACTTTCATGAAGTGTTTAAATTAAAAAGCAATAGCTACAGTGAGGAATATGAAAGAGAGGTTGATAGTTTGTATTTCAATTATTCTACTGGAATTCTGAAAATAATTCAGCAAAACGGAGATACTTATGAAATTCATTAAATTATTCCTCTTTGCATCTTTTTTACTATTAATTTCATGTAATGGAGCTATAGTTTACGAAGAAATTGACCTCCAAGCTGAGACAGAAGCCTGGATTGTGCAGGAAGAAAGTTACCGTAGTTTTCAAATGACAGATGAAAATGGGATTAAAAATAGCTGGAATCTTACAGAGGAAGATAATTATTATAGTGAGTCAGGGAGTGCATTTTTATTAATTCCTACACGCAAGACAATGCGTGAAATGTATTATCAAAAATTCAGGAATACCATTTTAGGTGATTTTAGTATAAACGCTGATGCTGGATTCTCTGATGTTAATCCTTGGGTATCTTTTAATATGCCTGATTTATCTTTTGAATTTGATGCAGTAACTCATAAACCAAATCGTTTATACTTGTCCCCAAATAATGGTAAATCTTTTTCATGGTCAGAATATGAGGATGTGGAACTGCCTTTGGAATTTCAAGTCGTGACCAATTTTGAAGTTAATGGTAAAACTTATCAAGAGGAGGTTGCAATTTTTGAATTAACGGATCAGATAGGGATTTTAGAACCAAAAAGTGTAGTAAAATTTGCCTTTTCAAAAGATGTAGGACTTATTTTTATAGAGCTTAAAAGCGGGTTGAAATATTTTAGGATTTAAATTCAAAGTGCCAATCTGGCATAAGAAATTCTTTGGTGCTATTTTCGCTTAATGGAGCACATGGCAAGTATGGAATTTTATAAATATCAAGGAACAGGCAATGATTTTGTGGTGGTAGATAATCGTTCCCAAAAGTTGGATAGAACAGATAAAACCATAGCCCAAAAACTTTGCGACCGTAAGTTTGGAGTGGGTTCCGATGGATTGATATTAATTGAAAATCACAAGGAATATGATTTTGAAATGATATTTTTTAATCCGGATGGATCTCAAAGCATGTGTGGGAATGGAAGCCGATGTGCTGTTAAATTCGCTCAATTTTTAGGTATAATTGAGAATAAAACTACTTTTCTTTCTACGGATGGAGTTCATAAAGCCACTATTGAAGGTGATATTATTCGCTTAAGTATGCAGGATGTAGCCCAATCCAAAATCAATACTTTTCCTGAGCATTTTACCATTAATACAGGTTCTCCTCATTATGTTATTTTTGCCAGTAATTTAAAAGACAAAGATGTAAAAGAAGAAGGGGCTAATATTCGTTATAGTGATGAATTTGCAGCCGAAGGCATCAATGTTAATTTCGTTGAAAAGCAATCTAATAATAAAATTTCAGTTAGAACCTACGAACGTGGTGTTGAAAATGAAACCTTGTCATGCGGGACTGGGGTTACGGCTTGTGCCATAGCTCATGTGTTGCATGGAGGTATTTCTCCTGTTGAAATTGAAACCTTGGGGGGGCAATTAAGTGTTGAGTTTGAGTTGGAAAAAGATGCTGCAAAAAATGTGTGGTTAATTGGACCGGCAAAGAATGTTTTTAAAGGTGAAATCACACTTTAAAATTTAAATAAATCATAAAAAAGCGTGTAAATTAGCGCATATTTAAAATTATTATAGCAAAAAAGCATGTTTGATTTTTTAGCAAAAGGACTAACGAAAGTTTTCGGAACGAAGTCTGATAGAGATATAAAGGAAGTTCTTCCAATAGTTGAGCAAATTAATAAAGAATTTGCCAAGTTAAAGGATATATCCAACGATGAGTTGAGGGCTAAAACCAATGAGGTTTTAGAAAGAATCAATCAATATTTGAAAGATATTGATGATGAAATAGAAGCTCTTCATACCAAAGTGGATGATAATCCTGATATGGATTTACATACTAAAGAGGACCTTTTCAATGAGATTGATGCATTAGAGGAGAAAAGAAATGAAAAGTTGGAGGAAGTACTTTTGGAAGTGCTGCCTGAAACTTTCGCTATAGTAAAAGATACTGCTCGCAGGTTTATGGAAAACGAGCAATTGGAAGTGACTGCTTCCATGTTCGATAAGGAAATGTCTGGCAAGGCTGAACACGTAAATTTAAAGGGCGATAAAGCCATTTGGAATAATACTTGGAAAGCTGCTGGAAATGATACGACCTGGGACATGATGCACTATGATGTGCAGTTGATTGGTGGTATTGTGCTCCATAAAGGGAAAATTGCTGAGATGGCAACGGGTGAAGGTAAAACTTTGGTGGCTACCTTACCTGCTTTCTTAAATGCCTTAGCTAAAAGAGGCGTTCATATTGTGACCGTAAATGATTACCTAGCTAAACGTGATGCCGAATGGATGGCACCTATCTTCCAATTCCATGGAATTTCATGTGATTGTATTGATAAATATAGACCTAACTCGGAAGAGAGAAGAAGAGCTTACCAATCTGATATCGTTTATGGGACCAATAATGAATTTGGTTTTGATTATTTGCGTGACAACATGACGCGTGAAACCAAAGAATTGGTTCAGGGAAAACACCACTTCGCCATGATTGATGAGGTGGATTCCGTTTTAATTGATGAAGCTAGAACTCCACTAATTATTTCCGGACCAGTTCCTAAAGGAGATGTTCATGAATTTGATTCACTTAAGCCCAGAATTGAGAAACTAGTTCAAGAGCAAAGAAAATTAACTTCGGACTTCCTTTTAGAAGCAAAGAAACTTATAAAAGAAGGAAAAGAAGATGAAGGTGGATTGGCACTGTTTAGAGCTTTCAGAGGTTTGCCAAAACATAAGCCTTTAATTAAATTCTTGAGTGAGCAGGGCATGCGTCAGATTTTACAAAAGACTGAAAATATTTATCTGGCTGATAACTCCAAATTGATGCCAGAAGCTGATGAGCCATTGCTTTTCACCATAGAGGAGAAAAATAATAATATTGACCTTACGGAAAAAGGGATAGATTTAATTACAAAAGATGGTGAAGACCCTAATTTCTTTATCCTTCCTGATATAGGTATAGAAATCGCCAATTTGGAAAAAGATGATTCTTATTCCGATGAGGAAATGTTGGAGAAGAAAGATAAACTCATTAAAGATTATGCTGAAAAAGCAGAGCGAATTCACTCTGTAAATCAGCTATTAAAAGCTTATACACTTTTCGAAAAAGATACAGAATATATTCTAGTCGATGGAAAAGTGAAAATTGTAGATGAGCAGACAGGTCGTGTGATGGAAGGAAGAAGATATTCTGATGGACTCCACCAAGCGATTGAAGCAAAAGAAAATGTGAAGGTAGAAGATGCTACGCAGACTTATGCTACTATCACATTGCAGAACTATTTCAGAATGTACCACAAATTAGCTGGTATGACAGGTACTGCAGAGACAGAAGCTGGTGAGTTTTGGGATATTTATAAATTGGATGTAGTGGTAATTCCTACTAACAAACCAATTATAAGAGATGATCGTCAAGATAAGGTTTACAAAACGGTAAGAGAAAAATTTAATGCTGTTGCTGCTGAAATTGAAGAAATGAGTAAAGAAGGAAGACCTGTTTTGGTGGGTACAACCTCTGTAGAGATTTCTGAAATCTTGAGCCGTATGTTGAATATGCGTAAAATCAAGCATCAAGTATTGAATGCAAAGCAACATGCGAAAGAAGCTGATGTAGTTGCAGAAGCAGGTAAGCCTGGAACCGTAACCATTGCGACTAACATGGCAGGTCGTGGTACAGATATTAAATTAGCTAAGGAATCTAAGCAAGCGGGTGGTTTAGCAATTATAGGTACAGAAAGGCATGAGTCACGAAGAGTCGATAGACAGTTGAGAGGTCGTGCTGGACGTCAGGGAGATACTGGTTCTTCTCAGTTCTTTGTATCCCTAGAAGATAACTTGATGCGTATGTTTGGTTCCGACAGGATTGCCAAACTGATGGATAGAATGGGATTGGAAGAAGGAGAAGTAATTCAGCATTCCATGATTTCGAAATCCATTGAAAGAGCGCAGAAGAAAGTAGAGGAAAATAACTTTGGTACTCGTAAGCGATTGTTGGAGTATGATGATGTGATGAACTCTCAACGTGAAGTAATTTACAAGAGAAGAAAGAATGCCCTTTATGGAGAGCGATTACAGTTGGATATCATGAACATGCTTTTTGATACTTGTGAAGATATCGTCAACAACTCCAAGGCAATGGATGCATTTGATGATTTCAGATTAAGCATTTTAGGCACTTTCGGAATTGATTTTGAAATTAGTAAGGAAGATTATGAATCCTTAAAGCCAAATGAGCTAACTGAGAAATTGTATAATCATGTTTATACGTCTTATAAAGCTAAAAATGAGAGAATAAAGGAAAAAGCATTCCCAATTTTAAAGGAAATTTCTAAAAATAAAGGTGCCACTGTTAGAGAAGTGATGGTTCCTTTCACAGATGGGAAAAAGCAAATTGGCGTAGTAACCGACTTGCAGAAAAATTTAGATTCTGAAGGTCAGGAATTGGTATTATCCATGGAGAAAATCTCTACACTTGCTATCATTGATGAAAATTGGAAAGAGCATTTAAGAGAAATGGATGATTTGAAGCAATCGGTACAAAATGCGGTTTATGAGCAAAAAGATCCATTATTGATATATAAATTTGAAGGCTTTGAACTCTTCAAAAGATTTATAGGTAAATTGAATGAAGACACCAGCTCATTTATGATGAAGCTTGATTTACCTGTTCAGGATAGTTCTCAGGTGCAAGCAGCAGCTCAAAGAAAGCAACAGCAGAATTATAAGGAAAGTAAAGAGGAATCAAGCTCCGTATTAAGTGGAGGTCAAAATAAAAACAGACCGCCAGTTGAAAAGCAGATGCCTGTAAAATCTGAAAAGATTGTGGGTAGAAATGATAGAGTTTCCGTTCAGTATCAGGATGGAAGTGTGAAAAAAGATGTGAAGTTTAAGACGGTGGAAGAAGATGTTAAAAATAATAAATGTGTTTTATTAGATGAATAAATTTGGAACCCTTATAGCGTTTTTATTATTTGGTTTTTTTATAGTAGGTTGTGCTACTACGCAACCTACTTCTACTGCTAGCAAATCTTTTAGCGAGGACTTGAGTGAGTATCGACCAGAAGTTGACACAGCTTTCGAGATGGAGGAAGAAAAGAGCAGTTTCCGAAAAACGAGTGAGTATTTTGAAGCCGAAAGTGATGTAACAGAACTTATAAATAAGAAACTGGATACACTGGCAGAAAATAATAAGGAAATACGTTATGTAAATGGTTATTCTATTCAAATTTATAGCGGGAGTAGCAGTTCAGAAGCTTATGAAGCGAGAGATACAGCCAGAGTGGTTTTGCCTGAAATTAGAACTGATGTGGAATACAAACAGCCTATTTATAAAGTAAGAGTAGGCAGGTTTACGGAAAGGCTGGAAGTTCAAAGGACGTTGCTACAATTAAAGCCTAAGTTTCCTGATGCTATTTCTGTTCCGCAGAGAATTTATATTAATTAGGCATTACAAGGAAACTGTCAGGTTTAGTGAATAGAGATGCTTGAAGCATTACCAACAATTGTCAAACAGCTTGCCCCAGTCGGTAGCTCAGCAACTTGAATTATGGAAGCAAGAAACCCAGCAAAATTTTAGGTGATAAAGACTTAATAATCAACATATATTATGGATTTAAAATCAGAGATTCAATCACTCGCAAAGTCACAATTTGAAGAAGTTAAGGGTATTCGTGAGCATTTGCACCGGAATCCTGAATTATCTTTTGAGGAGTTTGAAACGGCTAAATTTATCAGTAAAACATTAACTGACTGGGGAATTAAGCATCAAACAGGAGTGGCTGAAACAGGTACTGTGGTTTTAATCAAGGGTAAAAATCCAGATAAGAAAGTGACAGCTCTTAGGGCAGATATTGATGCCCTTCCTATAACAGAGCAAAATGATGTTCCGTATAAAAGCCAAAATGTTGGGGTGATGCATGCTTGCGGTCATGATGTTCACACTTCTTCCATGTTAGGGGCTGTAAAAATCCTACATCAATTAAAGGAAAATTTCGAAGGGACAGTTAAAGTAATTTTTCAGCCAGGAGAAGAGAAAGTGCCTGGTGGAGCTTCTAAAATGATTAAGGAAGGGGTATTGAAAAACCCCGATGTAAATAATATTATTGGTCAACATGTGATGCCTTTAATTGATGCCGGTAAAGTAGGATTCCGAAGTGGAATGTATATGGCCAGTACGGATGAATTGTATATGAAAGTTATCGGCAAAGGTGGTCATGGAGCTATGCCTGAATTGAATGTTGACCCTGTTATTATAACAGCCCATATTTTGGTTGCACTTCAACAGATTGTAAGTCGCCATGCCAGCCCAAAAGTCCCTTCTGTTTTATCTTTTGGGAAAGTGATTGCCAATGGAGCCACTAATGTAATACCTAATGAGGTTTATTTAGAAGGTACTTTCCGTACGATGGATGAAGAATGGAGAGCTTCTGCCCATAAGAAAATGAGAAAAATGGCAGAGGGAATGGCAGAAAGCATGGGGGCCAAGTGTGAATTTGAAATTAGAAATGGATATCCATTTTTGATTAACGAACCCGAATTGACGGAACGGGCAAAGACTAATGCAATTGAATATTTAGGAGAAGATAATGTGGAGGACTTGGATTTATGGATGGCAGCTGAAGATTTCGCTTATTTCTCTCAAGCTTCTGATGCTTGTTTTTACAGATTAGGAGTCAGAAATGAAGCAAAAGGAATAAATTCTTCCGTACATACACCTACTTTTGATATAGACCCTGTTGCTTTAGAAACTGGCATGGGCCTAATGGCCTGGTTAGCGATTAAGGAATTGGAAAGTTAAAAGTTAGATAAATCCTAGAATAATAAAGCCAATATTTAAAACTTGAATATTGGCTTTATTATTTTTAATCAGTGAGAAGATTTCTTAAAACAAATTCATGAATTCACTCACAATCTGGTCTTGGAATTTTTTATTAACACCAATTGCTAATAGTACAGAAAGTATCAGTCCTATTGTAGCGTAAAGGAAATCTCTCCCTACAATTTTACTAGCTCTTCTAATGTTTTTAATTCTTTTCTTATGTCGTTTTTTGCTAATTGCAATTGCCACTTCTCTGCCGCCCAACAATCCTATAAATACCCAAGTTGTACTAATTGGAACGGTGCTGATTACCTTGAAATAGTATAGTAGAATGGCATATACGAAATCTACTATTGTGGCCGCCCGGACATCTGTTACACCGGCTTTTTCATTTACTATGCTTTGAATTTTATCTCCTTTTAAATAAAATAACAAGCCCATTCCAATGAATATAAACCCAGCAAATGCTATGAATTGATAAATATCTAAGCTTCTTGGAAGAAAAACGGCAATATTAGCTGCATCTTGAGATACCCAAACTGACCATAGAGCTCCACTTATAATCCATTGTAGTGGAGTCCAAAACTTAGCTGGTTTCTTACTTGTGAAGTACTTAGAAACAAATCTAGAGACAATAAACCAAATAAAAATGGCAGTCACAAAAGCTAATAAATAACCTGATAAACTTTTACCAACCATTGCTCCAATGGAAGATGCTTGAGTTGAAAAAGCACTTAATAATAAAAAGGTAGTAGAAACAGGCATTCTAAAGCGCGTTAATACTAAAAGTAATATAGGAGCTGCTAATTGTAGAAAACTAAAAGAAGTCGGGGCTTTATCAAATCCTTTTGTCATTAAACGCTGGCTACTCACATCTCCGTCAAAAACTATCCAACTATAAAGTACGGTTGCCAGAAAAATTAACCCCATAAATAACCATAATATCCACCATGGTTTTTTGCTGTTGGAAGCTATAAATGTTCCTATAGTTTGAATACTATCATTGGCAATGGCAGAGTAGGCGGCTAATCCAAAACCTACCCACATGGCAATTTGTGGATATGGACTAATGATACCGCAGATGAAAGTGAAAATAGCTATTAGAGTTATAAAAGCCTTTTCTTTTTTTGCTATCTCAAAAGTTTTGTAAGTAACTTCAGAAACTGTGCTTCGATTGTAATTAAGAAATGGTTTTTTAGCCATAAAAAATTTGATTCAAGACTGCTTTAAGCAAAATTATGTTTCAGCCACAAAGCTAATTAATCTTAGTGAAACAATGCGTTAAAAAATTGTTAACAATGTTACCTGAATGTTAATCGTATTTACAATACTTAATTTTTTATGCTAATAAGCAGATGTAATGTTAACTTTAGGTTAACTGGGGTAATATTTAAATCTTAACAATTGCTTTACTTTGCAAATGCAATTACTAAAAATATTGCAGTTAATTTTGCATTTTAAATACCCTAAGAAAATATTTAATTATCAGCAATCCAGTTTTAAATAGTGAGCAGAAGTGGCAATCAACCTTATTTAGGGTGATATTGATTGCATTTAATATTTTTCTATTTCTATTGGCGATAGATTTTATCGGCTATTCCTTTAGATTGCTGAATAAGGATATTGCCAATTCTATCATAAACCTTACAGCAAATCCATTTATAAGTCTTTTTATTGGACTCTTAATCACAGCAATTATTCAAAGTAGCAGTACCAGCACTTCTATGATTGTGGCTATTGTGGCTTCTGGCTCTATTGAGTTTTCTGATGCAATTCCTATGATTATGGGGGCGAATATTGGAACTACTTTAACCAGTACTTTGGTTTCTTTGAGTTTTATCACGAATAGAGATGAATTTAGAAAAGCAATAGGAGCAGGTGTAGTCCACGATTTCTTTAATATATTGGTAGTGGCCATACTATTTCCTTTAGAATATAATTATGGTGTATTGACTAATCTTTCCTCGGCAGCCTCCAATTTCATTTTAGGAGCTGATTATGTAGCCCAAGATTCTGAATTTAGATACTTTTTGTTTACTAAGCCAATAGTATTGTTTATTGGCGGTTTAATTCCTTATCCTGTTGTTTTGGCTATTTCTTCTTTTGTTATGCTAGCCATAACAGTCAAATTTTTATCTAAGACTTTATATAAATCTATTACAGGTGGCTCAAGAGAATTTTTACAAAAATACTTCTTTGGAAGTCCATATCGCTCTTTTTTCTGGGGGATTGTTTTTACAGCTGGCGTTCAAAGTAGCTCAGTAACAACATCAGTGATTGTCCCATTTGTGGCAACTAGAAAAATCAGTTTGAAGCAAAGTTTTACTTTTATTTTAGGGGCAAATATTGGGACTACTATTACGGCATTAATTGCAGCACTTTTTAAATCAGAAGCAGCTGTTAGCATTGCCTTGGTTCACTTGTTTTTTAATTTGATTGGAGTCTTAATTTTCCTTCCATTTCCAATTATTAGAAATATTCCTGTAAGAATGGCTAAATCCTTTGGGCGTTTGGCTATGAAATTTAGAATTGCTGGTTTTGTTTATATTATCCTAACCTTCTTCCTAATTCCATTTGTTTTAATATCCTTTAACAAAGAAGAAGGAAATGAAAAGGAGACAGATATTAAAATAGAAGAAAGTATACATAAGACTATCAATCCGACTGATTCATTGGATTAATTCCCCAATAATATTCAATCTTTCAAATACTATTTCTGTATGTGGTGCATCTTTTAACTCATTGGTTAAATCTTGTCCTGACCAATGTTCATAATGCGTTCCATTTCTCCACAGTTTGGAATTGGTTGCATCATATATAATTCCCTTATAAGCTATCCAGATTTCTTCTCTGTCTTGTCCGTTACGCAAAGCAAGCTGTTGAGGGCTATATTTCTTCATTAGATACTTTTTTAAAATTAAAGCTAATCAATATATAATTTTATTACATGCTAATTTATTTCAAATTTCAGAATAAAAATTTGAAAATATGTAGTTTTTGGGAATAATCTAACCTATTCATGTTTATAGGCAATAGGTCTATCTTAAAAACTAAAGGTTGTCTAATCAAATAATTGAAAAATACATTTAGAACTACTTCTGTACCTTAATTCGTCAGCTAAATAAAACAGTTTTAAAGTAGTCAGCTACTTTTACATTGTATAAAAAATTATAAGAATATGTCAACTTTAGTGTCTCAATCAGAAAAAGTAACCATTGAAGAACAAAGCGATGTTCAAGCTGCCATGATTACTTTTCATGGAAGTTTAAAAAGTGAGGATTATCGTGCTGCAATGCTAGCGAATTACGAATTATGTAAGCAACCGCAAATCAAAAATTGGCTTCAAAATAATATTGATGCTGGATTATTGTCATTAGAAGATCAAAAGTGGGTTTCTGAGTCACTAATTCCAAAAGCAGCTCAGGAAGTAGAGAAAATTGCGGTGGTGGTTTCAAAAGATGTATTTAGAAAATTTGCTGCGAAAAATATTTTAGATAAGCAGAAAGGGAAATTGAATTTTCAATATTTCAACAGCTTGGAGGATGCTAAAGTGTGGTTGAAAGCATAAGTCATTTCATGTAAAACAGGGAATAATTTAGTTTAGGTTAACAAAAAAGGCAGGGGTGGTTCCCTGCCTTTGTTTTTTCACAGCCTAAGGCTGTGTACTTTTAACCACTAAGTGTCTCGAAAAATTCACGAAGGACACAAAGGGTATTAAAATTGATCAATATCTATTTTTAATAAAAAACCACAAAAGAATCTAATTGATCAAAAGTACTTGAGGCTTTATGCTCATTTTAATTGCCAACGGCAATTATACTTTTGTTTTCTGTTGACTCTTTTGTGGTAAAATATTAATTGTAGTGAAACTACTTTATTTATTTCTGCTCATTTCATTATCCTCAGGAGATTGACCTCTTGGGGTAGCATTCCTTATTTGATATAATTCAAATTTGTTTGGAATACTTCTTGGTGGCCAGTAGTTGTTTTCTTCATCAACATCCGCTGTCTCTCTTTTAGGGTCCACCTGAAATTGAATAATCTCTTTTTGAGAGATAATTACTTTCGTGGCAGTATTTTCTCTCTTTCTCCAAATTTCAGCAGGATATTTTAAAGTTTCTTTGCTTCCATCTTTATAAGTAACTTCCACTATGATTGGCATTACTAATCCACCTTTGTTTTCATATTTAACCTCGTAGAAATTATATCCTCCATCCATTAATTCTTTTTCTTTTGGAGATAAGGAGGCTCTAAAAGATTTGTAAGCTTTTCTATCATCGCTGCTTACTTCAAAAGGATCGTAGCTATTGTAGAAATCTTTCAATTCAGGATGTTTTTCTACAACAGTTTGAACGCCTTCTTCACTGTTTTTATCTGGAGTTACATGATAACTTCCTTGTTCAGCTCTCTCTTTATTGATTTTGTTTTCAATATCAGGATTTTTAGAATCAAGCTGGTACCATTCTACATCTTTGATAGCGATATCCACATGGTCAGTGCTGTAGAACCAACCTCTCCAAAACCAATCTAAATCAACTGCTGAAGCATCTTCCATTGTACGGAAAAAGTCTGCAGGAGTGGGGTGTTTAAATGCCCATCTTTGAGAAAATGTTTTAAATGATTTGTCAAAAAGCTCTCTTCCCATTACTGTTTCTCTCAAAATATTAAGCGCAGTTGCAGGTTTCCCATACGCATTATTTCCAAACTGGATAATGTTTTCAGAGTTAGTCATAATTGGACGGATATTGTTTTTATCGCCCTTCATATATGAAACAATATTTCCAGCAGGACCTCTACGACTTGGGTAGTTTGGTTCCCATTCTTGCTCAGCAACAAACTGCACAAAGCTGTTCAAACCTTCATCCATCCAAGTCCATTGACGCTCATCTGAATTTACAATCATAGGGAAGAAGTTGTGACCAACTTCATGGATAATTACACCTATCATTCCGTATTTAGTTCTTGCTGAATATGTACCATCTTCTGCTGGTCTTCCGTAGTTGAAACAAATCATTGGATATTCCATCCCGTTGGCTGCTTCTACCGAAATAGCCACAGGGTAAGGATATGGAATAGTCATCCTTGAATAAACTTTTAAAGTGTGAGCTACAACCTCGGTGGAATATTTATCCCACAAACCCCAAGCTTCTTTTGGATAGTATGACATGGCCATTACCGTTTTGCCATCAATATCAACACCCATTGCATCCCAGATAAATTTACGGGAAGAACCGAAGGCAAAGTCACGAACATTTTCTGCTTTGTATGTCCATGTTTTGGTACCAGACGCTTTACTTTTCTCAGCTTTTTCAGCCTCTTTTTTAGTTACAATTAAAACAGGCTCATCAGCAGTTTTTGATTTTTCCCATCTTTCTAATTGGTCAGCGGTTAATACTTCATTTGGATTTTGCAATTCTCCAGTTGAAGCAATAATATGGTCTTCAGGAACAGTGATGTTTACTTCATAATCTCCGAATGGCAATGCAAACTCACCGCTTCCGATAAATTGCTTGTTCTGCCATCCTTCGAAATCATTGTAAACTGCCATTCTTGGAAACCATTGTGTGATAGTATAAACCGTATTATCATCACCCTCAAAGTAGTCAAAACCACCTCGGCCGCCCATTCTGGCTCTGTCGTTGATGTTGTAAAACCAGTCAATAGAGAAAGAAATTTGTTCACCTGCTTTTAAAGGCTCATCCAAATCAATTCTCATCATAGTATTGTTGATGATGTAATTCATGTCGTTACCATCAGCATCAACTAATTTTTGGATTTTATGTCCACCATCATAATCAGGATAACCCATCATCTGGTCAATTTGTCCTTCACTTGCTCTGCTAGGAACACTATTTTCATCCACAGCATAAGTCATACTATTTTTAGCACGCATATTCTGGTCAAGCTGAACCCATAAATAGGTCAAATCATCAGGAGAATTATTGGTGTAAGTGATGGTTTCTGAACCAATTATTTGGTTTTTCTTTTCATCTAACGTCACATCAATTTTGTAATCCGCTTTTTGTTGCCAATACATATGTCCTGGTGCACCTGAAGCTGTTCTATACACATTCGGTGACCTTAACATATAATCAAGTTGCTCAAATTTGCCTTGGTTTTTATACTCTTGAGCAGTGGCTGCAAAAGCAAAAAATGCCATTATGGCTGTAAATATTCTTTTCATATCTATTTTTAATTTAATGTACTACTTACCAAAATTTTGTTTCCATCATGATTGTCACAGCGATTCCTGCAATGGCGCTGGAAACAATCAGCACCCAATCTCTTCTTTTTAAACCGAATAGATCTATAAAGATAAAAGATAAAACCAAGAAGCACAGCACTATGATAATTTGTCCTACTTCAAGTCCTATATTGAAAGCCAATAATTCCATTACAATCGAACTGTTTTTACCCAATATAGCTTTCAGGTAATTACTAAATCCTAATCCATGTATTAAACCAAAAAGCAAGGCGAAAATATAATTTAATTGCATGCTTCCATTGTTTCTTAACGCTTGCTCCTTTTTAAAAAGATTGACAAAAGCGGTTATAAAAATGGTGACAGGAATTAAAAATTCTATTAATGCTGGGTTTATCACCACATAATTTAAAGTTGATAACGCCAAGGTAATAGAATGACCAATTGTAAAAGCTGTGATGAGGATTAAAACCTTCTTCCAGTCACGGATTAAATAAATAGCGGCCAGCGCAAGAACGAATAAAATATGATCATATCCGTTTATGTCCAGTATGTGTTCTAGTCCTTCTAGAAAGTAGGCTTTAAAAGTTGACATATTCTTTATGTAGAATCTAAAAATTAATATTGCATTAAATTTATCATTTGCTGCTGAATATCAAGTAGATGTAGACCATTCCTAATATTTATAAATGGACTATTTTAGTAATTTTTCAGTTTTATGATAACAAAACATAATATTACCATAATTTTGTAAAACAGTCACTAGACTTTCAAAAATGTTGTATAGCAATTTTATTATCGGTTTTTTATGGGTGCTTAGCGGAATGCTACATCCTTTCTATGTTTCCATATCAGACTTGGTTTATAAGGAAGATAGTAAGTCAGTTCAGATTATGCATAAAGTTTTTGTGGATGATTTCGAACAAACTTTAAATAAACATTATAATGTTAATCTTGATATTTTAGCAATGGAAAGCACTGCTGAAATTGACGAAATGGTTAAAGATTATTATTCCAAAAGGTTTGCAGTTGAGATTGATGGTAAGATACAGGAAATCACATATATAGGCAGTGAGTTAGAAGAAAATGTGCTTTGGGTATATCAGGAAATCTACAAAGTAAGGAAGCCAGAAAAATTTAAAATCACCAACACAGTCTTGTTTGATGAATTCGATACACAATCTAATTTGGTTCACACCGATTTAGCCGGAAAAATCAAAACGCTAAGATTAACAGAAGGTAATGGAACTCAAGAAGTAGAGTTTGAGGTGTATTAGCTATCATTAAGTAAGAAACAGTAGGCTATATTTTAATTTCTCAAGAAGCACCCTAAAATCAAGTTTAAACTCTGCTCAAGAGTTTATTTATCTCTTCATTCAATTAAATGTTGACTTTAATCAACTATAGTAAATCTTATACGTTTGTATTATAGATAAAAAATCTAAATTACTTAGTATGAAAAATTATACGTTGATTTTGTTCCTGGTATTCATGGTGTCTTTCACTTCGTGCCAGAATAAATTAAAAGAAGAAAATGCCGAATTGAAAGAGAAAATCTCTGAATTGAGAATTGAGAATGATAAATTAAGAAGAAGTAGTAGTGAAATTGAGGTTTCTATTGACCAATACGAAACTACATTAGATGAGATTGATGAAAACCTTAAAGAAATTGCCGAAAATCAAGCATCGGTTAGTGAGCTAAAAGCTGATTTAAATGATAGCAAAGATAAAGATGTCGCTAAAGTCATTCGTAATAGAATATCTCAAATAAATGCTATTATTGAAAATTCTAGAATAAAAATCATGAATTTGACTAAAAGTCTAGTTCATTTAAGACAACAATCAGGAGCTAAAAGTGAGGAGATTTTGGCGTTAGATAAAAGATTGGAAGAATCCAGTAAAAGCCTTATCGAAAAGGAGAATGAAATAACTGAATTACGAAATTCACTAGAGCAACAACTAAGCGAGTTAGAAGTTAAGCTGGAAAACCAGATTTCAATATCTAATGAACTAGAAACCAAATTAAATGAAGCGTTTTACCTAGTAGCTGATTCAAAGACTTTAAAAGAAAAGGAGATTGTAAATAAAGAAGGCGGTTTTATTGGATTAGGAAGAGTGAAAGTGATTAATGCGGAAGCTTCTGACAGCCTGTTTAATAAAGCAAAGAAAGACGAATTGATGTCGATTGAATTGAACAGTAAAAAAGTCAAATTGATAAGTATACACTCAGAAGACAGTTATGAATTAGTAGAAAATTCATATGAGGTTGAGCGCCTTAATATTTTGAAACCAGATATTTTTTGGAAGGATACAAACTATTTGGTTATAGAGATTGATAAGTAATAACTACAAAAAAAAGGTATCAGCTCTTCAGATAAATTATAAGAAGAGCTGATTCCTACTAAAAACCGATACAAAATTATTGTTTTACCTTAAAGTACGTTCAAACTCTGTTCTTTAATTTTTTCTAGCTCTTCTTTCATTTGAATGACTTGTTCCTGCAAATCTGAATCATTGGCTTTGGAGCCTAAAGTGTTGATTTCCCGACCAATCTCCTGGCTAATAAACCCCAATTTTTTTCCGTGAGATTCTTCTTTGCTCTTGAGCGTATTTAAGAAATATTTTAAATGAATAGACAAACGTTCTATTTCTTCATTTACATCCAATTTTTCTGAATAATAGATTAATTCTTGCTCCAATCTTTCTTGGTCATAATCCACAGATAGAGTCAATTCTTTAATGTTGTTTTGCAATCTGTTGCGGATCTTCTCCATTCTTTTTGGCTCAATTTCCTTGGCCTTTTCCAGTTTTTCAGAAATTGTGTTAATGTAACCTCCTAAAATATCACTCACTGTTTTCCCCTCTGTTTCTCTGAATTCATTACATTTTTCTAAGGCACTTTTTAAGGTTTCAATAATTAGCAATTGGTCTTCTTCCCGAAGCTGATCTTCTTCATATTTTATGATATCTGGTGCATCTAATGACATTTTCATAATATCATGAAAGTTTCTACCATTAAGCTTTTCTAGTTCTGAAAGCTTTTCCAAATAAGCAGCGAAAAGTTCTTGGTCAATATTGGGTAATGCCAGTTGTTTATTTTTTTCTGAAACTTTGATGAAAACGGATGTTTTCCCTCTAATCAATTGTTGAGTAATTAAATTTCGGACCTCAATTTCTTTTGCATTTAAAACTTTAGGAAGCTTTAAGGATAGGTCTAAAAATTTAGAATTAAGCGTTTTTATTTCTACCTCAATTGTAATGTTATCGTTTTGGGCTTCGGCAATACCAAAGCCAGTCATTGATTTTATCATAAAATTTTTAAATCTGTAATTAATTCGCTTTCAAAATTCAGTTTTAAACTAAATCGTTTATTCTAATAGATTGAAAAGATTAAAAATCGTAACCGATGCTTAAACTTAATTTTGGATTTTGTACGATATAATCTTCAATAGGATAGGCGTAATCAAGTCTTACATAGTATCCTAAAATAGTGGTGCGAATTCCCATTCCGAGCGAAGATAGCCAAGGGTTTTTATAGTTTCTAATGACTGCAGAGAAATTTTCTGATTCTATAGTTTGCCGGTTAATACTATTATTTTGATCCCATGGGCTTCCACCTAACCAGGCAGTTCCGATATCGTAGAATCCAATGAGTTGAAAATTTCTAGCAAAATCAGAAGTCATTGCGTTATTACTTAAAACTCTAAAAATAGGAAATCTTAATTCATTACTAAGCAACATTACATTTTTCCCACTAAATTCATTTAATTGAAAGCCTCTTAAGCCAGTTACAAAGTCATGAAATAAAATATGCTTATTGTGAACAGGACTTTCAGCAGAAGTAAGGGTTAAAGGATTATCTTCAATACTAACATTATCGGAATTTGGTCTAGGCTGATTTATTCTTCTGAACACCCAATTATCTACACCTCCAAGCATAAAATACGGAGAGTTTTTCCCAAAAAATCCGCCAGCATAAAATCTACTTGCAAAAGTTATTTCTCTAAATACTTTTTGATAATTCCTTAAATCAAGGTACAATTTGCTAAAGGATTGACCTTCTTGAAAACCTGAAGTATAATTTTCAAATACTACTTTCCCTCTAAAACCTTGTCTCATATTAAGTGCTATTGGCTGAGAGTTATCGTATATATATTCAATTTTTCCTCCAAAAAAGATATCATTTTGTAGTGGTGATTTTGCAAGAGTGTTGCTTTGGGTCAATACATTATAGCTAGTTTCTACATAGCGCTGATACACTATATGTGGTTTAATACTGATTCTACTATTATTGGAAAAAGGATAAGCACCTCCAAAACTGAAATGATTTAAAGAATAGGTCTGGTCAGTTTCCCTATTATTTAATTTATGGGCATAAACTTCTCTTTCAAATCGAACACTATAATCAACTAATCTTTCTAAATACTGATATTCACCGAAAATAGCACCGCTTTTAAAATCTTGTAATGACACATTAAAACCGCCATAGAATTTGTTGTTTTCTCTCAAGTCATTCATTTGATATCTGGAATACATGGTTAGCCCAATTAAAGGGTCAATATTCCAAGAGGCCGTAACATTATTTGTAGTGAAAGTAGGTTCATAATCTAATGGACCAACCAGACTAGCTGTATTTCTTAATTTACTTAAGTTTTTTAATAATGAGCTCTCACTTTTATTACCAGCACTTTCCTTCTGTTCAAAATCGAAATTATCAGCATTTAATTTCGAAGTTGATTCAGTTCTTTCATTTAGCTTTCGTTCTAAACCAGATAAAGTTGAATCTCTTTTAAACTCATTGGGATTTTCAGGTTTGGGTTTTATCTTAAGTTCCCTTTCCTGTGGCTCATTTTTTGGTGAAATGTTAAGGTTTCTACTTAATTCAACCTGTTTTCTTAAAGTAGAAGGTAAAAATTTGGCTTCATTTCCAGAGAAATCTTTCCTAAAATACAAATTCTGATCCCCATGTTTATCGATAACAAAAGAAAAGTATTCGTATTGTGGTCTGAAATCGTAATCTTTAATACCTGTACCAAATGCTGTAATTTGTTTTGCCGTATTATTGGATAAATCGAGTTTGTACAAATTCTGAATACCTGACTTGTCACTCACATAATATAGAGCACTACTGTCTGGAATAACTACTTTAGAGTTTTGTCCAAAATCATTAGTCACTTGATCTAATTGGTCTAAATCGTCAATATCTAATTCAAAAAGATTGCGATTATCAGCTAAATCAGCATATTTAAATTCTGTAGATAGGCTATCTGTATTTCTATTCGATGAAAATATTATTCTCTTGGTTTCAGGGATAAAAGCGGGATGTAAATCATCAAAAACATCATTTGTCAATCTTCGGATATTAGGCCTGCCAGTACTTATCAAATATAAATCAGATTGTGCATTAATATTGGCGCTTAAAACAGCTGTTTTTCCATTCGGGTAAATATCCATTTGATTTACCTGATCAAAACGTCTCAAGTCTCTCTTTTGAAATTTACCCTCATAAGGATTGTACAGATATAAAATATTAACTCCTCTTTCGTAATTAACTATACCGAAGGTAGCACTGTCACCCCAATCCATTACGGGTGCAAATGCGTCATGTCTTTCCTCATGAATTCTTTGTCCGCCTGTGAAAATAGTTTTTTCTTTGCCTGTATTAATCTCTCTAAGAATTATTTTGAATTTCCCATTATTATTCATTGAATAAGCAAGAAAGTCACCATTAGGGCTGATTTTTGTTCGGTATTTCAAATCATCACGCCATGGTTTCGATAGTCGATTTTTATTGCTAAGCTCTTCAGGTTCCATATCAGAGAAATTATTAACATAAAAGTATTTGTATTCATTTAAAAATGCTTTGTAAGGAATGCCTAATGTGTTAGTAATACTTTTCTCTTCATTTCTAATTATTCTAGTCAAATTTAAAATATTTGAAATATTTATTCTTCCGTATTTTTCAGAGATAAAATTCCATACTGATTGACCTGCTAATTCAGCTTCCTTTCCTTCTAATTTATCGATCGTCTTTGGACTGTTATTCATTAAAAAACTTCTCACAAAATCATCCATTTCGGCACTCCAGCCAAATGCTATATAGGCAGCTATCCCATCAATAAACCAGTCAGGCACGTTGAACAATGAGTTGGATTGAAAAACTTCAGAAACCAATCCGCCTCCAAAAAGCATATCTTTAACATAAAGCTTAGATATTTTATAAATTAATTCGTCTTTGAATTTTTGGTAAGAACCTGAAAAAGCAATTTCGATATGGGTTTTTAGAAAATTAGTCTGGCCACTTATACTAAATTGGGCTTCATTTAATCCAACGTTACTTTGATTGTAATCTAGATTACTATTGAAAATGAATATTTTCGTTTTGTTGAAAGGGGCATAACCCATAATATCAGTAATACGAAGGAAATCTTCTTCAATATTTTCAGCAATTTGTTTTGCTAAAGTTTGTCCACCATAATAGTAGTAAACATCAAAGTGTGGAGTGCTGTAATATTTCCATTCAAAATAGCGGTACTGAATTCTACTCTTTCCAAAAGTTTCTTCAGAATTTTGCGAAAATCCATTTTTAGGCACACAAAAACAAAGTATGCTTAGAATGATGAACGTATTTTTAAAGTATTTCCAATTCATATTAATTTGAATATAATGGATAATAACGGTTTATGTTTACTTCATCGTTAACTTTTCTTGAATTTATTATCGAATCCACAAACTCACGGGCGAAATATGGTGCTAATGATACACCTTTTGTGCCTAAACCATTGAAAATAAATACGTTCTTCATTTCAGGATGGTTTCCTATTAAAGGTCTACGGTCTTTTGAGGCTGGTCTTATACCTGCTACCTGGTCAATAATTTTATACTCAACATTTAATAAATCATTTAATTTATCTGTCAGTTGATGTTTAGCTTTCTCTGTAGGTTGATAATCTAAATTCTTCCACTCGTAAGTGGCACCAACCCTATAGTAATCGTGGTTTGGATTTTTGACAATGAAAACCCCTCTATTAAAAATTACATCATCTGGCAGTGGCTTTTCAGTGGTGATATGAAGAATTTCACCTTTGACAGGAGCAGTGGGTAGCCAATCGAAAAATGGATTTTGGCTTAAAGGACCATCGCAAAAGATTATCTTCTCACTTTCAAAATCTTTATATCGTATTTGATTTTTTTCGATTTTTAACTCCTCATAATTCACTTTCTCTTCTACAAATTGTTTATCATTTATAAGTTTTTGACGGTGATATGTGAGCATTTTCTTGACATCCAAAAAGCCACTCTGTTTTAGTAATATCCCACCAAAATTATCTCCAATAAATTCTGAAAAATTAGAATTCGTAAACGTGCTTTTAATAAAAAAATCGTTTTTATGTTCTTTTGCTATCCAATCATTTTGGTCTTCAAGTGACAAGAAAGGGCGATAGATTGCTTTCTTATGTAAAAATTCAGTTCTAAGAGATTTTTCCAAGTCACCATAAAATTCCTCTAAATAGGGGAAAAGTTCTTCGGCCAGCCATGTTTGTTTCATTTTTCTGCCCGTAACAGGGTTGTACAATCCAGCTGCAACTTGTGAGCTGGAATTTGGGTTTTCATGCGAAAAAACAACAAAAGTTGCACTACATTTTCTCAAGTGTTCAACCACGGCCACAGAAGCCAAACCATGCCCCACTACAATAAAATCAACTTTCATAAACTGAATGAGTTCTTCGTTTTAAATTTGTGTTGCTAAAAAAAGCAATTTTTGGTTATTAATTTAATACGTTACTTTCCTTAAAGACGTATCATTTAGTAATTCTTATTTTAGGCAAACAGTTTTAATTTCAGCAAATTTGCATCAAACTTTAATGATATGATAAATATAAAGCAATTTGTTTTTAATCCATTTATGGAAAATACCTATGTAGTGTATGATGACAACAAAAATGCCGCCATTATAGATCCAGGATGCTATGAAGGCTATGAACAAAACGAATTGGTCGATTTCATTAAAAGTGAGGGTTTAAAAGTTCAGCAGTTGATTAACACCCATTGTCATATCGACCATGTGTTGGGAAATGCTTTTGTTAAAGATAAATTTGGAGTGGAATTGTATATGCATGAACTGGATTTACCGGTGTTGGAGGCAGTCCCAAGTTATTCAGCGGCATATGGTTTTGCAAATTACCAGCCTTCTCAACCTGACCATTTTCTTAAGGAAGGTGACATTCATAAAATTGGTAATATCGAATTTAAAGTTCTATTCTTGCCAGGACATGCGCCTGGTCACATTGGTTTTATGAATGAATCTGAAAGAGTATTCATTGGTGGAGATGTTTTATTTGATGGTAGTATTGGAAGGACAGACTTGCCAGGTGGTGATCATGAAACTTTAATAAGCAGCATCCAGAATAAACTTTTTAAATATCATGATGATGTAAAGGTATATTGCGGCCACGGACCTGAAACAACATTAGGGAAAGAAAAAGCTACCAACCCATTTTGTGCTATAAAATAAATTCCAATGATTAAAAAGAACATTCCAAATATAATTACTGCGGCTAACCTTTTTACTGGAGCTGTAGGGGTTTATTTTGCGAGCCAATTTGATTTTGAATCCGTAGCTTTTTGTATTGTATTGGCTGCCCTGTTTGATTTTTTGGATGGAATGTTGGCTCGATTGCTAAAAGTGCATTCTGAAATCGGAAAGCAATTAGATTCATTGGCTGATATGGTGACTTTTGGATTTCTTCCATCTTATGTTCTTTTTCAATTTTTGCAATTGAATGATGCTGGGATTTTAAGTTTTGCAGCTTTCTTAATCGCAGTTTTTTCAGCATTTAGATTGGCTAAATTTAATATTGATACGCGACAATCAGAAGAATTTATAGGCTTACCGACTCCCGCAAATGCTTTGTTTATTGGCTTTTTAATTTTCTTAAAAGATATTGAGAATACAAGCTTTTTATTTGAAACGCCTGCTTTGCTTGTCATTTCTGTCGTTTTTTCATTATTGCTTGTAGCTGAGCTGCCTATGATAGCGCTGAAATTTAAAAACTTCAGTATGAAAGAGAACATTTTTAGGTATCTAACTATTGTAATGGCAATAATTTTAATTAGTATATTTCAATTTTCTGCTGTGCCAGTCGTTATCTTGCTTTACATTTTATTATCAACAATTAAGTTTACTTTGTTAAAACGAAATTAATTTGATTCAAAAGCTGTTAAGTCAGTTATTCAAAACATTTAATGAAATACTTACTAGGTGTTATATTAACCATTTTGGCTTGTCATGAACTATGCAGTCAATCTATTTTAGAGAAAAGCGGTCTTATAAAAGTGGCTACTGTTAAGGAAGGTATTCATAAAATAGATTTGGCTTTTATTGAATCCGCAGGTTTAAATGCGCAAGATGTTAATCCTAATCAAATTCAAGTTTATGGAATGCCAGGCGGGCACATTCCTCAAGCAAATGCAATCCAATATCCTTTTGATCCGCAGCCTCTTCCCATGAAGATTCAGTCTAATGGCGATGACAGTTTTCAGTCCGATGACATTGTTTATTTTTATGCGGATGCAGTTCAAAATATCAAGTATGATTTTGAGAAAGAGGTTTATCAGTATAGTAATAATCTTTATAGTGATTCTTTATTTTTCTTTATTGATGTGCATGCTGATGAAGTAAATGAAATAATAACGGAATCATCCAGCGAATTTTTAGGGGGAGAAGTAATTGATTGGTTTGATGCTGTTTATGCTCATGAAATTGATGAAATCAATATTTTAAGGTCAGGAAGACAATGGTTTGGTGAATCATTTAATATTAACAAAACACAAGAATTTCAATTTCAATTAACCCATGAGTTAGCACAGAATAATGAAATAATTCTTTATACGCAGTATATGGCACAGACCTATAACTCAGCAAATTTGAATATTTCGTTAAATGAGTTTGATTTGGCTTCTGAGAGTATGCCCACAGTTTCGGACTTTACCATATTCCCATACAGAGAAAAAGGAGAGATGGTACGAAATTATTCTCAGCTTACTACAAATCTTTTGTCAGGTCAAGATCTTATTGTGAACCTTACGCATGAATCATTAGGGTCGGGTAGGTCAGATGGATATTTGGATTTTTTATTTCTAACCGTTCCCCAAAAGTTAATTGTGGGTGACAAACAACTTGTATTGAGAAACAGAGCATTTCAACATGCTGGAAATTATCAAGTGCAATTTTCAGGTCTCACGTCTTCTCATGAAGTTTGGGAGGTAAGCGATCTACTAAATTATAAAGAAATAAGTATTAAAAATCAGCAATTTAATTTCAGTCAATCCGAGGATTTGAAAGAGAGAAAATTTGTGGTCTTCGATGCATTTAATGCCCACGATGTTGCTTTCATTGAAGAAATAGAAAGTCAAAACCTAAAAACTTCAACTAGCCCAAATTATCTGATAATTGCTTATGATGATTTTGCGGAAGAAGCGAATCGATTAGCTAATTTTAGAAGAAATCATAATGGATATCAAGTAGAGATTGCTTCGGTTAGCGAAATTTATAATGAGTTTGGGTCTGGAAGGAAGGATGTTTCCGCAATTAGGAATTACATAAAATCTTTTTATCAAAAAAATCCTGATAAACTTCAATATGTCCTCCTATTAGGAGGAGCTTCTTACGACTATAAGGATAGAGTCACCAATAATACTAATCTGGTTCCCGTCTATCAATCCAGAAATTCCCTTCATCCTGTATTCACCTACGCCTCTGATGACTTTTATGGTTTCATGGAAGAAAATGAAGGAGTTTGGGAAGAGGTTTTTAATAATATTGACGATGTTGATTTAGGGATTGGTAGAATTCCAGCAAAATCAATTGAAGAGGTTCGAGATGCTATTGATAAAATCATTCATTACGAAAGTAATCCTCAAGTTTTTAATAAGTGGAGAAACGAAATCTATTTTATTGCTGATGATGAAGATGGAAATATTTTCCATAGAGATTCGGAAATTCTTAGCGATTATGTCATTGATAACTTTGGATTCTATAATATTAATAAACTTTATTTAGGGGCTTTTGAGCAAGAGGTTTTTGCCAGTTCGCAGCGTTCTCCAAAAATGCGAGAAGCCATCAATGAGATGAGTGAAAAAGGAGCACTCATAGTAAATTATATTGGACATGGTTCGGAAAATAGCTGGACCAATGAGGCAATTCTTACAAAAGAAATGGTGAATGATTGGAATAATTTGGACCAATTACCACTTTTTGTTACCGCTACTTGTGAATACGGAAGATTTGATAATCCTAATATAGTTTCTGGAGCACAAGAAATGTTACTGAAAGCGGATGGAGGAGCAATTGGATTATTAACTACCTCCCGTCCAGTGGAATCAAGTTCAAATGCAACACTAAACCGCGCTTTTTTTCAACATGTATTTAAGCCAGCCGGAGGAGAGCCTCAAAAGTTTGGCGATATCATTAAGAATACTAAAAATTCAGGAATAGTAGGGGTGAAGAATCGAAATTTCATTTTATTGGGAGACCCTGCAGTAACCTTAGCGGAGCCTCAAAATAATATAAAAATTGAGGAAGTACTGAATGAAAATGGTCCGACTGATACGATTAGCAGTATGTCTAAAATTACGGTGAGCGGTATAATTGAAAATTCTTCCGGACAAAAAATGAATTCTTTTTCGGGTCAACTAACAGCGGAATTGTATGACAAACCAGCGGAAAGCAGCACGACAGATCCAGGTGAAAACCGATTTAATTTTATGACTTACGATCAAGTGATTTACCGTGGAAAAGCAAGTGTTTCAAACGGAGATTTTGATTTCACTTTTTTCGTTCCCAAGGAAATTGATTACAAAATTGAGAATGGTAAGTTTAGCTTATATGCTGAAAACAAAGAGCAACTTTTAGATGCCAATGGTTTTAATGATAATTACGTGATTGGGGGTAGTAGTCTAGTAACAAACCAGGATAATATAGGACCTGATATTAATATTTTCTTAAATGATAGAGGTTTTACAAATGGAGACAAAACAGGTAGTGGAGCTGATTTAATAATTGATTTATTTGACGAACACGGTATTAGTATTTCTAATAATGCAATCAATCCTGGGATCACTTTTTCGTTAGATGGAAACGAACCTGCAAAGTTGAATGATTTTTTCTATTATGATATAGACTCTTATCAGGAAGGTACAATTCGCTATAATTTAACAGATTTGCCAGAAGGCAAGCATTATTTAACTGTGACAGCCTTAGACGTTTTCAATAATAAATCGAAATCTACAATAGAATTTGAAGTGGTAGGAAATGAAGAATTTTCAATTTTAGATTTTAGAATGTATCCAAACCCTGCCACTAATGAGGTTAATTTTACTTTAAGACAGAATAGAAGAAATGCAGAAGTAGAGTTCACTTACCAAATACTAAATAATCAGGGGAAGTTAATATATGCACATAATTTTCGGACAGAAAATGATTTCCAACAGGATATCTGGAATCTGAAAGATAAAAATGGAAGAAAACTTTCGGCAGGAATATATTTTGTCAGGGTTTTTCTTCGTTCTGTAGAAGATAATGCAAAAACTGACCAAATTAAAAAGCTAATTGTTATCAATTAAGTATATTTGAAGTAAATCATGATAAAATGCGAGCAGCTAAATTAATATATATTACCGCTTTTACATTCATATCGAGTGCAGCTTTAGGCCAAATAGCAAATCCTTCAGGTTTGACAGGGGCTGATCCTGAAAGAAATGTGATTACAACAGCTATGCCTTTTTTGGTAATTTCTCCTGATTCTCGTTCGGCAGGTATGGGCGATGTAGGTGTTGCTCTTTCAGCTGATGCAAATGCTATGCAATGGAATGCAGCTCGATTAGCCTTTGTAGAAAATGAAATTGGGGCTGCCGTTTCCTATTCGCCTTGGCTTTCTAATTTAGGAGTTACAGACATGTCTATATCTTATTTAAGTGGATACTACAGGTTAGATAAAGAGCAAGTTATAGGCCTAGCTTTGAAATATTTCGATTTAGGAAATATTTTCTTTACCGATAATGGAAATACTGGTACTGATTTTTCACCTAAGGAATTTTCGATTTCAGCTGCTTACTCAAGAAAGTTAAGTGATAATTTTAGTGCTTCTTTAACAGGTATGTTTGCTCGATCAAATTTATTCGGAAACTTTAATAATAATAGTAATTCAAGTCCTACTCCTGCAACTGCAGTTGGTGTAGATTTAGGTTTGTTTTACACAAAGGATGTTCTATTTAATGGTCAGGATTCAGAATTTTCATCTGGTCTTCAAATTTCCAATATTGCAAATAAAATATCCTATAGCGGAGATGATAATGAGCAATTCTTACCAATAAATCTTAAAATTGGTTCGGCATTTACTACCAATTTAGACCCTTATAATACCATTACAGTAGCACTTGATTTTAATAAACTGATGGTTCCAACTCCAAATGAAGCCGATACAGTTACTGCCACATTGCTCGAAGGTATGTTTGGCTCATTTAGTGATGCACCTGGCGGATTTCAGGAAGAACTAAGGGAAATTTCAATTGCTTCTGGTGTAGAATACTGGTATAATAACGTATTTGCTATTCGTACAGGATATTTTTATGAACACTTAAGTAAAGGTGGTCGTCAATATTTTACAGCAGGTTTAGGATTTAGATATCAAGTATTAGGATTAGATTTTTCCTATTTAATTCCTACCAAACAAAACAATCCATTAGCAGAGACGCTTCGGTTTACTGCAGTTTTTAAGTTTGAAAATTTAGGAACTGCAAAAGCCTCTATAACAGAATAATATCTGAATAAATTTATTTATAATATTTAATTTCCTTTCCATGTTAGACAGACAAATAGCTCCTCAATCCTTTATGTTAAAAGATTTGGCTCTTACAAAGCCAGAAGTAAAGGAATTGTCGAATGGCTTGTCTATACATATAATTCAGGATGAAACAAATCCTGTTTTGAAAATCGATTTTCTTTTTGCAGCTGGCAAGGTGAATGACGAAAAATCAGGGCAATCATTAATATGTGCAAAGGCGATGGTGGAGGGAACCAAAAGTTATCCCGGAAGTGAACTACAAGAGTTATTGGATCATTATGGGGCTCATTTAGATGTGTCTGTCGATTACGATCACACAACCGTTAGTTTATTGTGTCTTAAAGAGCATATAAATCCCTTATTACCAGTGCTTAAAAGTGCTATCACTGAGCCTTTATTTGATGAAGCTGATTTTGAAAAGATTAAACTTCAGCAAATTCAAAAAATAAGAGTAAATAATCAGAAAAATGCACTGATTGCCACCAAAAATCTTAGAAATAAGCTTTTGAATGGAACGCCTTACGCTACAACTTTAGAAGAAGAGCATTTGAAAGCTATTACAAAAGATGATATTGAAGATTATTTTAAACAATATTTCACCATTAAGCCTGAAATAATTATTGCTGGAGATTTTGATGATGATATCTTTAAATTTTTGGAAGAGCATTTTGTAATGCTGGAGTTTTCAAGACAAGAAGAACAATATGATAGTAAATTATCTCCGGTAATTGTAGATGACTTGATTAAACGAGATGGTTCTGTTCAAGCCTCTATTCGAATGGGAGCAATTTCAATCAACCGTAATCATCCTGATTACTTTGATTTGTCTATTGCAAACGAAATCTTAGGTGGATACTTTGGTTCTCGTTTGATGAAGAACATTAGAGAAGACAAAGGGTATACTTACGGTATTTATTCTGTTTTAATAAATTATAAGCATTTAGATTATCATATCATTGGTGCTGATGTTAAAATTGACCATGTTGAAGATACGGTTTCAGAAGTATATAAAGAAATGGAACTATTAAAAAACAGCCTTGTTCCAGAGGAAGAAATTGAAACAATTAAGAATTATATGTTAGGCAAAATTGCAAGTAGCCTAGACACCGTTTTTCATCAATCTGAAAATTACAAATCCAAACTTGCGGAAGGTGCAAATTATTTGGATTATTTTGATGCTTACGTGAAAAGTATCCGAAACATAACAGCCGATCGAATTTTGGAAATCAGTAATAAATACTTTTCTGAGAAGTATTGCGTAGTGAAAGTAGCCTAATCAAAGTCGTTTTATTCTCAGAAAATATTTATGTGAAAAATGAATTGAATGATTAATTTTCAATCTACATTTACACCTGAAATATGACCATAAAACATAAAGTTCTAGCAGTTGAAAAATTATTCAAAACCCTTGATAATGAGATTGCTGCATTTAGAAAAGAATCTGGGATCTACTGTTTTTCCGGTTGCGGAAAATGTTGTAATAAATCAGATATTGAAGCATCCCCTCTTGAATTTTTACCATTAGCTTTTCATTGGTTTTCTCAAGGGAAAGCCGATGAAATGCGTCAGAAATTGGAAGAAAACCAATCGCTTAATTGTATGGTTTATCAGCCTCTTTCAAAGGATGATCCGAATCACGGTCATTGTGGAGAATACCAACATAGAGGATTGATATGTAGGCTATTTGGATACGGAGCAAGTAAAGATAAATACGGTCAACTCCGTATGGTTACTTGTAAGTTGATTAAAGAAAATCAAACAGAAAGTTTCGCAAAGGCAGTGGAGATGTTAAAAACAAAATCAACCGTACCAGTTTTTGCTGATTATTATCAAAAACTAATGCAAATTGATTTTAGACTTGCAAAAGATGTACTTCCTATAAATGAAGCGATTCTCGCAGCATTAGAGACAGTTATGCAATATTATGCTTACAGGGAATTCCCAGCGAGTAAAGGAGTGGCCTAATTGTTATGAATTCAAAATACAAAAGCCCGAAGAGTTATCTACGGGCCATTGTTTATGAGTTTAAATTCTAAAATTACATATGAATCGGTCGGTTATCAGAAGCTGCTAAACAAGCTTCCTTAACCGCTTCCATATAAGTTGGATGTGCGTGAGACATACGAGAAACATCTTCAGCAGATGCGCGATATTCCATCGCAGTAACCCCTGCTGCAATCATATCAGCAGCTCTCGCTCCTATGATATGAATTCCTAAAATTTCATCTGTCTTTTTATCGGCTATTACTTTTACCAAACCTTCCGTATCACCACTTGCTCTGGCTCTTCCTAAAGCTTTATAAGGGAAGGAACCAGTTTTATACTCTGTGCCTTTATCTTTTAATTCCTCTTCAGTATAACCTACACCTGCAACTTCTGGCCAGGTATAAACCACATTCGGAATCAATTTATAATGGATATGAGGTTTTTGGCCTGCCATAGTTTCAGCAACAAATACACCTTCTTCCTCGGCTTTATGGGCTAACATTGCACCTCTTACTACATCTCCGATGGCATAAATATTATCTACATCAGTTTTTAGGTTGTCATCTACCGAAATTCTTCCTTTATCATCTGCTTTTAGTCCTGCAGCTTCTAAATTTAAGCCTTCGGTATAAGGTTTCCTTCCAACAGCTACTAAGCAATAATCACCTTTAATGGTTTCCTCCTTACCTTTATCAGTTTCAAAAGTTACTTCAACTTCTTTGCCTTTATTTTCAACCTTGGTTACCTTATGTTTCAGTTTCAAGTCCATGCCAAGATTCTTCATGCTCTTTTTCATTTCCTTGCCCATAGTTCCGTCCATAGTTGGGATAAGGCTGTCCATAAATTCAATCACTGTAACCTTAGCACCAATTCTTTTATAAACTGAACCTAATTCAAGCCCAATTACTCCGCCACCTATTAAAATCAAATGCTTAGGCACTTCTTTTAATTCCAAAGCCTCAGTACTGCTGATTACTCTTTTCTTATCAAATTTTGCGAATGGTAGCTCCACTGGTTTAGAGCCTGTAGCAATGATTACTTTGTCAGTGCTAAGCTCTTCTTTTTTACCATCAGATTTAGTAACAACCACAGTGTTTTTGTCCTTAAATGAGCCAACTCCCGTGTGGACGTCAATTTTATTTTTCTTCATCAAATAAGCAATTCCTTCAACATTTTGCTTTACTACATCCGCCTTTCGATTGATCATTTGCTTAATGTCCACTTTTAAGTTGCTAAGGTTAATCCCATGGTCTTTAAAAGTAGTTTCCGCATTATGATAATGCTCTGAAGAATCTAATAAAGCTTTTGATGGAATACAGCCAACATTTAGGCAAGTTCCTCCAAGCGTATCATATTTTTCAATTATAGCGGTTTTCATTCCCAGTTGTGCACAACGAATTGCTGCCACATAACCACCAGGACCGGAACCAATTACTGTTACATCGTATTTTGACATGTTGTTAGTATTCAGTATTGGGTAGAGTGTATTGAGAAAACCTTTTAAGTTATTTTATTTAGCTATAAGATGTCAATAACCTACCCAAAATGGTTTAAAAAATTATTTAGATATCGTATTCTGAAATGAAAACATCATTTTTCTAATTTTGACAATTTCAGACATAATAGTACTAAAATCACTTTCTGAAATATACTTAAACTTATAACTCAATTCAACTTGAGTATCTAATTCAAATAAAGACCCTAAAGCGATTCCTATAAATTGTTTAAATTCTGCTTTCCCATTTCTACCTGCACCTTCAGCAATGTTAGATGGAATTGATACTGCACATCTCCTCATTTGAGATTTCAGGCCAAATTTTTCTTCATCAGGAAAAGCTTGAGTAATGGAATAAATAGTTGAAGTCAGGTCCATTGAAAATTGCCAAATATTTAAATCTTTATATTTATGCATAAAATCAGTTGATTCTACAATTTATCTCACTACCCATTACTCACTACTCACTACTCCTTATATTCCAAGCAACAATCTAGTCGGGTCTTCCAATAATTCTTTCACTCTAACCAAAAAGCTTACTGATTCTTTTCCGTCAATAATTCTGTGGTCATAGCTAAGGGCTACATACATTATTGGTTTAATTTTTACCTCACCATTTACTGCCATTGGACGCTCCACTATATTGTGCATTCCTAAAATTGCCGATTGTGGTGCATTGATGATAGGAGTTGATAGCATGGAACCGAATATACCACCATTAGTGATAGTGAAAGTTCCTCCAGTCATCTCGTCTATGCTCAACTTACCGTCTCTGGCTTTTTTAGCTAATCTGATTACTTCTGATTCTACTTCATTGAATGATAGTTTTTCAGCATTCCTGATTACCGGAACCACCAAACCTTTTGGAGATGAAACAGCAATTGACATATCGACATAGTCGCTATAAACCATCTCATTTCCATCTATCTGGGCATTTACCGCTGGAAATTCTTTCAATGCTAAAGTACAAGCTTTTGTAAAGAATGACATAAAGCCTAATCCAACTTCATACTTTTCTTTAAACTGCTCTTTGTATTTTTTACGGATCTCCATGATTGGGCCCATGTCCACTTCATTAAAAGTGGTCAACATAGCCGTTTCATTTTTGACACTCACCAATCTTCTGGCAACAGTTTTTCGCAAGCTTGACATTTTCTCTTTTCGCTGCTCTCTGTTACCACTCGGTGCTGGAATCTGACTAGTTTCTATACCAGAATCTGACGGCTTACTTTTTTGGTCAGCAGATTTAGAAGACTGCTTTTCTGCATTTTCCGCATCCTCTTTAGTGATTCTACCATCTTTTCCGCTTCCTTTTACATTTGAAGCATCAATTCCTTTTTCTTTAAGGATTTTGGCAGCTGCAGGAGAAGCATGACCAGTGGCATAAGTTTCTTTTCCTTGCTCTATTGAATCATCGCTTGAATCACTTTCAGAAGAACTTTTTTCTGATGATGATTTGCTAGGGGCACCACCTTCTGAAACTTCAATTTTGCATATAGTCGCTCCAATTTCTATGGTATCGCCTTCTTGCGCAACAATTTGAAGGAAACCGTTAGCTTCAGCAGGTAACTCAAATGTTGCTTTATCTGACTCCACTTCTGCGATTATTTCATCCATTTCTACATAATCGCCCTCTGATTTCAACCAGGAGCTGATAGTTACTTCTGTGATAGATTCCCCTACTGTCGGAACTACCATTTCATGAACCTCACCAGTCTTTTTAGGACCGCCTTTGGAAGAAGAACTCTCTTTCTTTTCCTCCTTTGATTCAGATTTCTCTTCTTTTTTATCTTCCTTCTTCTCTTCGGATTTACCTTCTTTGGCATCCTCATCTATCTCACAAATGACTGCACCTACTTCAACGGTCTCGTCTTCTTGAGCTATTATTTTTAATACGCCAGAAGTTTCTGCCGGCAATTCAAACGTTGCCTTATCTGATTCTAGTTCTGCGATGATTTCATCTTGCTCAACAAAATCGCCATCTTTTTTTAACCATGAGGCAATGGTCACTTCTGTGATTGATTCGCCTACTTCCGGTACTTTTATTTCTAAACTCATGTTTCTCTGAATTCTATCTTAAAAAATTTTATTTCTTTGTGTCAAAAGCTTTTTCAACTAAAGCTTCTTGTTCTGCTTTATGTACTTTGGAGTAACCTGTTGCTGGGGATGCGCTTGATTTTCTTGAAATCAATTGCAAGCCTGCTTTATTGGCTATGGTTCTTAGCATATACGTCCAATATCCCATATTCGATGGCTCTTCTTGTACCCAGAAAATTTCAGGGTCATTGAATTTTTTCAAGGCTTTATCGATTTGGTTCATTGGGAATGGATGCAATTGTTCTATTCTAATAATCGCTACATCCTTTCTTTTGTCGTTCTGCTGCTTTTCAAGTAAATCATAATAAACTTTACCAGTACACAACAACACTCTTTTTACATTTTTATTGGTTACGAAATCATCTTCATATATTTCTCTAAATTTGCCTTCAGTAAATTCTTTTATTGGAGAAATTACTTTAGGATGACGTAACAAAGATTTAGGTGCAAATTGAATCAATGGCTTTCTGAATTCCCATTTCACCTGTCTTCTAAACATATGAAAAAGGTTAGCAGGAGTAGTAATATTAGTAACAATCAGGTTTTCTTCTGCTGCTAATTGTAAGAATCTTTCTGGTCTGGCATTTGAATGCTCAGGCCCCTGACCTTCATATCCATGAGGAAGTAACATTACCAGTCCATTCATTCTTTGCCACTTACTTTCGGCTGATGTGATGAACTGGTCAATCATAACCTGCGCTCCATTAGCGAAATCACCAAATTGTGCTTCCCAGACTACTAAAGCGCTTGGGGTTGCCATTGCATATCCATATTCAAAACCTAAAACACCAAATTCAGACAATAAAGAATTGAATATTTTGAATTTCTGATTTTGGTTTTCATCAATATGGTCAAGATTGCAATAGGGCTCGTTGGTTTCAGCATCAAATAAATAGGAATGTCTGTGTGAGAAAGTACCTCTTTTTACATCCTGGCCAGACATTCTAACAATATTTCCATCTGCTAGTAAAGAACCATAAGATAATAACTCAGCATCCGCCCAATTGAGCATTTTCTCATCGAAGAAATTTTTCTTACGATCTTTCAGGAGTTTGTCGATTTGTTTTAATGGTTTGAACCCCTTTGGTATAGTGGTTAAGGCTTTTCCAATTTTATTTACATAATCTTGAGAAATCGAAGTATCAGGAGATTCCAAAAAGTCTTCAGATTTTGCTCTTCTAAGCTGTTCCCATTCTTCCTCTATTTTCTGAGGCTTATATGGAAGCGGTTTTTGCTTTACTTCATTTAATCTATCTTGAAGCTGTTTTTTAAAATCTTTCTCTAGTTTTTTAACGGAATTATTATCCAAATCACCTCTTTCAGTTAACTTCTTAACGTAAACTTCTCTCGGATTCGGATGCTTTGCAATTTTATTGTAAAGCTTAGGTTGTGTGAATTTTGGTTCATCACTCTCATTATGACCATGTCTTCGATAGCATAGTAAATCAATGAAGATGTCTTTATGAAATTTATTTCTGTATTCTACCGCTAAATTTGCAGCAAAATTCACTGCCTCTGCATCATCTCCATTAACATGCAGAACGGGTGCATCAATCATTTTTGCAATATCTGTACAATAAATGGATGAGCGAGCATCATCATAATCAGTAGTAAAACCAACCTGATTATTGATGACCAAATGAATTGTACCGCCTGTGGAATAACCCTCTAGTAATGACATTTGAGTGGTTTCATATACAATTCCTTGCCCTGCAACGGCTGCATCTCCATGAATAAGGATTGGCAAAGCGGCATTTACATCTTCATTGTATTCATCATCAATTTGTGCTCTCGTATATCCTAAAACAACTGAATTTACTGCTTCTAAGTGCGATGGATTAGGGGTTAGTTTTACATAAGATTTTTTACCATTTGATGTTTCCAAATAGCTAGAATACCCCATGTGATATTTTACATCACCATCTCCCATGGTTAAATCTGGGTCAGTGCTGCCTTCAAACTCAGCAAATATTTGTTCATAGGTTTTATTCATGATATTAGCCAAAACATTTAGCCTACCACGATGGGCCATTCCTATTACCACTTCTTTTGTGCCTAATTCTGAAGAACGGTTGATGACTTTATCTAAAAATGGAATAGTATTCTCTCCGCCTTCAAGTGAAAATCTTTTTTGTCCTAAAAACTTAGTGTGGAGGAAGTTTTCAAAAACAACGGCTTCATTTAATTTAGATAAAACTCTTTTTTTCTCATCTAATTTTGGCTGATAGTCACCTTTTGAACTTTCTGCTTTATGTATGAACCAGTCCACAATTTTTGGATCTCGAATATGCATATATTCAAATCCAATAGATCCGATGTAAATATGATCTAATGTCTCAATTATACTTTTTAGGCTCGTTTTTCCTAATCCAATTTCTTGGCCAATAGAAAACTCTTCTTTTAAATCATCTTGTTTTAGTCCGAATTCTTCTAAGCTTATTCTTGCATCATGAGGCCTTCTTTCTCTTACTGGGTTAGTTTTAGATTTAAGGTGCCCTCTCATTCTGTAAGCCTGTATCAAGTTCCTTACTTGAGTTTCTTTTGAGGATACTCTGGTTTCAGTCGCTTGTCCATTCCCACCAAAATCTTTTTGAGAAAATTCAAAACCTTCAAAGAATTTCTGCCAAGAATCATCTACTGATTGAGGGTCGTTTTTATAGGATTGGTAAAGTTCTTCAATGTAATTACCATGGGCATTGGCAATATATGTGTATTTATCCATTATGGAATTGTTTTATTTTTCGATAAGCAAATATAAACACTTCTAAAATACTATTAAAATTGCTTATGCGATTATACGATTTATAAAGATTGTCAAGCGTTTAAGATCGTTAAACGCACCAGCTATAATTTTGTTAGTGAATTTGATCATTGTATTTGTAATCTCAATTTTTAAAAGTATTCTAAAGTTATCTCCAATAGAAATAGCCTGTTAAAATAATAGCGAATGCTTATTGCAATACCCTTGCATCGAATAATTGCCTACCTTTGCTCCCAGTGAAAGTTATGTGCTACATATTAAGTTTTTACATGATCGCGTTGTGCGGGATTCCTTGCTCTGATGCTAAATCAATATCAAACGGGCATGAAGTAACATCTTTAGATGATGTGGAAAATGATAATCAAAGTCATGACCATAATCAGGAGGAGGATGCTTGTTCACCACTTTGTGTATGTCATTGCTGCCATTTGCATTTCTTCCCCATAAATGAAATTCCATTTTCACATCCTGATATGATTTCAGGTTCATATTCTCTTTATTACCAAGATTTCAGAAATATTGAAATCTTCGATTTTCTAAAACCTCCTCGTCTATAAAGCTTTATTCAACAGGATAGTTATGTCCTTTTGTTAAGGATTTTTCATCTAGAAATCTTTAAGGTCTTCCATTATGCTGATTGAATAAGCAATTCCAAGAATCCTTATTGTCTGAAAGATTTTTTAATGCCTTGCAGGCTAAGGGTAATCTAAACAATTTATAAAAAATTGACAGAAAGAAACGCCTAGTTAAATTTTATACTGGGACTGGTGATTTCTATTGAGTTGGACGTTGAGATGTCCATCAAAAATAGATTGCGACCATTTTTTCTTTCTAAAAAACAAATTAAAAGTCTTATGATTAATAAAATCATTTCTTTTTCTATAAAGAATAAATTTATTGTGGGTTTGCTGACATTGGCACTGATTGGAGTTGGCACATACTCCATGTACACGGTCAATCTTGGGTCTGTTCCTGATATTACGAATAATCAGGTGCAAGTGATGACCGTTTCGCCCAATCTAGCCACAGAAGATATTGAACAGTTCGTGACCTACCCTGTGGAATTAGCTATGGGTAATCTGCCAGGTGTAAATGAAATTAGGTCGGTATCACGGTTTGGTCTCTCGGTAGTAACCATCGTTTTTGAAGATGAGATGGGTACTTATTTGCCCAGGCAATTAGTACAGGAAAAGCTCAACGACTTGCAAGAAACCATTCCTGATAAATTTGGTAGCCCAAGCATGGGTCCCATAACAACGGGCTTAGGTCAAATTTATGAATATACCATTCAGCCAGAGGAGGGCTATGACTCGGTATATTCCCCAATGGAGCTTCGAAGTATTCAAGATTGGATAGTGAAAAGACAATTAACCTTACTTAAGGGAGTAGTAGAAATCAACTCTTTTGGTGGGTATATCAAACAATATGAAGTGGCTATTAATCCTGAAAAGCTTAATTCCATGAACGTCAGTATTTCTCAAGTTTATGAGGCATTGGCTAGAAATAATATCAACACTGGAGGTGCCTATATTGAGAAAAACCACATGGCTAATTTCATCCGAGGGGAAGGTTTAATTCGGTCATTAGATGACATTCGTAAGATATCGGTGAAGACTGAAAACGGTATTCCAATCACTATTGGTGATGTAGCGGAAAAAGTGCATTTCGGAAACCAAGTGCGCTATGGTGCTTTCACGCAGGATGGAAAAGAAGCAGTTGGTGGAATTATCATGATGCTCAAAGGAGCTAACCCAAATAAGGTAATTCAGGATGTGAAAGACCGTATGGCAGAAGTAGAGAAATCGCTTCCTGAAGGTTTAACCATTAATACGATTATTGACAGAAGTGATTTGATTTCAAGAACCACTGATACGGTTAAAACAAACTTAATAGAAGGAGCTTTAATCGTCATTTTTGCCTTGGTATTGCTTTTAGGTAGTTTACGAGGTGGAATAATCACCGCCACTACTATTCCGCTTTCGCTTCTATTTGCTTTTATTCTGATGAAGCAATTTGGTGTTTGGGCCAATCTTATGAGTTTGGGAGCCATTGACTTTGGAATTATCATTGATGGAGCGGTCATCATTATTGAAGGAACTGTTTATGAAGTACAAAAGCGGATTAGGTCTGGCAACCTAAAATTCAATCAGGGGGTGATGGATGATTTGGCTTATGATGCAGGTAGCACCATGATGGGTTCCGCATTTTTTGGTCAAATCATCATTCTAATTGTATTTGCTCCCATTTTATTTCTCACAGGAGTAGAAGGTAAAATGTTCCAGCCAATGGCTTATACCTTTGGCTTTGCCATGATGGGTGCTATTCTACTATGCTTGACTTATGTACCTATGATGTCGGCATTATTAATGAAACCCATTCAGAATAAAAAGAATTGGTTTGGCAGATTTGAGCGAAGCTTAGAAAAGGTGAGCGATAAAATCATAAGTGCCATTCATAATGCTTACCTCCCTTTATTGAATGGAGCTTTACGCTTCAAAATGCTGGTTATCATCTTAGCCATTGCTTTACTGGGGGTGGCAGGTTATACATTTTCCAAAATGGGAGGTGAGTTTGTACCTCAGTTGGATGAAGGGGATATTGCCATGCAGGCATTAGTTCGCCCCGGGAGTTCGCTTAGCGAATCGAAGAAGGTTTCAATTAAAATAGAGGAACTCTTGCTCGAAAATTTCCCTGAGATTAAAACCGTTACTGCTCGAATTGGAGTGGCAGATATACCTACAGACCCCATGCCAATGGACATAGCTGATATGTATTTAATATTGGAAAAAGATAAGGATAAATGGGTTTCAGCTGAGACTAAAGATGATTTGATAATGCAAATCAAGGAAAAACTTGAAACTCATCTTACCGGTGTGAATTTTGTTTTCACACAGCCAGTGGAACTTCGCTTCAATGAGTTGCTTGAAGGTGTACGGGAGGATATAGCCGTTAAGCTTTATGGTGAAGATTTAGATATTCTTGCAAAGAAAGTGCAGGAAATGGCTGAAATTATTGAAACTGTGCCAGGTGCAGGAGATGTTAATCCTGAGCGGACATCAGGCCTACCTCAAATGACGGTGCGTTATAATCGAGATAAGATTGCGCAATATGGATTGGATATTCAAAAGCTGAATGAATATGTAAGCTCAGCCTTTGCTGGAGGAGTAGCGGGAGTGATTTTTGAAGGAGAAAAGCGATTCGATTTAGTCATTCGATTTGATGAAGCGCACAGGCAAAGTATAGAGGATTTGCAGACCCTGTATATAGATTTGCCAGACGGTACGCAGGTCCCGATTAAAGAGGTAGCAGACATTAGTTATGTGCCAGGCCCCATGCAGATTTCTCGTGATAATACTTATAGGAGAACTTATGTGGGCGTTAATACAAGAGGTAGAGATGTTGAATCAGTAGTGAAAGACATTCAAGCTAAACTGGATGCTGAGCTTGACTTACCGCCCGGTTATTATATTAGCTATGGTGGTGAATTTGAAAATCTGGAGCGGGCAAAAAGTCGATTGACGATTGTTGTCCCAATAGCGCTTTTCTTAATATTTGTGCTGTTATACTTTGCCTTAAAATCCTTCTCGCAATCCGTTATGATTTATATCGCAATTCCACTAGCTGCTATAGGCGGTATTTTTGCGCTTTGGCTGCGAGATATGCCCTTTAGTATTTCAGCGGGTGTGGGCTTTATCGTCTTGTTTGGGGTAGCCGTTTTGAATGGATTGGTTTTAATCAATCGGTTCAATTCGTTGAAAGAAGAAGGTGTTACAAGTATTAGAGAACGAATTTTAACAGGAACCAAAGAACGAATCAGACCTATTATGCTTACTGCAACAACCGATATTTTTGGATTTTTACCGATGGCATTTTCTGCCTCCGCAGGAGCTGAAGTACAGCGGCCATTGGCCACAGTAGTCATTGGAGGGATGCTTACTGCCACGATGCTTACGCTGGTAGTATTGCCAGTGCTTTACACTTTTGTTGAAGGAAGAATTGACAGGAGAAAAGGACTAAGATCACCAAGTGTCAATGTTATTATTATACTGATCATTTGTGGAGGATTATTTGGTTTGTCAAGCTCAGGCCATGCACAAGGTGTTCAGCAAGATTCGTTTACTGAAATCACTTTAGATGAGGCTAAGAAAAAGGCGGTCGAGAATTATCCTAAAATCAAATCGGCAAAACTGGAAATTGAAAAGCAACAAGTACTAAAGAAAACAGCTTGGGATTTGGGGAATACTCAGATTTTCACAGGAAGAGAAGAAGCGGGCAATGGTTCCAATGGAGTGTATACAAGCATTGGCTTTCAACAGCAAAATATTGATGTTTTTGGTGTCGCCTCTAAGCGAAACCTTCAAAAGGAACAGGTGGTATTAGCAGAAAAAGCACTTGGGCTATCCATTATTGAGCTGGAGCGCGAAGTAAGTACTGCCTGGGGAATGCTTTATGTAGCAAAAAATAAGTTTGAAGTTTACGATAAACTTGATTCTGTTTTTAGGGATATAGAAAGAGCGGCTAAAATCAGATTGGAAACAGAAGCTACTTCTAAGTTAGAATTTTTAGCAACAGCCAATCAAGCCAACAAAGTACATATTGAAAAACAGCAAGCCTACAGAGACTACCTAAGTGCCCTACAACGACTGAATCTGTGGTTTGCTAATGACAGCTTATTCACCGTAGCAGATATTCCATCAGAACAATTAGAAGATCCCCTAAATTTTGTGGCAGATTCTCTAAGAAGTCATCCATTATTGGATATTTCGGCACAAGAAGTTGAAGTGGCAGATGCCATCATAAGGGAGAGGCGGTCACAGTTTCTGCCGAAGTTGCAAGGGCAATATGGCAGACAGGAAATTGCAGGCCAGTCTGGGTTTTATACTTATCAGGTAGGTATTAAAATTCCTTTATTTTTTGCACCTGAACTAGGTAGGTCGCAGTCTGCTAAAATTCAAAAGGATATTGCAAAGCAAAATTATAAAGAGACTCAATTGAAATTGAACAATGAATACAATCGTGTTAGAGCGCAGTATCTGAAATGGTACGATTCCTGGAAATATTACCGTGAAGAGGCCTTGCCACTTGCTACCGAACAGCGGAAAGGTGCTATTGCAGCCTACAGAGAAGGAGCTATCAACTATGTTTCTTTTCTACAAAATGTAAAAGATGCTATTAGTGTAGAAGTGGATTCTTGGAATGCCTTTGGCCAATACTTAGAGAGTCGCTATCAATTAGAATATTATTTAAAAACATCAAAATAAGTCATAAAATCATCAGATTTATAAAACATAAAGCAATGAAAAATCAAATTATATATATTCTGGTATTCTTCTTTTTTGGAACAGTAATTACAGCTTGTGGCAGTAAATCAACTGGAATAGAAAATAATACGAAGGATAAATCAGCAGAAGAGGCTGGACATAAAGAAGCAGGAATGTCTGTTTTACATCTTTCCAATCTTAAGTTTGAAAGCCTAGGGATAAAGGTGGATTCCCTGCCTAGCCGCAACCTATCTGGAATTGTGGAGGCAAATGGACATTTAGAAGTTCCTCCACAGCATGAAGCTACCGTTACTGGCATATTAGGAGCCAATGTAACAAGTATAAAAGTGATTGAAGGAGATAAGGTTAAAAAAGGTGAAGTATTGGCTTTCTTGTCGCACCCTAATCTTGCCAATCTTCAAAGTAATTACATCCAAGCTTATAGTCAATTCCAGTATCTTGAAAAAGAGATGCAAAGACAAAAGCGATTGTATGAGGAAGAAGTAGGCTCAGGAAAGGATTATCAACAGACCATGGCTAATTATCAAGCTGTGAAGGGAGAAATGAAGGGCTATCAAGCTCAATTAAAGCAATTGAGTTTAAATATAGAAAGCATAAAGGAGGGTGAAATTTATCAGTATGTACCTGTTGTCAGTCCTATAAATGGGTACATAGAAAAAGTCAAAGTTCAGATCGGGCAATATGTTGAGCCTCAAACTGAAATGTTCATGATTGTGAATACAGAACATGTTCATGCGGATTTGATGGTGTTTGAAAAGGATGTTCATAAAGTGGAGGTAGGCCAACAAATGAAATTCTCGGTTGCTTCAGTGCCAGATGCAAATTTGACTGCTAAAATTTATTCTGTGGGTAAGAAATTTGAGCAGAACCCAAAAGCGGTACATGTTCATGCAGAAATTGAGCAGAAGGAAAACTTTTTAATCCCCGGTATGTATATTAATGCTAGAATTGAAACTAGTAATAAGCAAGCCATAGCATTACCAGAGGAAGCCATTATTGAAGAAGATGGAAAGCCTTATATTTTCCTTGCAGAAGAGCTTCAAAAAGACGGTGAAACGGAATGGACTTTTCAAGCTGTGGAAATACGAACTGGGTTGAAGGCAGATGGATGGGTTGAGATAAAACTTCTGGAGCCACTTCCAGCAGGGGCGCTAGTCGCATGGAGTGATGCTTACTATTTGATTTCAGAGATGAATAAAAGTAAGGCTTCTCATGGACATTAGATTGAATTTCAAAATTTTCAGAACATGCGGTTTTGTATCAGTTAATATTTAACAAAATATGAATAAGAGCACTTTTAAAATACATAAAATGGATTGCGCCTCTGAGGAACAGATGATTCGAATGAAACTAGAAAGTTTAGAAGAGGTTAAGCAGCTTGAATTTGATATTCCCCATCGACAATTGCAGGTATATCATAGTGCTGAAATTGATGGCATTCAAAACGCCCTAGCCGAACTTCAACTGAATGAAAAATTAGTAAACACCCAAGAAGCAGACTTGACAGGAATTGTTGATCATCGGCAGCAGAGAAAAGTACTTTGGTGGGTGTTAGGAATAAATTTAGTCTTTTTTGTAATTGAGATGACTACAGGCTGGATTTCAAGCTCTATGGGCTTAGTTGCTGATTCCTTGGACATGCTAGCAGACTCTATTGTTTATGGGCTTAGTTTATTGGCAGTTGGTGGTGCTGTTGCTAGGAAAAAGAAAGTGGCAAAAATAAGTGGCTATTTTCAAATGGGCTTGGCTCTTTTAGGTTTTTTGGAGGTATTGAGAAGATTTTTTACTGAAAGTGGAACACCTTTGTTTCACTGGATGATTATAATTTCAATCCTAGCCCTAGCAGGAAATTTAGTGACACTCTGGCTAATCAATAAAGCAAAAAGTAATGAGGCTCACATGCAAGCGAGTAGCATTTTCACCTCTAATGATATAATTGTGAATGGCGGTGTGATTTTGGCGGGTGTACTGGTGTATTTATTAGAGAGTAAATGGCCAGATTTAGTAATTGGTGGAATAGTTTTCACCTTTGTGATTCGAGGCGCAATAAGAATCTTAAATCTTTCAAAATAATTATGGGAAATAATAACGAACATTCACATGATCATTCTGAAGGCAATGTAAAAGTAGCCTTCTTCCTCAACCTTGCATTTACGATAATTGAAATTATTGGGGGGCTGTACACCAATAGTTTGGCTATTTTATCTGATGCCTTACATGATTTGGGAGATAGCCTGAGCTTGGGGCTATCCTGGTATTTTCAAAAATTATCTAAAAAAGGTCGAACAAAGACCTTTTCGTTTGGATATAAACGATTTTCCCTATTAGATGCTATAATAAATTCCATAGTATTAGTGGCAGGCTCTATATTTATCTTAACTAAGGCAATTCCCGGTCTTTTCAATCCTGAAGAAACCAATGTGGAAGGAATGCTGTACCTTTCTATACTGGGCATTATCGTGAATGGAGCAGCTGTTTTTAAACTGAGAAAGGGGGAATCTCTGAATGAAAAAGTAGTCTCATTGCACCTACTGGAGGATGTGTTAGGCTGGGTTGCCGTGTTTATAGGTAGTATTATCATGATGTATTTTGATGCTCCATTTATTGACCCATTACTTTCTGTATTAATATCCTTATTCGTGCTATACAATGTCTATAAAAATCTAAAAAAGAGTTTGCTCGTTGTAATGCAAGGAATTCCTTCTGATGTATCAATTGATAAAATACGGAAGAAATTGGAAGTGATTGATGAGATTAAAGAAGTGCACGATTGCCATGTGTGGTCTTTGGACGGAAATTATCATATTATGAGTATTCACATAAGATTGAAAAAAGATTTTAGATTATCGGAGCTTGCAGAGTTCAAGAAAAAAGCTCGCAATGAATTAAAGGATGAATCTATTAATCATATTACGATTGAAACTGAAAGCATGGATGAAAATTGTGAGTTAGATGATTGTTAAAGATCAAGAAATGAAAATAAGGGAACTGGAAAAGAATTTACAGGAAAAGAATATTAGACCAACCGCTATGCGTTTGTTGGTTTTGGAAGCCTTGCTAGGCCAGGAAGTGGCGATTAGTCTAACTGATTTGGAGAAGGAGGTTGAAAAGTCTGATAGAGTGACGTTATTTCGTACGCTTAAAACCTTTCAGGAAAATGGGCTAGTTCACAGCATAGATGATGGTACTGGGGCGCCAAAGTACGCACTTTGTGAAGAGGGGTGTGAGTGCAATATAGAAAGTGATTTACATGTACATTTTCATTGCCATGTTTGCAATGAAACCTTATGTTTGCCCAAATACAAAATCCCAGAGATAAAACTACCAAAAAACTTTATAAGTGAAGAAGCGAACCTTGTTGTTAAAGGAGTTTGTGAGAAATGTTCGGCCTGATAAATGCAATTGCTGTGCATTGAGTTAAGTAGTACCTTTACATAAGATATTTATGAATATGAAATTCAATACTACTATTCCCAAAGGTCTAAAAACGCATTACCAAGAGGAGCTAAATTTTTATAAAGAAAAATTAGTGAATGGAGATCTTCATGAAGCATGGCGTCACCTCGAACGAGCGCATATAATTGGTCAACCATTTCCTTATCAGCATTCGGAAGTCCATTGGCTGATGCTAAAATTTGGCATAAAGATCAAGAATACCAAAGAAGTTTTAGGTCAGATTCCTCGATTATTGGTGGGCGGTGTGAAATCATTTGTGGGGACAATTCCTGTGGGCAATACGGGAGGAGCTAATGTGCCTCCTTTGAAATCAATGGATATACCGGATGATCTCCAGATAATTATAAAAAACTGTTAAAGGGAATAATCTAAGATTATTTAGATTTTGAACGCAATATCTCTGATTTTAGCTTTTATTTAGAATATTAAATAAGGTGTGAAAGTATTTGTTTTTTTATAAACCCGTCATAAACAGAAAGTTTAGCTCAAAAAATGGGAAGCTGTTTATATTTATAATCTTTTTTCATTACCTTTGCAGACTAATTAAGAGAGGGACGTGATCCTTCGTAATTCGTAATTGCTAAAAACAAAATAAGAAATGGCAGTAAAAATCAGATTGGCCCGTAGAGGTCGAAAAAAACTGGCGATATACGATGTAGTCGTAGCAGACGCCCGTGCACCACGAGATGGTCGCTTTATTGAAAAAATTGGTACTTATAACCCCAATACGCCTGTTGCAGCAATTGAGCTGGACAATGATAAGGCATTTCAGTGGTTAATGAACGGTGCCCAGCCAACCGATACGGTTCGTGCTATGTTATCATACCGAGGCTTGCTTTATAAAAAGCACCTACAAATTGGTGTGATTAAGGGCGCTATGACCCAAGAAGAGGCAGATAAGAAATTGGAAGCTTGGATGAAAGACAAGGAAGCTACAATTGAAGGAAAAGAGAAGTCATTAGCAGATAAAGTTGCGGCTGAGAAGAAAGCAAGATTTGAAGCTGAAACTAAAGTGAACGAAGCAAGAGCTGAAGCGATTAAAAAGCGTCAGGAAGAAGCAGAAGCTGAGGCTAAAGCTGCAGAAGCACCTGCTCAGGAAGAATCATCTGAAGAGGCTCCAGCAGAAGAAGCATCTACCGAAGAAGCTCCAAAAGCTGAAGCAACTGAAGAAGAAAAGAAAGAAGATTAATATTCTTTAATCATGAAGCTGGACCAATGCTTTCAACTAGGTATGGTATTAAAGCCTCATGGTTTAAAAGGAGAATTATACATTTCTTTGGATACAGATTATCCAGAGGATTATCAAGAAATGGAATCAGTATTCCTGTTGCAAAACGGAAAACTGGTTCCATTTTTTATTGAGCACATTCAGCTTAAGAATAGAGAAGCTTTAGTAAAGTTTGAGGATGTGGAAGATAAAGAAGCGGCTTTAGCTTTGCGGGGCAGTACTTTGCATCTGCCTTTATCTGAACTTCCTGAATTAACGGGGAATCAGTTTTATTTTCACGAAATTAATAATTTTCGAATAGAAGATTCGGAGAAAGGTATGCTGGGCGTAGTGAAAGAAGTGTTTGAGGCTGGCCATCAGGATTTGATTGGAATGGAATACAAAGGCAAAGAGGTTCTAATTCCCATAAATGATGACGTGATTTTAAATGTGGATAGAGAAAATAGAATCCTCAAAGTAAGTCTCCCAGAAGGCTTACTGGAATTGTACATGGAAGAAGATGAGTCAAATGAGCAAGATGAGGATTGATATTATCACTTGTTTACCTAAGCTTTTAGAAGGGCCATTTTCTGATAGTATTTTAAAACGTGCTCAGGAAAAAGAATTAGTAGAAATTCATGTCCATGATTTGAGAGTCTATTCCAACAATAAGCAACGGAGTATAGATGATTATGCTTATGGGGGAGGGGCTGGAATGGTGTTGCAAATAGAACCTATTGCTGCGGCTATTGAAGATTTGAAAGCACGAAGAGTTTATGATGATGTGATTTATATGAGTCCTGATGGAACACAATTCACCCAAAATTTGGCAAACCAATTTGCGTTAAAAGCTAATCTATTAATTCTATGTGGGCATTATAAAGGAGTAGACGAAAGAGTTAGACAACATTATATCACTAAAGAAATTAGTATAGGCGATTATGTGATTTCAGGAGGAGAATTAGCAGCAGCGGTGGTGACGGATGCTATAGTGCGACTTCTGCCGGGTGTGTTGTCAGATGAAACCTCCGCCCTTACGGATTCTTTTCAGGATGGACTATTAGCCCCACCCGTTTATACTCGTCCAGCAGAATTTAATGGCTTGAAAGTGCCAGATGTGTTGTTATCAGGACATGCAGCTAATATTGAAAAGTGGCGATTTGAGCAATCCGTTAAAAGAACAGAGGAGAGAAGACCGGATTTATTGAAAAAAGAATAAAAAAATATAGTATATGGATGCAAAAATTAAAATTATCCTTATATTTGCACTCCGTTTTTCGGGCATCGTACCGAGACCATTATAGGAAAAAAGAAAGAGCCATGAGCGATTTGATCAAAGAAATTGAAAAAGAATATCTAGAGGCAGTAAGTAAACTTCCTGATTTTAAGGCAGGTGATACTGTGAATGTTCACGTAAGAATTAAAGAAGGAAATAAAGAACGTATTCAGCAGTATCAAGGTGCTGTAATCCAAAGAAAAGGTTCTGGTAACTCTGCTACTTTTACTGTAAGAAAAGTTTCAAGTGGAATTGCTGTTGAAAGAATATTTCCAATCATTTCCCCAGCTATCGATAAAATCGAAGTTGTGAGAAAAGGTTCTGTAAGAAGAGCTAAATTATACTACTTAAGAGGTAGAAAAGGAAAATCCGCAAGGATTAAAGAAAAAATCTAATAGCATAAGATTGTAAAATATTTAAGGCGATTATGGAAACATAATCGCCTTTTTTGTGTGTCAGGCATGGTCATCATGCTATAGGGTGCAAGTCCCGAACGAGAGTTACAGTACTTATCGTTAGCCAATAGCAAGGGTGTCGTGGGCGACTGCGAATCTGAAAGAAGCTGGCGGCAAATATTCGAGC
>NZ_DASSWQ010000073.1:0-28369 GCF_035704835.1 Marivirga sp. | reverse complement strand
CTATTTCTTATTGTTATCGTATTAATACTGGCTATTTTGATAGTGATAGCAAGAGTCAATAGTTATATCAATGGTCTCAACGAAAAGAAAAGGCTCAAACAAAACCAAGAATTTAGAGAAGAACTAACCAATCTAAATCCAGGGGAAATTGATGACATTTTAGAAAAAAGGAAACAGGCTCTGAAGTATAAATTAAGTGGTGATGAACTGGGCAGCAACTGGGCTACCAAAGATAAAAAAGGTTTAATCAGAAAAGTAACAGATAAACCAGAAAATCCGGTTGCCGATGAGAAAAAACGTTCGGAAGAGCGATTGGAAATACCAGCAGAACTCAAGCGCCTGATTATATTCTACTTGGGTGCAGCCATATTCTGGTTGGTTTTTGGTACGTTAGTAGGTCAATACCTTGGAATGAAATTTGTCTGGCCAGAACTGGACAGTATTTCTTGGCTTTCATTTGGCCGATTGCGACCTGTGCATACTAATGCCGTTTTCTGGGGATGGGCATCCTTATCAATGCTTGGGCTAGGTTATTTTGTCATTGCCAGAACTAGCAATACTAAAATTTATAGCTATAAATGGGCATGGACTACTTTTACGCTCATCAACTTAGCAGTATTTATTGGCACTTTATGTCTAATGGCTGGCATCAATAATGGAGGTGCAGAATACAGGGAATATGTGTGGCCGGTGATGGCTCTTTTTGGCATAGGGCTCATAGTTACATTCTGCAACTTTTACAAAACGATAGCGAATCGTAAAATATCAGATATTTATGTATCCAATTGGTACATTATGTGGGCTCTGGTATGGACAACCGTATTGGCAATAATTGGTTATTTGCCGTTCTATCAAAACGGTCTAGGCGAAACAGTCATTCAAGGGTACTACATGCACCAAGGTGTGGGTATGTGGTTTATGACTTTTACACTTGGATTAGTCTATTATTACCTTCCCTCTTCACTAAATAAACCTATCTATTCCTATTCACTGGGTGTATTGGCTTTCTGGACACAAATGTTGTTCTATACAATGATTGGAACCCACCATTTTGTTTTCAGTCCTCTTCCTTGGTGGCTACAAACCGTAGCAATTGTTTTCAGTGCCGGAATGTTTATTCCTGTTGTAGCGGGAACAACGAACTTTTTAATGACCATGAAAGGAAGCTTTCACAAAATTTCCAAAAGTTATGTGCTACCATTTTTCTTAGTAGGCGTTGTCTTCTATTTTGTTGGCTCTACTCAAGGAAGTTTTCAAGCTTTTCGTTTTACAAATTACATTTGGCACTTTACTGACTTCAATGTGGCACATTCCCACATGACCATGTACGGAATTATTACTTTCATACTTTGGGCATGTATCTATGCTATCCTTCCTCGAATTACTGGGAAGGAACCTCCTCAACTTTTAGTAGGGGCTCATTTTTGGCTGGCTTTTATAGGTCTTTTTGCTTACATGATTTCTTTGATGGCAGGAGGCACATTAAAAGGGCTTAGCTGGGTAGAAGGTTTGCCTTTCATAGAATCAGTTGTCATGATGAAACAATATTGGGTATCAAGAGCAATAGGGGGAAGTTTAATGTTTATTTCACATCTCCTTTTTGCCTATAATTTCTATCTGATGGTAAGAAACAAACACGGAATTAAAAGCCAATCAAAAAATATAGTAGGGTCAAAAGAAAAGAAAGAATATGTTTAATTTTCATAAAAATCTTAGAAGCTTAGTCCTGGTTTCCTTTCTTGGATTTCTAATATTGAGTGTAGGGGTGGCTATTATTCCTGCTTATCAATCACAGGTGAATACGGAACCACTTCCTCAAATGGAGGCAATGAACGAAAGTGAGATTCGTGGATTACAAATATTTGTAGAAGAAGGCTGTGTTGCCTGTCACACGCAACAAGTTCGAAGCATTGAGATGGACAAAACTTGGGGTAGCCGGCCTTCTATACCTTCAGATTATTATTACACCAAACAGCGAATGGGTATCTAGCGACAATCACCCTCAGTTTTAGGTAGTGAGCGAACGGGGCCTGATCTGACCAATATCGGCAAAAGACAGCCTAGCGAAGATTGGCACTTATTGCATTTATACAATCCTCGCATCGTGGTTTCTGAATCTATTATGCCTTCGTACCCTTGGATGTTTAAAGAAGTTAAAAACTCCAAAGAAGAAGGTGAAGCGCTTTCCGTGCCTGCTGAGTTTAAGAAAAACGGAGTGAAAATAGTACCAAAACAAGAAGCTTTGGATCTAGTGGCATATCTGCAATCACTTAAACAGGCTTCACTTACTGGTCAGAAGCCAGAATTCATCCCTTCTACACAAAAAAAACTAGAAGAAACTTCTGCTTCTGCTGACAATTCCGGTCAAGAAGAATTAGCAAAAGGAGAAAATTTATACATATCCACATGCTCGGCTTGCCATCAAGCAGATGATACCGGATTGCCGGGAGCATTTCCTTCGCTGGCTGGAAGTTCAGTGGTAAATGATGAAGACCCTGAACTATTAATAAGAATTATTCTGCAAGGGTATGATGCCCGTCCAGAATTTGCACAAATGCCTGGCTTTGCCGGTCAATTAAGTGATGAGGAAATTGCAGCCATTGCTAGTCATGAAAGAAGAAGTTGGGGAAATGATGCCTCTAAAGTAACTGAAGAAGAAGTGAAAAAGATAAGAGAATTTGTAATGAATCAACAAACGCAATAGTTATGAAAAATGAAGAAAATTATTTGGAAAGTTTGATTACCAAGACACCAATTGAAGGTCGTAACTTGGCCATTAAACTGGCTAGAAAATCAATAGCAGCTATTCAAACTGATAGTGAAGTCAGAAAAAAACTTCGAAATGATTACGCTAATGATACTCAACAACTGATCTCTTCTGCTCAGGTAATTGCCACTGAATTTCAAACTATTGCAGCAGCAAATAACTATTGGAAGTCATGAAAAAGATAAGTTTTTTATTCGTTTTCTATTTATTGATTGGATTAGGTAATGCTTGGGCATGTGATGTATGTCAAGCGAACCAGCCAGAGCCTTTAAAAAATATTACACATGGAGAAGGACCCCAAGGTGATATAGATTATGTAATCATCATTATAGGAATCATCATCGTAGGCTTCACTTTATTCTTCAGTCTTAAATATTTAGTAAAGCCGGGCGAGAAAAATTCCAATCATGTTAAAAATATTGTGGTAGATGAAGGAAGCCTTTAGAATCTAATTAAGGTATAATCTTAAGCTATTAAAAAAATAAGCGTGTTATGACAAAAAATATCAAAATAGATAATAGTAGTGAGGAAAACCGTCTTATTAAGGTTTTTCTAGACGAGGAGAACGAACCATTTGCTGAATTTCGACCACCTGTCAAATTTGTTTTGGATACAACCAAAATACCAGATGGCAAGCATAAACTTAAAATAGTTGCCAAATCCTCCAGTAATGTTGAAGGGGTAAAAGAAATTCCTTTTGAAGTAAAAAATGGGCCGGAGATATCTGTTGTTGGATTAAAATCTGGAGAAATTATAGACGATCAGGTCTCTATCACCCTTAATGCTTATGGTAGTGAGAAGAGAGACGAATTTGTTGTGACAGGATCGGAAACCCCAAAAGGAATCCCAGCTTGGGTATGGGCATTGGTGATTGCCTTCATAGGTTTTGCACTTTTCTATTTCATCATGTATTCTACCCCTGAATTTTATGAATCTTTTTTCTGATGGAGAAACAAAAGCAAATTATTGAACTGGATGATATTAAGTTATTGGTCGATAGCTTTTATGGCAAAGTACGAGAAGATGAATTGCTTGCGCCTATATTTAATAATCGTATAGGTGAGAAATGGCCCGAGCACATGGAGAAAATGTATCGTTTCTGGCAAACTGTTTTGCTAGGGGAACATACATACTACGGAAGTCCATTTGTCCCGCACGCCCAATTACCTGTAGACAAGAAGCATTTTAATCAGTGGATGGCCTTATTCAATCAAACCATTGATGAGCATTTTAGGGGAGATAAAGCGGAGGAAGCCCGTTGGCGAGCTGGAAAAATGGCAGAAATGTTTCATTACAAAATTGAGTTTTACAGAAACAACCCTAAAAAGCGTATTCTATGAGTACGCGAGTTAAAAGCCCACTGGTGGTAATCGTCCTATTTCTTTGGATTGGTTTTGTATGCGCCATTAGCTTTATGGAAGCTTGGCTGAAGTTCCAGGCACCGGGAGTCACACTGCCGATAGGATTAAGCATCGGCCGCCTGGTTTTTGGAGCACTGAATAAGGTAGAATGGGTATTCGCCCTTGCGATATTGCTTACTTCATTCGTGAAGCAAAGAGGTTCTATTAAACGACAGAACTTATATTTCCTGATTCCCTTTCTTATACTGATTTTGCAATCGATTTGGCTGCTTCCTGAATTGGATGTACGAGCTGTGCAACTTATAGAAGGGCAGGTAGTGCCCCCTTCCAATCTACATTTCTATTATGTAGGGTGTGAAGTGGTGAAAGTGATTGCTTTAGTAAGCATTGGTATCAAACAGTTTAAATAACCACCATGAAAAGCATACTGGAAACAATAAGCACTATCTGACAGAGAAATACCATTCATTAAAACTAGAGGATAATTTTAAGATCATAGCCATTGAGGTCTTAAATACTTAAATAAAATTTCAATTCTTAAAAAAATATCATGGAAAGCATAAAAAACAAAACCATTGGAGAAATTGTAGCAAAGGATTATCGAACCGCTTCCATTTTTGAAAAATACAGTATGGATTTCTGTTGTAATGGTGATCGGAATCTCTTGAAGGCTTGCGAAAGCAAAAATATCGATCCTCACAAACTGATTGACGAGATTGAGCATGTGCAGCAAAAAACAGAAAGTAATATGCCGGATTTTCAATCTTGGCCACTGGACTTGCTAGCGGACTACATTGAGAAGAAACATCATCGTTATGTAGAGGAGAAAACGCCAGTCTTGAAAGAGTACCTGGAAAAGATAAGTCAGGTACATGGTGACAAGCACTCTGAATTGTATGAAATCGTAAAACTCTTTAATGCTTCGGCAGGAGAACTGGCAGCGCACATGAAAAAGGAAGAGTTTATACTATTCCCCTATATCAGAAAAATAATAAAAGCTCAACAAAACGGTGTACAAACTGGAAAGCCTTATTTTGATACCGTGGAAAACCCCATTCAAACAATGATGCAAGAACATGATAATGAAGGAGTGCGGTTTCGTGAAATCAGCAAACTAAGCAATGAATATACACCACCAGAAGATGCCTGCCAAACATATAGAGTAAGCTATACCACGTTAAAGGAATTTGAGGATGATCTGCACCTGCACATACATCTGGAAAACAACATTTTATTTCCTAAAGCAATAGCTATGGAAAAAGAACTTGCATATGAGTAAGCCGATCAAGAGACATCAAGATTTACAGCCGCTTAGCCGAGAGCATCATCACAGTTTGTTGCTGTGCTGGAAAATACGGACCGGATTCAAAAAGCAAGTAGAACCTAAAAGGATTAAACGCTATGCCGATTGGTTCTTCGATAATCATATACAACCGCATTTTGAAGCGGAGGAGCAATTTATTTTCCCCATTCTGGGCAAGGACCATGAGTTAGTAAAAAAAGCTATGTCTCATCACAGGAGGCTATTTAGATTATTCAATATTTCTAATGAAATTGAAAAAGCACTGGGGCTGATAGAAGAAGAACTGGAACAACACATTCGGTTTGAAGAGCGTATCCTATTTAATAAAATCCAAGAGATAGCTACTTCAGACGAATTAGAACTATTTAAAAAACACCACAGAGAAAAACAGTTTGAGGAAAACACAAAAGATGAGTTTTGGAAATAGTTAGATTGTTAATTTTATGTTTACTGTATCATGAAAAGAATTTTAACTAAACGGATTTATGAGCAAGCTTCTGATCAGGACGGGTATCGCATGTTAATTGACAAGGTCTGGCCAAGGGGCGTCAAAAAAGAGGATGCCAAACTAGATGAATGGAACAAGGACATTGCGCCCTCTACCGATCTTAGAAAATGGTTTAGTCATAAAGCCGAACGTTTTGATGAATTTGCTCGAAAGTACCGCCAAGAGTTGGAGAAAAAAGAAGAAACAGTTCAGCACATTACAGATATTGCCGAAAAACACCAAGTAACCCTACTTTATGGGGCTAAAGATGAGAAACACAATCATGCAGTCATATTGCAGGAATATTTGAAAAATAAATAATACCATCAAGAATACTATTTATCTGAAATTAATCAGATATTTAGAACTCAATTACATACTCAAGGAAATGTCCAATGATCAACTAATAGATACCCTAAATGAACGAATTAAAGAGCTTAGCTGTCTCTATGAACTTTCAAATATCTCAGCAAATATCAACCTAAATTTAGAGGACAAGTTACAAGCTATCGTACAATCTCTCCCGGAAGCATGGAGGCATCCACAACATGTTATTGCTGAACTGAACCTTGATTCAAAATTTTTCTTCTCAGATCATTTACCGCAAAAGCATGTTTCCCAAAAATATATCCTTAAAATTGATGATGTAGATCGAGGTTATATTGCCATTCATTATGATGCCAACTTGTATAATGAATCTGTGTTCCTGCCAGAAGAAGTAACCCTGATTAAAACACTAGCTCAAGAAATTAACAAGATCATTGCTTTGAGCGAACAAAAAGAAAGAGAGGAAATGTTGCAAAAGAAATTTGAGCATAGTGATCGACTCGTAATTCTGGGAGAACTTACTGCTGGAATTGCACATGAGCTCAATACACCCCTCGGCAACATACTAGGTTATGCTCAACTCATACAAGAACACAATGCTGATCATCAGATTGCTCAAGATACTGAAAAGATCATAAATTCAGCTATACACTCCCGGGAAATAGTAAAAAAGCTCATGTTCTTTTCTTGTGAGATGCCACAACAGATGCAGAAGGTATCTATCAATTCATTGATAATAGAAGCTTTAAATCTACTGAAATTTACCAGTAAAAATGCCGGGGTGGAAATTATATTCACTGAAGGTAGTCATGATATAATGGCGAAAGTGGATCCAGTACAGTTTACGCAAGTAATTTTTAACCTATTGATCAATGCCATACACTCTTCTAGTGCTGGTCAAAGTATATTTGTATTTATAGAAAATAACACCTCCTATTTTTCACTTACCATAAAGGATGAAGGACATGGGATAAAGGATAGTCTCAAAGATAAAATTTTTGAACCCTTTTTCACAACCAAACCTACGGGCGAAGGCTCAGGATTAGGTTTGAGTGTAGTCCATGGAATTGTAAAAAGTCATGGAGGAGAAATATCATTTGTGTCTAAGGAAAATACAGGCACTTCTTTTGAGGTTACATTCCCACTAAATTAATATCATGGACAAAAAAAGCATACTTATCGTTGATGATTCTTATGACATGTTAGAGGTAATACAAAGGCAATTAAGCCGACTGCATTACACTACTTTTCAGGCATCAGCCGTGCAGGATGCAATAGATATCTTAGAAAATTCAAATGTTGATTTATTGGTGACTGATTTACAAATGCCGGTCACTAACGGAATGGAATTGGTCAAATACAGTGCCAAAAACTATCCTGAAATCCCAGTTTTAGTAATTACAGGATACCCCTCAGTAGCAGGGGCAGTTGAAGCCGTTAAATCTGGAGCTTTAGAATATTTAGTAAAACCTTTTACGGTCAATGAATTGAAAGATGCCGTTCAAAAAGCATTGAAACAACCTACTCAACTGAACAAAAAACCTGCTGAAAAAAAGAAAGCAATTGCCAATACTTGGGGGATCATAGGTCAGTCTGAAGGTATACAAGAGGTCATGTACCTCATATCTAAAGTGAATAATAACAAAGTAACCACTTTAATCACAGGAGAAAGCGGTACAGGTAAAGAATTGGTCGCTCGTGCCATACATTATAGTGGAAAAAACAGTAAAGGCCCTTTCGTTGCGGTAAATTGTGGAGCTATACCTGAAAATTTGTTAGAGAGTGAGCTTTTTGGTTTCAGTAAAGGCTCGTTTACAGGCGCAATTGATAACCGACAAGGATTTTTTCAAGCCGCGGATGGAGGAACTATTTTTCTTGATGAGATCGGAAATGCTTCCCCAGCTGTGCAAACTAGGTTGTTACGAGTGATACAAGAAAAAGAAATTACCAGAATCGGAACAAATCAACCAATCCCCATCAATACCAGAATAATTGCCGCTACCAATAGTGATCTATACAGCATGAGCAAGGCCGGAAATTTTAGGGAAGACCTCTACTATAGGCTAAATGTGATATCTATTTCCATTCCTCCTTTGCGGGAAAGAAAAGACGATATCCCTGAATTAACAAACTATTTTTTACAAAAATTTAGCAAAGAGTATGATAAAAAGAACATTGTTTTATCGGATACGGCAGCTAAAATTTTAGAACGTCATTCTTGGCCGGGTAATATCCGTGAACTTGAAAATATAATACAAAGGGCTATTATCCTTTGTGATCAAAAAATTGAGCAGCAACATTTGCCTCTATATATTAAAAGTCATCCTGTGACAACAGATGAAAATCCTACTGTAGGCTTCCTATCACTAAAAGAAGTGGAAAAAAGACATATCATAAAAACCTTGGAAGCTGTGGATGGAAACAAAACAAAGGCCGCATCCATCTTGGGAATAAATAGAAAGACACTTCGCGAAAAACTCAAAGACATTAGCGGCACCTAATGTCTCACAGTGGTACTATACGTGCCACCCCTCAGTAGTCGACATCCTCATTATGCATTGATTTCCTGACAATTACAATGATGGTACGCTAGTTGCATACATTGGAGAAATCAGATGAGTATAAAAAGGTATTTAATAATTATGCTTTCCAGAAAAGCCATTAATGGCGTAGCAATGAAAAATCTAATAAAATTTAGAATTGCCTCCGATGAAATATGGTATCAATCTAAAAACGATTCTTTTCTACTGGCATTACGAATCATTTTATCAAGTGTAAATAACAGGAAAGATGAAAATTTTAGTATAAAAAGACCTAAAAAATGAAAAAGAATCGATTAATAATAGAGAAAAACGAATATCATTGGTTATTGGGAGTAATCAATAACCAAAATTTTACCGATCCATTAAATCAATCTAGTTTAGAAAATTTGCTTAAAAATTTAGAACGAGCAAATATAAAAGATGAAGCAGATATGCCCATTGATGTGGTCAGGCTTAACAGCATGGTGAGCATTGAAACTCCTTACGGCCCAAAAGAAGACCTTCAACTGGTAGTTCCAGCTGAGCGCGATTCCTCCGAGGATAAAATTTCTGTACTTTCCCCTATGGGTTCTGCTTTAATCGGATATTCAAAAGGAGATGAAGTAGATTGGCTATTTCCCAAAGGAGAAGGAAAAATTAACATAATTCAGGTGAAAAATGCACCTATAAAGATTTTTGATTAATCTAAAACAGTCAAACATATTAGGATAAGCAAGCTCGGTGCTTATTCAATACATGTGAAAAGATTAGCAAATAAGTTCAGAATTAAGGAAATTGACTCTTACAACTAATTGAAGAGACAGGTAAATTATCTTAAAAAATTTCAAACTTTTAATGTTAAGATTAAATCTGTAAATTCATAAGATGATTGGGAATATAGTATTTTTGCTGAGACCGCAGGAGCACTATCTGGCCAGTTGTCTTTATATACTATTTTGTCTCACATTTGATTGTATTATGTAGAATAAAGCGGTATCTTTACTAATAAGAATATGCAAGGATTATAGCATTATAATCCTGAGATCATTAACTTATTATTTGATTAGTTGCAGCTCTAAAAACGAGAAAAATGTACACTGATTTTAAAAAAGCAAAAATTATCTTCCTCTCTTAAAGAAGCACCCACGAGTGTGCTTCAAACACCCCATTTTCTTCATATTAAAATAAATACGCTGTACCTGATGGTATATGTGACATTACTCGGTATATGGAATTTCGCATACTAAGTCCATTGGTTTTTCAGCTTTTCAATTTTAAAATTTACTATTATGGCTAAGGGAAACAATTTAAAAGCTTCCAAAAAGGATCATCAAGCACGTAAGCAAGAAAAGATCCTTCGTAAACTAGAAGAGAAGAAAAATAAAAAACGTAAATCCAGAAGATGATCAAGCGTTAATTACAGTGAGGCTGTTTCCAGAGAAACAGCCTTTTCTAATGTAATGGAAATCGGAACATATAAACAACAAGACAGCCAATATCAGAATACCGGTCTAAATAAATAAAAATATCTGTTGGTTCAAAATGTACCACATCGGGTAAAAAACAATCAGTAACTCTAAGCTATCAGTTTGTTATAGCACTGCATATCAACTGTTTACAAATATGGTATGCCTATTGTAATGATGGGTTCAGAATTGTAATATTTATGATGACAGGAGAAATTCAAAGTATATGTAGCACATGCGAGTATGCTAATAATTGTTATTGGAAAACAGCAAAGGGTACAATATGGGATTGTTCTGAATTTAGTGTATCAAAACCAAAAAATAAACCGAAAGCAGAAATAGAATCAACAACTGTTAATCCCTTACAAAAAAGCGGATTGTGTGCTTCATGTAGTTTAGTGGCTGAATGTCAATGGTATGATGAAAAAAATATAAAATTTTATTGTGAACATTATGAGTAATAATCAAGAATTTGTAGTAGAAAAGACTACTAAACAAGAGAGTCTTTTAGAGAACGTGAAAAGCCAATTTTCAAAAGCTGCCGATATAATGCAGTTAGATGAGGGGCTAAGAAAAATCCTCTCTATAAACAATAATGAAATTGTGGTCAATTTCCCGGTAAAAATGGATGACGGCAACATTCGTACGTTTAGAGGTTTTAGAGTTCAACATAATAATGCTTTGGGACCATATAAAGGAGGGTTGCGTTATCATGAAAATTTAGATATGGATACATCCAGGGCCTTGGCCACTTGGATGACCTATAAGACCTCTCTGGCAAGGCTACCCTTCGGTGGAGCTAAAGGAGGAGTTCAAATAGATCCTAAAGAGTATTCCAAGTCAGAGCTGGAAAGAATAACCCGTAGGTTCACCTACGCTATGGGTGATAATATCGGTCCTGAGTATGACATACCTGCTCCAGACGTAAATACCACCGCTCAAACAATGGCATGGATTGCAGACACTTTTGCTTCTACCAAATCACCGGATGAAAGGTCTCGAATTCACCATGTGGTCACGGGAAAACCAGTAAGTGCAGGTGGCCTTGAGGGCAGAGACCGAGCGACTGGTTATGGTGTAGTTGTAAGCTTAAAAAGATGGGCCGAATATAGAGGACTCTCATTAAACGGAATGAGCTTTATTCTGCAAGGATATGGAAAAGTAGGATACTGGGCTGCACATTACTTGGAAAAATATGGTGCACGAATGGTCGCTGTTCAAGATGAAAGTGGGTCGGTGTATAATGCTGACGGTATCCAAGTGGAAGAACTAAGAAACTACAGCAGAAATAATCAAAATAAAATAATTGGCTATGACCGTGCGGAAAGCATAGAAAATGATCAGTTTTTTGCGTTGAAGTGTGATATATGTATTCCAGCGGCCATGGGGAATCAGATTACTGAACATAACGCTTATACTATCGATGCAAAAGTAATAGCAGAAGGGGCTAATGGCCCAGTGAACAATATTGCAGACTCAATTTTACAAGAACGAAAAGTGGATATCATTCCAGATATTCTTTGTAATTCCGGGGGTGTAATTGCTAGTTATTTTGAGTGGTTACAAAACAGAAATGGAGAAATTTGGGAGATAGATGAGGTGTTGGAAAAGCTCGAAAACATGATTTCAAATTCGTTTAAACGAGTTTTAACTCGCTCACAAGAGCATGATACAGACTGGAGAACAGCTGCTTATATAGAGGCTACTTCTCGAATAGCTGATGCTTATGAGCAATCCGGAATATTCCCTTAATTAATTACTTAAACAAAATCGAAAATGAAAACCAAAAATATAATAGTAGAGAGAAATGAATACCATTGGCTATCAGGCATCATAGAGAATAGTCGATATGCTGACCCAATGAACCAAACTAGCTTGGAGACTTTAAAAAAGGAATTAAAATTTGCTAAGGTTAAAGAGGAAGCAGAAATGCCCGAACATATCGTAAGACTTAACAGCATGGTGAGTGTGGAGACCCCATACGGTCCTAAAACCGGCCTTCAATTGGTAGCTCCTGCAGAAAAAGATATTGCTCAGGATAAAATATCTATTTTATCTCCAATGGGTTCAGCCTTGTTTGGTTATGGAACTGGAGATGAAGTAAATTGGATATTCCCAAAAGGAAAAGGAAAAATTAGAATTATTGAGGTTAAAAATGCTCCCAAAGCTGTCAATACTTAATCAGGATTTCATTCTTATAGTGATCGTGTAAAGATAATATTGAAAATGTTTTAGATTCTTTGTTAATAGCAATGCTAATGCAAAACAATAAGACAGTAGATAGAAAAGCCGTTGCTTCATGTGAAGCAACGGAATTTTGTGAAATTCTAAGAACCGATAATGATTAAAGTCATGAAAGTAAGATCAGAATTATCCTTGTTTGTCACGACTTTTGTGATTTAGACATCTGTCCATAACCTATTTAATCTTGATTAGAAGTGGGTAATTATACCCCGGGAAGGAATTTTACCCCAGGCAATCTTCTTTTGTTACGGCCATGAAAAAGTGTAACTAATGATATTTTTTCTTTTACTACTGTTAATCGAACTAACTGGAGCAATAGAAGGCTAAATAATGGTTTAATATGAAATTATTCTGATTTTTCAATAAGTAGCAAAAATAGGGCTTTTTCTCGGGCATTAATTGAAGGTGATACACATTCAGTTGTAAATGGTGATAAAGCCAGTAGGCTATGCTAAAACTGTGAGTTCCCTGATAATTACACTTGGTATCGAAAAGATGCAGAAATTTTTCATTGTGACCATTATCAATAAAAATCTTAGACTCTTGATTAATAATATGAACAATAGCATCTGCCTAAAAGTAAATAGAGCGACAGCAGTTTTAATTCTTATCAAATAATATACGTAAAAAGTTTAATTCTAGCTTATCGATTAGCAATGTCTTAAGTATTATTCTTCTATAGCAAATGGAAGCTAATGCTTCATTTGTTCAAATAAATAAAAAGTCTAAATCAAATAATTATAACATTATGAAATACAATCAAATAATTCTGGAGGAGAAGGAATATCAGTTTATTCAAAATCTAGTGAAGAAATTTTTAGCTTCAGATGAAACACAAAATGAAGCATGGATAATTAAATTAACTAAAGAACTCTCTAGAGCTATAGTAAAAAAAGAAAATGAAATGCCAGTTGATGTAATAAAAATCGGGAGTAAAGTGGATGTGGAAACTCTGTATGGCAGAAGAAACAACATTATTTTGGTGAAGCCAACAGAAAAAAATATAAATGAAAATAAAATTTCTCTTTTATCGCCAATGGGGTCGGCATTAATTGGATATGCACAAGGAGATGAAGTTGATTGGGACTTGCCTAAAGGAAAAAGTACAATTAAAATTTTAAATGTCGTGAACTAATAAGGCCGAAAAATGAAGCAACAACGGCCCTTCTTTATACAAATTAATCCTCATGGCTAATAAAAGAAATATTACGATCGATCTAGGTAACAATAATACAGTTCTCACGAGCTCGATTAATACTTTGTTCTCAGAATCCACAGTGGTAGCACTTAATAGTAAAAAGAATAGCTATTTACTTGCAGGTAAAGCCGCACTTGAGATGGAAGGGAAAATTAATGGTGATACTAAAGTAATAAGACCTTTAAAAAATGGGGTTATTGCTGATTTAAATGCCACTATGAAAATGCTAAATGCTTTTGTAAAAATAGTTTATCCAAATAGATCGATTTTAGGATTTCATAATATTATTGCGAGTGTACCATATGGTACTACAGAAGTAGAAAGAAGAGCTTTGCGCCTTTCATTAGACCAGTTCAACTCTAGGAACACTAAACTAATATTTGAGCCTTTAGCCGCAGCTTTGGGGATGGGTTTGAATATAAAAGAGCCTGATGGGAAGATGATAATTGATATTGGGGGAGGACTAACGGAGATCAGTCTAATTTCAATGTCAGGTGTAGTTACATATATGGCTTTAAAGGTAGGTGGTGACAGTTTTAATGCGGATATCAGGAATTATATAGAAAAGAAATATATCCTAACAATTAGCGAAAAGTCTGCAGAACAAATCAAATTACAAATTGGTGCTGCAAGTGAAAGCAGCCTGCCATTAAATGAGGAATGCACCGTTGTGGGGAAAGATAATCTAACTGGAATACCTAAGCAAATTCGATTGAATTATAGGGAGATTGCAATGATATTGAACAGTTCGATATCAAAAATTGAAGACTCTGTCATCAAAACCTTAGAACAGTGCCCTCCAGAATTAGCAGGTGATATATATACGAATGGGGTGTATCTGACAGGGGGTGGAGCACTCTTAAAGGGTCTCAAAGAACGTCTGGAATCCTCAATACAATTAAAAGTGCATCTAGCAGGTCATTCATTGTTATCAGTATCTAGAGGTATGGGAATAGTCCTGTCCGATATGGAGCAACATAAGGCACTTATTTTTAAATAATAAGGTAAATCTCAAAACCTCCCCGAATGGAAAAAACTCTTTTAAAACCACATCGCTCGCTCAGTCTCCTTCTCCTTGGGAGAAGGACTAAGGATGGGGCTTCAACCCTACAACCTCCACCCCCTTCAAAACATCCAAGCCCTCCAAAAACACATTAATTCTCCGAACATGATTCTCTACAACCCCTTTATAAAACGCTAATTGCTTTTTATCATTACCAATATTTTCATACTGCTTTTTAAGTCTTTCTAACTCCTCAAACGCTTTTAAAACAGCAGGATCCTTAGTCAAATCCTCCACATGCAATTGTCCATATTTAGAAACCAAAAATGTAGGGTAAAACATATTCACAGCGAGATACTCCTTTGGCTCAGAGGCAAATAATTCATGAGCACTTTTAGCCCCATTCGCTTTTAAGATTTCCATTGCCCCCAGTAAAGACTCATCCTTATGGCCAAAAACTTCATAGGCAGAATAATGAAGCGATTCAATATCATCTAAAACAGTCTCGAAAGTGTCTGGTGTTATTGTATTAGGATTGGCGCCCAACTCTAGGAATAATTTCAAACGCTCAGAATCTTCATTCAAAGCCAAGGAATACAAACTAGTAACATACTCATCATCATGAGCATTAATATCTGCTCCCGCTTCATTGACCAGATAGCGCACCACATCATAATCCATTTTGGGATAACAATCTGATGTAGCCTGAAAAATAGTTTCCTTATCTGAATTCCGGGCATTAATATCAGCTCCTTGCTCAATCAAAGGTTTTATCCTTTCCATAAAGCCTGGACCTCTCTTTAAATTCTCATAGAGTTCCTCATTCAGGGCTGAGCCGAACTCGTATTGTAGTAATTTGCTTTCTTGGTTTTCGAAAATTTTTGCTTTTAAGTGTAAGAAGGGGTTCTATTATTGTATTTGATTATTCAATATCATTGAAATAGGGTTTCACATCATGCTCATTTAAGTAGTCCTCTATAGCATCAATTTCTTTTGAAGGAACCAATTCCAACAAATCCTTTTTGAGCAGATTGGAATCCATTAAATGTTCCCAAATAAGATGGTGTTGGGTTTTAGTTTTAGAAGGTTCGTCACCAACCATAAAATATTTACCTACTTTACCATCATGCATTTCAAATGGCTTAATAAGGCTTAAATAGGAATTAATGTTTTTCTCGATCTTAGCAGGAGTATCATTTTCAAATTCAATAAATTGATTGAGCACTGGCTTATCATTTCGACCAATCATATCAATATGAGTATTGAATAAAATGTAATCATATTGCTCTGCTTTCAGTTCCACATCAATATTAACCCTACTTTTAACTTTTGGGCTGAAGTCCTTTTTAATGAGAGCAATTCCCTTCGCAACTGTGATAACATCTGGCTTAAATGCTCTATTATCTTTGTAAATGATCCTTTCAAACAAAGAATTAAAATTCTTCTGATTAACGTCAATTTCAATGGGCATTGGCTTTGTAAAAGCAATCAAATTATTGCTGTATCTGGATAGGTAATCCAAATATTCAGAATTAAATGCTTTTACATGACTCAACTGCTCGCTTTCCTTTGCCAACTTAGATCGTAGGCTTTCAAGTTGTCCTGTTAAGAGTTTAAAAGATTCGTTAGAATAGAGCTTTCTTGCTAATTTTAGTTTCTCAGATGAAAATTCATAAAAGACCTCTCCATCACTATTGAGCATCAAAAGAGCAAAATTTATGCGCTCATGACCCACTACATTCAAAGGGCTATATATAATGCAGTATAAAGTTTTCATGGTTTTAAAGTTAACGAAGCAAATGTTCTATAAGTATTCTCTACTGATTTTAACCATTCTTCAGTAAAAAGATATTGAGCTAAGCTATCTCTTAATTCCTGTTTCCTGCTTAGCCATTCTTCAGGTATTTCTTCAACGATATCATCTAATACTTTGCCACATTCTGAAACTTTATCATGCAAAGATGCACAAATATTTTTGATTATTTCACGAGATTTCTCCGAGTTCGGCAGTAAGCGATGATATAATTGACTGTATAACAATGAATCTTGGTAACTTTGTTCAAATATTCCACGGCTTAAATTACTGGTATTAAAAATGGCTTCATGATCGAATGCAATAGGTTTATATTCATTGTTTTCAAAAGAAATAAACAAATTAGTGTTATTATGATTCCGATCATCATTACTCAACCAGCAGTCAAATAAAGCTACCGTTAAAAAGGCGGATTTGTCGTATTTATTTAATTCACTCTTTTCAATTCCGGAAGCAAAATGATCCATAAACTCCAGGGCATCAGGTATCAGTTTGAAACCTATAATAGGCTTTTGTAGATTAATGTAATTAAGTCCATCCCCCAACATACGCTCAGGAATATGCTCTCTTGCAATTTGAATCCTAATAAGCTCAGGTACTCTAATTCCCCATTCCAAAGCAAATCGCTGTCCTAAAAATTCATTAACCAATTTATGATCATGAGGATGCTGTGGGTACTTACAAACATAGTACTCAAAATCATCAGCTAGAATGAGAAACGGCTTACTTCCATTTGTTTCATATTTCTTCTCTATGGGCGCTATGGAATGGAGTGATCGCATAATTTTTACATAGTATTCATATTAACCAATCCCCTCAATCTCTCCCCTAAAGCTACAATATGCTCATTCCTCCAGCCACTACTACCACTCAACTGATTACATATTACTATAATTTGAGAGGTGTTTTTGGATATGGCAACCTCTCTTTTTTTATTAGTACCATAACTACCCAAATCATGATTTTCAAATTTAGCATCAGAAAATATCTTTTTTACTACTTCTTTATTTGAGGGACTACCAATAGCAAAAACTACCACCTTAAAATTTTTAAAGAAGGAATTACTTAATAATTTCTCTCTTTCACTTGTCAAATGAAGACCTGAATTACTGGTAGCTGGGGTTACATTTAATTCGGTTGTAAATGCCTTATCAAATAAAGTATCACCAGAATTTTGATTCCAATCCTTTTTCATGTTTTCATGGCAGGAATTAATACCATAAAAAGCATCTACTAAGATGGAATACTTAGACCAAGTATGATTTCCCTTTTGTTTATCTGTATGATGAATTCTTGGATTTCTCGGGTCAAAATTAATTTCTGAGACATCTCCATTGTTTTCGATAATCTTTGACCATTGAAATGAGTTGTTGATGCTTTCATATAGCATTAATTCAGGATTATTAAAGGCATTAAAGGCTTTTTCCTGTCCCACTATCAGCAAATCAGCTTCTGGATTACCAAAACCTATATAATACGGATTAGCAACTTTATTGAATTCTCCAATATCCTTGAGACTTACTTTTATATTTTCCCAAGCTACTAATCTTTCTTGCTCAGTTTTGAGGGTGAAGAAGTTTTTTGGGAAAAAATGGTCAATTCCTTTACCTTTTAGGAACTGAATATAGCTTTTGTCAATTTCGAGTTTTTCAATAAGACTTTTAAAATCTTTATTCATTTATGGCTGTTTAGCTTTCTAATCAATGAATTTTAATCAAAATCGAATAATTTTTCAGATTCGACTTTTTCTAATAATTTGTAGAAAAGTTCATAAAAGAATTGCGGATAATCCTTGCGCTCAATTTCCTGTTCCGTCTTTAGATCAGTTATACTTAATAATTGAGCATCACTGCTACTTGATGATATAATTCTGTCATTTCCTTTGTAAACAATCTTGTAATTTCCACTATTAATACCTACATCAATTTCATACTCATTACCTCTATCTGAATTCAGATTGTTTTTTGAATAATCAATAAGGTAAACCGTGTCTCCAATTAAATGGTGATAAATACCAAACTTGGATTTAACTTTATATTTTCTTAGTATGTTTATTTTAGATTTAAGGTTGCCTAAACCCCCATAAATTTTAGTTAAGTATTCTACTACTAGAAAAGAATTCAATTTCCTACCCTCAGTGTAACTCAAGTGGTCAATCATCGTGTTTATTTTTTGATTTGACGATTTATAATTAAAGTTCAAATGTTTTTCCAACATTCTTGGGGTCAACTCACCATGCATGCACATTGCTGTTAAAATTTCCGAGGTGTAATCAACATGTGTTTTATAAAAATTCTGTTCATTTGGATGAACAGAATTTGTAATTATTGTTCTAATCTCATTACGTAAATTTTCTTCATTTTTAAAATGAAAGATTGAATGTGAATAAAATTTATCCATATAGCCTTCAAAATCCACATCTGAGCCGTAGCGATGCTTATAAATATTTTGAATGTTTTTTATATCACAGACTAAAATTACTTTATCAAAGTTAAACTTGAATCTGCCTGATTGGAAATCAGTATGAACGGAGAAAATATTTAAGATTCTAAATATGTGTTCAGGGTCTAATCGATCTAAGTCTTCAATAATAAGTACTGTTTCTTTATATTCTGTTTTTAATTTAGATAACAACTCATTTATTAAGGATGTAATAAAATTTTCTTCATATATGCTTCCTATCTCTTCAGTATATGATTTTAAATAATCTTTTATTTTCTCCTCTTGATCTAGGTCATTTTTAAAAGCCTCTAAGTGATCTTTTAACTCAGTTAATCCTTCGAAGATGTTAGATAAATCTTTTCCAATTTGTGGTATCATCTTTAAAAAGCTTCCAAAGGCTTTAATATTTAAGGATTGAATTATCGCAAATGCATTTTCCGTATTTTTTAGATCATTTTCCTTATCTACTACTCCTTTTTTAAGCAGCTCAAATAAAATATCATATTTTATGTATTCGAAAATATCCTTATTAGAAGCAACTGAATAATTTACAGGACTTATGGTGATTACTGTATATTTTTCACTATTCTCAGCGAAAAATTCTTTTAAAAAATAACTTTTACCTATCCCAAATCTACCAGAAAAGAGAATTTGGTTATTTTCAGACATCTTTAAATGTTCCAGAAAAGATTTTGATATTTCTTCCGTTGAAATCTCCATATCACCCAACACCCCCTTCCACTATCTTAATCTCCTCTTCCGTCAACCCATACAACTCATAAACCATTTGGTCTATCTCTTGCTCTAAGGAAGTGGTGTCGATTTCGGGATTTTCTTTTTTTATCTCTAAAATTTGATCAACTATTTTAATTATTTCTTTTTGATCAGAGGGTTCTAAATTAGGAATAGGTATTTCTCGAAGCTCGCTTAGTGTAGTTTGCCTAAAATCATCTTTCAGCGCTATTGAAGAAGCATTAACATAGTAGTACGAAATAAATTTACTTGCTAAAATACCAAGGACATACTTTGTTGAAAAATTTTTATTGTTCAAAATAAAAGGGTTAATATCCTTTTTAAAAACAATAGCCTCATTTGTATATGCAACAGATAATCTATCTTGTCTATTTATAATTCTCCGAATTAAAATCTTTTCTTTCTTCCCATAAAATGGGATTAAGTTTCTCATTTCTTCCAAAGAAGTAAGATATGTCTCCTGAATATTTAAATGGTAATTATAGGCGTTACCCTCTTTAAGATATGGAAAAATATATTCGTCTTTAACTATACTTTTTTCCCTTAAAGGCGGAAACCTACTAGGCGACAATCCTTGGGTTGAATAAGTGATCTCCCCAAGTTGGGCAAATTGCTCTTTATCTAATCTAGATATTATTTCAAATACATTCTCATTAAGTATTACTCTGTATTTTGAAAATCTTGACAGCTTTGAATCGATAGTTTTAAACTCTAGACCTTTCAATTCATTATGATCCTCCTTTTTAGAGAAAGAGTAAATTCTGTAGGTTTCTTTTGGTTGATTAGAAAAGATAAATATTCCAGTATCTACATAAGCGTCAGCAAATATGTTAAATGGTAAGTTTATAATAGTGTCAATACCCCAGTCGGTATTAACTTTCTTCCTGAATTCAATATAATTTTCGCCTGTTTGCCAAGTTAAAGGAGCTATATAAGCTAATAATGATTTATTACCTAAAATTCTTAGTCCAAGAATGGTAAATAATACTGATGTTTCATATTTCCTTTCAACGTAACTATAATTGGATTTAAAATAATCTTTTGTTTTATCATCAAATTGCTCTAAAGGGATATAAGGCGGATTCCCAATCACCACATCAAAGCCAATAAAACTTCCTTCATCATCCAAAACTTCAGGAAACTCAAATCGCCATTCAAAAGCATTTTCATAAATGGCATTACTTTTAATTTCCTCTATAGCAGTTTCCAACTTGTTAATGTCGGTTTCCAGTTTATCAATCTGCTTTTTGCGCTTTTTCTGCTCGGTTTTGGAGACTTCAAACAAGCCTTGCTGCATGGTGAGGTTGTATAGTTCACCAGCTAATTTGGCTTTACGCTTTATTTTTGGGTCATTTTTATTAATCTCAGTACGGAAATCGCTTTTAATATCATTGATCAAGCGTTCCATGTCCCGCTTTTCATCCTTGCTTACGGCATTACGGTAGCTGTCCACCGCATTACGGTAAGTACTGATATTCCACTTGCTTTTCTTTAAAGCCTTGCTTAAATCCTCATCCAAACCAAAACGACTAATCAGTGAGTTACCCGTTTTAATGTTAATATCAATATTCGGTAAAGTCTCCAATTCCCTTATCTCATAATCAGCATCACAAACAGGAGAGGAGTTTTGCACCCTATCAGCACGCTTATAGTACGCACTTTTCAACAACTCTATCCAAAGCCTTAAGCGGCATATTTTCACCGAATTAGGGTTAATATCTACTCCAAACAAGCAGTTTTCAATCAAATCCTGCTTTTCATGAAAAAGGGCTTCTTGCATTCTTTGGCTATTGTCATGGGTAGGCTGGTAGGTAAACAGCCTATCTTCCAAATCAGTAATAATCAGTTCATCATTTTCTATACTAATTTGATAATCGCTAAGCGGTTCACCATTTCTGTCACAAAGTATGCTCAACTCATGTTTAATGGCAATCAATTCGTTTAAAGCCGACACCAAGAAGTGACCAGAACCTACAGCAGGGTCACATATTTTCAATTCGTTTATCAACTGATTGGCTTGTGCTCGCACGGCTTTTCTACCCAAATTACCCTGCTTTATTTCTTCGTGCAAATCTTCTTTAAGCTCACCAAAATCTTTGCATTTCCATTCATAATGAGTGTTGAATTTCTCCACCACCGCTCTTCTGATAGTTTCTCGGCACATATACATGGTAATAAAGCCTGGAGTAAAGAACGAACCGTCTTTATAGCCATTAATCTTTTCAAATATCAATCCCAATACAGAGGCATTGATCAGTTTTTTATTTTCTTCCTGTATTTCTTCGGAACCTTCACTGCTAAAATCGTAGGATTCCAGAAAAGAGAATAGGTACTCCAAAATGGGTAGTTCACCACTTAATCTTTTACCTTTAGGGTCTTTCAGTATCGTTCCCTTACTTACTGGAATGCTTTCACTGGCATCCAGTGTATCAATGTGAAGCGCACGATTTTCCAGTTCATTGGCTTCAAAAAGGCTTGAGTTTAGATAAGGTACTTTGGCAAAAGCTTCTTGAAAAGCTGGGGTTCTTTTATCGGTGGGTACTGCCAGTACATTGAAAAACAAATCTGCCAGTTTATTGAAATTGCTGATCCGTTTCAAACTCAGAAAGGAAAAGCTTTTATCCCCTTGATTGTAGTCCAATAATTGGGCTTCCAGTAGCTTTAAGAATAGAATACGGTTTAACCATGTAATCACCAACTGTAATCCCACGTTGAACAAACGCTCCTCCGTGTTTTTACCGTACTGTTGTGGATTGTCCAATCGGTGCAACTCTCCACGGCTTTCCAGTTTGGATATTACAGATTCCAGGAGCGTACCGTAAATTCTATCTTTCTCAGGTCTTCGTTGTATGAGTTTCTTTCCTTTCTCCTGAAATTCCTCCAATCCCATTATGTAGAGCAATTCATTGTAAAAGCCTTTATCTAAGGAATTGCTGTCATTAGCAAACGGCAATTTGAGCAAATGCTCAGGAGAAAGCAATTTGTAGAGTACTATCAGCTTGCTGTCATGCTCTTTACTACTTTTCAGTGCCTTATCGTAGTCGTTTATATTGAAATAAGTAAAGCTGATTTCATTTTCGACTGCTTCAATAGCGGGCTTGGCTATTTCTTTATAGAAATGCTCTGTATTAGTAGCGGAAAGCGTACCCGCTTCAAATTCCTTAAACTTACTGACCAGTTTTTTATCCCGTGCAAAAAGGGTGTCGAATAGGTGCGCATCAAAAACAAACCATTCATGAATGTTTGTAATCACCAAATGGCGAACCTCTGTATTCGATTGAGTAATACGCTCTCGAAGGAAATACAACACCAATTCCTGCATGGCTTTAGTGTTGATTTTATCCTTAAGAGGCATTTCCGTTTTGTTGGTAGGACTTTTAGCTTCAATAATTACGCCCACACTGCTTTTCGTATTCTTTCCATTATGAATTACCTGATCATTTCGACCTTTGGTATTGATGTAGTAATCGGGATCGTAATAAGTTTTCTTTAGAAAGTCGGCAATAATATTCTTATGAAATTCCTCTGATTCTCCCTCTTTAATCTGCCCCAAAAGCGAAGAAAGCTGATGCTTAAAGCTGTCAATCTGTGAACGATTGGGTTTAACTTTCAGAAAAGCCTTATTCAGCGATTTTCGGGGAGTCAGGATATTATAAGTCATAAGCGGGTAAAATGGGTACTAAAGTTCATTCAACCTTTAAATTAAGGGAATTTATTGGGAATAAGGAGTAAGTTTAAATAAGAAATTCATATTATTGAATATGTAATTGAAATTGGATAACTCTTAAAAGTAATTACAAATCTGGTTAAATATTTAGAGGTATATCCTAAGATATTCAAAGCAGGAAACATAAAAGAAAGAATCAAAGCCAAAATGAAAAAGTCCCTGCAAAAGTTTTTAAAAGGGATGAGAGCTTAAAGAATTTAAAATGAAATCAAAATCAATTTATGTCATTTGAACCGGATTTAATCACCAAAGAACATATACTCAAAGCAGTAGATCGAATAGAAGCACAAGATATTGATCTTAAGGGAGCAACAAAATATCAGGTAATCATTAATGATAATGCATATCCACCAAAAGAAATCATGCGCTATGCTCATGAAGAGATGAATGGTGAGCATCTATGGGAATACTCAGGTGGTTTTCCCACAAATAAATGGCTAAGTAAGCTAGGTTTTGAGATCATTGAAAGAGGCGAATTACCAACTGTTGATTCGAAAAATAGTAACTATTGGATTTTTCAAGCAAATCCCGATCATTTCGATATTCATACTGCCTTAAAAAATGATCAACTGAACAGTTGGACAGTTCGCAGCCATAAAGAAAAAATTAAGAAAGGTGATAAAGTTATTATATGGTTAACTGGAAAAGAATCAGGCTGCTATGCTTTAGCCGAAATAACTTCTAAACCCTACGAAGGTTCTGATTCAGATCCTGAACTTTGGAAGAAGGAGAATAAAATAGCACATCAAGCAGATATTAAAGTCACTCATAACCTTATTGAGAATCCAATTAGCAAAGAGGAAATTAAATCAATCGAAGGATTAGACAATCTGAAAGTAGGAAATCAAGGGACGAATTTTAGCGCTACCAAAGAAGAGTTTGACATTCTAAGGAAAATGGCGGAATCTAGAGTAAATTATAAAGTATGGATTTACTCACCGGGAGAAGGCGCTTATTTGTGGAAAGAATTTTATCAGGATGGTATCATGGCGATTGGTTGGGATGAGCTAGGAGATTTAATTCAATATGATACAAAAGAAGAAATAGCTAAAACACTCAGAGAACAAACAGGGGAAAGTTCATCAAAAAAGAACGATGCCACAGCCAATTATGAGTTTCGAAATATCGCATCGGTCGGAGATTTGGTAATTGTAAAAAGAGGTAAACATGAATTATTAGGGTACGGCTACATTTCTTCAGATTATAAATTTGATGATAGCAGATCTAAATATAAAAGCCTTAGAGAAGTAAACTGGGAAAAGAAAGGAAGCTGGCTTCTCAATGAGTCTTTAGCTCTGAAGACATTTACTGATATTACAGATTACGAAACTCAACATCCAAATTACCACCTTTATTACGAAAGATTATTAGGTATTATGAATAACGAAACTCAAAACATGGACAGCGAAAATAAGGTAGTAGGATTAAATAATATCCTTTACGGGCCTCCAGGCACAGGTAAAACCTATTTTCTTAATCAACTTAAAGCAAACTATACCGATAAGGCAGTTAAGAAGGATAAAAAGGAAGTTTTGAAAGAGATTGCTGAAAACCATCCTTGGTGGAAATTGATAGCTGCAGTTCTGTATATTTTGGGAGATTCAAAAGTACCTCAATTGGTGGAGCATGATGTTCTTTTATCTAAACATAATCCTGATACGCCCACCAAAGCTAATCAAATTATTTGGGGTCAATTACAATCACATTCTGACAATACTAATTACTCAAAAAAGCAAGAACCTATCATATTCAGCAAATCAGAAGGCTCAATTTGGTCAGTTAATAAAGAATTGATTGAACAGGAGTTAACCGATATTAAAGATATTGTTGATGAAATCGAAAATGCTGATAAAAATCAAGATAAGGAAGAAAAAGAAGTCGAACGATTCAATTTCGTTACATTTCACCAATCATTCACTTATGAAGATTTTGTAGAAGGTATTAAACCAAAACTGAGTAGTGCTGAAAACGAATTAGATGATTCTTCAGATTTGGGTTATACCATTGAGAAGGGTATTTTTTATAGAGCCTGCGTAGAGTCTTTGAAATTAGCTGGATATAACTCTTTCACTGAATGTTATCATGATTCAAAAGCCAATAGGAAAGAGAAGTTTAAAAATGCAAAGTCTTATGCCTTATTCATAGATGAAATAAACAGAGGGAATATATCTGCCATCTTTGGAGAGCTCATTACTTTGATTGAAGCGGATAAAAGAATTGGAGGAGAGCAGGAGATTTGGACAAGCTTGCCTTACGATAAATCTATCAAATTCAGTGTCCCACCCAATTTGCACTTAATTGGCACTATGAATACAGCCGACCGCAGCGTAGAAGCACTGGACACCGCGCTGCGAAGACGTTTTACATTCACTGAAATTGCTCCCAAATCTGAACTTCTATCTTCAAAACACTTATTATGGAAGCTGTTTTGGGATTATAAAGATTCTGAATGGGATGATGAGCCTTATGCAAGTATTGAACGGTCATTGTTTAGTTTATTAGGTGTAGAAGCAAAGTTTGCTGAAAGTGGAAAAGGGGATGTTTGGAATAGGTGGAAAAAGGTCGGTAAGGATGTAAGTCAGATATCAGACTTAAATGACGTAGATTTCTCAGGGATTAATCTCTCCCTTCTTCTAACGACTATTAATGACAGAATCGAGCTTTTGATTGATAAAGATCACAGAATAGGTCACAGTTATTTCCTCACCATAGTAGGAGCAGAGGATACTGTTCAAGAACTTCAGAATATCTTTTATAATAAAGTAATTCCTCTTTTGGAAGAATATTTCTATGGAGATTTTGGTAAAATTGGTCTTGTTTTGGGCGATCAATTTGTAAAGAAATCACAGGGTCATAAAGTAAGCTTCGGTAAATTTGAACATGAGGATCAGCACTTATTTAAAGAAAAGCAACTCTATGAGATTATAGATTATAGGAATGTAAATGCAGATGTCTTCTTGTCAGCTGTGAAATCCATTTACTATTCAAATCCAAGTGAAAATGAGTAAGGTACACCGAGTCTATGAATTTACGGGTGTCCAATACAAAGAAGGCTTGAGATGGTCAAAAAGTTGGTTTCAGAAAAGGCATTACGAAGCCTTGGCTGATTATCATGATAATAATGGTGGGGATCGATATTTTAAATTGATCCGAGACGGGATTTTATTTAATCAGTATGTGGGTGTAATTCAAGTGCTTGATCTCACAATAGAAATTTTACCAAAAACTGATAAAAATAGTGAGTCAGCTGACTGGCATCAGGTTTTATTAGCAATGTTAAGGAAAACCAGGGCGCTGAAGGTTGATACTTTTATAGAAGCATCACTGAAATATAAGAATTACTCCATACTACATTTATATATCGAGGAATTTCTAAATCAAGTTGAGGCATTAGTTAAAAGAGGATTAGTAAAAAATTACCGTAAGCAAGAGGGAAACTTGAAAGCCTTGAAAGGAGCTTTAATTTTCAATGAGCATCTCACAAAAAACTTAGTACATAAAGAGCGATTCTACACAAGACATCAAATCTATGATAGAGAAACGCTTTTAAATCAAATTCTACTCGAAGCATTGCTGATCTTGAAATCAAGTTTAAGCAACAGCATTTTATCCGATAAAGTAGAAAGAATATTATTTTACTTTCCTGATATCAGAAGAATACCGATCACCGAAAATACCTTCGAAAATTTAATGTATAACCGCAAAACCCAGTCCTATACAAAAGCTATTGAAATAGCTAAGATGATTATTCTGAATTACTCTCCTGATATATCATCTGGTAAGAATAATGTGTTGGCGATTATGTTTAATATGAATGCCCTCTGGGAGGAATACATCTTCAGAACGCTGCAAGAATCCGCTCAGGAAGAATTAGATGTGAATTATCAAGCCTCAGAGTTATTTTGGGGGAGTAGAAGAATGAAACCTGATTTGATTATTCAAGATAAAGATAGAAAGTATGTAGCCGATACAAAGTGGAAGGTCAATGATAATGCCGAACCTTCTGATGAGGATTTAAGGCAAATTTTCGCCTACAATAAATACTGGGATGTGGAAAAAGGATTCTTACTATATCCACGAACTGAAAACAGTCCTACTACCGAAGCTAAAACATACCATAAAGGCTTCACAGATTCGGGGAGGCAAATGAGCTGTCAAGTTATTTACTTAAATGTGATAGGAGAAAATGGAGATGTAAATCGAGGGTTAGGTATTGAATTGCTAGAACAATTAAGGAGAGTCTGATTTATAAAAATTCAATCGATTATGAAACTTAAAGAAATATTAAAGATAGAGAATCCATCATATCCATTAAAAGATTTTGAGAGAATCTCAGAAATATTACTCAATAATAGTGTTTTGAAGGTTGGTGATAAATCTTTTCGTATTTGTGCGATTGAGTTTTACTTTAAGCGAGATAATCATGTGGACGATTCTGTTCATGCACACAAACGACAGCTTACCTGTGGGGAATGGTACTTTCATGGTAGTGGCTTAGACATCACTTTTGGTGATGAAACAGAGTATGGAGGGATTTTAATCCAGGCAATTCAATTGATGAATGGCTCAAATGATAAGCCATTAATTGCAGGCCCATTGAAATCGGTTACAGCTTTATTTGAAGCCTTTGGTTCCGCTTTAAATCATCAATTAAATTTTGGCTTGGAAGAATTTAAACATAAGCATGAAAAAATAATTTCTGCACCTAGAGTAGGTCTCAATGAAGAAAAAGTTGGAGACCATTTCTCTAAAGGATATAGATTTATCATATTTCCAAAAGAAGGACATTCTAGAAAAGGTGACATTATCAAGTATTTAGTCGACCCTTAAAAACTATTTAATACATTGATTATCAATTATTTAATTAATAAAAAGCTTTGATTTTTTTGCAAGTTTTCGTATTTTCCTGACAGAAACCTTGCAAATATTGATGCATGAAACCCATTAAAAAAGCTC
>NZ_DASSWQ010000059.1:0-41671 GCF_035704835.1 Marivirga sp. | reverse complement strand
TCAAAAGGATGATGAACATATGGAAATCATCTCTTTGGCTCTATTTACAAAAGATGTATCAAAGCTGTTTCATCTGTTATCAAAATTTTTTACCATTAAAAGGGATATATTATGGGGTTTTTAAGGGCTGACTAATTATTTATCTCTTTTGAATCTATTGAGTGTTTTTTTTACGAAGCTTAAAAAGAATTTGCTTTGACCAAAAATGAAACCATAGAAAAGTAAGATTAGAAAATACACCGGAAGAATAAGGATATAATAAACAGTGGTAAATACCCAATTTCTTTCCTCTTTAGCTGCAATAAGTGAAAGGATAGGTTCCTTCAAAAACATAACGGTAAATCCAGTACAAGCAAAGACAATTAAAATAATTATCACTTGCCAGCTCGATTTTAAATCCCATCTTTCTCTTAATTTTTCAAACATCATTTCTTATTCTTCCGACAAAAGTAAAAGAAATAATTAGGACAGCTGTATCACTCGAATATTAATTTATGTCTTTTTGGGTCAATAAATTCCCACTTATTGCTAATAGGTTTATTTCCGCTTGCTTTGCTAAGTAGATGGCATTTAATAATCTGCTTTCTGCCTCAATTGAGTTTAATTGAAATTCTCTTAGCTCAATTGAATTTGAACGACCAACTTTATATCGTTCAATAGCTATCTCAGCATTTTCTTTTGCAACATCTAGGTTTTCATTTTCAAGCTCAATCAAATCCAACTTATTCTTATATCGAACATAAGCTGATGATAAATCACCTTTCAATTGGTTTTCTAATTCCGCCAAAGCGATTGTATTATTTTCCACCGCAATTTGAGTGGTTTGAGTTCGTCTTCTTCTATCTAATTGGTCAAATATCCTCCAGGAAAGGCTAAGCCCATAAGTAAGTCCTAAAGCTTGGTTTTGCAGTAAAAATCCAGCTTGAGAATTTAAGTTAGAGTATCCGTAGCCGAGATTGAAATCTATTTGAGGAAATAATTCTGTGGTTACACTTCTATTTTGAATTTTTAAAATATCTTCTTGCTGCATTAGTGCCAATAGTTCCTTGTTACGGACTTTCAAATCTTCTAAAAGCTTGGCATATTGTAAATCATTATTTACAGAAATGCTATCTGCAGCCGAGAATTGCTCATTGGGATCTTGACCTAATAATAAGTTAAGTGTTACTCGTGCTTGTTGTCTTACTTCTTCTTGGTTTAATACATTACTTTTATCAGTATTTAAATCTACCTGAGCAGCTAAGAACTCTGTTTTAGAGAATTTACCAACTTCATAGTTTGCTTTAGCAATTTGGAGTCTTTCTTCTGATAACTTTACAGCTGATTGCAAAACTTCATATTGATATTGCTCAAACACTAATTGAAAGTAAGCTTGAATAATGCTTCCTAATGTATTTTCTAAAACAGCTTGTGTCTCAAATCGTGTTTTATTTAGCTCTATTTGCAGCGTCTTATAATCTAAAAACATTTTAGTGCCATCGAAAAGAGTCCAAGTCAAATCTCCTCTTGCATTAAAGACATTTGATCGAGCTCCATCAATCTCCCGTGGAGGTCCTTCTATAAATTGTTGTGTAACATCTTCAACTTCATACGACTGACCGGCAGTTATATCTATAACAGGAAGAAATACTGCTCCTGCAAAATTTGAATTGATGGTAGCAACTTTTTCCACATTTCTTGCTGTTCTGATGGAAAAATTGTTCTCCATGCCAATTGCTATAGCTTCTTCCAAACTAACTTTTTGAGCCAAGGCATTAAAACTAGTGAAGAAAATAAAAATTATACAAATATATTTTAACATAAAGAATTAAGATTCTACACGTGATTCACGTGCTTGTTTACTTGCGAAATAAGAATATATAGCTGGAATAACATACAGCGTTAAACCTGTTGCGAATATCAATCCGCCAATGATAGCAATTCCCATAGATACTCTACTTTCAGAACCTGCCCCTAATGCTAATGCAATTGGTAGAATACCCAAAATGGTAGATAATGCTGTCATTAAGATAGGCCTAAACCTTGACTTTGCAGCTTCTGTAATTGATTCCTCAATGCTTAGTCCTTGAGCCTTCTTCTGGTTTGCAAATTCTACAATAAGGATAGCATTCTTTGAAACCAATCCAATTAGCATAATGATACCTATTTGACTGAATATATTCAAAGTTTCACCGAATAGCCATAAAGATAAAAACGAACCTCCAACTGCAAGAGGAACTGTAAACAGAATAATTACGGGGTCTCTAAAGCTTTCAAATTGAGCAGCTAATACTAAATAAATTAATACTATCGCGAAACCAAAAGCGAATAATAAACTAGATGAACTTTCAAAATAGTCAAGAGAAGCCCCTGATAAAGAAGTACTGTAGGTTTCATCCAAAACCTCTGCAGCGATTGCATCCATGGCTTTTACTCCATCTCCAATAGTTTTTCCTGGAGCTAAACCAGCAGATAAAGTTGCTGAAATATATCGGTTATAACGATATAGGGAAGGAGGTGTGGAGCTTTCACCAAGTGTTACTAAATTATCTAGCTGAAGCATTTGACCATTATCTGCACGTACGTAAAGCGATCTTAAATCAATAGGTGCATTTCTGTCATTTCTTTGAACTTGTCCAATCACTTGATATTGTTTTCCATCCATAATGAAGTAATCAAATCGTTGACCACTCAAACCTAATTGAAGTGTTCGTGCAATATCAATTACAGAAATACCCAATGAACGGGCTTTTTCTCTATCAATTTGAATATCGATTTGGGGTTTGGTAAACTTCAAATCTTGATCTACAACCGTAAAGGTTGGATTGCTACTGGCTTTTTCAACAAATTCCGGCAATACTGCTTGTAATTTATCCAATGAAGTAGCTTGAATTACATACTGAACAGGTAATCCACCCCTTCTCCCACCAATGGTTTGTTGTTGAAAAGCGAAAGCTTTGGCGGCTGGGAACTCATTTAATAGTGGGGTAAATTCATCATAAAGTTGCTGCTGGGATTTTTCTCTTTCTGCTGCGTCTACCAGCATTATGCGCATAAATCCTGAGTTGGTTCCTTGCGTTCCAAAACCGGGGGAAGTAACAGAAATAATTCCATTAGTAGGTAGCGTGTCAATAGTGACTTCAATTAAATTATTAATATACTCATCCATATACTCGAAGGTGGCACCTTCAGGTCCAGTAGCATTGACAGAAATCATACCTCTATCTTCTAAAGGAGCTAATTCAGATGGAAGCGTTTTAAATAAGCCGTAAATTAAGCCAACTGAACCTAAGAATAATAAGATACCCATCCATCTTACTTTCATAAATCCATCTAAACTATTACTATAAACCTTATTTAACCAAATGAAAAAAGGTTCTGTTTTTCTATAGAAATAATTCTGCCGTTCTCTCTTTTTTAAGATTCGACTGCTCATCATTGGTGTTAAAGATAAAGCAACAAATGAAGAAATCATTACAGCTGTAGCCACCACAATTCCAAACTCACGAAATAGCCTTCCTGTAATTCCTTCTAAGAATATTACGGGCAAAAATACAGCTACCAGAGCAACAGTAGTGGCTATTACGGCAAAGAAAATCTCTACAGCTCCTTTTTTTGCGGCTTCCATTGGCTCCATACCTTCTTCCACCTTGGTGTAAATATTTTCTAAAACAACAATGGCATCATCCACCACGAGTCCGATTGCCAAAACTATTCCTAATAACGTCAAAACATTTATAGAGAACCCTGCCAGATACATGAAAAAGAATGTTCCAATCAATGAAACAGGAATGGTTGCAATTGGAATTACTGTAGTTCTCCAATCTCTCAAGAAAGCGAAAATGATTAATATTACTAATATAAATGCAATTATGATAGTTTGTTGCACCTCATTAATGGACTCTCTGATGTATTCAGTTTGGTCAAAACCTATCCCAAGAGTAATATCTTCTGGTAAATCTTTTTTGATATTTTCTACTCTTTTGTAAAACTCGTCAACAATTTCAATACTGTTGGAACCAGGCTGGGGAATGAGTACTACTCCTACCATAGGAATCCCATCTCTCTTTAATACAGTACGCATATTTAGTGGGGCAAGCTCAGCATATCCTATATCAGAAAATCGCACAAAGCTATTATCACTCTCAGCAACAATCATGTCATTAAAATCTTGTTCAGAGGTAAGTTGACCTTGCGTTTTTACGACCAATTCAATCATTTCACCCTCTATACTACCAGAGGGCAATTCAACATTTTGACTTTCTACTGCCTCCAATACATCTAGCGGTGTTAATTGGTAAGCAGCTAATTTGATGGGATCCATCCATAAACGCATAGCGTATCGTTTTTCACCCCAAATTCGTACTTCACTTACCCCAGAAATAGTTTGTAATTGTTCTTTGAATGTATTTTCAGCAATGGCTGATAATTCCAATAGTCCTCTTTTTTCGCTATTTATATTTAAGAACACTATTGGGTCTGAATCAGCATCAGCTTTATTTACGGTTGGAGGTTCTGCATCTTCGGGCAATCTTCTTCTTGCACCAGAAACTTTATCTCTAACATCATTAGCTGCTGCTTCTAAATCTTCACTTAAATTAAATTCAATTGTAATTCTACTTCTGCCTTCGGCACTGGTTGAGGTAATGGTTCTGATCCCTGCAATACCATTTACAGCTTCTTCTAAAGGTTCTGTTATTTGGGATTCCACTACATCTGCATTCGCCCCGGCATAATCAGTAGTAACTGTTATAATGGGAGGGTCAACGGATGGATATTCTCTTATTCCTAAGAAATTAAAGCCGATAAAACCGAAAATTAATATGACCAGTGATAGCACAATCGCTAAAACTGGTCTTTTTATACTTATTTCTGATAACGATGCCATATTCTTATTCTTCCAACTGTTTAATTTCTATTTCCGCTCTATCTTTTAGTTGAGGAACACCTGCAATTGCAATGGTATCACCTTTCTCTATTCCTTTAAGAATTTCAACTCTGTTAGAAGTTCGTATTCCAAGCTCCACATCATTTAAATGGGCTCTTCCATTCTTGATGGTGAAAACAGTATGTCCATTTGCTTTAGGCATAATGGCTGTAGCAGGGATTAGTATTGCATTTTCTCTATTCTCTAAAATTAAGTTTATTCGAATAAATTGACCAGGTATTAGCGTATTGTTTGGGTTAGCTGCTTTAGCTCGAACGGAAAGAGTTCTTGTTATTGGATCAATTTTAGGTTCAATGGCATATACAGTGGCATTTCGGTCTTTATTTTCCGCTTCCGATGAAAATGTGATTTTACTACCTTTTTTCACTAAAGAACTATATTTACTAGGTACAGAAAATTCAATTTTTATAGGGTCAACATTATATAAGGAAGCAATTTGTGTGCTTGGAGTGATGTAACTTCCTTCACTCACATATCGTAAGCCAACAAAGCCAGAAAATGGTGCTCTAATTCTTGATTTATCAATCTCTGCCTGCAATGCATCCATTTCAGCCTGTGTAGTTTTTAAATTAGTAAAAGCAATATCATATTCTTCTTTACTGATCGCTTCTTTTTCTAGAAGTTGTTTTTGTCTTTTTTCAGTTGCGGCATTAAGCTGTGCAGTATATTTTAATCTTTGTAAATTAGCTTCCAAATCGGCTACATTGATATTAAGCAATAATTTACCCTCTTTTACATACTCGCCTTCATCAAAATATATATTATCAATTTTTCCTGAAATTTCACTTGCAAGATCTACAGATTCATTCGCTAATAAAGAACCAGTTAAAACGATATCGTTTTTAAAAGTCTCATATTTTACAATTTGAGCATCGATAGAAATTTTAGAAATATCTTCAGTTTGGGTGTTATCTTCTAATTTATTTTCAGATTCAGAGGAAAAAAGGTTTGGGAATACTAAATATATAATAATAACCAAAACCGCAACAGAGGCTATAATCCGAATAATGATCTTGTTCATGAGTTGATTTTAAAAAGTACTAGCTTAATGAATGTACAAACATACGAAGAGTTAAAACTTACTTAAAGCGATAAGGTTACTGAATTATTATGGTTTATCTCTAACGGTGCGAATTGGGGATGATTGGATATAAAAAACCCAACTCATGTAGTGAGTTGGGTTTTAAATCTTGATAATGTCCCGTCCTGAAATATAGCTTTAATGATGTCTTGACATATAATTTTTCACCATATCTTATTCTAAGATAATTCGCTTTACTTCCTGTCCGGATTTTGAAATAATTTTTATTAAATAAACCCCTGCACGTAAGTTGCTTAAGTCAATTTGCTCAATTGCACCTCGAAACTCTGCCAATTTTGTTCCTGTTACAGACCACACATCAACTTGCTGAATATTTTTGAAATTCTTGAAGTAAATAATTCCTTTAGAAGGATTGGGGTATAACATTGTTGAACTTGGGATTTCTGCTAAGTTAGAAAGAACCGGTTCTCCTGAAAGTAAGAAACGTGCTTCCACCGGAAAATGGTCAGAAGTGGTGGTGTTGAAATCAGGAATTGACGAGTACGGAATTACTACTCGCTCCGCTCCAAGAATATGATCATCAAATAAATTGCGATTAATGATCACATGGTCTATCACGTTTTCTCTAGTTACAAAAGAACGTAATCCTGCTTCACTCAGAGGCATTGAAACGCCTAAATAGTTGTCTGAATCAGTAGTAAATTTGATATAACTCGATTCACCATTATCTGGAACTGTAGGTTCACTCGTAGGTGCTACGGTACGCAAAATATCATCGTTATAGTCTCCCATAACTATGACGCTTTTATTAGCATAGTACTCCTGAAGCGAGTCGTAAAGCACTTCAACATCATATCTTCTTAATTGGTATCGAGGCACATCTGCAGATTCACCTCCTCCATTGGATCTGCCATGAATATTTACAATGGTCAAGTCTCGTTCTATACCACCTATGGTGGCAGTAATGTCCATAGAAAAAGGATACCTGCCACTAGCCCAAAATAAGCTTTTATTGGTTACAGGGAAATTTGTAAGCGCATCCTCATTGATGTTATTCAGTAGAACTTTAGTTTGCAAAGTATCCACCGTAGATTTCTTAAACAAAAATGCCAACTTTTGTGCTGATTCAAAATCACTTCCACTAACTGCTGGAGATAATATACCTTCATAATTTTCTAATTCTGCTACTAAAAGATTCCAGACAGGTATTGAAGTTATTTCCTGAAAAGCATAAACATCAGCATCCAGCTCTTCAATTAGTTGTCTTACTCTTCTTCGCTGTAAATCGGTATTTGAGGTAGTTGCATTTGTGGGATCACCAAACCACTCGATATTCCAAGTTACCACATCAAAGGTTGCGTCTTTTCCAACAGTTGCATGGTTGAAGTAACCGAAGGTAGTATCATTTGTACCTTCCGTAGAAAGCGTAATACTACCTGCCTGTGCCAAAACAGTTTCATCTTCACTGGCGGTCATTCTGGTTTGAATATTTAAATTTCCCGATTCAGGAAAATCTGCTTGGCTCAAGGTCAGTTGAGAACTAAAATTTTCTCCTAAAGATATTTCTATGCCAGGGTCTGCAGTTAAAGTTAAAGGAGATAACAAATTAGCGGCAGTTAATGTCATAAGTCTTGCATTTGAAGAAGCACCCGGAGCTAAAACTCCAAAGTAGTAGTCTTCCAAAGACCAATTATTTGTAGTAATGATGGGTTCAGGAGCATTGGCTGTCACATTTACTTCAAAGTTATCTACCATCCACTCGGCTGCTCCGTCAGTTTCGCTTGCTGATTCATAAACGATGGCAAAAGATATATTTTCGGCATCTGAAAATGAAGTTAAATTGATTTCTCTTGTGTTTTGCCATATTCCTGTTTCTAGAGGAAATGAGGCAGGAAGTTCTGTCCATGTAAAAGCTGGATCAGTAGGATTTGCAGAACGGTCATAGTTTGTAGAAGCAAAAACCTTCAATACAGGGGTACCATTTGCAAAAAATGACCTGGATTCAAAGTTCATAATTAAAAATTCATCTGCAGATAAAGGATTAATTTGTATTGCAGGGCTAATTAGCCAGGTTCGATTATCTTGAGGTGCAGAAGTATAACCATTCATCCTGGCTGAATATGGATTATTTGCGATTCGGTTTTCATCGGTTATTACCCAGTTTTGCTCACCGATCTCTTGAAATCTCTGCCAGTTGGGTAAAGTAAATAAATCTGGATTATTAAAATCTTCCTGATAAGGAACTCCATAAATTTCACCTTCTAGCTGAGCATTTACAGTAATGCTCTGCGAGGGGTCTAGGTTAAATGATATATTTCCTGCCATCTGACCACTTATTGCAGAAGAAGGTGCTGCAAACCGAACAAATATTTGTTTATCATTAACCAAATTTTCAGGAGCTATCGATAGGGTAGTCGCATAGGTTCCATTCGCTGCTTCAGATAGTTCGAAATATCTGGTGGCACTTATTTGTAACACCGCATTAGTTTCTAATCCACTGATTATAAATGATTCAGGATTTGAAAAACTTGCTAATGCTGTTGGTGTAGTAAAATTTATTTCATTAGTAGAAAGTTGTAAAGGGAGCGTTTCGAGCTCGCCTGTTAATCTGAGATTATCAAAACGATTGTTACCAGAGTCGGAAGTGGCGCCATCCAATACGCAACGAACCCCAAGCGATTCAATATTTTGATAGTCTGCAAGATTGATGGTGCGAAGTTCATATTCTGAGGTAATACCAGTAAACGCTGCAACTTGCACCCATTCGCCTCCATTCACGGACGTAAACCAGGTTTGGGTCTGAAAACCAGAGCTAGTACCTCTTGTGGCATAAGACAGGATTAAGTTTTGATAGCCTCTGCTATCAATTTCAAATTGAAAATGTTTTCCATTTTCTTTTGTGCCTTGTGGCACTAAGCTTCCGCCTGTTCCATTAGCAGTAAAACCATCTTGATCTAAATCAGATCCTGCAAAAGAGGTGGCAGGACGATCGCCATCAATGCTGAATGTGAAACTCAGTTCTGAGCCACCCTGATTGGCGGGAATAGGATTAAACCAGGGGGAATTACCAGCAGGGCTATTGGAGTGATTGAAATCCCATAAAACAAGACTTGACACTTCTTGTGAGTAAGCAAACTGGCTTATAGTGATCCAAATACTGAAAAATGCTATAAAAGTCTTCTTGAGATTAGTTACTAATTTAAAATGCATCGTGAAATAATTAGTTATTAAAATATATTTTAGACAAAAAAACCGATTTAATTTAAAAAATATTTCGGAGATTATATTGAAAACGGTAATTATTACCTGGTCTTCAAAACGATAAAAACCCGAAGTAATACTACTTCGGGTTTTTTTTCTTAAAGGTATACTATTTGAGAGTTTTTATTCCTCTCCTACTTGAATATTATCGATAGTAACTCTGGTTGCGCCTGCTCCAGATAAATATCTGAAAGCAAATCTAAACGCTCCTGAATTAAATTCGGAAGGGATAGCTACTGATAAGTCAGCAAATACGTTATTAGCACTAGCTGGAGCTGGGAAATTAAACTCTAAATTTGTCCAGTTTTCCATATTAAATTCAGCTGTAGCACTATAATCTTCTTCGGAAATAATCCAAATTTCTGGATTAGGACCGTCAAATCTACTAGCATACTTAAATTTCAAAGTACTAAGAAGTATATCATTAGATTCAAGAGTCTCTGAAATTATCCATGAATCTACTTCTTGAGCACCACCTGAAAAACCATTTGCTTGAATTCCCTGGCCTTCAAATCCGAAACTAGTGCATTCCCAGCCAGAACCGCCTGCTAATACTACATTTTCGATAGTCCAATCTTCTAATGCTACGGAACATTCACCAAATTCTGAACCGAAATCTTCAGAAAAATAAACATTGAATCTGATAGGTAGAATCACTCTAGACACAATATGAATCGTGCCATTGCCCTCTGTGTTTGTTCTTATAATGTCTAGGTCTTCATTTGCATTAAGAACAAATGTACCGGCTTCACGAGTAACGGGAATGTTAATACCAGATAATGTTTCTATTGATCTAAAAGAACCAGTTTCTATTTGATCAACAGTAAGATTAGCTAGTGCTATGTGAGTTTCCAGAATTTCTACTAGAGCCACATCTTCATCATCAAGTAAATCTTGCAAACTGTTATATCCTAGCTCTGCCGCCAATATTTCAAAAGCAGTATTAGTAGGCGCAAAAACAGTAAGTTGGTCTTGTGTTCTTCTACTAGTTAAAGCACCAGTCAAACCATTTGCCTCTACAAGCTCTAAAAAGATACTCAACTCACCAGATTCGTTTTCAGTATTCAAAACATTGGTGAGAAGCGCTTTATCCGTAATTCCTACAGTGGAACTATCATCAAAGTTTTCGTCTATACAGGAAGTTGTCAAAATGAGCAATCCTGCCAGTACGAAAGATGTATATTTTAATATATTTTTCATTTTAATGTTATTTAAAAGTTATTTCTTTCAATTAGAAGATGTATTTGACGCCAAATTGAGCACTCCAAGTTTGACTTAAATCAAAATTAGGCACCGTAACATCTGTAGGAAAAGTTGACTCACCTTGAATAGGGTTAATGGTGAATTGAGCATTTCCATTAGCATCTGTTCCTTCAAAATTCATCAAGTTTCTTTGAACAGTCTCTCTGCTTACACCCCATGAATCATTTACCATATTTAATACATTCAAAATATCTGCTCTGAACTGTAGTTTATGCTTGCTTGGATCTTTAGTTAAATGAATATCTTGAGTTATAGAAAGATCCATTCTGTGTAACCATGGCAAAACAGCACCATTTCTTTGAGAAACAGAACCTCTGTTTTCACTTAAATAAGGGTCGTTTTCAATATAGTTGTTTAAGATATCCCACTGTTCTTCAGCAGTTTGGGTTATTACACCACCACTCACTCTGTCAATAAGTTGTGCATCTTCAAAATTTTCTGGTATATACATCAAGGTAACCCCACTATTCTCACCGCTTAAGTCACCACTGTATGTATAAGAAAATCTTCCTTGCTCACCACCAGAATAATAAAGGTTGAATGAAGTGTTGTTTGTTTCGTTTAATCCTTTAGTGTTAAAGGAAATTAAACCGACTACTCTGTTTGGTTGGTCATTACGAGAGAAACCTTCCTCTGGATTATTTCTTCCATTTTGAACTTCAGTTGGCCATAAAGAAGCAGCCTGAGAACCACCACCTAAACCAAAATCTCTATTTTGGCTTCTTGTATAAGCTAAGCTAGTAAAGATACCCTTACCCCAGTCTTTTTCAACTCCTAAAGTCAAAGATGCGTAAGTACGGTCATTGATGTTTGTTAAATAGTATAACTCATCAATTACACCACCTAATTCAACCTGAGTGAAAGTAGGATATTCATTTCCTCCAACAATAACTGATTCTCCTGTAGGCATACTAGACAAGTTTGTGCTGAAAGGTGTGTTATAATCTTTTGAGAAAATACCTTCTGCAGTAAAAACAAATCCATTGAAAACATAATCAACTGCTAAATTACTTCTCCATGTTTGTGGTAATTTAAAATCTTGGTCAGTAATGGATAAACTGCTAGTAACTGCTGGTTCTTGTTCCGCAGGATTAGGACGATAATAATTAATATCAGCCTGGAAACCTTCCCACTCAGGGTTACCATCTTGACCCCACTCATCAGCCTCAATACCTATTCCACCACGAGTTACTCCATTACCATTGATTTGATTTGATAAGTGAACAAATATTGGTCGACCTGTGAAAATACCTGTTCCACCTCTAACTTGTAACGTTTTATCACCTAATGCATCCCAGTTAAAACCGAAGCGTGGAGAAAATACTGGATTAACAGATGGGAATTGGTCTACTCTTGGCTCAATAAATTCACCTGGGTTTCTAGGGTTTTCAACACTTATACCTAAAGCCTCTACGCTTGGATTTCTTGGAGCATCTACAGGGTAAAATGGTAATTCAACACGCATGCCTAAAGTCAATTTTAAATCTCGTGTAGCTTGATATTCATCTTGTACATACAAACCTACTTGACCAAACTCAGTTCTATCAGTAGGTAATTCAAATGGGTTGTTTTCATCATAAGTAAATCCAATAGCAAAACCTGCTGGACGAACGCTAAGGTCACGATCAATAACAGCAGCAACGAAATCATCATAAGAATTCCATCTATACCAACTATCCCACATCGGGTTAAAAGCGTTGTCGAACGTCATGTATTCGAAGTTCACACCAGCTGTAAAGGTGTGTGCACCCATGAAATAGTTTAAATTGTTGGTGATATTAAATGTTTTGTTATCCAGTAAATTACCTCTAGTAAAAAGTTCTGTACCCAGAGAAGCAAAATACAATGGTGTTGTACCTTGGAATTCCACTATTTCAGACATTGGGAAATTTTGATCGCCAGGAATAAATCTTTGTGTAACAGTACTTGTGTACCCCACATTTAATTTATTCGATAGATTGTTACTAATGTTTGAAGTCCATTGCCCTACAACCGACTGTACTTTATCTTCGCTTCCGTAATTACCATTTCTGAAGGTTAATGCTTCAGGCCCAAAACGGTTGGTATTGTTAAGTCTTAACTGATTGATGTAACGAAGGCTGCTCCCGTTGATTCCAACATCTCTTCTTTGCTGGAAACTATTGACACGCAACATAATTTTATTTCGCTGATTCAAATTGTAATCTAATCGTAAATTCAAACGAGTAGCCACATCAGAAAAAGGGTAATTTTCAAAAGCACCTGTTTCATATCCATAAATTTCACGTAATTGATCTCTTACAAATTGAGCCTGTTTTGCAGTCATTCGAGCTACATTTTGCTCCAAACTAGGCAATAATCCTTGCTCTGGTCGAGATGCTCTTCTATTGTCCCCAGGGATGGCATTATTTTCATACTCAAATGCACCAAAAAAGAATAGTTTATCTTTTATGATAGGCAATCCTAAGGTTACACCATTGATTTGAGTTTTAGATTCAGAAAAAACAATTTCCTGTCCTCCATTTAAAGTAGTACCTTGAGTATTTTGATTTCTGAATAATGAATAAGCTGATGCTTCAATTTGATTAGTACCTGATTTTGTAACAGCGTTTACACTAGCTCCAGTAAAACCACTTTGAGTTACATCATAAGGAGCAATGTTTACCTGCACTTCTTCAATTGCATCAATTGATATCGGATTTCCACCTGCAAATTGAGAGCTTCCTAATCCAAAGTTGTTATTGTAAAGGTTACCATCAATAGTGTAATTATTATATCTATTATCTGCACCACCAAAGCTAGTTCCATTGGATTGAGGGTTTAGACGAGTAAAATCGTTGATGCTACGATTGATTGTTGGCATCGAACTAATTCTCTCATTGGATAAATTGGTAGAAGCACCTGTCCTGTTTCCATCAATTACTTGGTTTCTTTCTGCAGTGACTACTACCTCACCTAATTGCTCAACGCTTGATCTTAATTCAATATTGAGGTTGAGCGTTTGTCCTAGTGAAAGATTAATGTTTTCTAAAACATAAGTTTGAAAACCAACAAAGCTAACCGTAACTGTATATGGTCCGCCAATTCTCATGTTTGGTATTTGAAACCTACCACTTGCGTTTGTTACACTACCATAGGTTGTACCTGATGGAGTATGTACAGCTTGGACGGTTGCTCCAGGCAATTCCTCCCCTTCCTTATCTTTAACAACTCCAGATAGACCTGCAGTTGTTACACCCTGCGCTTTAGCTGACTCCGTTGCAAATGCAAACAAAATCGCTATTCCACATAAACTCAGTAAAATTTTTTTCATTTTTCTTAAAGTTATATTTATGATTTGTTGCAAAAGTAAGCCTCTAATTGTTTGATCTAATTTTTAAAATATTAAATATTGATTATAAATACCTTATTCAAAGTTAACATTTACTTAACATGATAATATTTTTTAATAAATTTTTATTCTTATACACCAAAAAAACACCGCTTAAAACTTTTGAAATGGCTATCCCATAATTAATACGTAATTTAGATTTTATCTCTTCTGAGAATTCACGGTATGGAACTACAAAGTTTTCAGTGAGAAGTTCTTTATTAGCGCTTAGTTTGTAACCTAAAATTCTTAAATGATTATACCACTTAAAATCAATTATAGTAATATGAAATATATAGCAAGCATAATTTTAGTCTTATTTATGGTAAGTTCTTCCTTTGCGCAAAAGGATTTATCTTACTTTTTACCCGATAGCGTAGCGTATGATTCTTCAATTCCCACTCCTGAAAGTGTAATCGGTCATCAAGTAGGTGAATGGCATGTGACCCATGATAAATTGGTGTATTACATGAGAGCATTGGCAAATGCATCTGATAGAGTTACCATTATGGAAAGTGGAAAAACTTATGAAGACAGACCTCAATTGTTATTGACTATTACCCATCCTGACAATCATAACAATATTGAGAAAATTAAAAATGAGCATAAACAGTTGACTGATCCCAGTGCATCCTCTGATTTGAATATTAGTCAGATGCCATCTGTAGTAATGATGGGTTTTTCTATTCATGGGAATGAACCAAGTGGAAGCAATGCATCTATGCTAACAGCTTATTATTTAGCTGCTGCTCAAGGTCAAGATATTGAAGATAAGCTAAAAAATGTAGTCGTTTTATTAGATCCAGCCTTTAACCCTGACGGACTGAATAGATTTGCTACTTGGGCTAATATGCATAAAAGTGAACATTTGGTAACTGATCCGAATGACAGAGAATTTAATGAAGTTTGGCCGGGAGGAAGAACTAATCATTATTGGTTTGATATGAATCGAGACTGGCTGCCCGCGCAGTTGGTAGAATCAAAAAATAGAATTGCTCAATTTCATGCCTGGAAACCTAATATCTTAACTGATCATCATGAAATGGGAACAAATAGCACTTTCTTTTTCCAACCTGGAATTCCGGAAAGGACACACCCTATTACGCCTCAAAAGAATCAAGACTTAACAGGTCAAATTGGTCAGTACCATGCCAATTTTTTAGATCGAATTGGTTCACTTTATTATAGTAAAGAAAGCTTTGATGATTTCTATTATGGAAAAGGCTCTACTTTTCCTGATGTGCAAGGAGCAATTGGGATTTTATTTGAACAAGCCAGCTCAAGAGGACATGCCCAAGAAAGCGTAAACGGAATATTGGAATTTCCATTTACCATCAAAAATCAATTCACTGCCACTTTGAGTACGCTTCAAGCTGGTTATGAAATGCGTGAAGAACTACTTGGTTTCCAACGGGATTTTTATAAAAACTCAGTTGATATGGCCTCAGATGCAAATGAAAAAGCTTGGATAGTTTCGGATCAAGATAAATCTAAGTTATTTCGATTTGCTGAAATGCTGAATAGACATGAAATTGAAGTTCATAAATTGGCTAAAAATACAAATGGTTTTGATGCTGATAACAGTTATATCATTCCAACTAACCAATATCAAAGCAGATTAATCAAAGCCATTTTTGATGTTAGAACAAGCTTCAAGGATAGTTTATTTTACGATGTATCTGCATTTAATATGGCGATGGCCTTCAACCTTGATTATGAAAGCTTAGATGATAGAGCATTTAATCGTAATTTACTAGGAGAAAAGTTTAACCCTTCGAATCAGCCAGTAGGAAAAATAGAAGGTGGGAAAAGTGAATATGCATATATGATGGATTGGCAAGATTTCTATGCTCCAAAAGCCTTATATAAAATTCAAGAGGCTGGTATTAGAACGAAAGTGAATACCAAAGAAATCATTTTGAATGATGGTACTACTTTAGCAGTAGGATCGGTTTTAATTCCTGTCAAGCAACAAGAAAAATCACCTGCTCAAATTTACCAGATTTTAGAAGAGGCCATTACGAAAACAGGAGTTAATATTTATGCTGTGAATAGTGGTAATACAAATGGGGTCAATTTGGGAAGTCCTTCTTTTGAAAGTTTGAATCAGCCTACGGTTGCTATGATTATTGGAGATGGAATTAGTCCTTATGATGCAGGAGAAATTTGGTTTTTGATGGATCAGCATTATGAAATCCCGATTACTAAAATTGATGTAAATGATTTCAGAGGGGCTGATTTAAGTCGCTATAATGTTATCATTATGCCAGATGGATGGGGTTATGGATCAATTGGAAGTCAAAAAAGCAAAATTCAGGATTGGGCGCAGGCTGGCGGAACAATTATTGCTTATCAATCTGCTGCAAAATGGCTTTCTGACCAAAAAATAACCAAAGTTAAATTTAAAGAAAACAAGCCAGATACTACTGGTTATGAATCTTATGAGGATTTAGGCAATAACAGAGGTGCTCAAGTAATTGGTGGAGCTATATTTGAAGTAGATGTAGATTTAAGCCATCCGCTTACATATGGATTGAAAGATGATAAAATGCCTATTTTTAGAAATAGTACTTTATTTATGGAGAAATCTAAAAATCAATATGCTAATCCTTTAAGATATACCCAAACGCCATTATTGAATGGATATATTTCTGAGGAAAATGCAGAAAAACTAAAGGGGACTTCAGCCGTAACAGTTAGCCGATTAGGGGGTGGAAAAGTCATTTCATTCACTGATAATACCAATTTTAGAGCTTTTTGGTATGGAACTAATCGATTGTTAATGAATGCAGTTTTTTATGGCCAGACCATTAGTGGAAGTGCTGGAGAGTAATAATTATTTTTAGTTATTTTCTAAAAGGATAGGAATTCCTCCTGTCCTTTTTTTTATGCGTATTTTTTTATAGCGTAAATCTACACAAGGCATTGTAACTAAATAAGTGCAATTAAAATGATATGGAAGATTCTTATAAATGTTTATATTGCTCACTTAAATATAGTTTATGAAGTAATTACATGATATTGTAAGGTATTGACCTGATTTGCAGAGGCAAATGATAATCTTTTGTGTAATTTGAATTTAGAATCCATATAATAAAGAGTACTTCAGTTAAACCGCAAGAACCACAAAATGAAAAAATCATTTTTAATCTTTATTCTAACATTCTTAACATTACAGGTGCTATTTGCACAAAATAAAATTTTAAGAGGGACTGTAACCGATGCGGTAAGCGGTGAGCCACTTTCAGGAGTTAATGTTTTGATCAAAGAAATTGGCAAAGGGATCATTACGGATCGAGAAGGTAATTTTAAAATCTCCATACCTTCTGAAATTGAAAATTTACTTTTTATATATCCTGGGAAAGAAAGAAAAGAAATAGAAGTTGGAGAATATTCATTTGTTTCAGTAGAGCTTGGACCAATCTATTCCCAAATTGATGAGGAGGCTCATTTTTCTTTTGGAACATTAGAACGAAAGTATTTGCAGCCCTATGCCTACCAAGAGCTTGAAGAGAATTCAATTAATAGAATGGGAACACAAAGTTTGGCGACTGTTTTAAAGGGAAAGATTTCCAGCTTATATGTCAATGAAAGCAGTGGAATGCCAGGTGCATCAGCGGCATTAAGTTTAAGAGGAAACAACTCCGTGTTTTTAAATAATTCACCTTTACTTATTGTAGACGGTCTTCCAATTCGATCTGATGCTGGTTTTTCAGGTTTAGAAAACGGAATGGATTATAGTAGCAGAATCAATGACTTGAATGTGGAAGATATTAAAACTATCAATGTTTTGAAAGGTGCTTCTGCTGCTGCATTGTATGGGAGTAGAGCTACAAATGGTGCTATCATCATCACAACAAAAAAAGGGAGTGACTTAAAACCTGGCAGTACTCGAGTAAACGTAGGCCAAAGTTATATCGTAAGTCAAGCAGCAAAACTACCTGAACTACAAAATACCTTTGGTCAAGGTAATAATGGTCAGTTTAATGACAATAGTCCATTTTCATGGGGTGAAAATTTGACCGAAGAGCAAGCATATGATAATTTGAATCCGATGTTTCAAGATGGGTCTACAGCAATTTCTCATTTTGATATTTCAGGCCGCGGAACAAAAGGAAATTATAATGCAGCAGTTTCATATGTAGATCAGAAAGGCGTGATTCCTACTTCTGCTATGAACAGGATTACAGGAAAGTTGCAAGGCGAATTGAATTTCAATAATAAATTCACAGTTGGTGCTATCGCAAATGCGGCCGTTAATGATATATCAAAGTTAGCAGGAGGAAATAATTCTTCCAGTGTATTGAATGGTACTTTCCTAAGTCCGCCTTCATACGATTTATGGGGCGATAGTTTTGCGTCAGCCGGAAACCCAAGCCAGCAAGAATACTACCGACCAGGTGTGGATAACCCAAGATGGTCTTTGGCCAATAATGATTTTTCAGAAACTACTGAAAGGATATTCGGGAGTGTCTATTTTAAGTATCAACCATCAAAATGGTTGCAATTTAATTACAGAGGCGGTGGAGATTTTTTCAATGAAAACATCAATGAGATTTATGATTTAGGGGCGAGTTATACCAATGGTAGAACAACACCTCCTGCTGCTGGTAGAATAATTGAAGGTCAAAATCAGCATCAGGAATTAAATTCGAATATTAACGCTCAGCTTACTTTTGGAAATCCTAAAAGATTGGTGTTTGAGCTGCTCTTAGGTAATGAAACAATTGATATACAGACAAACTCTACCGTAAATATTGGAAATAATTTGAACGAAGCCGGAACACAAGATATCGACAATACAGACACTCAATCTTCAGATACTGTAAATTATTATAGCAGAGTTTATGGATTTTATGCCAATGCCTCTTTTTCCATTTATAATACTATATATCTAGATTTTTCTGCTCGACAAGATTATATCTCCAATTCAAATTATGAAAATGGGGCGTTTATTTATCCTTCAGTTGGAATGAGTTTTGTTTTTTCTCAACTATTTGAAAAGAATAACTTCCTAAATATAGGCAAGTTAAGTGCTAATTTTTCTAATATTGGTCAAGCTCCATTCCTAAATCAAAATATTAATCAAGGATTGAATGAGGGCTTATCTAATCCATATTTTGCTCAGTCAAGAACACATTATCCCTATCTTACTCAAGGACAATTTTTTGTGATGGATGAAGTATTGAGTCCACAAATAACTCAGACCTTAGACTTGGGATTAGATTTAAGGTTATTGAATAATCAAGTTGGTTTGAAGCTTAATTATTTCCAGGAAAATAATAGCGACCAGGTTTTATTATTACCAGAGCCCTTAACCAGTGGGGTCAGTTATCGTTTGCAAAATGTTGGTGAAATCGAAAATAGAGGCATTGAAGCCAGTCTGAGTTTAATTCCAGTAAAAAGAGAAAATTTTGAATGGGAAATAAGTGGTAATTATACCGCTATTGAATCGAATGTTGTTTCCATTAGTGAAAATATAAATCAGCTAAGGTTAAGTGGAGGTGTTGATGGTCCTGAAATTCGATTAGTGGAAGGAGAATCTTTTCCAATGATATACGGAACTTCCTTTTTGAGGAATGAAGAGGGTAAAATAGTAGTAGATGGTAGAGAATTCATTGGTGGAATTTCAAACCCGTCTTTTGGAATGCCAATAGAAGATCCGAATAGAAAATCATTAGGCAAAATGAATCCTGATTTTTGGGCTGCTTTGTCCAGTAATATTAGAATCTATGGACTTTCAATTCATGCTCAATTTGATGGGCAGCTTGGAGGTCACATATATGCAGGCCAAACGCAACAGCAGAAAGAATATGGAACAGACATTGCCACCTCGGATAGAGCAGAAGGCGTAGTTTTGGATGCAGTAAAAGGCTATTACTCCTTAGATGGAAATGGAGAAGCGGTGGTAGAGGCAGACGGAGAAAACAATATTATTATTAATAAAGGAGAATATTTCTGGTCGAACGTGATGGCAGGTATTGATGAGGCACATGTTTATCAGAATAATTTTGTCCGATTAAGAGAGTTGAAAATTGGTTATACTTTTGACCATACTAAAGGAGGAAGTGGCTTTTTCAAAAAAACTAATCTATATGTAGTAGGAAGAAATTTATGGCTGAAGAGTAGTTTGCCTAATGCAGATCCAGAAACAGGATGGAATAGTAACCATCCATATCATGGTCAGCAATTTCTTCATTTCCCACATTTACGTTCCATTGGCGGTGGAATAAATTTAACTTTTTAATATTCTTAAGATGAGAAGTTTAAAATCAATAGTTAATAATTCGATGGCAATACAATTTTGTATGCTAATCCTATTTACGTTAGCTTCTTGTGAGTTGCTTGAAGAAAATGAGAATTTCTCAGCTCGGCAAGGACTAGATGAATTACCAAAATTAGAAGCTGTTTTTGGGAATTCATCAGACTTTAACCTTTCAAGTCCGGAAGGATCCTCTATAAGTATTTTACTTTCATCTAATCAAGATTTTAATAGAAGTATAAGTGTTTTTGTATCCTTAAATTCAGTTGAGAGCGAAGGTACAGAAATTATAGAAGTTGAATCCTTACCGTTTGAATTAGAATTAGATATAGAAGACATCAGAAACATCACTGAAGTGGAGGTCACAGACGGAGATAAATTATTTTTCACCTTTCAATCCACAATTGAAGGTAATGAATATCTATTCAGTAACACAGCCTTATCAGCTAGTGTGATTTGTAATTCTATGATTTCCACAGCAGAAGATACATGGACAGGGAACGGAGTTTCTAATAATGGACCAAGTTTTCCTCCCACTTCAACTGCTGCAAATATTACAATTACGCCAATGGGAGATAATAATTATCTAATATCAGATATTTCTGCGGGATGGCTAGATGCAATTGGTTTTAGACCAGTGCAGGAAGGTATTTATAATGATGAGTGTAATACTATTACTTGGGTTGAGCGAGGCGGAACTGTGCAGTTTGAATTCGTTGACCCGGAAATTCCTGGTAACTACGATCCAATTACCGAAACACTAACCATTTACTGGTCTGAAATTACGAATGATTTCAGTGGTCAATCTATATTCACTAAAAATAATTAAGTAAAAGTTTAAGGTCGTTTTATTTACATGCAATATAATGTAGAAACGGTAGAAGGATATTTAGATGCGATTCTAGAGGAGAGGAAATGGGCATTTAATTTATTGAGAACTACTATTGTAGAAAATTTACCGTTGGGCTTTGAAGAAACAATATCCTATGGTATGATTGCCTATGTTGTGCCTCATTCGCTTTACCCAAGTGGCTATCATGTTGAACCTGAAATACCCCTTCCATTTATAAGTATTGCTTCCCAAAAAAACAATATTGCTTTATATCACATGGGGATTTATGCAATCAAAACATTACTGCACTGGTTTGAGGAAGAGTATAAAAAAGAAGTCGCTACAAAGCTAGATATGGGTAAAAGTTGCATAAGATTTAAGAATCCAAAAAACATCCCTTTTGCGTTAATAGGAGAGTTATGCAAAAAGATGAGCCCAGAAGACTGGATTGAATTATATGAAAATTCAAAATAAGTATTGATTCAGTACAATTTTATTATCTTTAACTTCTGAAAAGATACTTACATCGTCAGTTTCGGTGTCTTTATCAATTTCTTTACCAAAACTTAATATTTACCTTTATTTTTATGGTAAAGGTGCATTCTATTGATAAGGATACTTGTAAAGAGATAACGTCAGTTTATCGAAAGAATTATATTATATGTCTATTAAATATATGTGTTCATAGCAAAGTGGTAAGTAAGGTTAATAAAATATCGACATTAGTACTCTTAGGCTTTCTTCTTAGCCCATTTCTTACATTGGGTCAGTTTCATCCCGACTCCGTATTAGTCCCTGCTGCCTGTTATAATTTTGTTGATAATTTTGAAAATGATAATGGTGAATCTGGTGTAGCTCCTTTGATTCCTGAAGATGGAACGGGTACTTTTATAGATGCAGAGGAACTATGTCTTAGCGGTAATAATAAACACTATGTGATGCCCCCTGATGCGGGCTTGACTGTCGATAATGGGACTTTATTAGATCCATTGGATTTGTATACGGTTGAATTATTGTTTAGAATAGAAAGTCTTGCTAGTGATAATCAAGATGACAGGTTGTTCATAATGAATTTTTTCAATCAAAATGGGGCAGGTTTATTTATTGATAGTGATGGAATCATCAAATATTTCGATCAAAACGATAATATTTTAGCTGCTGGAAGCACTCCAATCCCAGGATACCCAGATGATCTGCCTTCTGATTGGATCAATATCGCTTTTAGTTTAAGTAATGATACCCTGACAGTTTATTATGATGGTAATAAGGAATTTGAATATGTTGACAATGTGTTTGCCTTAAGAAATAATACAAGTTATTTCTATCCGCCAAATAAAATGAGGGGTAATGGAAAAGAAAATCCTGAAGGAGAAATCACAGTAGATTATATCAGATATTTTGGCGAAGCCTTAGATGCCACTGCCATTGAATCTTTAAATCTTGCTGCAATTGCTGGTAATGACATTGAAATTATAGCTTCAGAAACAGCTGGTTGTTTTGGTGATCAAATCACTCTAAGTGCAACAGGAGGAGATCGTTCTTACTTTATCTGGAGCACGGGAGACACCACCGAAACTGAAGTTTTAAATTATACTATCTTCCAAACAACAGATACTATTTGGGTGCAAGGTGTGGCCGTTTCCCCATGTGAAAGACAATGTTTTGATATAGCCGATACGATTGTAATTTCTGGTTTTCCTAATCCTGAAATGGGAATTGTAGGACCAACTGAGCTATGTCAAGGCGATCCTGTTACCTTTTCAGCTTCTGATGATCCCGCAGGAGGACAAGTAGAGTATTTTTGGTCAACTTCTGGTTCAACCTCTTCTGAATCGGGAGCTGATACTAAAGATTATTCTGTTATTTATAGTGCCAGCGGAGTTTTTGACTTGAATTTGGAAATTGAAAATGAGTATGGATGTTTGGCGGATACCACGATTCAAATAACGGTCAATAATGTCCCCACATCTGGTGTAACTGCCCCCGCCACAGCCTGTGAAGAACAAGCAGTTAATATAGAATACACAGGTAATGCTACTCCTACTGCCATTTTCACTTGGGATTGGGATGGAGGAACGGTGGTCAATGAAAATGATCCAGGTAGAAACTTTGATATCCAATGGGATACATTAGGCACTAAAACGATCATCTACCAGATAGAAGAAGGGAATTGTCTGGTCATCGATTCGATTACGATTAACATCACTAAAAAACCTACCATAGAATATATTGCTCCAGCAAGTGTATGTGCAACCAATAGCGTTGATATTGAATACATTGGTAATGCTGATTTAGCTAATGCCAATTTAACGTGGAATTTTGATGGAGGAGTTAATTCAGGCGATGATGTAAATGCTCAGGTAGTTTGGGATACTCCAGGCACCAAATCAATTTCCCTTTCAATTGATGAAGGAGGCTGTGTAAATGACTCTTCTTTTACTTTAGAGGTATTGCCAGTTCCTACAACTGATTTGACTGCCCCAACCAATGTTTGTTCAGGTCTGCCAGCTACTTTTGTATACACGGGAACAGCTGATGCCTCAGCTCAACTTGTTTGGACTTTAAATGGTGGAACTATTTCTACTGTCAGAACAGAAAATAGAGATTTCGATGTTACTTGGCCAACAACTGGAATTAAAAATATCACGTTAAGCGTCAATCAAAACGGATGTGATACCGATACCACCTTTACAGTAAATGTGGGTAAAACGCCAACCGCTTCTATAATTGCACCTGTTGGGGCATGTGCTAATGAACCAGTAATTGTTAGTTATCTTGGGAATGCTAATTTAAATTTGAGCAGTCCTAATCTTGTTTTCGATTGGGATTGGGGAACAGATGGTACTGCAGTTAAGAAGATGGGTGGTCAAGAAGCTTATGATGTACAATGGAGCACATTTGGGACCAAAACCATTACTCTCCAAGTAACTGAAAATGGTTGTACAAGCACCCTGGTTTCTCAAACAATAGAAGTGGCTGAAAAACCAGTGATTAGTTTTAATCCCCCTATTGTCACTTCAATTTGTATAGATGAAACTGTTGTTTTCAATTTTGATGGTTCTGCTGGTGCAAATGGTGTTTTTGATTGGGATTTTGGTGATGCTACTCAGGTTAATGTAACAGATGCCAATACTAATTTCGAGCTAGAATGGGATTCTGCTGGTACTAAAACAGTCACCTTAAGTATTACTAATGATGGTTGTGTTACCACAGAAACATTTGAGATTGATGTTTTAATTCCAGCCACGACAGATGTTACCTATCCTGATTTTGCCTGCGTGGGAGAAACGACAAGATTCATTTATACAGGTTCTGGGGATACGAATGATGCTGGTACTACTTTTGACTGGACCTTTGAAGATGCAACTAGTGTAAACGACCTAGGAAATCAAGTTTATGATGTGACATGGGATAATTATGATGCCAGCAATGCCGCAAACAATATTAAAACTATCACTTTAGAAATTAATAAAAATGGATGTACGGTTATAGAGACCTTCACAGTCGAAATATCTCCTATACCAGTACCTGAAATAACTGCACCTGCTTTAGCATGTTTGAATGAAACGGTTACTGTCGAATTTGACAGCAATTTAGATGCTGCAACTCTAAGCACCCCTTCATTTGGGCTCGGAGCAACAGCAACTGTAACAGCAAATCCGGAAGTTTGGGAAGTGGTGTGGTCAACTGTAGGAACTAAAACTATTTCAGCTACCTATAACCTTAACGGTTGTGATTCAACGGTAACAAAAACAATTCAAATTGTTCCGATTCCTTCTGATGATTTCGATGTTGAAACGCAGATTTGCGATAATGAAACTGCAAATTTTTCATATAAAGGAAATGCAGCTAATACTATAAATTGGACGGTTACACCGAATACAGGAGTAACGATCACACCAATTTCAGGAAACAGAGAAATAGAACTTGGCTTTCCAATAACGGGAACCACAGAAACCTATGTAGTGGAAGCGGTAGTTACAAACGGCAATAATTGTACAGTTACAATGACAGAAAATGTAACTGTGCTACCAGCCCCAATTGCTAATATTCCTATTCCTACTCCTCTTTGTAGCACAGACCCTATTACTTTTGACCTTTCTGCAGATTATGATTCAAATAATTCATACAGATGGGAATGGGATGGTGGTACCGTAGAAAATTATAATGGCACAGATTCTTGGACAGTAAGCTGGGATACAGCAGGGGTAAAAAATGTTGAGTTAATTGTGCAGTCTCCAAATGGCTGTCAAGTAATCGATAACGAAACCATAAATGTAGGATATTTACCTCAATTAGATGAATTAGAAGTTCCAGCAGGCGTTTGTGTGGATTCTCAATTTGAGATAAATTACTTAGGGGATGCCAATGCAGTAGCAGACTTTGATTGGACAATACCAGCAGATGGTTCTCTGGTTGATAATGGAACTGGAAGTTGGTTGTTAGAATTTGGAGAGCCTGGAAACAGAGAAATCACACTTGAAATGACAGGTGGGGCTGGTTGCATAGTGGATACCACTTTCAATATTAATGTAGATTTTTATCCTGAATTTGAATTGTCCTCTAATATGACTTGTACGGACATTGAGGTATTTGTAGATTTTCCAGATGAATTAGATTCTATTTCTTGGGACTTCGGGGTAGATGCTGTATTTGAACAAATAAACGACACTACCTTTAGCGTTTCATATGAAAGTCCAGGAACTAAAACTATTGAGCTATCAATTTTTGGAGCGTGTGGGCAACAGACACAAAGCGATACAGTGAACGTATCAGCTGGACCTGAGTATTCAATCAATGCTCCAGAACAAGCTTGTATTAACGATCCAGATCCTTATCAGGTCATTTTAGCAGAAGCTTTCGGAACTGATGTTCGCATCACCGATTATGAGTTGATTCCAGCTGATGATAATGCAACCGTAACAATCGCCAGTAATACCAGATTAGAAATTGAAGGTTGGGATTACGGAGGTTTTAAGCAAGTTATTTTAGAAGTGACAGATGAATCTGGTAGTGGTTGTCCTGTAAAGTATGAAACTATAGATTATGCCGTTTATAATTTCATTCAATTAGATGCTTTCCCTAATAATGGCTGTATTGGAGACCCCATCAATATTAAGTTTTCAGGGGTAGTAGAAGATGGAGCTACATTCGTTTGGGATTTTGCCGGAGCAGATGTAGATACGCTTGTTTCTAATGAAGAATTTGAACTAAGTTGGAATACGTCAGGAGAAAAAATTATTAATCTAGATATTCAAGGAAATTGTAATGATGTTTCAGGAAGCATTAGTATCAATATTGGGGAACCAGCAAATACTGCCTTAAATTTCCCTACTGAGGTGTGTCGAGGTGAAGCTGCTAATATTACTTACGACATGAGTTTACTGACAACCGCAAGTGATGTTAATAGTGTAGCTATTATTTATCAGAATATGCCAAATGATACGACCAATGATGAGCCTGAAAATGGAATCTTTGCTCCAGTCTGGAATACGGACGGAATAAAGAACTTTTCTCTAGTTGTAAATAATGGTGGCTGTATTGATACTGCTGATTATTCTTTGAGAGTATATGAAATTCCAGTGGCAAATTTCACGCGAAGCGATAACAGAGTTTGTGTGGGAGAAGAAGTCGATTTCAACTTTACGGGAGTTCTTCCAGCTGGAACTGTGGTAGATTGGAATTTCATGGAGGATGATGCCGCAGATATTACTGAAAATACGGTAAACACCAATTACGCTGTAAGCTGGCAAACGCCAGGCATCAAAACCATTAATTTGATTTTAGATAACGGTGGATGTATCGATAGCACTTCTCGAGAAGTTGAAGTATTACCATTTCCAGTTTTTGAAATTGATTTAGCAAATGAAGTGTGTAGAAATGCCCCTACTGTTGTTCGCTTAATTAACAATGGAACCGGAACGATATCTGATTTTGAATTCGAATGGAATTTTGGAAATGCGACCGTGGTTGATTTAGGAAGTGAAGAATATGAACTTACCTTCCCTACAGCTAGTACGCAAACTATTTCTGTAGAGATATTAGGTGAAGGTGGATGTAATAGCGCTGCAAGTAAAAATATTGAAGTTTCTCCAGCACCTGATTTAGAATATCAAACGAATCCAAATCCAGTTTGTGTACAAGAAGATTACACATTTACTTACACAGGGGTTGCAGGTACTAATTTTACAGGTACAATAAATGCCACAGTTGTAAATGCAGATGGCGGTATTGTAACTAAAGTAGATAATCGTACTTCCACTATCAATTGGGATAGTGCTGGATTTAAAACCATTAGAGTTTCAATTGAAGATGATAATGGTTGTCCGGCAATAGTGAGAGTAAATGTGGAAGTGCTTCCTCGCCCTGCAATGACTTTTGATGCACCAACAACTTTCTGTATTGGAGAAGAATTTATTGTGAGCTATACAGGCGATGCAGATCCCTTCACGGATTCATTTACGTGGGCTTTTGACACTACAGATTTGGATTATGCCACTAAAATTGCTGGTCAACAAGCCTATAGAGTACGATATACAGCGGGAGGAACAAGAACAATTGACGTTTCCGTAACAACTGGGAATGGATGTTCCAATACAGAAAGCATCAATGTTGAACTAGTGCAAGGACCGACAGATTTTACAGTTGAACAAGTTCCAGTATGTGCATTTGATGAAATCCCTTTTTATCTGGGAGGTGAAACTATAGTAGATATCGATCCAGGTCAGGATGGAATCTCGGATTCTATTAATCAGAATTTATTAAGCTGGACTACTCCGGGTATTAAAACCATCACATTAACCTTAACTAATGGAAATTGTGAAATTACTGAAGAGTTCGAACTAGAAGTAAAACCTACACCTCTTGGGGAAATTACCGTAGACATTGGATGTGTTGGTCAACCAACTTTAATAAGCTATGGTGGTGCAGGTGCTGCCAGTATTTTTGCTGAATATGATTGGGGAACAAGTTTTGCTGGTGCGACAGTAACTAAACTATCAGGGCAAGAAGCCTATGAGGTGGTTTGGGATACTCCAGGAACATATCCTATTTCAGTAGATATTATTGGGGAAAATGATTGTGAAAATACCATCACTCTTCCTGGCGGAATCACTATAAATCCTTCACCTGTAGTAAACTTTAGTTTGCCAGCTACCATTTGTGAATTTATTGAAAGGGAAATAGCAGTCAATAATCCTGATTCAGCTTATCAATATTCATGGAATATCGGAGCGGATGGTGTTATTATAAATTCTAATGCTGATAGCACTATCATAACGGCAGTTTGGGAAAATATAGGAGATAAAACAGTAAGCGTTTCAGCTTCAGAAAATGGTTGTACTACAGTGAGACAAAGAACTATAAGAGTTTTAAATGCTCCAGATCCCTCATTTGATGCGCCATTATTTTGTATAGATGAAGGTTCTAGTCAAGCCATTGGGACTATTTTTTATACAGGCGACAACAATTTAAATACCGATACGTTTGATTGGGATTTTGATATTGATACAACAGCAGGTGAAAGTGCTACCCAAATTGCAGGAACGCAAAATTATGAGGTTGTCTATACCATTCCAGGTAGAAAAGATGTGAGTCTGACCGTCACTAATGATAATTGTGGAAGTCAAACCTTTACGGACATTATTGCGGTGAACAATCTGGCGGATTTTGATATTGTATCCGCAAATGATGAAAATTGCGCAGGTGCTATTACGCAGATTAGATTTACCGGAGTTGCAGAAGATGGAGCTATTTTCAATTGGGATTTCGATACTGATGCTAATGATGTGATAAATGAAATAGTAGCTGATTCATTATACGAGATAACCTATAATTCAACTGGTCCAAAAAAGATTATTTTAAATATCACTGGTTCTACCTGTAATAATTCATCCTTTGAAGAAGAATTTACCATTGCAGAACCTCCAACATCTGATTTTGACTTGGGAGCCACAGAAAATTGTTTGGGGGAACTAACTATTATCACTTATACCGGAACCACTTCTGATGGGGGAGTTTTGAATTGGGATTGGGCTGACGGTATCCCTACCCAATTGAATGACTCAACCTTTGAAGTAAGATGGCCAACTCCGGGAACAAAAGAAATTAGTTTAGTAGTAGTAGATGGAGGCTGTATTTCAGAAGTAACCCGAAATTCCATAAATGTTTATGATAACGCTAATCCAACCATAAGTATATCTTCAGATTTATGCATCAATTCTGAGGGCACAGCTAGCATTGATACAACAAACTTTGAACCAGGTTCTAAATGGAGCTGGGATTTCCAAGGAGTCGATTTCCTTAGATATGAGAATGATTCCACATTAGTGAATTTCAGCTATAATTCCGCAGGTGAAAAATCTGTTAGACTTAAGGTTGAAGGTAGCATTTGTAATGAGTTCGATACCACCATGATTATTAATGTTGGAGAACGTATTCCTTTTAGCGTATCTGCAGACACTGAAATTTGTTCCAACGATAGTGCCAGAATCGTATTTACTTTACCACTTGTGAATGGCAGATCAGTAGAATGGGATTTTGATAATCCTAGCCAAGTGACCCCTCTTAGCAACACTAGAGAAGATTATTTTGTCACCTGGGAGGAAATAGGTACTAAAAACATAACCATTACCATTAATAATAAAGGTTGTATAAGAGATAGTACCTTCCAAGTCGAAGTCAAGCAATTGCCTGACGCAACTTTTCAGAGAGATGATTATTTATGTCAAGATGATGTTTTGATGCTAGTGCCTGATTGGGATGTTTCGCCTTTCAGCATTATAAGTTGGGATTATGTATATAATGGAATTACTGGTTCTCAAGGAGAGGCAGATTTTGAATTATTACTCGACCAACCAGGTTCAATAGAAATTACGTTAAGTGTTTTGGAAAATGGTTGTCAGGATACCTATACAGAGACAATCGAAATTAGAGAAAAGCCTTTGGCGTCCATTGATGCTCCTGACTTTATATGTTTAGAAGGAACAGCAAATATCTCATTTGGAGATAGCCTAAGAGCAGGAGTTACTTATGATTGGTATTTTGATGGAGCTACCACAGAAAATGATTTAGGCAATGAAGTTTATGAGTTAGGTTGGGATGTTGGAGGGCTTAAAACGCTTTATGTTGTGACAACTTTGGATGGATGTCCATCAGATACTGCATTTCATAATGTGAACGTATTTAGTCTGGATAATTTAATGATTGAACGTGATACAATTTGTCAGCACCAAACCGCTATTGTTGAATTTGAAGCTGATGGGTTAGGTATTGCCGATGATGGATATAGCTGGGACTTTGGTACTGCACGTGTCATAAGCGGTACGGGCTTTGGTCCTTATGAGCTATTCTGGAACACGCCAGGAAATAAAGATGTAGCTATAAATATTGATGGATTTATCTGTAGTACGAATCAACTGGTGAAAACCGTAACAGTAGAGCCTTCATCATTCCCAGGCATCACTATTTCAGGGCCAGATTTGGTCTGTGAAAATATAGATGTATCCTTAGAGCTCAATATAGAAAATGGAGGCGATGCACCAGAATTTGAATGGTTCGTAAATGGTGAATTTATTGGAAATAAATTTGATAGTACCTTAATTGAAGATCAAGATATTGTTCGCGCAAAACTGATTTCTAATGCTGAATGTGTGATTAATTCAGAGGTAATGTCAAATGAATTCGTGGTTAACCTTTTAAATTATAAGTATCAAGGAAATACAAATGCTGTTCCTAACCCAGTGTGTTTGGGAGATTCCGTAGTGATAAGTTTAGACCCAGGTAACTATAGAATTTTAGATTGGGAGATTAGTGATAATATGGAAGATTGGCAAAGTCTGGGTACTTCGCAAACCGAATTGGTAGATTTCCCAGATGCAGATACTTATTACAGAGCTAGAATAATAGATAATCAAGGTTTATGTCCGCAAACTACGCCACCTGCTACCGTTTCTGTAGTTCCTTTTGAACCGATTAATGCTGGAAATGATATCACAATACGAGAGGGAGATACTCGAATATTGGAAGCAACAAATGGATCGAGCTTTATCTGGAGAAATGATGTTTCTATTCAGAGTGATGTGAGGAATTCTAGAATTCAGGTTAGCCCTGTGAAAACGACTACTTTTATTGTAGATGGCTTGACGGTAAACGGATGTCCTGATACGGATTCTGTGACAGTAGTGGTAAGACCACCAATTGCTCCTGCAAACGTATTTACGCCAAATGGTGACGGAGTAAATGATTTTTGGGATTTAGGAGGAATTGGAGAGTATCCTAATCCTGAAGTGAAAATTTATAATAGATGGGGAAAAGAATTATTTTATTCATTGGGTTATGATCAACCTTGGGATGGTAAATTCAACGGAGAAGTACTTTCCCCAGGGGTTTATTATTATGTAATTGATTTGAATGATGGGTATGAACCAGTAACCGGAACAATCACTATATTGTACTGACTTTGAATAAACTATTAACCATATCGATCTTAATTTTGGGATTGCTTCCTTTGGAATTGTCCGCACAGCAAAGGCCGCAATATACCCAATATGCAACGAATCAATTTTTGCTGAATCCAGCGATTGCTGGTTCTCAGAATATGGATGAGATTAAAATCGGAGGTCGTGTACAGTGGATTGGCTTTGAAGATGCACCGCAAACAGTATTTGCAACTTATCATGCACCTTTCAAAAAAATGCCGTTTCAAAACACTATGAATCAAAGAGGACATCATGGATTTGGAGCTATTCTGATTAAAGACATTACTGGACCTATTAGTCAAACATCTGCACATCTTAATTATGCCTATCACCATCCATTTACGAGCAACTTAAGTGCCTCCGTTGGCGCTTCATTAGGGATTTTACAGCATACTATCGATATGGATCAATTAAGCTTTCAAAATTCTAATGATGTAATAATTGATAGAATTTTGCCCAATCGATTTATTCCCGATGGTTCAATTGGCATATGGGTTTACAGCGATAAATTTTATTTTGGAGCTTCCATAACACAGATGATTAGCAATACCACTATGTTTTTGCCAACTGGAGAAAGGGAAGTGGAAGTATTTGATTTGGAGGCACATTATTTTGCTAACATCGGTTATAAATTCGATATAGGTCAAGAGAATTCAGATTGGTTTCTAGTGCCTTCTGTTTTGTTTAAATCAGTTCGCCCTTCATCTGGTCATGTTGATTTTAATATTAGAGCTCAAAAAGCAGATAATTTTTGGTTTGGTGGCTCCTTTAGGCAAGATGATAGCTTTAGCGGATTAGTCGGTTTTTCTGCAATGCAGGATTTCGCTTTTACCTATTCATATGATTTCATCATTTCAGATATTGGTCCCTACAGTGGAGGTAGTCATGAACTCACTATGACTTTTAAATTCAAAAAGAAACAGAGAAAAGTTATTTGCCCTGATTCTTTTTGGTTGTAAGTAGAACTCAATTTTCGATTTCAGCATTCTGGCCAAAATATTCTGTTAGTTCCTGTAAAGTTCGGTCTGTAACCTTAATATCTTTTACGATTTCACCTTTATCTAGAATGACGATGCGTTCGCAAATTTCAGTAACATGGTTAAGGTCATGGCTAGATATCACAAAAGTAACCGATTTTTCAGCTTGAAATTGCTGGATTATTTTTTTCAATCTGATCTGGCTTGTAGGATCTAGATTTTCAAAAGGTTCATCTAATAAAACAAGTTTTGGGTCACCCAATAATGCAGCAGCAACACCTACTTTTTTCTTATTTCCTTTCGATAAGTCTCTGATGTATTTTTTCTTACCAAATATCTCATCATTGAAAAGTGGCTCAAATAATTTCAAATGTTTGTCAACATCTCCCTTACTAACCCCTCTTATTTTTGCAATAAATGAAAAATACTCTTCTGGAGTAAGATAGCTAATTAAGAATTTTTCGTCTATAAAAGAGCCGGTGAAATTTTTCCAATCTTCACTTTGATTTACAGCTTCTCCATCTATTAAAACCTCACCCTCACTAGACCTAATGAGGTCTAGCATTAGCCGTAAAAGAGTAGTTTTTCCTGCTCCGTTGTTCCCTACCAGGCCAAATGATTGCTTTTCTGGGATTTCAAGCTCAGCAATATTAAGTACCGTTAATTTCTTATAGCTTTTTTGAAGGTTGTTTATTTTAATCACTTTATTAAATGGTTAAGTCGTGAATGAGTTTGTATTTATCTTTTTTGAGTTTTTTAGATACAGCCTTGAAAAACGTTTTTCTGAAAATAATACCAATTAGTCCTGCTACTGCTATTGCTAAAATGCCCATTTGAGAATTCCAGAAAATTGCAAATGGAGCATAGACAGCCATTGGGCCTAAAAGGATAGGCAGACCTACCACAAATTGAGCAGCACCAACTCCTTGATAATTCATCATGGAGCTTTTATCTAATTCAATTGGTTTCGGCCCCCATAAGCTCATGCGCATAATCAGCATGCTATTGATTCCAATGTTGTAGATGGCAGTGGCACCCATGACTATCATCAATTCATATCCAAAGTAGAAATAGGGGATAGATAGAATCGATGTAATCAATACAGAATAAAGTAATAATCGATAGCGACTTTCTACCCAATGTGTATAAGGGTTAATCTTAGTCAGAAAGAAATCCATTTGGTTGGTATTCCAGCTCCACAAAAACTGACCGTATTGCATGATGAAAATTCCTGTAAAGAAAGTGCCTACAAAAATCTTAATCACTTCAGAAGGACCCTCATCTCCCGTTGCTTGTTGCATGAAGATCAGAGGGTAAAATAAAAATAAGCCAGCAACTAGAATACTGGACCTGCTTCTTTTATGCCTAAGAATTAATTTCAATTCTTGTACAATGAGGGTATTTAGCAAGCCTTTGTTTTCCCAAGTGCTAAGTTTTCCCGTGATTTTCTCATCTGACATCATTTTGGCATCAAATAAATCTTCTACATAAAGGTTTTTATAAAAAAACTGGTAACTCGTGAAAATTAAAAAACTTAAAATGACTATTGGTATCATTATGAGCAAAGGAGTAGCATAGGTCGTAACTGCCCAACTTCCTAATGGAATCAATTCGAAATTGAAATAATTAGTACCTACATAATGAGCGATAACTAAACCAGCGAAAATCACCCAAACGATAGTTTTGCTTTCTAATTTCTTCTTTAAAAGGATATTAAAAAAGTGAAGAGAAAGTGAAATTACTAGTGTGAAAGCTAACCAAATCAGTGTTTCTTCAAGCCCAATAACCGGAAGAAATGTGCTGATGGCTAATGGAATGAATATAGCAGGCGCAATCAAATTATAAGGACTTAATATCGATTTAAACACTAAAAAGCGTGCGATATTCTTTTTACGGATTGGTAAATGTAAATAGGGTTCAATATCGAGAACGGGTACGGTTTGCATAATATATCGGATCGCTAGTTCCGTCACAAAATAGTACAGCAGGAATTGATTAACCAACTGAGTAGGTTCAGTATTTATTCCTAAACCATCCAATATTTCATCCAAAGATGAACTAACAAAAATTAGATTCATCAATATAAGAAACCCAACTAGCGTAAGGAAGATCTTAATTCCAATGTCTTTTTCAAAAGAAGGAGATCTTCTAAAACTAATCCATTGATGCTGTAAAATTGATTTCATATAACTATTGGTTGATAGTTTATTTCAAAATTGGGTTAAAGTTAAAAAACTCCTTGCGCTTTCATAGCATTCGCTACTTTTAAAAATCCCAAAATATTAGCAGCGGCTAAATAATCATGCTGGTTAAGGTTATATTCATCTGCAATTTTCACACAATTATCATGAATGTCCTTCATGATGGTTTTTAATTTATCGTCCACTTCTTCTCTTGACCAATAAACACCAATTCTATTTTGGCTCATTTCCAAGCCTGAAACCGCTACACCACCTGCATTGCTAGCTTTTCCAGGAGCATATAATATATCTGATTCACAAATAATATCAATTGCTTCAGCTGTTAAAGGCATGTTGGCTCCTTCTGCTAATAATTTAATACCTGCTTTTTTTAGGCTTTTTGCATCCTGTTTATTGATTTCATTTTGGGTAGCGCAAGGAAAAGCACAATCTGCTTTGGTTTTCCAAAGTGGATTGAAATCCTGCTTTGAATCTACATCTTCATACTTAGCATTAGGATATTTTTCTAAGTACTCTGAAATTCTGCCTCTGTTGACGTTTTTTATTTCTTTAATGTGCTCCAGTTTTTGTGTATCAATTCCTTCTTCATCTATGATATAACCGGAAGAGTCAGAAGCAGTAATGGGTTTTGTTCCTAATTCTATTAATTTTTCCAGTGTGAATTGTGCTACATTTCCTGAACCTGAAACTAAACACTTTTTGTCTTTCAAGCTGTTATCATTCTTCTCTAACATGTATTGAGCAAAATAAACCAAACCATAACCTGTGGCTTCAGGTCGGATTAAACTACCTCCCCATTCTTCTCCTTTTCCGGTAAGTACTCCGGTAAATTCATTTTGCATTTTTTTATAAGCCCCAAACAGGTAACCAATTTCTCTTCCACCCACGCCAATATCACCTGCTGGAACATCAGTGAAATGACCTATATGTCGGTATAATTCACCCATAAATGCCTGGCAAAACCTCATGATTTCTGTATCAGATTTGCCTTTTGGATCGAAATCAGCTCCCCCTTTTCCGCCTCCCAACGGCAATCCAGTAAGGGCATTCTTGAAAATTTGTTCAAAAGCCAAAAATTTTAAAATACTTTGATTTACGGAAGGGTGAAATCGTAATCCACCTTTGTAGGGACCTAAAGCACTGTTCATTTGAATTCTAAAACCTCTATTAACCTGAACCTCTCCTTCATCATTTAGCCAATTTACTCGAAAGGAAATCAAACGCTCTGGCTCAGCCATTCTTTCCAAAAGTTTTAGTTTATGATATTCTGGATGCTTTTTAAAAACGATTCCGATTGAAGAAATTACTTCGTCCACCGCCTGAATGAATTCAGGCTCGTTCGGATTTCTTTTTTTGATTTGCTCCAATAATTCGTTTTCAGACATATTGATTTTACTTTTTATAATTCTCAAATTAAATTACACGAAATATTGTTTTTGTATCCTGTAAATCAGGTAGTTGAAACAGGTTTCCGTGTATTTTCCTACTAGGCTCTATTTAATAAGTAACTCTATTTACAGAAATTCTGTTTAAGAGAATAGATATGTAAATTTTTTTTTGATGTTATTATTAATTAAGCCTGTCTGGATTTAATTATAAATAGATGTCAACATCTTGTACTAGAATAACTTTTTAATGTTTTATATAATCCATTCATAATTAACATTTATGAAACCAACCACCAAGCCAAACCTCAAGTGGATCCGAAGGATTTCACAATTAATGGATTCAAAATTTACCATTCCATCCACCTCTATAAAGTTCGGAATAGATCCATTGGTTGGGTTGATTCCCGGTCTTGGAGATTTAAGTTCATACGTAGTTTCTTTAATGCTAATTTATACTATTCGTAAAAATGGTGCCAGCGGAAAATTGATAACAAAAATGCTCTTAAATGTTTCCATCGATGCAATAATCGGGGCTATCCCCGTACTGGGGGCGATTTTTGATATTTGGTTTAAAGCGAATGATAAAAACCTTCGGCTGGTTCAGGAATATTATGAAGAGGGAAAACATCAAGGTTCGGGCAAAGGACTGCTATTTTTAATCATTCTGTTGGTTATCATTATAATAGCTGCACTGATATACATTGCCTGGTGGGCGGTAATGGAGCTTGGAGAATTATTTTCAACCTATCAATCTGGCTAATAATTAATTTTGAGAAGGTTTTCTATGGGAGTTTAATCTGATTGATGGCTTAATAGCCATCGTATGCTGGCGCAGCCGTAGTGAGTAAATATAAATTAAAACATAATGAATTATTATAATGGTCGATCGCACATCGACCATTATAATATGGTAGTTATGTCATTTAATAGTAGTTAGTAAAAAGCGAAATTACTATACTTTTTCAGAGAATTCAATGCACTACTCTAAACGTTCAGGAAGTTCGCTATCGAATTTGTCCCATTGTGTGGCAAGCACTCCACGAGTCAATAATTTGATACTCGTGCTTACAACCGCAAGACTCAACGAAAATAATAGTACTTCTTTCGCAATCATCTTTGAGGAGTAAAGATTGTCGGGTGGTGGCGTTTTTGTAACTTTTTCCCAACCTTTTTTCACCAGCTCTTTAGCTAGGTAACTAATTCCAAAAGCAGCAAATGTTTCAATAATTTCGTAATTGCCTTCCGTCAAGTATTTCTTCTTCTGTAATTCCATAATTATTATATTTAAATGTTAATAGTTCTGTATCTTGCTTTTACTAGCATAAAAAACCCGTAAGCGAATAATCCTACTGCAAGTATTGCTAGAAAGATTATTCCAAATTCGTTTTGAATAAAATTAAAAGCATCTTTAGTGCCACCAGCCGATTTAGAGTTGGCTATAAAAGCTGCATGAAATATGAGATAGGAAATGATGCCTACTACTATACCTCGCGCGGTGTATCCTACATACCCAGAGTTTAATATGATTTTCTCAATTCTATTATCAAGTTCAGCTGCTTGCACCTTCTTTTTAAATTTTCCAGAATAAGCTATATATAGTTGATATCCTGCCTTACCCAAAAATGCAGCAGCAAAAACTCCTACTAAGATCTGTCCATACGGTTTAGTAAGTAATTTAGCAACGGTAGATTCGTTACTCCCGCCAGATCCGCCTCCAGCGTTAAAAAGTATTTTTAGTGCTGTAAATGCTAAAAATCCATAAAATATACCTGAAGATGCATAGCCAGCTCTCGTAAATAAGCCATTTAAGTCATTTCCCTTATTTTCAGGATCTGCAAAAGCCTGGAAAAATCTCCAAAAAATATAACCTAGGAGACCCAAAGCGGTCACCCCCAGTAATAACTTACCAAAGGATTGTCCAGTTATAATAATTAACACACCATCAGATCCAGTTTTTTCACCACTCTTGCTAACGGCAGCTGTTAACGTCAGTATTCCTATTAAGCAATAGACAAATCCTTTGGTGAAAATACCGAACCGAGCGATTTTCTCTTTCTTTCGATCCACGCTATTACTTAGTTAGCACGTAAAATGCATGAATAACTCCTGGAATAAAAAATAGGCAGGTCAGGATTAGATTGATCCAAAAGGCACTAGTAAGTCCTTTTTCCATAGCCACCGCCAGAGGTGGCAAAAAAATAGCCAAAAAAATTTGTAAGAAGCTCATTATTAAAAGGTTTAGTTTAAAAAGTTGGTCTTACAATTCACGTTACTTATCAAGATTAGTTACAATTACATTTATTACGGAAATAACCATATAAATAATATTTAGGATCTAACTCAACTTTTGAAGGGTAAAGGATTTTTGGTAGAGTAAAGCACTTGTATATGAGTAGACGCAGTTGTCTAAAGTTTCCCTCTTAATTAATTTATTCAATAAAAATAGAGAAAATAGATGTTTAAGAAGTTTCAGTTGGTTGTTTTATGAATAGGAGTTTAAGCGTTGCAAAAGTAAATTGGTCTGATTTTTGGTTTAATCAACTAAATCAAAAATCAGACCTATGAAAAAGTTACTATTCTTTTTACTGACTATTATTTTGATTTCTTCTTGCACAGATAGAGGCAGATTGGAAAGAAGAGAGGACCGAATTGAAGGGAGATGGTATTTCGATAAAGCCTTTTATAAAGAAGATTTTGCCTTATTGAGAAATAATATTTCGAGTGATTTTGCTGGAGATGAAATCATTTTTTACGAAGATGGTTTCGCAGAATATTACGATGCCTCGCTAGATGCATTCTTTAGTGGAGATTGGTTTTTGACATTGCATTCTACTCGATTTCAAGATGGTACTGAGCGAATTTACAATCTTGATATGGAATTTGTTGATACCGTAAACCGTGAAAGGTTTTCTTTCTATAGCACAGCCACCAGAATAGGTTTAAGGAATATGACCATAGAAGTTTATGACGACTATGGCTATTATACTTTTAAGTTGAATAAGATAGATTGATTAAATTACTTTAATTTCTCTTTCAAAAACTCAGCAGTATAATTATTCTTCACTTTTATCATGTCCTCTGGGAGACCTTCAAAAACTAATTTTCCACCTTTTTGACCTCCCTCTGGACCTAAATCAATCAGCCAATCGGTCGTTTTGCTGACTTTTATAAATGCTTTGAATGCTATCAGGTTTCCAAGCCGATAAATTTTCTTTTCAGATTAATATTTAGCTATGTAATATTTATTTTTTTTTTCAATTTATTTATGATTTAGTTGGTATTTAATATATGTATATATATACTTGTACCGATTAATATATTTTAAACTTAAAACCATTAAAAATGAAAAAGAAATTAATTTATGTAATGTCCGCATCCTTGTTATTGGGTGGATTAACTTTTGGATTCAATAATTCAGAGGTTAGAGCACAAGAGGAATTAAAACCTTCATATCCTTGCAAAAATGGTGGAACATTTGGTATAAAGAACCTTGGGGTATGTTATGGAGAAAGTAATGAATGTTACCGATGTAGAATATTTGCTCAGTAATTTGTTCTCCAAAGAGACTGTTCCTAAAGGGCAGTCTCATTTTGTGTGTCAGGCATGGTCATCATGCTATAGGGTGCAAGTCCCGAACGAGAGTTACAGTACTTATCGTTAGCCAATAGCAAGGGTGTCGTGGGCGACTGCGAATCTGAAAGAAGCTGGCGGCAAATATTCGAGCCTACGAACAGAAACTTCATATAAGGCGGGTATGTGTGGGTGATGTTGCAAAAGAAACAGAAGCCCAATACTGTACGGAACATATAAACGTAAATGAAGAGGCTACATGAATAGAAAGTATATGACCTTACCCTGAGAGATCTGACCTTATATTGGCGAGGGCATGCGCGAATGCCTGAGCGGTGAACGTTTACAGCGATGTAATTCGGTAATGTCAGAAGTCAGCAGAAGCCATAGTAGGAATGAAACGAGCCTTGCTAAACAAATAAATGCAAGGAAGACTCACAGAAGAACCGAAGGGCTGAATGTTAAAGTAAGGGAACGAAGTACAATTTTTCAAGGAGAAAACGTAAAGCAGAACCACGTAAGAGAACTGTTTGCAAGAGGATAGGGCAGAACCCGAAAGTAAAATGCAAAAGGAGCTTAGTTCATCCCTGAGATAGTATGGAAGTGACCCTGTGAACCAAAAGTCAAGTACTATGCTGGAAGCAATTATGGACAGGCGTAATGTTGAAAAAGCCCTTTTGCAGGTAGAACGCAACAAGGGAGTAGGAGGCGTGGACGGTATGCAGACCGATGAACTTCGTGACTACCTAAACACCCACTACCAACAATTGCGCAGGGAAGTAATGGCAGGCATTTACAAGTCAAGCCCAGTGAAAAAGGTAGAGATACCCAAGCCACAAGGAGGGGTAAGAATGTTAGGAATACCTACGGTAATAGACCGGTTGCTCCAACAATCCATCAGTCGATGGATGAACCAATTCTACGAACCCTATTTTTCAGCGTTCAGCTATGGTTTTCGCCCCAACAAGAATGCCCATCAGGCGGTATTGCAGGCACAAACCTTTTTAAACGAAGGTAAAAGTTATGTAATAGAACTTGATCTGGAAAAGTTCTTCGATAAGGTAAACCATGATAAGTTGATGGGGCTTTTGATGCGTAAAATAACGGATAAAGCCACATTACAGCTTATTCGACAATATTTACGCAGTGGCATAATGGAAGACGGAGTAGTAAGCCAACGAATAGAAGGCACACCCCAAGGTAGTCCATTGAGTCCTCTATTATCGAATATCATCTTGGATGAACTCGACAAGGAATTAAGTAAAAGAGGGTTGAGTTTTGTAAGGTATGCAGATGACTGCAGTATTTATGTAAGGAGTGAAAAGTCGGCACAACGAGTGTTGGCGAGTATCACCCACTACATAGAAAAAGACTTGAAATTAAAAGTAAACAAAGCGAAGAGCAAGGTAAGCCGTCCAACCGAAAGTACCTTATTAGGTTTTTCCTTTTACAAAAGTAAAGGAGAATGGGAAATACGAATAGCCAAGAAAACTATTGAGCGTATCAGGGAGAAAAGCAAAACAATTACTAAACGCAATAACGGAAGTAATACAAGGCAGAAAGTATTGAAAATACAAGCACTCGTTCAAGGATGGGTGAACTACTTTTCGATAGCAAAAGCTAAGTCAGTGATGCAAAACCTCGATGCTCTAGTAAGATCAAGGCTACGTATGGGCTTATGGAAGGAATGGAAGTGGTGTAAGACAAGAGTTGCCAATTTGTTGAAATTAAAAGCGAGCAAGCAAAAGTCATATGAATGGGGAAACAGTAGCAGGGGCTATTGCCGAGTGGCAAGAAGTCCGATACTCTGTACCACACTCAATAATGCATATTTTACCAAACAAGGGTATATTGGGTTTTACGAAACTTACTTACGGCTGACTAATGCAACACAGCCATCATTATTTTAACAAACCGCCCTGTACCGAACGGTACGCAGGGTGGTGTGAGAGGACGGATAGGGAAATAATCCCTATCTTCCTACTCATATATTTACACCATCAAGCTAAAGTACAATTTTAGATTTCTGTAAATTAGCTAAAATTAAAAACGAAAGGAAAGGATTAAATCTGTCTACTAAACACTTTGATGTTGCAATCGAGAAATCCCTTTCCTTTCTAT